>JAPKBR010000022.1 GCA_028823345.1 Planctomycetota bacterium
CTCGCCGCCGGCCGGAACGTGACGATGGACCGCGGGAACGGAAGCCCCGTCGCGAACAGCGCGACTCTGAGGCGCCCCGTCGCGAGAAGCGCGAAAGGAAACCCCGTGAACAAGCCTCCTCCAGCTCGAGAGCTGCCGATGATGCACCCCGTGCTAAACGCGAGGACAGCCCCCGGGGTAAGTCCGGAGGCGAAGGCACTAAGTCCCGTGACGCGAAACGCGACAACCCGAAGCAAGAGTCCAATGGCTCCGGTTTCGGAGCAGGTCTTTGAAAAGTACCCCCATGGTTAACCCCAGCGATCGCGACGAACAGACGGCCCTTCCCCTCAAGCCGTACACGCTGACCTTTCTACCCCAAGATGTCACGATTGAGGTCGACCCCTCTGTCCTGCCCTTCGGCGATCACGGTCAGCCCGGTTCGATTCTCGACATCGCCATGGGGAATGACATTGATATCGAACACGCCTGCGGCGGTGTGACGGCCTGTTCAACCTGCCACATATTCATGCGCGAGGGCGCAGACTCCTGCGCAGAGGCGAGTGAACTGGAAGAGGACATGCTCGATCAGGCCCCGGGCCTCGAATTGTGCTCACGTCTCGCCTGCCAAGCGATTCCCGACGGAACCACTTCTGTTGTGGTGGAAATCCCCGGCTGGAATCGCAACTTTGCCCGCGAGGCGCCGCACTCATGAAGGCACGGCTGGCAAACCCGCGCGGATTCTGCGCGGGCGTGGACCGCGCCATTGAAATCGTCGAACGCGCTCTTGAGCGTTACGGTGCCCCGGTCTTCGTGCTGCATGAGATCGTGCACAACAAACACGTGCTAGAAGATCTGCGCGAACGCGGAACGATCTTCGTCAAGGACCTGGACGAAGTCCCCAGTGGCGCGGTCACTATTTTCAGCGCCCATGGGGTCTCCGACAAGGTGGTCGCAGCTGGCAAAGCGCGTGGCCTGCGGATCATCGATGCTACCTGCCCCCTGGTAACCAAGGTCCACACCCAGGCCCAGAGCTATGCGGCCGACGAGCGCGAGGTGATCTTGATCGGGCACGAGGGCCATCCTGAAGTGGAAGGCACCCAGGGGCGCATCCCCGGCACCGTTCATGTGCTCTCCACCCCCCAAGAGGTAGCCACCCTCCAGGTCCAAAACCCCGAACGCTTGGCCTATGTAACTCAGACCACCCTCTCGGTGGATGACACCCGAGAAGTGATCGCTGCCTTGATAGCCAAGTACCCGCTGATCAAGGGGCCCGACGTCAAGGACATCTGCTACGCAACGCAGAATCGCCAAGACGCGGTCAAGCAGCTGGTGGGCCAAGTCGACATGCTGCTGGTGGTGGGTTCGGCGAACTCATCCAACTCCAATCGCCTGCGTGAGTTAGGCGAACGCAGCGGCGTGCTGTCGGTCCTTGTGGACCACCCCGACCAACTACGGGAACAGTGGTTTGAAAACTGCGAGAACATCGGCGTGACCGCAGGCGCGTCTGCACCAAAGGCCCTGGTGGACCTTGTGCTGGCGAGACTGGCCGAGCTGGGCGTGGACGACTTGATCGAGCTCGACGGAGAAACCGAAGAGGTCGTCTTTCAGATGCCCCCAGAGCTGCTGCCGGAAGATTGAAACAAAAGAGCCCGCCCCTTGTTGGGGGCAGGCTCTCGAAGTCTTGCAATCGGCAGGAGCCTAGAAGCTCCAGCCCAGAGTCACCAGCAATAGGTGATCGTTCTTGTCCTTGCCAGCGGCGGGATTCGCCGTGTGGTCATAAACCCACTGCAGCTTGGTGAACATGCTGTCCGAGAGGTTCATCTTGAGGCTCGAATCCAAGCGGTAGTAACCGTCGCCGCCACCATCGAGGCTGGGGTTGAGGCTGCCGGTTTGTGCAAACTTCTTATCCTCGTTTTCCGATTGCCACTTCAAGCCGTAGCCCCCACGAAGGGCTATGTACTCGTTCTGCTGGCCAGAACCAAAGTCTTCGCTGAGGTGCGCCAAGCCGACTTCCGTATCCAAGGTCCAGGGCCCTTCGGTCCAAACCTTGTAACCGCCACCAGCACTGATATCCGTACGTAAATCAAGGTCCGCTTGCCCGTCGCTCATGGCGCCTATGGAACCGTAAACATAAGTGGACTCGTTCAGATTATGGTCATACTTGGCAGCGCCTTCGTTGCGCCGCTGGGTAACCTCATCTGCGTCTTTGGCGTAGACCGAGGTCAAGCCAAAGGTCCACTTACCCGCTTCACCCGTGCGCGTGGCTTCGGCGCCGCCGGTAACAGTGGTTACCTCGGTGTTGCCAGCGCTCATGCTCGAGCCCAGGGTCACGGAGCCTTCCCACTTCGGGCCGTCCGCATCTTCAAATGCGGCAAGCTCAAGCAGGGGGAGAGCCGGGCCGAGAACCAGAGGCTTGGAGGTGCCGGCCGATGCTGCAATCAGGAGTACGGACGATAAAAGAGGTGTCAAAATCATGGTCAATCGAAAGGTTGTTAGGGAAAGAAGAAACTCAGACTGATCGAGCTTGAGCCGTGCGCAGTAGATCAGCGGCGTGCTCGATCCCATCTGGGGTTCGTGAGCCGTGCCAGGAAAGATACTCGCCGTCGGCCAAGACGATGCGATTCCGGGGAATGCCGCTGGCATGGGCTAGCTCGTCCCCGTCCTCGGGCCCGAAAGAATAGGGCTCGCTACAAAGAAGCACAAGCTCGACCCCGGATTCCATCAAGTCAGAAACCTGCACTATGGGGTAACGGTTTTCAGATGGTGGGCAAAAGTTCTCCCCTCCGGCCTGGGTCAAAAGGGCGCTAGCAAACGTATCCGGTCCGGCCACCATCCAAGGGTTCTTCCAGATCAAGTATGCAAACTTGATCGGAGTGCGGCCTTCCGCCTGGGCCGTCACTTCCAGGGTGCGCTGCTCGATGTCCCTGGCGATGCGCTCACCTTCGTCCCTACAACCCAAAGCCCGCGCAATGTCGCGCACCATTGTGGCGGTCTCGGCTGCGGTACGGGGCATGGATGAGAGAACCCGAAGGCCGGCCGCGGTGATGTCCTCCGCGTCCTCAATGCGGTTTTCCTCATCATTCATCAAGACCAAGTCTGGGGATAACTCGATGATCCTGGCAACATCCGGGTCCTTGGTCCCTCCCACCACCTCAACCTTGCAAACCTTGTCGGCGGGATAGATGCAGTAACGGGTCAGTCCCACCAGGTCGCAGTCCGATCCTAGATCGAAGACCAATTCCGTCAGGCTGGGACAAAGCGAGACGATGCGCACGGTCTATGAACCCGCCGTAGCAATCGAAAACCGTTTCCCTTCTCTCTCGATGCGAGCCATGGAAACCAGGGGATCGTGATAGAAAAGGCCGAGCCAACCCTCGTCCGCAGAACGCTCGATCCACTCCTTGCGAACTTCGTAGGAACGAGCCACATCAAGGTCATAGGCCATGATGTAAGGGGGCTGAATGTGATGGGTGGTGGGTACCACGTCGGCCCAAAAGATCGCGCGGTCCTTGCCCTCGCCGATCAAGATAACGCTGACCCCGTCGGAGTGGCCCCCCAGCACATGGGCCTCAATCCCGGGCAGAATTTCCTTCGTCTCCGTGTAGCCATGGAGCAATCCCGCCTCATCCAAAGCTCCTAAATCGTCCGCTCGATAGGATGCCGCGCGCACGGGATCAGGGTCCTGACAGCAAGCAATCTCGATTGAAGGAGCATGCACACTGGCGTTGGGGAAGCGCGGAACAAGTTTCCCATCACGCTCGATCACCAGGGCGCCGCAGTGATCCCAATGACAATGGGAAAGGACGACCTCGGTGATCTCTTCGGGCGCGACCCCCACGGACGCGAGGCTCTGACCAATGGTCGGATTGCCTTGAATGTGGTAGATGCCGCGTAGCTTTTCGTTCCAGCGATCGCCCACACCGCCTTCAATCAAGACCTTGTGCGCGCCCTTTTCCGCAAGGAAACAGTTTAGGGCCAGCAGGATCGTGTTGTCCTCTGCAGGCGGAGTCATGGACCGCCAAAAAGCCGCGGGCACGACACCCCACATGGCGCCACCATCGAGACGCAGAAATCCGTCACTGAGGGCAGTGATCTTCCAACCGCCCACCTCGGCTATGCGCTTCTGCCAAGTCCCTGTTAGTTCCGTATCCATATTAGCTAGGTAAGTTGCGCAGTACACTGCGGCCGATGATGATCCGTTGCACCTCGCTGGTGCCTTCGCCGATGGTGCACAGCTTGGCATCGCGCCACATGCGCTCAACCGGGTACTCACGGGAGTAACCAAAGCCGCCCAATATCTGGATCGCATCGTAGGTCACCGACATGGCGGTTTCCGACGCGTGCAACTTGGCCATGGAGGCTTCGGTGCCATAGGCCTCGCCCGCATCCTTGAGACGGGCGGCGTCATAGACCAAGTGCCTGGAACACTGAATTTGAGTCGCCATGTCCGCCAGCTTGAACTGCACGGCCTGCTGATCAGAGAGCACTCCGCCAAAGGCCTCGCGCTCGGTGGCATATCGAGCGCACTCCGCATAGGCACCCTCGGCAATTCCGAGGGACAGGGCGGCGATGGAAATGCGGCCCCCTTCGAGGGTCTGCATGAAGGTCTTGAAGCCTTCACCCTTAGGGCCAAGCAAGTGGTCTTTGGGAATACGCGCATCCTCAAACACCAAGCTGGCCCAATCAGAACCACGCATGCCCAGCTTGCGCTCGCCCTTTTCCAAGGAAAAGCCGGGGATGTCACGGGGTACAACGAACGCGCTGATGCCCTTGGCGCCGATGGTCTTGTCGGTGACCGCGGTGCAGATGAAGACGCCCGAGTGATTGGCGTTGGTGATGAAGCACTTGCGGCCATTCAGAATGTACTCGTCCCCATCAAGAACGGCAGTGGTCAAAGTGCTTCCCGAGTCCGACCCGGCACCAGGCTCCGTCAACCCGTAGGCACCCATGTACTCGCCAGCGATCAGCCGGGGCACATACTCGTTGCAGAGTTTATCTCCGCCCCAACGATAGATTGGATAGGTACCGAGGCTCACGTGGGCGGCCAGGGTCAAACCGGTAGAACCACAAACCTTGGAGAGTTCTTCCACAGCCAAGATGTAGGACAAGGTGTCACCACCTGCGCCGCCGAGTTCCTCGGGAAAGCAAATACCTGTCAGGCCCAACTCAACGATCTTGTCCCAGGTCTCTTTCGGGAAGCGGTGCTCCTCGTCGATTTCATGGGCAATAGGGGCCACTTCCCCGATGGCAAATTCGCGCACCATGTCGCGGATCATGGTTTGATCTTCCGTCAGCTCTAGGCCGCGGGTGATAGCAGGTAGGGTCATGGGTCTCTTTTCTCGTGTTCGGTGCAGGTGTCTAGATGGTCGGGATCTTCGGTGGGGCTAGTCCATCTTCATGCGCCATCCAGCCGTGCGACGCTCTTCGGGGGTGCCACCTTCAGCGGTCTCCCGGTAAAAGTCGGTGGAACGTCCAGCGCCAACCCACTCGATTAGATGCTGGCGCGAAAACTTCCACTCACGCCCAATCTTGCGCGCGGGTAGATCCTCGGAGTGCAGCACCTTGTTAAAGGTTTTGACGCTGACACCCAAGAGGGCCGCGGCTTCATCCACATTCAAAATATCTCTATCAGGACTTGTACTCATGCTTTTGCCTCACTGGCAGCCCAACGTTTGGTGACTTCGGTTTGGATGTATTCGGCAATGACCCCGGTGTTGGTCCCAGGACCAAACAACTTGGCAAAGCCATCGCTCTCAAGTGTCTGCATGTCGTCCTGCGGGATAATTCCCCCACCGATCATCAACACTTGATCCATCCCACGCTCGACAAGCTCTTTGCGCACACGGGGGAACAATTCCATGTGTGCACCGGAGAGAATCGATAGCCCAACTACGTCCACATCTTCCTGGAGCGCAATCTCGGCAATCATGGCGGGGGTCTTGTGCAGACCGGTGTAGACCACTTCCATGCCATGATCCCGGAGGACACTGGCGACGGTTTTGGCACCTCGGTCATGGCCATCAAGGCCGGGTTTGGCGACTAGTACGCGGATACGACGTTCACTCATAGCAGGTCACAGAATTTTGGGTTCAATGTAGTCGCCGAACTCCTCGCGCAAGATCTGTGAGATCTCGCCGAGGGTGCAATCGGCGTGGGCGGCAGTGATAAAAGCCTTCAGCAGGTTCGCATCACTATGACAGGCGGCTCTAATTCCATCGAGGGCTGCGCTGGCGTTGGTGGCATCGCGATTCGAGCGCAGGCCGGCCAATCCCTTGAGGGCTTCGACTTCCACCTCGGGTCGGATGCGGTGCAGTTCGATTTCGAGGGACTCTTCCCCCTCGGTGTAGCAATTGACACCCACGACTTTCTTGCGTCCGCTTTCCACGGCGCGCTGATAGCTAAGAGCGGACTCGTGGATTTCCTTCTGGAAGTACCCACTGTCGATACAAGGCACCACACCCCCCCGCTTTTCGATTTCATCGAAGTATGCTTGGGCCTCGCGCTCCATCTTGTCGGTCATAGCCTCCACGAAGTAGGAGCCCCCAAGGGGGTCTGCCACATGGGCCACTTCGGTTTCCTCGGCGATGATCTGCTGGGTCCGAAGGGCGATCTTGACCGCTTTCTCCGTGGGCAAGGAGAGGGTTTCGTCCATGGAGTTGGTGTGCAGGGACTGGGTCCCACCGAGCACCGCAGCAAGGGCCTCGTAGGCCGTGCGTACAATGTTGTTCTCCGGCTGCTGAGCCGTGAGGGACACACCTGCAGTCTGGGTATGGAATCGCAGCATCCAGGAGCGCGGGTCCTTTGCGCCGAATTCCTCTCGCATTTTTCGCGCCCAAATACGGCGAGCGGCCCGGAACTTGGCGATCTCCTCAAAGAAGTCCAAGTGGCTGTCAAAGAAGAAGGACAAGCGCGGCGCAAAGGAATCCACGTCCATGCCTCGCTCGATTCCCCGCCGCACATATTCCAGACCATTGGCCAGGGTGAAGGCTAGCTCTTGGGCAGCGGAGGAACCCGCCTCGCGAATGTGATAGCCGGAAATCGAAATCGTGTTCCACTTGGGCACGTGCTCGGAGCAGTACTCCATCACGTCAATGATCATGCGCAGGGCCGGCTCGGGCGGAACGAGCCATGCATGCTGGGCCTGATACTCCTTCAGGATATCGTTCTGGACAGTGCCGCGCAGGACCGCGGGGTCAAGGCCCCGGCGCTCGGCGCAAGCGATGTAAAAGGCGAGCAGAATCGGCGCGGGCCCGTTGATGGTCATGGAGGTCGAAACCTCATCCATGGGAATGCCGTCGAACAGTGCTTCCATGTCAGCAATGGAGGAAATCGCCACACCCACTTGGCCGACCTCTCCGATGCACATGTCGTCATCCCCATCGCGGCCCATCAGGGTCGGGAAATCAAATGCCACGGACAAGCCAGTCTGCCCATGGTCGAGCAAAAACTTGAACCGCGCGTTAGTTTCACGAGCCGTACCAAAACCAGCAAACTGGCGCATGGTCCAAAGGCGACCGCGGTACATGGAAGGATGCACACCGCGCGTGAAGGGATATTGCCCGGGCCAACCCAAGTCACTTGCCGGATCACCGGGAGCATCCTCGGGCCCATAGGCGGCTTCAAGGGACTCACCCGAGACGGTGGTGAACTCGCTGTCACGATACTTGCTGCCCTCAAGCGCAGCCTCCCACGCGTCACGTCCCTCGGGAATAGAGATCTGTTTGGTTTCGTTCATGCCTGAATTCCTTTGGCTTGGTTGCCGCTTGCTGTTCGCAAGAGGCTTTGAGTCACGTTGCTGGCCGTCGCATAGGGGGTGGTTCCTGTACGTAAAATGGCCTCCACTTGTTCGGCCAAGTCGCCCTCTTCCCAGAGAGCTTCCTCCATCCTCTCGCCTACGACTTGACGCACTTGCTGGATGCGCTTGCGCCGGCGATGGGAGTCGAGCTGGTCCTTCAAATGTTCCCGGTGGGTCTTGATGGCCGCAAGCACATCGTCCACGCCCTCGCGTTTCCCCGCGCTGCACTGCACAACCGGCGGCGCCCAGAGATCTCGACCTGCCGTACGCAGATGGACCGCTTCAGTCATGTCGCTCGTCAAACGATCCGCACCGGGCAAGTCGCACTTGTTGATTGCGATCACGTCCGCCAACTCAAGCAGGCCGCTTTTCATGGCTTGAACACCATCGCCAGCACCGGGACATAGGACAACCAAAACCGTGTCGGCCGCCGCCACCACATCGTATTCCGCTTGGCCAACACCCACGGTTTCCACCAGAACATCGTGCATCCCAAAAGCATCCATGACATCCATGGCATCCACCGCAGAGCGAGCCATGCCCCCGTGACTTCCCCGACTGGCCATGGAACGAATGAACACACCTGCGTCAGCAGTGCGGTCTTCCATACGGATGCGATCCCCAAGGAGAGCACCGCCGCTGAGGGGGCTGGATGGATCCACGGCCAAGATGCCCACCGTCCGCTCTTCCTCTCGGATCAAGGCGCAGAGTTCATTGACCAGGGTGCTCTTGCCGGCGCCCGGTGGCCCAGTGACCCCCGTGCGAGTGGCGCGGCCCACTCGGCTCCAAATTGCTTCCAGAGCCTCGGGAAAGCGTGAATTACTATTTTCCGCCCACGAGATCATGCGCGCCAATGCAAACCGTTCACCGGCCAAGAGGCGTGTTGATAGGGAATTCGAAGCGGCGGAAGTCATGGTTATCTCAGGCCAAGAGGCTGCGGGCGATTACCATGCGTTGGATATCGGTCACGCCCTCGTAAATCTCGGTAATGCGCGCATCACGGAAGTAGCGCTCGACTTCGAAGTCGTCGGTGTAACCGGCGCCCCCGTGAATCTGCAAACACTCGTCCGCAGCAAAGTTGCAAGCGGTCGATGCCAATAGCTTCGCCTGGCTGGCTTGACGACCACAGGCCTGGCCTTGGTCGCGCATCCAAGCGGCGTTGTGGGTCATCAAGCGTGCGCTATCGAGTCGCGCGCTCATGTCCGCCAGCTTCCATTGAATCGCCTGGAACTGCCCGATCGCACGGCCAAATTGCTCGCGCTCCTTGGAGTACTTGACTGAGGCTTCGAGGCATGCGCGACCGATCCCGATGGCCTGGGACGCAATTCCAATGCGGCCCCCATCGAGGGCGTCCATTGCAATATGGAAGCCACGGTTCACCGGGCCCAGGACCATGCTGTCCGGCACAAAAAGGTTGTTCAAGACAAGCTCGGTAGTGGAAGAACCACGCAGCCCAGTCTTCTTTTCCGACTTGCCCACTACAAAGCCCTCGGAGCCCTTGGGGACCAAGAAACAAGTGATACCCTTGGCCTTGGAAACCGTCGAGTCAGTGCGAGCATAGACCAGGAACAAGCCCGCTTGCTTGCCCGTAGTGACCCACAATTTGGTGCCATTCAAGCGCCAACCGTCACCGTCCCGCACAGCCACGGCCTTGAGGGCTGCCGCATCAGAACCGGACGCCGCTTCGGACAGGGAATAAGCCCCGAGCACCTCGCCGGTTGCCATTCTCGGTAACCAACTGCTCTTTTGCTCGTCGGTGCCGTTCTTCAATAGGGTCGAAGCGGCCAGAGAGTTGTGCACCGAAAGGGTCACCCCCACAGATGCGCAAGCCCGGTTGATCTCTTCCAGTACAAGGCACAGGGCCACGTTCGTCATGCCGAACCCGCCGTACTCTTCGGGAATCGTCAGACCCCAAAGGCCCAACTCACCGATTTTCGCAAAGACACTTTCGTCAATGTAGCCGTCATCGTCGTGCTTACGCGCGAGGGGCATCAACTCTGCTTCCGCAAAATCGCGCGCCATATCGCGCACCATCGCCTGTTCTTCCGTGAGTGCAAAATTCATTGTTCCGGTTTATCCTTAGTGTTCTCTCTTTCCTCTCTGGATGGCTCTGCTTGCGCTCAGCCCTGATAGTCGTAAAAGCCCTTGCCGCTCTTACGCCCCAAGTGCCCCGCCGCAACCATGCGTCGCAGCAAGGGGCAGGGGCGGTACTTGTCATCACCAAGGCCACTGTGCAGCACCTCTAGAATATCCAAGCAAACGTCCAAGCCAATCAAATCCGCTAGGGCCAAGGGCCCCATGGGATGGGCCATCCCAAGCTTCATGACCGTGTCGATACCATCGCGGCTGGCGACCCCTTCCATTAGGCAAAAGACCGCCTCGTTGATCATCGGCATCAACACACGGTTGGCCACAAAACCCGGATAGTCGGTGGCTTCCACCGGAACCTTGCCGAGGCTCTCGGAACAGGCCAACACCGCGCTCGTCGTTTCATCAGAGGTCTCGTGACCACGAATCACCTCGATCAACTTCATGACCGGCACAGGGTTCATGAAGTGCATACCGATCACACGGTCGGGACGCGAAGTGGCGGCGGCAAGTTCGGTGATCGAAATGCTGGATGTATTGGTCGCCAAGATCGTTCCCGCCGGCAGAGCCTTGTCCAACTCCTGCAGTACGGAACTCTTGACCGCCTTCTTCTCCACCACCGCTTCCACAACGAGCTCTTGGTCAGTGAGGTCGGCGATGGTGGTCGAGGTTTTGACCCGTGCGCAGATCGCATCGGCTTCTGCTTGGGTCATGCGTTCCTTCTTGACCGAACGGGCAAGGCTCTTGGCGATCGCACTTTGGCCGCGCTCCAGCGCAGCCTCCGCGGCATCGACCATCAAGACTTCACTGCCAGCAGTGGCAAACACCTGGGCAATACCATTGCCCATGGTGCCGGCGCCAATCACGCCGACCTTTTTGTAGTGAGGGTTACTCATGTTCTTGTATTGCTCGCTTTTGAGAAGGGTTTAGATGCGCTCGAGGCCCAGGGATACCGCGTTGCCGCCGCCAAGACAAAGGGAAGCCATGCCGGTCGCAGCATCGCGCTGCTGCATAGCGTGCAGCAGGGTCACTAGAATGCGCGCGCCGGATGCTCCGATCGGGTGCCCGAGTGCCACCGCGCCGCCATTCACGTTGATCTTGCCGGGATCTAGATCGAGGGTCCTTTGCAGAGCAATAGCCGCAACGCTGAATGCCTCGTTGATCTCATGCAGGTCAAAGTCACCCGGCGCCATGCCGTGCTTTTGAGCGCAGCCCTGGATCGACTTTTCGGGCGCCATCATGACCCACTCGGGGGCGCAGCCTCCGGTGGCGTAGTGCTTGATGCGAGCCAAGGGAGTGACCCCCAAGTCCTTGGCGCGCTCGGCGCTCATGACCACCAACGCAGCGGCGCCGTCGTTGATTGATGAAGCATTGCCCGCGGTCACCGACCCGCTCTTGTCGAAAGCGGGGCGCAGTTTGGCCATCCCTTCGATCGAGGCATCAGCGCGCGGCCCCTCGTCCTTGTCAAAGACTAAGTCGTCGCCCTTGCGCTTGGGAATCGTAACGGACACCCGTTCGGCGTCGAAACGACCAGCGGACTCGGCTTCAACCGCTTTGCGATGGCTCTCCACTGCAAATGCATCTTGGTCTTCCCGGGAAACTTTGTGCTCCTTGGCCACCAGCTCGCCGGTCATACCCATGTGGAAATCGTTGTAAACATCCCACAATCCATCTTGGACCATGGAGTCGAGCAACTTGCCGTGGCCGAGGCGCACCCCGCGACGGGCTTGGGGCAGGATGTAAGGCGCGTTGGTCATGCTCTCCATGCCCCCCGCCAAAATGCAATCCGCATCTCCGGCCCGAATCGCTTGGGCAGCCAACATGACGGCTTTCAGACCGGAACCACAAACCTTGTTGATGGTGAAAGAGCCCACCGCATCGGGAATGCCGGCGGCACGAGCTACCTGGCGTGCGGGGTTTTGGCCGATGCCCGCAGTGAGCACATTGCCAAAGATGCACTCTTCAATGCTGCTGGCCTCGATGCCCGCGCGGCGAATCGCTTCGGTGGCGGCGACCGCCCCGATTTGGGGGGCGCTCAAGGGCGAGAGTGTGCCCTGGAATCGGCCGATGGGCGTGCGACAGGCGCTGGCAATGACGACTTCTTTCAATGAAATAACTCCCTCTCAAGGGAGGGCGACTGGGGGGGTCAGCGGTTCAAGGGGTGGGGACATCAAATTGCGGCGCAGTGGAGGTCCCGAAGACCCGCCAGGACACCCTGCAGGGCCACAAAATGGGTCCACATTCTAGGTTCCGGTGCGCCCCAAGGTAATGCCAAAAGTAGGTAGAAATGGGTCCCAGAAGGCCCCCATCTTCCTACCCCGGCCCCCATTTGGGAATCCCGTCCGAGCCCGTCCCCCAAGGGATCCTCGGCAAAGCGTTGCTTTGGGACATGGCGAACCGTCTGCTGGACGGTGAGGATCCTCTTTGCCCACCCCTGACCCAGAAGAAACGCAACTTGTCGAAGGTCTGCTATCCAGGGACGAATCGTCCGTGGAAGCTTTCTTGGAGCGCTATCGCTCCTTGCTCTTCCATTGCATCGGGCAATTCGCACGGGATGCGGCCCAGCGGGATGACCTGTACCAGGACCTCCTAATGCATACCCTCGAGCGCCTCGATCGGGGCGCATTCAACCCAGAACGGGGTTCCCTGGGCACTTGGCTGTACCGGGTGGCATGGTGCCGCTGCGTGGATTTGCGCCGCCGGGAGTCTGCCCGACGCCGGCCTCAGCTGACCATGGTCGGGGATGATATGCCCGAGAAAGTGGACGAGAGCCCCAGCCCTTCGGAACTCGCCGGGGGCCGTGAACTCTCCGCGGTGGTGCGCCACGCCATGAGCGACCTCTTGCCCGAGGAACGCACACTGCTCAATTTGCGCTTCGTGGACGGCTTGGCCCTCGGGGAGGTCGGCCGCGCCTGCGGGATCTCCCTGGAACAAACCAAATACCGCCTCCGTCGAGCTACGGTGGCCCTGCGCCGCCGCCTCTTGCTGGTCCACACGGCCGGAGAGGTGTCCTTATGACCAATTCTGGATCTTTTTCACCTTTTGGGCCCCTCGGAACAGGCAAATGGTCGGATGATGAGGGGCGGGCACACCTCTCTTCTGGGCCCCAATCACCCTTGCACACCCCCCACAGCACATCCCCAACCGACCGCTCCCCCGGTCCCCTTGCCGAGGCATCCCTCAGCGAGCAGCTTTGTCGTTGGGACGAGCTCCCGCCCGAGGAGTTGGCCCGGCTTGAGCGCGACCCGGCCACAGCAGCTGCCTTGGCGCGGCTTCATGAGTTGGAGACCGAGCTTGAGGAGAACACCCCGGCGGAACGCCCCTGCCCGGAGCCGGAGGAGTTGTTCTCCTATGGCCGCGGCCCCGGCGCCGACCCCCTGGATCCAAGCCGGCGCTACCAGATTCGCGAGCACCTCGATCACTGCACACCCTGCGCTTCCTGCGTCCAGACCCTACGCCATGCACCTCCGCCGCCGCTGGTGTTCGAGCCCCTAGAGGTCGAAGGCCTCGGACCCCGCCCTCTGGATCCCCGGCGCGAAGAAAAGTGGCGACGGGAATCCGCTAGCTTGCTCCGCTGGGCTCCCCTCGCCGCCGCCGCCGCAGTACTGGTCGTGATTGGTGGCAGCTTCGGCCCAGACCCTTCCACAGGAACCTGGCCCAACCATCCAGTCGTGCGCGGCGAAGAATCCAACGCGCTCCTGTTCCCCCGCGGCCCCGTCTTGGCCGGCGCACTGGGAGCCTGGGCCTCTGATCCGGTGTTCGAGTTGGCCCCACTGGAAACCGGGCAATCCTACCGCATCGAACTTTTCCGAACGGATGGCTCCGCTTTCGATCAAGGCACGAAGATCTGGGAAGGAGAGGGCTCCAGCCACAAAATTCAACTCCGCCAGCCCTTGACCCCCGCACACTACACCTGGCAAGCCAGCATCCTGCGCGATGGTCTGATCCAACCGATTGGATCCATGGACTTTGAAGTGCGCCAGGATCAGCCCCTTGTGCGTGCGCTGATGCTGCGCCACGGAGTCGCCGCTCTCGAGCTTCTGCACTCCAGTGGCTACTTGACCGATGCACGCCAGGCCGCCCGCGATGAACCCGCCGGGCCCGAGCGTGATGCCTATCTGCGCGCGCTCCCGCGGCAATGAACACCAGGCAAGAAAGGGGTTGTTGGGTCCTAAGTGCCTGCCTATTCCTGGTTCTGGCGTCATTTTCCAAGGGGGCACGGGCTCAACAGACCGATCAGGCCGGGGACTTAAGCGCCCAACTCCAGGAGTTCAATCAAGCCCTTCAGGCCCTGCGCGCTGGGGATGACAGTGTTCGCCAACAAGTCCGTGAAGCCGCTGCGACCCTTTGCGCCCAGTTTGGCCGCTGCGATGTTCCAGGTCTCGCGCGGTTTTACTTGGAGCTGCCCCGGGAAGCTCGTCTCCATGGGATGCGCAACAAACAACGGGTGGCTTCCCTCCGTGCGATCCTCAGCCAAGCGGGCCAAGAAGGCGTCGATGGCTGGCCGGCCTTGCGAACCGATTTGATCGAACAGCTGAGCGCGCTCGCAGACGAAGTGGGCGTCCTACGCGACTTCACTCCCGCCGCCCAGGCAGACGCCCTGCGGGGAACTCTGCTCTTGGGTTGGGCCGAATCTGAAGTCAACACGGTTCGCCGCCTAAGCTTGTTGCGACGAACCCGGATTGCGGCGCAACGGGCCCTACAGCGTTTCGATAAGGCGGGACAGCGCACGCCAACCCTGGAACCCCGCTGGATCTTAGGGCGCGTACACCGCGCCCTTGGAGAAGAGTTAGAAGCCGCCGAAGCTTTCCGCACCTGCGCAACCACGGCCCTTGAGGTAGGCCAAGACGATTGGCGTGAAAAGGCCCTGTTGGGTTTGATCGCCATGGCCCGCGACCGGGGCGCAGTGCGTCGTGTACAAGAGCTCATCTCGCAACTGGCGAGTTTCCGCACGAGTGCCGAGTCTTGGCCACTGACCCGAGAGCACGCGGCGTTGCTCTTGTCCCAAGACCGAGCTGTCGACTCTCTTGCGGTTCTGCAAAATCACAGGCCTTCCGCAGTCAGTCATCGCATCGAATGGCAATCACACCTGGCGATGGCCCACGCCCGTGCGGGACAACACGAAGCCGCCGGGCAGGCCCTTTCGACGCTGAAAGAAATAGCTCCCCCAGAATCCGCCATTTGCGCCCTGACCAGCGCAGCCCTGTGCTTGGAACAAGAGGACTTCCCTGGCGTTCTGAAGGCCCTTGAGGGCTTTGCCCCGGCCCATGCTCAAGCCCGGGTGCAGGGCCTGGCCCTGCGCGGCGCGGCCTTGCTGCACACCGGGCAACCGGGCCCCGCAAGTTCCGCCCTGGAAGAGGCCCGGCAGTTGGCTCTGGAATGGTCCCAAACCCACTTGCAGGGGGGTGGGAGCGTGGTTGGCGAGTGGATGGGGGTCCAAGCGTTGGTCTGGCTAGCGGAAGCCCATTTGGCTTTGGAGCAACCCAAGGAAGCTCTTCAAGTGCTCGAGTCCCAAGGGGCAAACTCCCTGCGTCGGCCGGGTCCAAGCCCCAACTTATCCAGCTGGGCCGCCCACTTTGAGTACGGCTTGGTGTCGATCACGGTTGGCGCCGACAGCGGCATCGCCCTGGCCATGGACAAGACTGGCAAGGTCCATGGGCAATCGATTCCCCTAGGGCGGGCGACCCTCTGGCGCGCGATTGGACATTTGGAACAGGCAGCCCGAGCCGGTTCGAATGACCGGGCTCGGAAGCTGGGAGCAGAGCTGGCACGAGCGCTCTTGCCCCTTGACCTGATCAAGAACTTGCGGGCCAGCGAGCACCCAGGACGTTTGCTGTTGATTCTACACGGACCTCTCGAAGCCTTGCCGGTTCAATTGTTGGTGGTCGAGGGAGATTGGCTCGACGAGCGAGCGACACCGCTGGTGTTACCAGCCTTGCCAGCCACCGAGCCCGGAAGTAGGCCTGCCTTGAATCAGGCCGAGTGGCTTCTTGTGGGCGCACCACTGTTCAACTCCAGTTTGCACCCACCCCTCCCGGAAGCAGAGTTGGAACTTCGGCGAATTGGCAAGTCCTTGTCTGGTCGCCAAAGATACCTGACTGGTTCGGCGTTCACCGAGCGCGCGTTGATCGACGCCCTGGATGACGGACTGCCCTTACACTTGGCAACACACCTGATCGAAACCGATGAGTGCGCTCATGGGGTTCTGAGTCCCGTTGGGATTTTGACCAGTGACGGAGTGATCTGCGCGGGACAAGTTTTTGGGCGCACGCCCCGCTTGCCCTTGGCGGTGTTGAACGCCTGCGGAACCGCGCGCGGTGCGCCGGTGGATGGGGAAGGAATGATGGGCTTGGCTCGGGCATTCTTGGCCGGGGGCACGCGCAATGTGCTGGCGACCCTTTGGCCCATTGAGGACCAGGCCGCGCGGCGCGTGCTGGAGAGTTTTCACCAGGATCTGCAGGAGGGATTTCGCCCCTCGGAGGCCCTGACCCGGGCCCAGCGCAAGTTGCGTAAAGAGGGGGTCGGGATCGGAGACTGGGCCGCATTCAGACTCAGCGGTCGCGACTAGGGCACAGGTCCCTCTCGGTGCTGGTTTCCCACAAGCACCCCTGGTGCCCCCTAGGCGGGGAGGTGACCTCAAGAAACATCCCGTTGGGCCCGAGCCCCAGGCCCCCCCGAGTTTCAACGCCGAAAGAGGCCGGCACCCCCATTTCTCGGCCCCTCAGGCCCCCACGGCGGCCTTGTCTCAATTTGATTCAAGCGATTCCCCCCTCTTGTCGATAGCTCAGGCGCCGCCCGACGCGGAATCCAATGCTGCCGACCATTATCCTAGCCCTCTCCACGGGCTTCCAAGCTCCCGCCCCCATCGAGATCCCTACTGGCCTGATAGGCCACGAAGTGGTTGCGGTGGTGCAAACCAGCGCCACGCACTTTTGCGCGGAGAACCCTTTCACCGAGTCCATCGTGATTCTGGTGGGACTACGGGATGTAGGGACCGTGGGACGCATGAGCCTCGCACCCGGCGCTCGGGTGGTGCACCCCTTCCCCCGGGGCGGTGCGGACCACATGTGGTTCGAAGTGTTCTGCCATAACGGAGAAGGCACGACCCGCAGCCACAAGCTGCATTTGACCGGCGGCGAAGTAAGTCAAGCCCACACCCTGTTCATCGAGCGCGGCAACGACTGCCTCACCGCATGGCGTGATGCGCCGCCCCTTAAGCGCGTGGACCCCTTCGCCAGCCTCGCACCCCACATCCCCGGCCACCCGCCGGTGGATGCACCCGCTGACCTGCCCCCAGTGATCAGCGACAAGACTTTGCCCCCGGCCTGAGCGGCGACGCTCTACTTGGAGGTACAGACAGAAGGATGTAGGCGGGGAGGAGCGTTAGCTCCTCCCCGCTTTTCATTGGACTGGTGGCCCTGACTGATAGAATAGGAGCACCCCTTTGACTACAAAGGAGGCACCCATGGCACATCTTTCCCAATGGCCCCTACTGCAACTCCTGCTACTTTGCTGGGCAGTTGGCCGATTACTGCTGGCGCTCTTACCCGCGGGAGAACCTGGGGGTGGGCGCATTGGTGATGGGTTGCTCGTACAGGCAACCTCATTTTGCTTGGGTTGGCTGGCTATGGAAGCCCAGGGACGCTTACTTGGATTCTTTGGCATGGAGTGGACCCTTTGGATGCAGCTGATTCCCTGGGGAGTCGTGCTTGGGTTCTGGTGGTTCGCCTTACCGGGGAGGATCGTTCCCCGACATGGTGTGCAGCATGACTCCGCGGGAGGGATCGAGAAATGGGTGGCGCGGTTGGGCCTGGCGCTTTGCCTGCTGACGATTCTTCTGCGCGCCCGGGTGGATCAAAAGGCCAGTTTTCCGGGCCAGGCCGCCCATGTGCTCCTCGAAATCGTAGCTCTTGTGGTCAGCGTGGAAATCTTACGCGTGTTGCGCATTCACGGCTGGGTAAAGGCCTTGGTGTTGCTCGTGGGAGGAGCCGTAATCCTGGTTCACGAACACTCGCCCGTGGATCTCGAACGAGCACCACTGCTTGCGGCCCTTGCCTTGGGATTGCTCGGAGCTCTGACTTGGGCCCGACGGGCGGATCGGCGGGCTCGCCTGTTGTGCGCGCTCATCGCCCTGCTGCTCTGCGCCCAGGGCGTCGCCGGATGTTGCGCGGCCGTCGCCCTATGTGGCTCGCTCCTAGCGGGAACCACACCGGTGCGCATCAAACAAACACTCCAAGAAGTCGCCCCCGCCCTCGGCTTGGCCGCGCTAATCTTTTCGCGCGAACTCGACCAGGCCGGAGACACCCAGGTCATGCCCTTGTTCAGCGGTGCCCTGGTTCTCTTGGGTTTGGCCGCGGTTTGGCGCACGAAGGCCGGAAACCGGGGACCAGGGCGCATGGGTATCCATGAGGCCCGGCTCCTTTGGACTCAACCTGCGATCCTGCTGATCTGCACGGCCTTGATTCCCCTCGCCACGCCCCTCAACACACTGCTGATGATGCCCGCTCTCTTGGGACTCGCAGCCGCCCTTATCGCGCCCCTCGAACTTGGTGCACTGTCCCCGCCGCGCACCACCACCAACGGGGTCCCCGAGGAATGAATTGTGCTCCGCTTCCCCGCCCGGCCGTGACCGAGCATCTGGAGCAGGCGCCCTCTGGTTCCAGCTGGAGGGAATTTCTCGAGCCCTTCTTGGCTGACCTCCCCGCCACCCAAGGGGACCTGGTCATGATGCTGATGGAAGAAAGCCGCGGAGCCTGGGCGGTTCTGTTGGCGCAGCAACCGGGAACGGCACTTTTTATAGGGAACGCGGTTAGCGGTACAGTTGCTGCGCTTGCGACCATGGGCTGGAAGGTAACGGTCGCAGACCCGAGCCCCGAGCGCTGTGCGTTTGCCAAGATGCGAGACCGGGAGTACTCCCCCGGACAAGTCTCTTGGGTGCATGCTGCTCACCATGAACTGCCGTTCCAAGCCACGAGTTTTGATTTAGTCGTTCGCGAAGACGCGGCGGAGGGCCTCGACCTGGCCCATGCACCCCGCGCGCGGGAACTTTGCAAGTTGAGCCGCGGCGCAGTGGTTCACCTGGCAGACAACCGCTTCGCCTACAAACGCGCAACGGGCAGGCGGGGACACTTCCGACGGCACTCGCCCCTCTCCTTTTTAGGCCAAGCCCTGTTTCCTCCCCCCGGTTTACGCAGCCTCATGGGGCACCGGCGGGAACTGGGGTCGAACCATGCGGTTCGCGCCCTGGCCCTCTATCCCGATGGCCGAGAATTCAGTCACGTGATCAACCTAGACGGAGGACTTCCGCGCCTGACGGTGGGTCCCCGGGAAAAAGTCAACATTCCCAAGGTGCTGGCCAAGAAGGCGGGCCTGCTCCCCCTTTTGACCCCGAGTTTTGCGCTTTTGAGCGAAGCCGCAGGCGCGAGTTTCACCTCCCGGTTGCTGGCTTTCTTAGCCGAGACCATCGGCGAAGAGGCCGGTCAACTAGACCAGTTGATTGCGACCCGTTCCAACTGTGCCATGCTGATGACAGCACCCGCTGGAGTGCTTGCGGAAGAAGAGCAAGGCCCCTTGGCCCGCAGTTGGGTGATCCACATTCCCCTCTCCCCGGGCAAACATCGCGTTCTGACGCGGCATGTAAAATTCATGGGTCACGCCGCGGCCAAGTTCCCGGTTCTCAATGCACCCGAGGTTCTTTTCGAGGGCACCTTCGAGGGGGTTTACCTTTGCGTATCCCGGCGCATCGGCGGCTGGACCGCACCCCATGCCACCGATCAACCGAGCCAAACCGGTGCTCTTGCCATCAACCTCGGGCGTATCCTGAGTGAACTCGTGGTCCGTCCGACCCAGGCATTCAGTGAAGGGGACTTCGAGCGCCTCTTGGGCCAGCGGTTCGAGCGGGTGGCTCAGAAGTGCCATCGAATGCAAACCCGAGACCGAGTGCAAAAGAGCACCGATGCTCTGCGGGAGAACCTGGTGGGAGCCCAACTGCCCCTGGTGTTCCACCACGCAGATCTGCGCGCCAAGCACTTGATCATGGACGGGGATTCCAAGGTACGAGCCACGCTTGACTTTGGCTCAGCAGAAGCAGAGTTCCTACCCCTCGTCGACTTGCTGCATCACCTCGGCCATCAGCGCAAGGAAGTCCGAAGGTGCGGCCCCGGACAGGCCTGGCAAGAACTGCGAGACCCGGCCCTCCGCGCTCCCCACGAGGACCAGGCCCTGCGGGAACAAGCCCAGACTTTAGGCCTCGAATCACACTTGGTGGACGCAATCCTGGATGCCTATCCGCTCTTTGTGGCGGCCATGGCCGAGGCCAATTGGGACTGGAGCCGGCCCGAGTGGATTCACCGAGAATTCGGCTGGTAGGGCCTCTGGCCCGGAGTGTGAGCACCGCAGATCCCCCTCCCGGGCCAGAGTGCGCACATGGTCCCTAGATACCCCGGATATTTCCACTTTCGGCCCGACTCGGACAACGAGATTTCCCTCTTTTGGGTCGATGATTTGAGGGACAAGACCCTCCTGCTGCTGCCCCTCCTTTTCAAGATTCCCGGTCATGACCATCACCCTCATCGCAGGTGCCCTCGTCGGGTCCTGCTTGCTCTTCCAAGGCCGCGCCTGGCTGGGCTTCTTCTGCTCCTTTGCCCTCGTGATTGCCGGCTGGACCTGGAATCAAGGCTTCTTCGGCACTCCGCAAATCATCAGCACCGCGGTGCTTTTCTTAGTGGGCTTGGTGACCCGCCTGCCTTTCCTTCGGAGCCGTTTCTTGACCGGCCCCGCCATGCCCTTGGTCGCACAGATCTTGCCGCGCATCAGTCAAACCGAGCGGGTCGCCCTCGAAGCAGGCAGCGTTTGGTGGGACGGAGAGCTGTTCAGCGGCAAACCCGATTGGGCCAAGCTCGCCGCATTCCAAGTGCAGCCTCTTTCCGCCGAAGAAGAAGCTTTCCTAGCCCAAGAGGTCGAGACCCTCTGTCATATGACCGACAGTTCGCAGGTGGATGACCTGGGTGACTTGCCCCCGGAAGTTTGGGGCTACCTCAAGGAAAAGGGTTTCATGGGCCTGATCATTCCCAAGGAATACGGCGGCCATGCTTTTAGTGCACGCGCCATCAGTGAGATCATCACACGCTGTTCAAGCCACAACGTGACCCTTTCGATCACGGTCATGCTGCCTGCTTCCTTGGGCCCCGCCGAGTTGCTCTTGCACTATGGCACCCAAGAGCAAAAAGACCATTGGTTGCCACGCCTCGCCCGGGGCGACGAGGTTCCGGCCTTTGCCTTGACCGAACCCCTGGCGGGATCCGACGCGGGCTCCCTTACTAGCAGCGGGGTGGTTTGCTATGAACAATGGAAAGGCGAGAAAACCCTCGGAGTACGCCTGACCTGGAACAAGCGTTACATCACCCTGGCCCCCGTGGCCACGCTCTTGGGAGTCGCCTTCCAACTGGAAGATCCGGATGGCTTGGTCGGTGACCAGGTTAAGCGCGGCATCACTCTTGCCCTGGTTCCCACGGACTTGCCCGGGGTTGAAATCGGCGGTCGCCATGACCCGCTGGGGGTCAAATTCATCAACGGCCCCACCACCGGCAAAGACGTGTTCGTGCCCCTGAACATGATCATTGGCGAGAGAGAACAAGTAGGTAAGGGCTGGCGCATGCTGATGGACTGCCTGTCCGCGGGGCGCTCCATTTCACTGCCTGGCTTGGCGGTAGGCGCGACCCAAACCACCCTGCGAACGGTCACTTCCTATGGCCTCTTGCGTGAACAATTCAACATGCCCATCGTCCACTTCGAGGGGGTCGAGGAAAAACTCTCCAAGATCGCCGGCTATGCCTGGTGGATGGATGCAGCCCGCGAATTGACCGCCGGCGCGGTGGCCAGCGGCGAAAAGCCCGCGGTGCTTTCAGCCATCATGAAGGCCTACACCACCGAGGGCATGCGTACCACGGTCAACGAAGGCATGGATGTACTGGCGGGCGCGGCGATCTGTCGAGGTCCGCGCAATGTGTTGGCCGGGTACTATCAATCGATTCCCATCGGCATCACCGTCGAGGGCGCGAACATCTTGACCCGCACGCTGATCATTTTCGGCCAGGGTGCTCTGCGGTGCCACCCCTACGCCTTTGACGAAGTGGAAGCAGTAGAGCAAAGCGACCGCGCCCTGTTTGATTCCGCTTTCAGTGGACATGTGGGACATGTGATCGCCACGGGATTCAGAGCCGGGGTGTTGGGCTGGAGCCAAGGGCTGCTCGCCAGGAATTCTCTCAAGGGGCGCACGGGCCGAGCTGCCCGCCAAGCCACACGCTTGTCGGCAGCCTTCGCTTTGGTTTCAGAAGCCGCGATGATCACCCTCGGGGCCAACCTTAAGCGCAAAGAACGCCTCACTGGGCGCCTGGCGGATGCCCTCGCGCACCTTTACTTTGCCAGCGCCTCGATCCACCGAGATGCCACTCGCAACCAGCGAGCAGAGGATGCTCCGTTCTTTGAATGGTCCATACGGACGCACCTCGGGGCAGCGGAAGATGCAATTTTGGGAGTGCTCGACAACTTGGATTCCCGTTGGTTAGCCCGCGGCTTGCGGTTGTTGATGTTTCCCCTCGGTCGGCGGACGAGTCCCCCTTCCGATAAATTGGAACAACAAATGGCTCGACTGGCGCTTACCAACGAAGCTGTGCGGAACGACTTGACCCACAGTGTTCACATGCCCAAGCCTGGTCGGGGAGGCCTCGGAGACCTGGAGCATGGGCGCGAAGTGGTGCTTGCGGTACGGCCCCTGCGCAAGCGCCTAGCCACGGCATTGCGTGCGGGAGATTTACCCCGGGGAAATGAACTTCAACTCACAGAAGCCGCATTGAGCAAGGGTTTGATCACCGAGGAAGAGGCCCGCATGATCGAGGAGGCCCGTCGCCTGCAAGAGGATCTTGTGCAGGTGGACACCTATGGGCCCGAGGCGTATCGCGCCCGTTGCGGCGCGTAGGATGACCCGGCGCGGCAGGCGCATCATATTGAGATCTAAAAGGCGGCCCCGAGCCCCTGAAAGCAGAGGTCCTGTCTCAGAATGACGCTCGGCCCAGGGCTTGCTTCTTCCCACTCCCTGCTTGGTCGATGAGGACGCAGAATGCTCCTCTCACCTCTACAGCGAGGCGCTCTTCATTCTGAGCGCTCTAGGCATGGCATGACCTTGATCGAAGTCATGGTCAGTATCTTGATCTTGACGCTCTGCACTTGGATGCTCAGCACCACATTGATGGCTTCGGCCCATCATGCGGATGCCAAGCGCGAGCGAGCTCTTGCTGTGGCTGGCGCTACCAACCTGCTTGAACATCTTCACGCCCTGCCCTTTGAGAAGATCTTTGCGCTCTACAACGAGAGTCCAGAGGATGACCCCAAAAGTCCCGGAACCGCACCCGGGGCCCACTTCCACATCGCGGGTCTTGAGGCAGCCAGCGCGGACCAGGACGGCCATGTGGGGCGCATTCAGTTGCCCAGTCCCGGACCGGCTCTGCTCGAAGACACCGTAGACGAGCGTCTAGGCCTGCCGCGTGACCTCGATGGAGACTTGTTCATCGATCAAAAAGACCACGCGGAAAACTATATGGTCCTGCCCTTGTTGATCGAAGTGGAGTGGCAAGGATCGGGGGGACGTAGGGTCTTCCGGTTGCAGACCATTCTGTCGGGCATCGGGAGGTACGACCAATGAGTGTCTCGCGCGCCGGATTCACCCTGGTCGAATTGATGGTGGCAATCACGATCTTTGGATTGGTCTCGGCCAACATGATGATGGTTTCCAAAACCGGGGCGAGTGCGATCAAGAGCGAGGCTTTTCGTTCGACCCTTGAAGATGAAGCCAACTTGACCTCCACTCGGATTCGCAGAGCCCTGTTGTCGGCTTCCGCGGATTCTCTAGACCCGGTAATCCAGGCGCCCCTAGGGAGCGATCACCTGCAGTATCAAATGACCCTCGGCGCAAACGAAGAGGGCAAAACCATCTACGGAGATCCCGAGCGCATTCACTGGGCTGCGGATCCTGACGGGCGCGGCCGCGTACTTTGGACCACATCCCCAGCCCTGGATGATGAGCGCACCCTCGTTTGGTCTAGCGCAATTCCAAACCTTGCTCAGGGTGAATTGGCCAACGGCATTGACGACAACGAGAACTTATTAACCGACGAGACGGGCTTGGCTTTTGCTGTGCACGATCAAGAAGGACTAGAACGCGAGGTGGAAGTCTACCTCACGGTACTGCGCATCGACCCCAACGGTAAACCGGCCCCGAGCCAGCGTCGCATCCTCGTCACCTGTAGAAATTAAACATGCAAGGAAACATTCATAGCGCCCATCAACGGGCATGCAAGTCACGCCGCGGCGGCGCATTGATCGCCTCATTGATCGTGGCAACCCTACTTGCCGGACTCGGTGCAGGCTTGGTGCAAGTACAGACGTCAATCACTCGCCGGCAAACATCTTCTATCGATCTTACCAGGGCCATGTACATGGCCGAGGCAGGACTCGCGGAGGCGTTCATCGCCTTGGCACAAGGAAAGAGCGGTGTAATCGCTGGGGAAGACCACCCCGCGGCATTGGGCGGAGGGCTTTTTTGGGTCGAGGCCACCGAGGGCGCCGACGGACAGGTCACGTTGAAGTCCACCGGCATCATCGAACGATCCCACGCAAGCCTCGAATCTGTAGTCCAGCGCTCAGTCAGTCCTTTTGGGCGTCTTGGGTTTTTTGGCGTGGAGGAAGTCACCCTACGCAAGGGCGCGCGCGTGCTAGCGGACGGAGACAAGCCAGCGCTCGTACGTTCTAACGGGGACATTTTCATGTCACCTGCCCTAGGGGGCAACCTGATCGAAGGGTGCGTTGTTGCTGGAACCGAAGGCTTGATTGCGATTGGACCCGGTGGACACGTTACGGCCGGAATGGAACAAGCCAAGCGCGCGGCAAACTTGCCCGAGATCCTGGTTCCCTCCCTACCCCATGGGGACTTGGAGAACGCCCTCAAGGGTGCCCATGTGAACATCGGCCCCGGTGGATTGTCTGTGGATGAGATCCGGGTGAATAGTGGACAAGCTGTGCGTCTGGTTGGACCGTTGGTGCTGGTGATGCGAAATTTGAAAGCGGAACCCGGGGGCACGTTCTTAGTCGACGCCAGTTCCGGACCCGTGGTGCTTCATGTGCTGAACGAGGTATCCCTCAGAGAAAAATCCACTTGGCAACACGAAGCCGGCAGCCCCAGTGATGTTTCACTCTTCGTTCACGGAGCAATACCCATGGATTGGTCCATCGGTGGTGTTTTTCGAGGTGCTATCGTTGCCCTTGAGCAAGACCTTGCATTGACTGCTGCCCTCGATTTCAAAGGCTCAATTGCAGTCCAACGACTCGAGGTCCTAAAAGGCGTGGAAGTCCACGGTTCAGAGGACACGGTGAATGCTATTGCCGGTATCCCATCGGCCCCGGCCCTTGTTGCCTGGCAATTTAGCGATGCCCCCGAGGCCGAAATCTTGAGTGGTGTGATCACTCCCAAGACCTGGCTGAAGAAGAACAAGGTGAAGCCCAAGAAATGTGCTGATGCGGCCCCGGAGAACGAGGTGAGCTTGCAGTACATCACCGAGGACGGAGCAATCGGCGTCTTTCATGGCCAAGCGGCCGATTTCGAGGTCAGCAAGGCGAAGTGCCTAGTGAAGCAGGTCTGGCTGGATGGCCAGATTGGCCATGGAAAGGCCGGTAAGAAGCCCCTGCCCCTGCGCGCTTTCGCCAAGCCTAAGGGGAGCCGCTCTTCAGGACATCATGATGGAAAGGACAAGTACTCCAAGGCTGGATCCAAGTCCAAGGCTGGATCCAAGTCCAAGGCTGGATCCAAGTCCAAGGCTGGATCCAAATTCAAGGCTGGACCCAAATCCAAGTTTGGATCCAAGTTCAAGGCTGACTCCCACGACTAAGAATCATGTTTATAGCCCTTCTTCTTCTGCCCCTGTGCGCGTCACCAGCCCTCCCCCAAGAGGCGTTGGCGACCGCCTGGTTGCAGAGCCTGGGAGGGGACCATCCGAGTGCCGAAAAAATTGTGACGGAATTCGGCCAGGACGGCGCCAAGGGGCTGATCTCCTTAGAACGTAGCCTGGGAGCGCGCCTCTCCCACCCCACATGGCAGCGAACCTTTGATGACCTGCCGTACCAAGCGGCCCAGTTGATCGATACCGAGCCCAGCCCCGAGCTGCGCACCTTCGGCATGCTTGCCGGCCAGCGCCATGGGGAATGGGGATGCTTAAACTCGTTGGTACGACTGTCTCGACTGCCCAGCACCTCCACCGTGGCTGCCCACGAGAAAGCCGGCGCAGCCCTTGCCGATGCCTTGGCTGCAGTCTTCCTCCGGGATCCAAGGGCTCTCCCCAAATTGCGCGTGAACACGGTGCCCCGAATGCACTTGCCGCACCTTGCTGACCGTTTGGGTCGACTTGCTGATCCGCGCGCCCTCGCGATCCTCGTTCAGTTGATGGACGGGGAATCCGGTCCAGAGCAAGCCGCGCTCTCGGCTATCGCGCGCCTTGCGCGCACGGTGACCTTGGTCCCCAAAGATGCCGAACTGCGGCGTGTACGCTACCGCGTAGAACATCCCGAAGAGGGCCTGCGTATGTTGGCCTGCCAGGCCCTTGGCCTATTGCACGATGAGAATGGAGTACGCCTACTTCAGTCGCGACTCACTGACCCATCCCCCTCGGTGCGCGCTGCTGCCCACTCGGCCTTGCGCCGGATCACTGGGCTACGGTTGCATCAGGGATCGAGGGCTTGGCTCTCGTGGATCCGGACCCAAGAGGACTGGTGGAACAATCGGAGCGAGTTGGTCTTGAGCGCATTGCCGACTGCCCAAGGAGCCGAGTGTGCGAGTCTCTTGCGCGAAATTGCGGGTGCTCGACTTCACCGACGGGCGCTCACCGCAGAGCTGCTTGCCTTGCTCGACAACAGCCACGGGGACAGTATCTCGCTCCTTCTGGCTGCCATCGTGGCTCTCGACAGCCCCCAGGCAATGCCCGCCATTAGCCTGCTCTTGAGCCACCCGGACCACCATGTGAGGAAGGCCGCCACCCTTGCCCTGGCTGCTCTGAGGGGCTCCAAGAGCCCGCCCAAGACCCCCAGCGAGACCTCCTAAATCCAGTTTCAAGCCCAACGGCTCCATTTGTCGATTGACACCTTTAAGGACCACAGCTCCACACTCTCATGACAAGAAAACCATTCCAACGCCGGCGCAAGCTCATCAAGCCCGGGTTGCAACTCCGGTTGACCGCTATCTTCACCGGCCTCTGTGCCCTGTCCCTGCTATTGCAGTTCATTCTGTTCCAGTCTGCGCTCACCTCCGCGGCTCTTGAGTTGCCCACAGACAGCGCGCGCATGTTGGACTTGAGCCAAGGCATCGTGATCAAGGTCCTCGCGATTTCATTCCTTGCTTGCCTACCCCTGACATTCTTGGTGGGCATCTTGACCACCTTCAAGTTTGCCGGTCCCATCTGGCGCTTTGAAACTTTCTTGAATGCCATCCTGCGAGGCGAAAAGCCCCGGAACTTCACCCTGCGCAAGGGCGATCACCTGAATGATCTAGCCGACCTCTTGGTGCGTGCCACCAAGCCTTTGCGTGAAGATGAAGCCTCCGACAAAGAGGTAGTAGCGGAGAACATCAAAGAGAACACGAAACGACCCTCCCTGCCGGCCATCCTGCGCCGCGTCTCCTGAGGATCAGACCAACCATGTCCCTTTCCACACGCATATCTCTGGCCTTGGCCCTGGTGGTGGCGGCCTTTGCCGTACTCGATGGCTGGGTTGTGCAGCGCGTATTTGGCGAGCGCTTTGATGCCCTGGAAGAGACCAGCGCTTTGACCGACATGGATCGTGTACAGCAGGCCCTCGAGCAGGACGTGCAACAGTTGGCTAATTTGACCCACTCCCTCGCTGGATCTCCTAGCGTGCTCGCGGGCAACGGAGCTGGACTCAGTGATGCGGAACTCAGCGCGCTGGGATTGGATGTGTACTTTCTGCTCGGTTCGGGAGCCGAAAACCAAGACCGGAAGGTGCTCCGCTCCCGGGTTGAGCTACCTTCAGAATACCAGGATGCAAACCTCGTGAGCTTCCCCCGGAGCATGTGGTCGAGCCGGCACCCGCTACTCGCGGAAGGCATAGACGCCCAGCAGTCCGATGGCGCCCTTCGCTCCGGCATTCAACTCACAGTCGCTGGACCTCTTTTGCTGGCTGTGGACCCCACCTGGTCAGCCGATGGCCAAGCAAGCGATCGGATTCTTGTCACAGGACGCTTCCTATCCGGGAACCGCCTCAGTCGCCTGCAAGATCGCACCCGGGTGAATTTCGAGCTCTTGCAACTCGATGATCAAAATCAGCTTCCCGAACACATTCGCGAGCGCCTTCCAATGGTCACCGGCTCCCCGGTACCCCACTTGGAACGGGGGGATGACTGCCTCTTGGGCATGAGCACCTTCGATGATCTACGCGAACGCCCGCAATTGTTGATCGTCGCAGTCTTGCCCAGCACGATCAGCGCAGAAGGACAAGCCGCTGTGACCTTTGGCCGCATCTCTGTGCTTACCGGCGCAGCGGTTCTGGTTTTGGCTCTGTTGGTTCTCTTGCGGCGCATCGTGCTCGCACCCCTCGCTGCCTTGACCCAGCACGCCGAGTCAGTGGGTATGACCGAGAACGTAGGCCTGCGCTTGAATTCCAAACGCACCGATGAATTAGGCCGTCTTTCAGGGGAATTAGATTCCATGCTCGACAAGCTAGTGGAAGCACGAGCAGCCCTTGTGGATGCGGCCCGAACCGCCGGCCAGAGTGAAGTTGCCACAGGCATACTGCACAACGTGGGCAACATGCTCTCGGGTATCGGGGTCTCCTCTGAAGAGTTGGGCGAGTCGATCGAACAACTCGGGACCAATGACCTGAACACCGTCGCCGCCGCCCTCCAAGAGCACGCCGAGGACTTGGGGCATTACATGAGCCAAGACCCGCGCGGCCAACACCTGTCGCCCTTCGTGCAAGCCTTGGCCCAGCAACAGACGACCCAGCGCGATCGCTTGCAGCGGGAACTGCATTCTCTACGCGAGGGCTTGGAGCACGTGGCCGAATTGGTACGCGGGCAGCAACAGTTCACCCAAAAGGGCGGTTTGACCACGGAGTTCGACCCTAGTGCCTTGATGGAAGAGGCCCTCCTCTTGGTGGAGCGCAGCCTAGGCCGTGACCCTGATATGGAAATCCTGCGTGTGTTCAATCCTGACGTGGCCAGCACCCAAGGGGATCGCCACCGGAGCCTGGACGTTCTGGTCAACCTGATCCAAAACGCTTTCCAAGCGATGGAAGGCCAAGAGGGTCCCAAGCGTTTGGTCCTGCGCTCCGATCGTGATGAGAGCGGCGCCTACTTCGAGGTCGAGGACTCGGGGATGGGGATCGAAGCCGCGAACTTGACCCGGGTGTTTGCCCCCGGGTTCACCACTCGTGAAACCGGCCATGGTTATGGCCTCCACACCGCCGCCAATGCCGCCGGAGAAATGGGCGGGAACCTCGAAGTGCATTCCCCCGGGCTAGGCCTGGGCGCTACTTTCCGACTGCGTTCCTCTCTCGACGTTCGGGTAACTCTAGTTGCTCCAACCGTATCTACTGAATCTCTGCCTAGCTCTCAGGTGCCCTATGAACTACACCAATAGAATCCTAGTTGTGGACGATGATCCGTCGATCCACGATGCCTTCACCAAGATATTCCTCAAGACAAACGCCAGTCAAGGCACTTTAGATGCGGCACGCTCTGCCTTCACTGGAGCCGTCGACAAGCAAGCGAAGCCTGCCCCCGAGCAGCGTGCGTTGATCCATGCCCATCAGGGAGAAGAAGCAGTCAAGATCGTCACTGAGGCGATGGAAGCCGGCGCCCCCATCGCCGTCGCCTTTGTGGATGTACGCATGCCACCGGGAATCGATGGGGTGGAAACCGTTCGACGGATTTGGCAAGTGGCCCCCGAGACCGAGATCGTGCTCTGCACGGCGTGGTCCGATTACAGCCACGAGGACACCCTCCAGTCCTTGGGCAATAGCCACCACCTCTTGATCCTGAAGAAACCCTTCGAATCCATTGAGGTGCGCCAGATGGCCTTAGCGCTCCATGAGAAGCGGCGCTCGGCTCAACAGACCGAGGTCCTCATGCAAGACTTGCAGGCCGCATCTTCCGAGACCAAGGCCTATGCATCCTCATTGGTCACTGCGAACCGAGCTCTCTCGTTGTCGAAGAAATCGACGGACTATGTCACGCGCTTGAAATCCGAAGCACTCAAGGAACTCACCGGCGAAATGCGCTTCCTAGCGGAGTCCGTTCTGGGTCGTTTTCTGAAAACCGGAGACACCCAGGGCATGGAACAGGCAATCGACCAGACCCAGAGCCTCCTTGCACGATTGGAAGCCACCATGGAACCTGGGCAGAATGCAGCTCTGAGTGACGATTTTGACCAGCAGAAAGCCCCCGGACAATAGTTATCCACAAATGGGGTCGCCCAGTAGGCGCAAGCCCCTGGTTCCTATTATCAGCTTCACGGACGTACCTACGGCTGCGCAAGAGGAACTACGAATGCACCTATCTCCTTGCTAGTAAAGGGCTTAGAAGCGCTCTAATTCCCCCGGAAAGGCGAGGCTACTTCCTTTTCAAGCGTTCCCTAGGAAAACCGTATACCAAGGGTTCTTGGGAGCCAATTCAGGAGGAGTTTTCCGCAAGTTACCCACATAGGAAGCCGCTTTCCTGAATCTCACTTTTCGAGGGTTCGCAAGTCGTTCCCCTCACTCGGGTTGAGACACCTCCCCCAACCAAACCCTTGACCCCACAGGATGTCCTGATCTTCCCACTCTGGTCCCAGCGCAGGCGATCGGAACTCGACCGCCTCACCCCCTTCCTCCCAGCTTGACTCCCGACTCCCGCCGAGGGCAACAACAGGACCAGGCCGATACTCCTAGGCTGCCGGTCTGCTAAGCTCCGCCACGTGGAAAAGACCCTGCTGGAAGTCAATGGCCTGACCAAGAGCTATCGCCGGCGACGGGTGGTGGACGGGGTCGGCTTCAAAGTCGACGCAGGCGAAATCGTGGGCCTCCTCGGCCCCAATGGCGCTGGCAAGTCCACCAGCTTTCGCATGACCATCGGCCTGATTGTCCCTGATGCTGGCCAGGTGCGGATCAACGGCGTGGATTGCAGCAAGGCCCCCATGTACCGCCGGGCGCGCATGGGAATGGGCTACCTACCCCAAGAGACCAGCGTTTTTCGACAAATGTCGGTGCGCGACAACTTGCTGGCAGTGCTTGAGGCTCTGCCCCTCTCACGCAAGGAGCGAAAGTCAGAGGCTCACCGATTGATGGGCGAGCTCGAACTTGAGCACCTCGAGGACAACCTGGGAGAGACCCTTTCGGGGGGCGAGCGGCGCCGCCTGGAACTGGCCCGAGCCTTGGCCACCAAACCCAAGGTGCTCCTGCTAGACGAGCCCTTCGCCGGTGTGGACCCGATCAACGTGGAGGAGATCCAAGTCCTGGTGAACCGCCTGCGGGAAAATGGGCTTGGGATCCTGATCACGGACCACAACGTGCGAGAGACCCTTCAAAGCACCGACCGGGCCTACATCATCTTCCGAGGCCAGATCCTGCGTCACGGAAATGCCGAGGAGTTGATCAATGACCCCAAGGTGCGCGAGGTCTACTTGGGACACAAGTTCGATTTGGACCTTCAGGCCAACAAACCGGTCTAGGGCCTCGCAAATTAAGGATTGAGCCACCACTGGGTCCAAGAGCGTAGGTCCCAAACCTTGAGGGATGCGCCCCCCAAGGCTATCCTCATCGCCCAACAAGCGGTTCCACCGCGGACCGACACCATTCCCCCAACCCCCCAGTGAACGCCAAGCCATGAACATCGTAGCCTGCGTCAAACGAGTGCCCACCACAGATGCCGAGGTCAAGGTTGCCGCCGATGGCAAATCCCTCGACGAGAGCGGCCTCTCTTACATGATCTCCTTCTATGACGAACTCGCCCTTGAGGAGGCGGTTCGCACCAAGGAAACCCACGGGGGTGAGGTCACAGTCTTGACCCTCGGCCCCAGCAGTGGCACCAAGGAAATCCGCGAATGCTTGGCCAAGGGTGGAGACCGGGCGGAAGTCTTGGCCGATCCGGGCTGGCTTTCTCGGGACTGCCGCGCCACCGCCAAGGCTTTGGCGGCGAAACTCAAGGACCTCGGCGCGGACTTGGCCTTCATGGGCCGTGTGGCCACGGACCGGGACAACGCTGCTGTGGGACCGATGGTCGCCACGTACCTCGGTTGGGCTTGCGTCACCGATGCGATCTCCCTGGAGATCGCCGATGGCAAGGGCAGCGCCAAGCGGGAAACCGAACAGGGCCTCGAAACCATCGAGTTCTCCCTGCCCGCGGTCATCACTTGCAACAAGGGACTCAACGAGCCGCGCTACTCGAACCTGAGAGGGATCATGGCGGCCAAGAAGAAGCCCTTCGAAGAAAGCCCCGCCGAATTGGTCGAGAACCAGGCCAGCGTGTCCGCCCTGGCGCCCCCCGCGCCCCGTGCCGAAAGCCGCATTCTCGGCACCGGCCCCGATGCAGTCCCCACTCTGATCGATGCCTTGCGCAACGAAGCCAAGGTCCTCTAGCCCTCAAGAACACCATGAAACCTATCCTCGTCTTCGTTGAAATCACCGCTGGTGCCCCGCGCCGCGCAAGTTTGGAGGCTCTTGGCGCCGCGCGCGCCACCGGAGCCGAAACCGTCGCCGTGTTCTGCGGCGATGCTTCCGCTGCCGCCGCCTGCAACGGCGCCCAAAAGGCAATCGCCCTGGGAGGCGACTCTTCCAGCCCCGACGCCCTCGCCAGCGCCCTGGCCGATGCGGTCAAGAACAACGACTGCGGCGGCTTCATAGCCGCAGCCACCAGCGCCGGTCGTGATTTGGCCCCGCGGGTCGCTGCACACCTCGATGCGGTACTCTTCAGCGACTGCACCGGCCTTGAAGCCAGCGGAGATCAACTCACCGCGCGTCGCCCCTGGTTGGCTGGCAAGGTCATCGCCGATCTGGTTTCCAGCGCCGACGTGTTTTGCGCCACCACGCGACTGAACATCTTTACTCCCAGCGAAGATACGGGTCCGGACTCCTGCGACGCAGCAGCCATCACTGCCGAACCCAAGGCGCGCGTGACTTCCCTGGAAGCCAAGACCAGCGCCCGACTCGATGTGCAAGAAGCACCGGTGGTGATCTCCGGCGGCCGGGGCCTGGGCGATAAGGAGCAATTCAAATTGCTTGAGGACCTTTCCACAGCATTCGGCAATGCGGCGGTGGGAGCAAGTCGCGCCGTAGTGGACGCCGGCTGGCGACCGCACTCGGAACAGGTTGGGCAAACCGGCAAGACGGTCTCGCCCCAGCTCTACTTTGCGGTGGGTATTTCAGGTGCCATCCAACACCTAGCCGGCATGCGCACCAGCGCTGTCATTGTGGCGATCAACAAGGACGCGGAAGCTCCGATCTTCAAGGTGGCGGACTACGGCATCGTGGGCGACGCCTTGGAGATCCTCCCCGTGCTGACCAAAGCAATCCAAGCGGTCAAGGCCGAGGCCTAGGCCCGGACACGGGGGTCACTTATCCCCGCCCCCGTACCCACTGGCGCGAATCGCCGAATCCAAGGCGGGCGGCAGCACAATCGGTTGCCACGGATACTGGTGTTGTTCGGCGACGCGCTCAATCGTCTCCATTTCGGCCTGCAGGGCACGCAAGAGCTCCAAGCCTAAGCCCTGGGTCAAGTCTCTTTGGGGCTTGAGTTCTTTGGGATCGGACGCGAGGTTAAACCAGACCGCATCCCCTGTGACCTCGTTCCAAACCAGCTTGCCCTGACCGCTGATCACACTGCGCATGCGGTTTTGATCAGCCAAGAGTTCACTAAGCGCAATTCTGGGAGGGACGTCCTCGCCCCGGGCCAAAGGTGCAAGGCTTTGCCCCACGAACTCGTTGGAGGGCGCAAGTCCCGATAATTCCATCAGGGTTGGGCCCAAGTCCACCATGCGTGTCAGGTCATCAACCACCATTCCACGCGGCAGTCTGCCGGGAGCGCGAATCACCAGAGGGATGTTGATCGCCTCCCCGTACAAGGTCCGACGATGCCCCTTGGAGCCGTGGTCAAAGAACTCCGTACCATGGTCGCTGGTCACCACGACGATCGTGTCGTCCGCCAGTTGCAATTCATCCAATAGTCCAAGCAGCAACTTGACGTGCACATCGCACCACATGATCTCCCCGTCATAGAGCGCGATCAACTGGCGTAAATCACGGTCGTCCATGCCTCCATGGATGCGCTGGTCAAAGAAGAACTCGCGGCCATCGACAAAACCATCGTAGCTGGGATCACCGAAGCGCGCATCAAAGGGCGCAGGGGGCACAAAATCAAAGTGTGCATCCCACAGGTGCACAAACATAAAGAAGGGATCTTCCCTGTGCTCTCGCAACCACGCAGATGCCGCGTTCACCACACCAGGGTTGGTGACCCCATGATGCGACCGCCGGTGGGCTGCGGGATCGCCCGCCCATTGGTCCACACTTTGGCCGTCCAGGCGGGCCGCTAGATCTGGAACGCAAAAGCGGTATTCGTCAAAGCCCTGGCCAAGGCCAAAGGCCGGGTGGAGATAGGGCCCCGCGAAAAAGCCGCTAGTGCCATAACCCGCCTGGGAATAACGTTCCGCAAGGGTGGTGATCCCGTCGGGCAGGGCGTTACTTGTGCCGTCCACACAGCCGTGCACGGAGTCCGGCAGGGAGGTGAACATGGCCGCATGGGCCGGCAGGGTCCAGGGTGCGCTGGAAACATGTCGCGCAAAACGCACGCCGTCGTCGGCGAGTCCATCAATGGTCGGGGTGGTCGTGCGTTCGTACCCATAGGAAGACACATGATCCGCACGCAGCATGTCGATCGAGATCACGAGCACATTGGGCCGCACCTGGTGCTCGCCGCCACAGGCAGGGAGCAGGACAAGCAACAGGGACAAGGGGACGGGGCGCAGCATCATCAGAAGATTACGGAGTGAAACACAACAACGTGAAGACTAAGGGGCCTCAATCCAGACCTCGCGCCTGGTATAGGACGCCTGACGCTCGAGCAGGCCCGCCCGCATCTCATCAGGCCAATCTCCGCTGAGCTTGATCGCCTTGGAAATCATCCCCTGTGCCGCCTCAAAATCCCCCGCCGCCGCAAAGGCCGCTGCCAAGGTGTCGAGGGCATCGGGGTTAGGGGGATCGGGAAACTGCTGGTCCAACAGGGCCAAAGCCCGTTTCCCATCGCGCAGAGTTTCATCCGCAGCGGTGGCTAAAACCCAAGCGCAGAGGGAGCGTGCGGGCCAAAGGTCTGGGGTTTCCTCCAGCCAAGCCTCAAGTAACTCCACTAGTTCTCTGCGCAAGCCCGACTTCAACAACTGACGCACGAGCAAGTCGCGACCCTGCTGATGGCGTGGCCCATGGACCAAAGTTTCTCGGGCCCACTCCAATGCCCGTTGATCATCGCCGGTCAATTCCGCAGCCAAGCCCCGGGTGTAAAGGACATCGGGTTCCATGGGTGCAAGGGCCAAGGCCCCGTCCAAGATCTGCGCGGCCTTTTCTCCCTCACCAGACTGCAAGAGCGCGGCACCCCATCCCTGATGCGCTCGCCAATCAAGGGGGTCGAGCCTTGCAGCCGCCTCAAATCGGATCAAAGCCTCGGGCAAACGCTCCGCACCCGCCAGACCAATCGCCGCGCGCCGCTGCAAATCGCCATCCTCAAGGCTTTGATTGGCCAGGGCCAAGAGCTCGGCCAGACCTTCCGGTCCTCCCATTAGCTCCGCCAAGAGAATCGCCGCCCGGGGTTCTCCTGCTTGCTCGCTAAGCCGAGCCTGGACCCTCGCCGCAGCGGGACTTCCCATGTCCATGTGCGCTTGGGCCAAGGCCAAGTGAAATCCAGCGCGCCAACGGTTCTCGTCATCCCAGCCAATAGACTCAAGACCGAAGGACAGTCCCATCAAGGTAACGATACCTGCAATCCAGGTACGCCGATTCATGACCCCATTGGCCACCGCGCCCGCGATCAAGAAACTCGCGGCGGGCACCACCGGCAAACGGTAGCGAGGCGTGTACCAAAAGACGACCACGATCCCCATAGCCGCCAAGATCAAAAGTAAGGCGGGCAGCACTTTCCGTGGATTTCGGCGCAGCCCCATCAATCCCGCCAGAATGCCAAGGGCCACCACCAATTGACTGGGCAAGAACGCGAGCCATAGAGTCGACAGGACTTCATCACGCTCAAGGGTGACTAAATCGATGTCCCCATAGTGACGCGCACCCATGAAGAGGCTGCCCTTACGCAGGGCCAAACCAAGAGCGCGACTTGGCTCTGCGACCCACCACTCCAATCCCCGGGAGAAAAAGTACCCGCTCACATCACTCCAGCCCGCCTCAGGTCCTAGGGCCTCGCGGGTTTGCTCAAGGGCCTCCCGTTGGTGAACGCTCTTGTCCATAGAAAGACCCGAGCCGGTGATGGTCCCATCGGCACGAGGGTTATTTCCGTGGTAAAAGGTCACACCCGCATGGGCCGTAACCGGAATCAAGTCTCCGCTTGCAGCAAAGTTGTGCAAAGTCGCGGGAGCAATGCAAACCAAGGCCATCAACGCCGCCCCGAGACCTGCGCGGGCTCCCGCAACCCAAGCAACCCAAAGGGCCAGCAGCATGGTCAAGGGCAACATCACCGGCCAAGCCAGGGTGGTTACACCCGCCGCCGCGCCCAACCACAGGGCTCGGCGCATGTCCGGTTGCAGCAAGCAGGCCACCACGCGCTCAAGCACCCAAGCCATCAACAACAACTGCAAGGGTCCGGACAAAACCCGTCCTGGGGCATGAGCGCAATCGGTGGTGAAGAGCACAAGGCCCGCGGCCAGAGCTGGGGCAAGCGCCCCTCCATAAGCTCTCATGGCAGCACGTCCCACCAGGGCAGCAGACCCCATCAAGAACACAACTCCCAGAACTTGCCAAGCCAAAAGGCCTCCCCCCAAAGCGCGCAAGAGGCCGGCCACATAGGGAGCTAGCGGCGCCCCAAAGAAAGGCACGTCTCCAATCAACTCGCCCCCAGCGATGCGCGAAGCCCACTCCCAATTGTGAGCAGCATCCACCCTTGGCACATGACTCAGGGGGTTTTGGGCCCAGTCCTGAATCCGTATCAAGATCTGCACCAAGCCGCCCGTAAACAGCACAAGCAATAACCGCTGAAGACCCGCGTGGGACTGGGCCGGTTGGGGCCTGCTGGCCGAGTTCTGGACCGATGCGCCCGAATTCGACCCATCCCCCTCCGACGCCATCCATTCTGTATCAGCCATCAGTGGTCCCTCGGCCCCGATTGAACCTGTCCTGTCGCTTGATCAATACGATGGATTTGACCTGCCTGCAAAGGACCAACATCTAGGCTGCTGCCGTTCGGCCAGAGGATCCGCAGTTGATCGAGTTGTTGCCCTTCGCCTAGGCCAAAGTGCAATCGAGGATCACTGCTGGAAAGAAATCCTGCCTGCGAGCCCACCCAACGTTTTTGAATCTTGGATCCGACCTGGCCTTCAACTGTCGCACCGATGGCCTCGCGATTGCCACCCTCGCCGACCAGCTCCACCATGAGGGAATTGCCCCCGCGCCCTGTGTTCTCTAGCACCACCGGCGAACCATCCAACACACCCATCACCATGTCCAAATCCCCGTCATGGTCCAGGTCCCCAACTGCGCCACCCCGGCCAGACCGAGGAGTCCCCATACCGGGGCCACCACCGTGTTCGGGCACGGAGAAGCGTCCGCTCCCGTCGTTCTCAAACACCTGGGCCACTTGGGTATAGCTCGGGCCGAGGGGCACCGCGTCCATCTGTGGGTACACGTGACCGTTGAAAGCCCAGAGGTCCTGATCGCCATCGCTGTCCAAATCCCCAAAACCACAAGCCCAACCCAGGGATTTCCAAGTAAGGGCATGCAGTCGTGAGCGAGTGGTGCGGTCGCGCCAAAAACCATCTTCCCCGCGACGATACAGGGTGAAATAGTCGTTCGAGAAATTAGTGATGAACAGTTCCGGCTGCAGGTCCCCGTCTGCGTCCCCAAGAGCAACACCCATGCCTGCCTGGGGACCTCCCTCCATGGAGAGTGCACAACCAAGACGCGCTGCCTGGTCGCTCATTCCTGCGCCCCCATCATTACGCCAAAGCTGATTGGGAGTGGTGTCGTTGGCCACATACAAATCCAAGTCCCCGTCTTGATCCTCATCAAAGACGATGACCCCAAAGCCATAGTTCGGATTGCTTCCCAACTCCGGCCCCACATCAGCCAACTCAAAGGTCCCGTCTCCTCGACCGAGATACAAGTGGTCCGCCTGCGCCGGTAAACCCGTCGGCCCGTAGTACACACTTTGGCCCAGGTAGAGGCTCTTGCCCCGCTCCATCACGGCGTCCCGATCGAAGTCAATGTGGTTGACCACGAATAGATCCAGGACCCCGTCCCCGTCGAAGTCAAGCCAAGCAGCGCCGGTACTCCAGGCCGGATCCCCAAGACCGCTAATCTCGCTTTGATCTTCGAAGGTCCCATCCCCCTGATTGCACAGCAGGCGGTTCGGCCCACGGCGGGTGATGTAAAGGTCCACATCCCCATCCCCGTCAAAGTCCCGGGCGTTGACTCCGTAGGCGCGACCGCCGGGAGTCGGCTCTAGGCTGAGATCTTTAGGCGCGCGTTCAAAGCCACCTTTACCATCCCCAAAAAAGAGCGCATCCCCATTTGCTTTGCCCTGTGCATCACCACCACCGATGGCAAAGATGTCCAAGTGCCCGTCTCCGTTAAAATCCCGCAGGGCCACGCCGGCCCCAAAGGAGTCGTTCACAAAGTCCTTTTCTGCCGTACCACTTGCGTTGGCAAACTCCCCATCGCCCAGGGTCCGTGCCTCGAACCAAAGGCTTGGATCCTGGGCACCAGGACCGCAAGCACCAAGGGGCAAGCTCGCTAACAGAATCCAGCCCAAGTGCTTGCTCAATCGTCTTTCCCCGCCGGCTCATTGGCCTTTACCATCAGGTCCCAAATATGAGCGTGCAACTGCAAGGTTTCCTCCCGCTTGGGATCACGCAGGAGGGCAGCTTCACAGGAAGCCAGAGCCTCGTCCAAGGAATCAAGGGCGATCAAGATGCGGGCCTGGGCCAAGAAGACCCGCGGGTCAGCCCCAGCCACATCCGTGGCGTAGTGGGCATAGTTGCGCGCAGCTTCGTGATCACCCGCGGACAGGGCCATTTCGCTGCGTTCTATCCAGGGCCGGGGATCGTACTGGGATAGGGATGTGACCAACTCGAAGTGCACCATTGCCGTGTCAGGATCCCCTTGTAGACGCGCGATGCGTCCGGCGACCATGTGCGCCTCGGGGATATTGCTGCGCAACGCGAACGCACGGTCCACCCACTCCTGGGCCTCCTCTACATAGCCCATCTCCAAGTGCGCAGAAGCTGTCGCCGCCGCCAGCATGGCATCCTCCGGTTGCGCCTGCGCCGCTTGCAAAGAAGTCATCAGGCTGCGCTCCGCTTGATCGATGCGTGCGAACTCCGCGAGAGATTCTGCCGCGGCAAAATCATTGCCCAGGCGGCGCTCGACTTGGGCCAAGCGGAACCAGGCTTCCTTGCGGAAGGGCTCTCGTTCAAGAGCCATGGCGAACTCTGCCTTAGCGCGGGAGTCCTGTTCCTCCGCCTCATAAGCTTCACCCCGGGTTTGGTGAAAGCGCGCGCTGTCCAAGCCCATGGCCTGGGCGCGGTCAAGGGCCTCAAATACCCCGTCGAGGCCCGAGAGCAAACGCATTTCACCCAAACGGTGCCAGGCCCCCACATGATCTGGATCCAATGCCAAGGAACGTGCCAGCAATTCCGCAGCCTTGGGGGTGTTCCCAGTGGTGGCGATTTCCTGGGCTTCGATGATCAAATCCCGCGCACGATCCTGGGGAGACCGAGTCTCCTCGGAGTCCGACCCGCCGCTGCAAGCGACGAGCAAAACCGTCAAAAGAAATAGGGGCTGGATCAATCGCATGGTGGACAGAGTTTAGACGTCTACTCCTTACGGTCCAAACGTCCACGTGTGGGAGATCGCGCTCTAAATACGGTAGTCGGCCACTCCCGCCTCTCCGAGTGCCTCAATCGAGGAAAGCACGGAGAGAATCTCGGCTGCGGCGGCCAAGGCGATTGCCCCCGGTTCCTTGGATGGGCGTGCCCCACCAATGGGACAATGAACACGCTCGAATTGCTGGGAGTCCATTCCCCGCTGGGTCAAGCGGCCGCGAAAGCGTTGCCATTTGCGCTCGGATCCAATCAAACCGATGTAGGGAAACGGTCGCTTGAGGGCTGCTTCCAACAGAGCCAGATCCAGAGCGTGGTCATGGGTCATGATCAGCACGCAGGCATCAGGGCTGAGTTCTTCCAGCTCCGCTTCGGGTGCAGCGCTGAAGAGCAGACGAAATGCTGGTTCGGCTGGGAGTTTGGGTTCAAGGGTTTCCTCGCTGCGAGAATCGATCAAGACAACATCGGCCCCCATCCAGGGGGCCAGACCACCCAGGGCTTGGCCCACATGGCCCGCACCAAATACCGCAACCTGACGGGCCTGCCAGACGAACACTTCGATCAGCAAGGAAACCTGTCCGCCGCAGCACTGCCCCGCTCGCTCAGCCAGGGGCAGGTCGAGGTTTTGGGTGCAAGGGATTGCTCCGTCCAAGAGCTCGCGGGCACGCTCCATTGCAAGGTGCTCCAGCCGCCCGCCGCCGATGGTTCCAAAGGCCAAGCTCTCGGTCGTCACGATCATGCGCGCGCCCACATCACGCGGCGTGCTGCCGGTGATGCCAACGACGGTGACCAGAGCGCAGGGAGTCTGGGCCCGGCGCAAGAGAGCTAACTCCTCGATCCAGCGTTGTTGGTCGTGTGCCATGGGGTATCTGGCATCAGTGTACTCAAACCGTGACCAAAGAGTTCGAGGTTGGCGTGCGGGCCAATGAGATCGAAGGCCCAGAGGTTCTCGAATTGCTTTCTGCGAGGGCAACCCACCATGGGAAACAGCATGGTGGTGGGCCGTAGTGGACTCGAACCACCAACTTCCACCGTGTGAGGATGGCACTCTAACCAATTGAGTTAACGGCCCTTTTAGGGGGCGGGATTTTACTCCCGAACCCGGGGTAGGGCGACAAGAATTTCGGCAGGTTGTGCGGAATAGGGGGCGGCGCCCAAGCCTCTTACTCCCCCAGCTGCATCCGTTGCCGTTCGCTTGGCTTGAACCCGATGCGGTGGGCCAGCACCTGAATGAAGCCAGTGCGGGGCAGAACCGTGCTCGGCTGGTACACCCTCCAACTTTTCTCCCCGAGCTCGCGCCAGCCGATGGAGGCACCAGGAGTCGCGCAACGAAGCCCTCTCCCGGGGGTCAGGGTCGGAGCCTCGGTGAGGGGCTGCTCCCCAAGAGGAGGCCAAAGATGCGTGCGCACCATTTCCCCCTCCCCCATTAGCCCCAAATCCTTGGTGGACTCCATCCAAGCCAGAAGGGTTTCTTCCAATGCTGCCGCGCGCTCAAAATGCGCCGGATCCTCGATCAGATTCTGCACCTCATGGGGATCACTTTGAGTGTCATACAATTCCCGCGCGGGCTTGGGTTTCAAGAGCATCTGCCACTGGCCAGGGCTCCCCGCGCCGGACGCCTGCAACGCCTTAATGTCCCCCATCATGGGAATCGAGTTGGCATAGGCCACGGGATAAAGATGCGGCCGCTCCGGCATCAGGTTCAACAACAAACGCCAGCGCCCATCGGTGATCGCCCGGGTCCGGTCCGTCTCCGAGTCCATGCGGTCCGCATGGAACGTTACATGCCCCCGGCCGTCACGCTCGTGTTGACCCATGAATGCGCGCCCGCCCATCCAATCCGGAGCTTCAATTCCAGCGAGGGACAAGACCGTCGGGGCAAAGTCAATAAAACTAACCATACGCTCGACTGTGTCGGGCTGGCCGCCAGGCAAGCGCACGATCAAGGGCACGTGCGTACCCGAGGCGTAGAGACTGCGCTTCCCTCGGGGCAGCCCCACTCCGTGATCGGTGAAGAAGAAGACCACCGTTTCTTCCCCTAAGCCGTCCTCATCGAGCTGCGCCAAGATCTTGCCCACGCGCTCATCCATCGCCGCAATGTTGTCGTAGGTGCGGGCCAAATCCTGACGCACGAGAGGCGTGTCGGGATAGTAGGGTGGCACGGACACCGTGGCTGGATCGGTGACTTCCGGGGCACGCCGGGCCTTGGGGAAGGTGCGGCTCTCGTGGGTCATGGCCAGGTTGATCACACTGAAAAAGGGCTGGCTCGGGTCGGGCCGGTTGCGCCAGTGGGCCTTACCACCGCTCTCATCCCAAACCGTCACGGGAGCCCGGAATTGGTAGTCCTGCTTAGCCGCGTTGGTGCAGTAATACCCCGCTGCGCGCAGGATTTCGGGGAAGCAGCGCACTTCCGGAGAGGGCGTCGCCTCGTAACTCGGAATGGCCGCGTAGGCCTTTGGGTTGCGTGCAACCGCGGCAGAACTGGGTTTTCCCGCGCGATGGTGCATAGAACCAATTTCCGTGGCCCAGCAGCCGGTGATTAATGTGGACCGAGCGCAGGAGCAAACCGGCGAAGTGGCGTGAGCCTGCGTGTACCGCAACCCTTCCGCCGCAAGCGCATCCAGGACCGGCGTCTGGGCGAGCTCGTCCCCATAACAACCTAGCCAAGGGCTCATGTCCTCCACCGAAATCCAAAGAATATTCGGGCGGCGGATTTCGCCGAGCTTAGTCACGTCATCCTGCGTGGAGACGCAGGCCAGAACGCCAAGAACAAGGGAGAGCACAAGAGTCAAGCGCACCTGCCTAGTCATTGCCCTTGTTTCCGAGCACATTCTTAAGTCGTTCACCCAGCTTGCTCTCGGCTCGGCGCAACATCATGCGTACGGCGTCCTCGGACTTGCCGCCCATCTTTTCCCCGGCGGCGCGTAGGGTCAAGCCCTGGAAGAAAACCAGGGTGATCGCTTTGCGGTTTTCGGGGGAAAGTTCATCGAGCGCCTTGTGCAACAGGACAAAAGACTCGTCCCGGACCACAACCCGAGTGACTGAAAGATCGTCCGTAGGAAGGTCCCGGGTAGGCATATCAGGATCGTCGGATCCCCCACCCATGGGTCGTTCACGCGCCGTGTCGCGCTTGCCCGCGCTGTAAAACTCTGCCCTATCACGGATCTTGTTATGAAGGATTTGCACCAACCAGCGCAGGAGCGAACCCTCGCCTCGGTACTGATAGCGCGAAAAGTCCCGAGTAGCTTCTCGGAACGTAGTCTGCGCCAAGTCATCGGGATCTTCCTTTGCACGCAGCCGCGCACCAAGTTTCCGCCGCGCCACGTTCACCATGGTCTGGTGGTAGCGCGTGAACAGATTGTTCAGCGCATCGGCATCCCCGGCCTGGGCTTGATTCACAAGCTCCTCCACCTCCGAAGTCAGAAACTCCTCGGGAAGTTCGATAGCCGGAACCTCCGGAAGTTGGCCCTCCGAGGATTGGGGCTCAGAGGATGGCGATCCCGACGGCTGAGTCGGGGATGGCTGTGATTCGGGTTCGTCGGGTACAGACATGGGTCAGGGGTGTTCTCATGGTAGCCCCGAATCCGGTCAGGGGGCACTTCGGGTTCCTAGGGAGCCGATCCTAGCCCCCAAGCGCCTCCCAGTACCTGCCACGAGCCCCTAGCCCTGGTCGTCTGCCAGCAAACCCTGGAAATCCTCTTCGAGCAGAACCCGCACCCCTTTTGCCTCGGCTTTCTTGGCCTTGCTGCCGGGCTTGCCCCCCTGCACGAGATAATCCGTCTTGGCGCTGACCGAGGACGAAACCCGTCCGCCCCGATCCTCCACCAGTTTCTTGGCCTCAGCCCTACTGGTGTCCGCGAGGGATCCGGTGAAGACCACTGTTTTCCCTTCAAAGGGTCCGCCACCCGAAATAGCGACGGGATAATCAATGGTCAGGCCACCCTCGAAGAGACGTTCGAAGAGGGAATGGCTCTCAGGTCGACTGAACCACTCAACGATCCGGGCCCCATCAATGGGTCCAATGCCGTCGATCTGTTCAAGCTCTTCGAGCTCCGCCCGCTGCAACCCATTCAAGTCGCTGAACGACCTTGCAAGCAGACGCCCCGTAGCTTCGCCAAGCCCCGGAATCGAAAGCCCGGTGAGCAAGCGCGCAAATGGCGCGCAGCGTCGCTCCTGCAGTTGCCCCATGAGCTTGGCTGCACTTTTCTCACCCCAACCATCGAGGGTCGCGAGCTGTTCCTCTTTCAGGTGAAACAGATCTGCGGGGCCTTCCAGCATGCCCTCGTCATATAGCTGCTCGATCAGTTTTTCACCAATCGCATCGATCTCAAGTCCCTTACGCCCCGCGAGCAACGCAGTGCGGCCTACCAATTGCGGGCGACAGGCATAAGTGTTGGGGCAGGAATAATACTTGCCAGCATGTTCAACTTTGGTCCCGCACACGGGGCAATGGGTGGGCATGGACAAGACCTCGCCATAGCGCCAAGCGACTCCCGGCAGCACCTCTGGTTGGGGATCGCTGGCGTCCTTCAAGGGAGCCGCCAACAAACTAGCGGGAACCTTTCCCTCCCAATCCCGGGGCGCATCCCCCTCTGCGGCGCGCTCGACGCCCATGATTTTGGGAATCACATCGCCTGCACGCTTGAGAGAAACCCGATCGCCGATTCGTAGCCCCAACTCGGTCACATGCTCCGCGGTGTGCAGGGTCGTATGCCGAACCACGACCCCCATGACCGTTACCGGATCCAAGTGAGCCCGCGGGGTCAAGCGTCCACTGACGCCCACTTGCACCTCGATGGCCCGCAGGGTGGTGACCGCCACGACGGCCTTGAACTTTTGGGCGTACTGCCAGCGGGTCGTGCGCGCGGTGGTCCCTAGCCGCTCACGGAGGGCCAGGGAGTCGAGCTTGCAGACCACGCCGTCCACATCGAAAGCCAGCTCATCGCGTCGCGCCTCCATTTTTTGGTGAAACTGCAAACAGGCATCTAAACCCTGCACACGCTGTCCTAGGCCGGAATCGGGCAAACCCCAATCCCTGAGCGCCGCGACCATTTCAGTGTGAGTTTCAAAGGGCTCGACGCCTTCGACCCGAGGTGCCGAGTACAGGTGGAACTCCAATGGATAGCGGGCCACCTCGCCGGGGTTATTGCGCCGAATCGCCCCGGCCGTGGCGTTGCGCGGATTCGCGAGTTGCGTTTCCCCACGTTCCATACGCCCTGCGTTGAATTCGTCAAAAGCCGCCTTGGCGATCAACACCTCACCGCGCACTTCGAGCAGTTTGGGAACCTCACGCTTGGATGAATCCAACACCAGGGGCAAGTTGCGCACGGTTCGTATGTTCGCGGTCACATCTTCACCCTCCACCCCGTCCCCGCGGGTCAAGCCCCGTACCAACGCGCCATTTTCGTAGACCAAGGCTGCGCTGACTCCGTCGAACTTGGGTTCGCATGACCAATGGAGGGACTCGACCTCCTCCATTCCCAAGAAACGTTGAATCTTCTCGACAAAGTCCTGCACTTCTTCGACCTTGAAGAGGCTTGAGATCGAAAGCATAGGCACCTCATGGTGCAGCTTGGCAAATCCCTGGCCTTCGGGTAAAGCCGACCCAACACGCTGGGTCGGGCTGGTGGGTTCCACTAGATGCGGATGCGCCTCTTCCAATTCCTGCAACTCGCGAAAGAGCAAGTCATAGTCACGATCCGAAACCTCGGGAGTTCCATCCACATAATAAAGCCGGTCGTAGCGCAAGATGCGCCGACGCAGGTTCGCTACCTGCGCTACCGTCTCAGTGGGAGATTCTTCCTTTGAAGTCATGCTCCTTCGGTGTCCGGCTGTGCTCTCGCATCCAACAGCCCCCCGTGAAACGCACTGGGCAAGAGCTCACTCAAGGTCGCCCTACCCACAATCCCCTCGGGTCCACCCCAAGCAATTTCCAATTCCGGCGCAAACTCCGCCATGAACTGACGACAAGCCCCGCAGGGTGGAACCTTTGTCTCGCCGACAAAAGCGATCACCATGGACCGATACTCACGCGCCCCGCTTGCCACTGCGCTGGACACCGCCACGCGCTCAGCGCAAATCGTCAAACCAAAGCTCGCGTTTTCCACATTGCAGCCCACATGAACCTTGCCCTCCGCGTCCAGCAACGCCGCCCCCACCCGGAACTCCGAATAGGGTGCATGGGCTTGGTTGAGTACCTCGAGGGCCGCAGCCAGCAGTTCTTCTTCTTGGGGAACGGGGGATTGCACGGGGCCATTGTACTCCATTCACAGTCAGACCCCCATCGTCACTCTTGCAGACAAAAGGGACTTGGCCCAATAGGCTGGCCGAGTTGTATGGACTGCCACCCGCAGCCCCGCAGGGTATGCCCGGACACCGTATGCCTGGACACCGTCTGCCATCAAAATGGATCCGGCTCGGGTGCATTGGACGCACCCGGCCCAGAGAATGCCCCGTCCTCTTCCTCCTCCCGGGGAGCCCAACCGTTGTACGGCACCACTAGTTGCTCGCGCCGGCTACCAAGCATCGGGTCATCGTAAACCTCTTCAACCAATCGCACGCGGGCCCCCCTGCCCACCAAGTCCTTGGGATTGACTTCAAGCTCTCCTTCCACATTAAAACCCAGAACCTGCAGCACCGAGCGCACGCGATAAATTCCGCGCTCGCTCCAAGTGATTGAATCCCAGGCCGCGTGATGCCCCGCATGTTCCCCCGCGGCCACTTCGAGTTTCATACTCCAGCGCGGGCTTCCATCCTTTGAGATGCCCTCTCGCACCTCGCGGATTTCGCAAACATGGACCCCCGCGGGCACACTGCGCATACTGATTGGTTCCTGCACGTTGTCGAAATCAAATCTCATCTTATTCCTCGAGTACCTTTCCTTAGGTCAAGCCCCGAGCAAAACACCCAGGGGTTCAGACTAAGGACGCAGGAATCTTCCACCGGTTTCAGGCTTTCTGTTGCGAGACCTCGTATCAGGCCGCAGGTATGGTCTGCGCCCCGCAACCGAGGAAACGCGAATCGGCTCTTGCCCTTCCTCAGGGCCCTTCAATGGTGATTGCCGCCTCCTCAGACCCGAGATTGTTCGCGATCTGTTCAATCTCGCGGATTTAAAATCGCTTGACCAGAGAGTCCGAGGAAAAAACCACCTCCCCGTCCTAAGATCCCCCCATGAAACACACACTGATCATCATCGGCCTCGGCGCTCTGCCCGCAGTGGGCATCTGGTTGCGCATGACCGGCAACTGCTGAGGCTCGGCTCGCGGAGTGGCCAGTTCGGCCCTCATCTTTGGCGGAATCCTAGGCTTGTTTCAGTACTTGAAGTAGCGCGCCACCGGTCTTCAACGCTTGCGCAGAGCGCGGAGCGTTACCTCGCGGGTGCGTCCACCCAACAATTGCACCTGCACCACGCCGAGCTCACTTTCCAGCCACGCGTCGTTCCCCGCGAGATGATTGCGGATGGGGCTAAACCCCGGGCGCTGTCCTCCTTTCATCGTGATCGGAGTGCTGACGAGAATGAGGTCAAACGCCGCGGCCCAGTCATCGATCTCGTCGGCGGACATGGGGGGAGCGACGGCGTCCGTGGTGATGATACGACCATCTGGGTTGTGGATGATGGCCCGCGCACGAGGGTCCTCGGCTTGCAATGACTTGAGGCCCATGCCCCAAGCCAAGGGGGGAAACGCTTGGGAATGACCGAGCCAGCCCAGGCGATCGCCCTCTTGCAATGCACCATCAATCAATCCAAGCAAGGCATCATGGCTCTCACGATCTAGCCCATTGGTTGGCAAGCTCCGCCCCGGATTCAGGTCGCGCATGGCGCGCAGAATCTGCTCTTGCTCTGCTCGCTTTTCAGGTTTAGCGATACCCACAGCGTGCAAGACCGCCATTGAGTCCGCCTCGGGCAAGACTAAACCAAAGGCCAGCAACGCAACTCCGATCCAGGCGCCGGGAGATCCGAGTCTTGCCAAGAAACCAGAAACGCCAATGGCAGCGAGGGCAAAGAGAAACGGCGCGCCGGGTAACAAAAAGCGCTCCAGTTGAAAGTTGTGGGTCCACACGGGCAGACCCGCAAGCACAAGTACGCAGACCAAGACTCGAATCGCACGGGTCCGTAACCGGAATAACATCAAGAATGCGGCAATCACCACCCACAACAGGACCCGCGGGCTTGGGACCAACGACGAGGTCCAATGCACCCACCGCACGGCTGCGGGAGTTTCCTGCAAGGCTGTATTCCCCCCCAGGAAAGCGACGAATGCTGCCCGGTGCGAGGCTGCAGTTTCTGCTCCAGCAGGTAAAGGCAAGAGGAACCACCACAGGCAAACCAAAAAGGTCGGCAAGCCAAGGCGCAGTACGGAAAATAAGTAGGGTCGCAGTTGATCGCGACGGGTCACGCCCTCCAGGATCAAGTCCACGGCAAGCGCACCACCCAGGAGCAAACCGTAGTTCCACTTCGTGAAAAGGCTGGCGGCGAGCAGCACACCCGCAATGACATCCCAACGGGCGGATTCCGTTCGGCAGCGAACAATCCAGGCGGCCACGGCCAGGGTTCCAAACGCGGAAAAGATAGGCTCAATGAAAAGGGTGCCACCAAAGGCCAATGCCAGGGGGCTCATGGCGAGCAAGGCAAGAGCCATCCAGGGAGCACCCTTGGCCCCAGGGCTGGGCTCATCATCCTCATCAGGCTGGGTCGCGGAGCGGGCCAACAGAAAAATCCCGAGCAGCCCAAGGGCCCAGAACCAACGCTGGGTTTGGCGCATCAGCAATTCATCGCTGCCAAAGACCCAACCGATAACCCCGTGAATCGCGGGGCCCATGGGTGGATAACGCTCGCAGGAAAGAACCACGTTGATCGCCTCGCGAAGCTCCCCATCGCCCAGCGCCTGACTGATCTGGGCAGCCGGAGCGCCCAGGTGCATGGCCTCGTCCCACCCCATACTATCGCGCATGGAAACGCTGCATGAACCGATGATTCCTAGTAGGAACACCACCACCACGCCGGCGACGGGGTGATTGATCATTCGGGATAGCATGCAAAGAGTGTAGCACGGACCGAGTAGTCGCCAAAGAACAACAGGCATCCGCCGAGAGCGCAGGAATGGGACCTGGGACGGACCGAACCTTCAGAAAATCGCTCACTGGGGCAAGGGCAGAACCCATCCCCCTCGCTAGCGCAGTACACTCCAATCATGCCTGTCACACGCCTCCAAAACTACATAGATGGCGCGTGGGTGGATTCTTCCGCAAGCTCCACCTACCCCGTCACCAATCCCGCCACTGGCACAGTGATTGGTGAATGCCCACTCTCCGGCGCCGAAGAATTGGATGCGGCGGTTCGCTCCGCCCGCAAAGCCTTTGAATCCTGGCGCCGAGTTCCGGCCCAGGAGCGCGTCCAATACCTATTCCGCTTCAAGACCTTGATGGAAGAGCACGCCGAGGAGCTCGCCGCCATCGTCACCCGCGAAAACGGAAAGACCCTGTCCGAGGCCATGGGCAGTGTGCGCCGCGGCATCCAAATGATCGACACGGCCACGGGCGCCCCGAGCCTGATGATGGGGCAAGCCCTTGAGGATATTTCCTCGGGCATCGATTGCGAATCCATCCGCCAACCCATGGGGGTCTTTGCCTGCATCGCGCCGTTCAATTTCCCCGCCATGGTGCCCCTTTGGTTTTTCCCGTTCGCGGTGGCCTGCGGCAACACCTTTGTATGCAAGCCCTCGGAGCAGGTCCCCTTCAGCCAAAAGCTAGTTTGGGAGTTGATCCACGAAGCGGGTTTCCCGGCGGGAGTCTTGAACCTGGTCAACGGTGGCCGCGAAGTAGTAGAGAGCATGTGCTCGCACCCCGACATCGCTGGGGTTTCCTTTGTGGGCTCAAGCCCAGTGGCGGAAAAAGTCTATGCGGCTGCTGCGACAAATCGCAAACGCGTACAAGCCCTCGGTGGCGCAAAGAACTTCATCATCGTCATGCCCGACGCGGATATGGTCCTCACCACTGACAACCTTTGCGAGTCAGCCTTTGGTTGCGCAGGCGAACGCTGCTTAGCCGCATCGGTGATCCTGACGGTGGGTGAAGCTCACGGTCCGGTGCGCGCCGGCCTGATTGAACACATGAACAAGGTCGTGGTAGGCGACGGCTCCAAACCCGGAGTGACTATGGGTCCGGTGATCAACGCCGGGGCCAAGCAACGGATTTTGGATTTCATTGCCAGTGGCGTCGCCGACGGGGCAGAGCTGGTTGTGGATGGACGGGAAGCAACCGTGCCCGATGAAGGCTATTTCCTGGGGCCTACCCTGTTCGATGGGGTCACCCAAGACATGAAGATCGCAACCGAAGAGATCTTTGGGCCCGTGCTCTGCATCCAAAAGGTCGCCAGCCTCGACGAAGCCCTCGCAATCACCAAGGCCCAACCCCTGGCCAATGCAAACTCGATTTTCACCCAGTCCGGCAAGTCTGCGCGCCAGTTCCGCTACGAAGTGGATGCCAGCATGGCCGGGGTCAACATTGGCGTAGCAGCGCCCATGTCCTTTTTCTCCTTTGGTGGGGCCAAGGGCTCGTTCCTTGGGGACCTCAAAGCCCATGGCCGAGAAGCCTTCGACTTTTTCACCGACCGCAAGGTCTTCATCTCTCGCTGGTAGACTCTAGCCCATGTCAAGAATCCTTAAAGGCGGCCTGATCCAGTGCTCCAATCCTCTCAACGACGAAAGTCTTCCCGTAGCCGAAATTCAGGCTGCTGCGTTTGAAAAGCACATCCCCCTGATTGAGGAAGCCGGAGCCAAGGGTGTGCAGGTCTTGTGCCTGCAAGAGATCTTCAATGGTCCCTACTTTTGCCCCGGTCAAGACAAGCGCTGGTATGACGCAGCGGAAACCGTGCCGGGCCCCACCACCGAAGCCCTGACTCCTTTCGCGGTCAAGTACAATATGGTGATCGTTGTCCCGGTCTATGAACAAGACGGCGCGGGGATTTTCTACAACACCGCAGCGGTGATCGATGCGGATGGAACCTATCTGGGTAAGTACCGCAAGAATCACATTCCCCAGACCTCTGGGTTTTGGGAGAAGTACTTCTTCAAGCCGGGGAACCTGGGCTACCCCGTGTTCCAAACCGCCTATGGAAAAATCGGCGTCTACATCTGCTATGACCGCCACTTCCCCGAGGGAGCGCGCGCCCTCGGTCTTGCCGGAGCCGAAGTGGTCTTCAACCCCTCCGCCACGGTCGCCGGACTTTCACAGTATCTGTGGAAACTAGAGCAACCCGCCCACGCGGTCGCCAATGGCTACTTCATGGGCTGCATCAACCGCGTGGGCGAAGAGCCCCCCTGGAATATTGGACGGTTTTATGGTTCCAGTTACTTCGTGGACCCACGCGGAGAGTTCTTGGCCGAGGCCTCAGAAACAGAAGATGAGCTGATCGTTGCCGACATGGACCTGTCCATCATCGACGAGGTCCGTCGCGTCTGGCAGTTTTACCGAGACCGTCGCCCGGAAACCTACGACCCCCTAACCAACCTCTGATTTCTATGGGAATCCTGATCAAGAACGGCACGATTGTCACTGCCACGCGCACTTTTGTTGGGGACGTATTGACCAGCGAAGGCACGATCGTCGCAGTCGGACCAGATCTCGAAGCCGCCGCCAGCGACACCACCATCGACGCCAGCGGTCAGTATGTGTTCCCCGGCGGTGTCGATCCCCACGTGCACATGGAGCTTCCCTTCATGGGCACGGTTTCCGCCGACGACTTTGAATCCGGCACCGCTGCAGGAGTCGCTGGAGGTACCACATCCATCATCGACTTTGTGATTCCCGCTCGAAATCAAGACATGATGGAGGGCTTGGCCGAATGGCACGCCAAAGCCAAGAAATCCGTAGCGGACTATGCCTTTCACATGGCGGTGACCTGGTGGGGCGACCAGAGCGCCGAGTGGATGCGTCGCTGCGTGGAAGAAGAGGGCATCCCCTCCTTCAAGACTTTCATGGCCTACCGCGGCGCCATTGGTGTGGACGACTTTGAGTTGATCAAGGTCATGCGTACGGCCAAGGAGTTGGGCGCCTTGACCACAGTCCACGCGGAACACGGCGACATGGTGGTGCACTTGCAGGACAAGCTGTTCAACGAGGGGCACACCGGTCCCAAGTACCACGCACGCTCGCGTCCTGCGCCGGTGGAGGCCGAAGCCACCTCCCGTGCAATCATGCTCGCGCGTATGACCAAAGAGCCCCTCTATATTGTCCATGTGACCACCGCCCAATCGGTGGAAGCCATCGCCGAAGCCCGCAGCCGTGGGCAGAATGTGATGGGCGAGACCTGCCCTCAATATCTATTGCTGGACGATTCGGTTTACGACAAACCCGGTTTCGAAGGGGCTGCGGCGGTCATGTCGCCGCCTATCCGCCCCAAGGGGCACCAAGAACCCCTTTGGGCAGCCCTGCGTTCCGGCACTCTCGAAGTCGTGGCCACCGACCATTGCCCCTTCAACCAAAAAGGCCAAAAGGAAATGGGCAAGGACGACTTTCGCAAGATCCCCAACGGCGCGGCGGGCATCGAGCACCGCTTGGCGCTGATGTACACCTACGGAGTGTTGGAAGGCAGACTGGACCTGAACCAGTTTGTGGACGTAACCAGCACGCGCGCGGCCAAGATATTTGGGCTCTACCCTCGCAAGGGTTCGATCACCGTGGGCGCCGATGCGGACCTGGTGATTTGGGATCCCGAAGCCACGGGCGAGATCTCAGTCAAAACCCACCACCACAAGGTGGATCGGAACATATTTGAGGGCTTTGCCACCAAGGGCGCGCCGTCCACGGTGGTGGTCAACGGCCGAGTCCAATTCCAAGATGGCGACCTGCGCGTGACCCGCGGTGCGGGGCGTTACCTAAAGAGGAGCCTCTAGATGAGCAGCACCGATCCCACCACCGAAGAGACTCTGCTCAAGCACAAAGAGTTCCTGCTCGGCGCAGTTGCCAACTACTACGCCGATCCCTTGCTCCTGACCGATGGGGACGGCCTGCGGGTCACCGACCGCGAAGGCCGCACGTATCTCGATTTCTTTGGGGGCATTTTGACCGTGTCCCTTGGTCAATGCAACGAGGACGTGAACTCAGCCGTCAAGGCGCAGCTCGATCGCATCGGCCATGTGTCCACCCTTTACCCGACCCTGCCGATTGTGGAGCTCGCCGAACGCATGGCCCGCATCACCCCCGGCCGCTTGCAAAAGAGCATGTTCACCGCCAGCGGCACCGAGGCAGACGAAACGGCAGTGGCCTTGGCCCAGGTTTACACGGGATCCACCGAGCTGATCGCCTTGCGACATGGGTACTCCGGTCGTTCGCTCTTAGCCCAGTCCCTCACGGGCCACTCCCAGTGGCGTGCGATCCCCACCCAAGTAGCTGGCATCAAGCACGCCCACGCGCCCTATTGCTATCGCTGCCCCCTCAAGCTGACCTATCCGTCCTGCGAGGTGGCTTGCGCCACGGACATCGAAGAACTGATCCAAACCACCACCACGGGCAATATTGCGGGCTTCTTGGCCGAGCCCATTTTGGGCGTGGGCGGTTTTGTGGTGCCTCCCCCCGAGTATTTCTCCATCGCCGTGGACATCATCCGCAAATACGGAGGAGTCTTTATCTGCGACGAAGTGCAAACCGGTTTCGGACGCACGGGAGGGAAAATGTTTGCCATTGAACATTGGGGCGTGGAGCCCGACGTGATGACCATGGCCAAGGGCGTGGCCAACGGCATGCCACTGGGCGTGACCATCGCCATCCCCGAGATCGCCGATGCGTTCCAAGCCCTGTCGCTTTCGACCTTTGGGGGCAACCCCATATCCAGCGCCGCAGCCAATGCAACCTTGCAAGTGATCGAGGACAACAACCTCGCGGCCAACGCAGAGGTCCAGGGCCTACGCCTTCAAAACGGCCTCAGGGACCTGCAAAAAAAACATCCCAAGCACCTCGGCGATGTGCGCGGTATGGGCCTGATGCAAGCGATCGAATTTGTCGCCGATGAGCCCGCTGGTGACCGCACTCCCAATCCGACCTGCACCGGCCTGGTTTTCGAAGCCGCCAAAGAAGCGGGCTTGCTCGTGGGCAAGGGCGGCCTGTACGGCAATGTTTTGCGTATCTCCCCGGCACTGACAGTGACCGCCAACGAGATCGACGAAGCCCTCCTTATCCTGGCCAAGGCCTGCGCCCAAATTCCCGCCTAGACCACCATGGCCGACATCAGCATCACCGTCGATGGCATCCGTTTTGCCAACCCCTTCATCCTGGCCTCTGGCCCTCCGGGTACGAACGGCAAGGTTATCCAGCGCTCATTCGAATTGGGCTGGGGCGGTATTGTCTGCAAAACCATCAGCCTCGATCACACCCAAGTGCACAACACCGTGCCGCGCTACGCGAAGTGGAGCGACCCCGACGATCGCAAGAAAGTGCTTGGGTTCCAGAATATCGAGCTGATCTCCGATCGCCCCTTTGACCTCTGGCTTGATGAACTCACCGCCGCCAAAGAAGCCTATCCCGACCGGGTCCTGATCGCGTCGATCATGGAGGAGTTGGAAGAGGACAAGTGGATCGAAATCACCGAGCGTGTCCAAGCCACGGGTATCGATGCTCTAGAGCTAAATCTCTCCTGTCCGCACGGCTTGCCCGAGCGAAAGATGGGCGCCGCCATGGGGCAAGATCCACAAATCGTGGGCCAGGTCACCGGTTGGGTGAAGTCTGTTTCCAAAGTGCCCGTCTGGGCCAAGATGACCCCCAACATCACCGACATCACCCTGCCCGCCAATGCTGCTGCCAGCGCAGGAGCCGAGGGCATCACCGCTATCAACACCATCCTCAGCGTAATCGGCCTCAACCTCGACACCATGCGCCCCATGCCCACGGTGGAGGGCTACACGGTCCCCGGTGGTTACTCGGGCCAAGCCGTGCGCCCCATCGCTCTGCGCCAAGTCATGGAGTGCGCCCGCGCCTGCCCCAAACAATCCATCAGCGGCATGGGCGGCATCGAAAACGCCCTCGACGCAGTGCAATTCATGGCGCTTGGCGCGTCCACCGTGCAGATCTGCACCGCAGCCATGTTGCAAGGCTATGAGATGATCGAGAAACTCCGCGAGGACCTCTCGGACTTCCTCGATTCCAAGAACATGGCCTCACTCCAAGAGCTCATCGGCGTCTCCTTGCCCTACTTTTCAACGCACCACGACTTGGTGGACCGCCAGCGCCAAGCCAAACGCGAGAAGGCCGGTCAAACCGGCCGCGACAGCATGTGGAAAGGAGATATCAAGTCCGAGACCGAAGGTCTCATTACGGACTGAGTTGCGACTCTCCTTGACCAACCGCGCCTGCGTTTAGGACTGCGAAGTTCAAGAATCTTCGCTACCGAGTCCACAAGGAGGACTCACGGAATCTAACGATCAGCAACGCGCGAAGGGACGCGCCCGCTAGCCTCCATCCCAATCCAGTAGACCGCAACAGAGATCGCGAAACCAACAAACCAGGCGTACTGGTAGAGGTCCGTCCAAAAGGACTGGCCTTCCAACCCTCTCGCCGCAGCGAGGAAGCCTGGGACGTTGGGAGCTACGCCCAGCACTAGGGCCAGGATCGCGATCATGTTGACGCCCCCTTCATAGGAATAGGGGCCGTCAGATTGGTACAGCCCCTCCAAATCGAGGTTGGTGCGCCGCACCAGAAAATAGTCCGCGATCACGATTCCTCCGATGGGGCCCAGCAACGCGGAATAACCAAGCAGCCAAGTGAAAATGTACCCATCGGTGCTCTCGATCAAGTGCCAGGGCATGATCACGACGCCGATTCCAGCGGTGATCATCGCTCCCATTCGGAAACCCGTACGGCGTGGGGCCAAGTTCATGATCGCATTGGCGGGTGCGACCACGTTGGCGGCGATGTTCGTGGAGAGGGTCGCGATGGTCAGGGCAAAGAGCGAGATCACTACGGCGAATCCGCCGCCCATGCGTCCGGCTAAGGCCGTGGGGTCGGGGATTGCCTCCCCAAAGATCACAACGGTGGCCGAGGTCACAGCCACACCAATGAAGGCAAAGAGGGTCATGAACAGGGGCAAGCCAATCGCCTGGCCAAGCATCTGGTCCTTCTGACTCTTGGCGTAGCGCGTGAAATCAGGAATGTTCAAAGACAGAGTCGCCCAAAAACCAACCATGCCCGTGAGACCGGGCCAAAAGGCACTCAAGAACTGACCTTCCTTTTCGCCACCCTCATCAAAAGCCGACTTGGCGGAGAGCATCTCGCCAAAACCGTCTGCTTTGATGTACGCCCAAGCCAGAAGCGCCAGCCCCAGCAAGATCAAGAACGGCGCAGCCCAGGTCTCCAGCAGGCGGATCGAATCAATTCCGCGCAAGAGAACCGCCACCTGCAAACCCCAAAAGGCGAAGAAGCAAATCAGCTCGCCCCCGTTGATTCCAAGCCAGGCGATGTCCCCCCCCACCAGCATGTCCCCACCCAAGGCGTTGACCAACTGATAGATCGCGCTGCCCCCGATCCAGGTTTGGATGCCAAACCAACCGCAGGCGACCAGGCCCCGCAACACCGACGGCACATGGGCACCCACAATTCCAAAACTCGCTCGGGACAGCACGGGGAAAGGCACCCCGTACTTGGTACCCGCATGACCGTTCAACAGCATGGGCACCAGCACGATTAGGTTCCCCAGCAGTACCGTGCAAGTCGCCTGCCACCAGTTCATCCCAAGGTCGATCAATCCCCCCGCCAACATATAGGTCGGCACACAAACCACCATCCCAATCCATAGGGATGCCATGTGATGCACCTTCCAGGTGCGGTCTTCGGGGGCGGTGGGAGCGAGATCGGCGTTGATCAGACTGGGGTCGGGATTCTTCAGCATGAACGTCCCAGCCTAACGCTTAGGGAGTCGATCTCAAGCCGCCGAAGGACCCTATTCTGATTGGGAATGGCAGGGAGTGAGGCAGGACGCATGGCGCCCTTCAATCCAAATCTTCGTCGCCTTCCCCGGTGGCATAGCCGAGGGGAAACGTTGGGATCAAGACCCTCTAGGGGAGCACTTCACGAAACCTTGGGGCACTCAAGGGCTTGCAAACTCGCCTCCGCTGCCCTTGTTCCAGGTCCTGTAGCCTCCGCCAGCACTCGCTGGGAATTGCTGAACAGGATCTTAGTGATGTCCGCCCGATTCAATCCGCGGGCTGCAAGCCCCACCGCCAGCGCTTGGTAACAAGCGGCACTGGAAAGCTGATCAGGTGTGCATTCAATGCCGTCAAAGTCCGAGCCAATACCCACATGATCGATGCCCGCCACTTCCACCCCGTGACAAATGTGATCCAGAACACGGTCCAGGGGCAAGGGCTTTACCTGGGATTGCAGCCATTCAGCCTGTTGCAGAAAAGTGTCAGTAGGATTGAAGCCGCTGATCGATTGATACTCTTTCGTCTCTCGCAAGCGTGACTCGGTGGCGCGCGCTTGTGCGTCGAGGAACGGCGTGCAGAAGACAATGCCCAGAACACCCCTGTTTTGCGCAAGCACTTTCATCTGAGCATCACGCAGGTTGCGTGGATGGTCATGAAGGGCATAGCAACCCGAGTGGCTCACAAGGACCGGCGCGCTGCTGACTTCAAGCGCGTCGTAGAAACTCTGCTCGCCTGCGTGGGACAAGTCCACCAACATGCCCAAGCGATTCATGGTCTGAACAACCTCACGGCCAAAGGAGGAAAGCCCCGCGGGGGTATTCGGGCCGGCCCCGTCCCGACACGAACGGATCCAGTCCAAGTGATTGTTCCAGACCAAGGTCATCACGCGCACCCCGCGTTCAAAGAACCACTCGAGGTTTTCTAAACTGCCCTCGATGGAATGGCCCCCTTCGATGCCAAACAATGCGCCGATCTGCCCCGCTTCACGGGCCTCTGTAAGGTGTTGATGATTGCCGACCCAGCGCACTTGATCGGGATGACGCCCCAACAGTTGATGGCCGCGGGCCAAGAGGTGCTTGGTGCGTTCGCGGGCGCCAAGCTGCCCAGGCTCCAGGTGCA
>JAPKBR010000023.1 GCA_028823345.1 Planctomycetota bacterium
GGCTAATCGCGAGTAGAGTCCTCAAGCAATACGTTCAATTGCTCTTCGGGGCCCGTACCCCCTAGAGCCAACCACAAATCGAGCCTGGTTTCGAGAGCCGCCCGGCGCGTATGGAGTAACTCGGCCTCGGCCACAAGCCGACCCCGGCGCGCGTCCAAAACCACCACGATCCCCACCAACCCGTGGGTGTACTGCTCTTGGGCGAGGCGCTCAGCCTCCAAAAATTCATCGCGCATGCGCTGCAAAGCGCCCAGTCGGGCGTCCACATGTTCACAACGAACCAGGGCAGATTCCACTTCGCCGCAAGCACGCAAGACTAGAGCAGCCCAGTCGGCCAAAACCGCTCGGGTCTGCGCATCTTGAATCTTGACTCCCGCCCGTAAGCGGCCACCGTCAAAAATTGGTCGGGCCAAGTTCGTGGCAAGGGACCAAACCCCAAAGTCCGAATCGGTCAAATCTCCGGGTTCGTCCGAGGATGCGCCCATGGATGCATTCAGAGAAAGTCGCGGATAAAGATCGGCCCGGGCCATTTCCGACCGAGCGGCGGCCGCTTCGGCTTGGGCCCTTGCGGCTTGCAGATCCGGGCGGCGGCTCAAAAGTTCAGCGGGTACGCCAGCGGGTAAGGCCTGCGGGAGTTTGGGAAACGCAGCAGCAGCCTCGAGTTCCCCGGACGGATAGCGTCCCAACAGAACTTCCATGGCCCGGGCCGCGAGATCCTGGGCTCCTCGTGCTTCGATCAGTACGGCCTCGGCACGGGCGGTGTTGCCCGCAGTCAAACGCAAGTCCAGTGCCGCGCCGACCCCCGCCTCGAAACGTGTCCGGGCCCACTGCTCGCTCGTCTCCCAAGCGGCAAGTGTTTCTGCGCCCAGTAGAACCTGCTGCCGCGCCTCAAGCAATGTGAACCATGCTCGGCAAACCTGTCCCGCGAGGGAAAGACGAGCTCCTTCGAACTCGACCCCGGCGGCGTGGGAATCCGCATCCGCTGCCCGCGCACCGGCGCGCACCCGGCCCCAAAGATCCACCTCCCAAGCAGCGGATAAACCCGCGTTCCAACTGGAAGCAGTGCTGGTCAAAACCGAGCCACCGATCCCGGGGATCGGAAGACCAATGTAGTTGCGCCGATTGCGCTGAAAATCCAAGGCCCCTTGAACACTGGGATAAAGGCCCGCCCGGGAAATCACCCCGGCGGCAACCACCGCTTCCAGTCGCTGAGCAGCGGCCAAGAGAGTCTGATTTTGTCCAAGGGCCTCAATGATCAACCCTTCAAGTAAGGGGTCGCCCAATTGCTCGAGAAATTGAAAAGGCGCGTCCGGATCCTCGGCCAGGGGCGCGGTCCATTCCGCGGGCAGGGGCAGATCAGGGGTAAGCGCCTTAGGTCCGGGTCCTGCACAGGCTGCGAATAAAAGGAACAGTAAACCTGGGCTCTTGGGCCAGCTGCTTATGGATCGCGGAGGGAGAAGCTGCAAGGGAATGGTCAGGGGCTGGGGAAGGGGCTGCATTGTGCAGGGAAACCCAGAGGAGCACTGGCTCCAATTAGGCGGCCACCATACGCGCTGGGCGGGGAGCAGCGAGCCTGAATACATGCATTGGGCCTCCTATGCGTAGAATATCCCATGCCATCCTCCAACTCGGGAGCATGGCAAAAACAAGGCCTCTCATAAGGAGCAAAAGACATGGGTGTAATGGATTGGTTCAAGCAAGGCACGTCGGAAATGATGGTCGCTCGACCGGATGGCGCAAAAGCCCAAGTGGTCTGGAAGCACCCAGACCCCACCATCCCCACCATGTCCCAACTAACCGTGGAAGCGGACGAAGTGGCTCTGTTCTTCAGAGACGGCAAGGTGGTGGGCACCCTCAAGCCGGGCCGCCACACCCTCGACACTTCGAACATCCCCTTCTTCTCAAACCTGGTGGACAGTTTCACCGGGGGCAACGTGCTCATCAGCGAGGTTTTTTTCGTCAACACCCGTGAGCACGTAGGTGCTCGGTTCGGCGGCCGTATTGGCCATGTGGAAGATCCAAAATCCGGGGTTCCGGTAGAGACACTCGTGCACGGGGAATTCAGCTTCCGGGTGGTGGATCCAGAACGACTGGTGGTTGGCTTGGTGGGCATGGGCCGGGCCGAGTCCTTCACGGTCAAATCTTGGCTTAAAGAACAGGTGCTCAAGGTCATGCGTGACCGGGTTGCAGAGACTTTGGTCAAACGTAAGTGGCCCCTGCTGGATGTGACCAGCGGCGCCTACACCGAAGAGTTGGAACAGGAAGTGCTCGCCGGACTCGATGCCCATGTGTCCCCCTACGGCTTAACCATCGTTCGGCTCGGTAACTTTGTTGTGGGCATGGACGAGGACGATGCCGAGCACCTCAAGACCCTTTACAGGGACGCAGCCTACCTACGCACCGTCGGCGGCGTGGCCAACTACCAGCGCTTTGCGGCCGGCAAGGCCTATATGGGCGCGGGTGAAGGCATGGCCGCCGGGGCCATGGGCGGTGGCGGAGAAGGCGGCGGCGGCGGCGGCGGCAACCTGGCCGCGGGCGCCAGCTTGGGCATTGGCCTCGGCATGGCCCAGATGTTGATCCGCGACAATCAGGGGGGCGAAACCCTTGCCCCGGTGACCGCCGGAGTGGTCTGCGGCGCTTGTCAAACCAGCGTGGCCCCGGGCAAATTCTGCAGTCAATGCGGCGGCAGCCTCAAGCCCCCGGTGGCTGCAAGCCCCCTCGCCTGCGATGGATGCGGCGAAGCCATGGCTCCCGATGCAAAGTTCTGTCCGTCTTGCGGGCAATCCCGCGGTTGAATCACCAGCCCGCGCCGTAGGGGTCCGGTTCAGGCCAACCGAGATACAGAGCTCCGCCACCAAGGGCGAGGGCCAGCACAAGGCGTAGGGCTGCGGCCCCGCGCCACGTGGGCAATGGAATGCACAAGAGCCCAACGGCCCCAGCCAAGAGGAATGCTGAAAGAGCCGGCGTCGACGCATAAAGCACCCCATTGATCACGAGTCCTCCGGCGCCCAAGGCCAGAGGCCAGGCCAGGGCCCCCATCGCCTCAATCTCACCCGCCCGGAGACAAGAGACCGCGCTGGCACCCACGCCAATTCCAAGGCAACCGAGCAACAATGCACTGGCTCCGCTGGATTGCCCCACCAGTAGAGCGCAGATCACCAACAGTGCCAACAGGCCCGTGGGTAACAACCAACGCTCTTCTTGGCGGGGAAGCCGCAGTTGCAAGGCGACGGCGAGAGCAATCAACAGGAAAGCGAGCCCCCCCATGCGCAACAGCGCATGGGAATCGGCCCAGTGATGGGTGCGGTAGGGCTCGAGCCCCAGCCAAATCCAAAGCCCTATTCCAGCCAAGGCCATCACCAGTCCAATCCTTCGGCTCCGAATCAAAATGGCGAAGGCCGCCAATGGAATACAAACCACCAGGAATCCCGAGGCGTCTATTGGAGGCCACTGGGGCAGCTGCCCATGCAAGCTCCGGTAGCCTCCCAAAACAGCCAAGGGCAGGGCAAGCCCCACCGCCAGACTCCGGGGAAGAAGCGCTTTGCAACGTCCGGAGAATGGGAGCTCTGCCAGGAGCAGGGCAAGGGTCGCCCCGAGGGCACCCAGGAACAGTGTGGTGAGTTCCATGGTTTGGTTGGACAATCCCTGCGTACCCCAAGGGCTACTTCAGCTTGCCTTCAATGGCAATGATCACTTCCACTTCATCCCCCACGGCGCTGTCGGGATAGGTGGTGATGCCGAAGTCGCGGCGGTTGAATCGAAGACTTCCCTCGAAACCAATGCGCTCACCAAAGCGCTCGCCTCGGTCTCCTTGGCCCAAAATCTGGGCCTCAAGCTCGACTTCCTTCTCGACCCCATGCAGGCTAAAAACCCCCTGGATCTGGAGTGCCCCATCTTCTCCTGCGGTGACCTTCGTGGAACGAAAGCCCGCTTCGGGAAATTGAGCCACGTTCAAGAAGTCCGCACCTGTGACGTGCTTGTCACGGCCTTCGCTAGCGGTATCGAGGGATGCGGGATCAATCGACATCTCGATACTGCAACCAGCGGACTTCTCATCGTACGTCAGGCTGCCCTCAAAGCTGGTGAAGCGACCCCAGCACCAGGAGAGCCCCAGATGGCGAACCTTGAACAGAACACCCGAGTGAGATAGGTCGATCTCGTAGGTCTTGGCCTCACTGGCAAGCTCGCTGAGAGGCTCCACCGGTTCCGATTCGGGTGCGATGGCCGAGAGGCTCCAGCCCGCAAGCAAGGTCACTGTGGCCAGGGCAAGGACTCTTTTGGATGTGAAAGGTGACTGGGATTCGATCGAGGATTGGGTCATGGAAGTGGATCAGGTAACGAGGGGTAAGGGAGTTGCCTTGCGCTGGTATCCCTTGGGAAAAACCGAGCGTGGCTTCCTCACCTCCCCTGTTGAACAAAAAACGGCTGGAGGCTCTTGTGGCTTCCGAAGTTAGAGAAAAGGTACCCTGAGCACCGTGATCTCCTCCCTTCCATTACTGACTACAAGTCAGTCTTCTGTATTACCTGCCCTGGCCGGGATCGTGGCAGCCGGTGTTGCGGCCCAGTGGCTTGCCTGGCGACTCAAGGTTCCCTCGATTCTGCTCCTACTGGCCATGGGGCTTTTGCTGGGCCCCTTCACCGGCCTGATTGATCCCCAGGCGCTGTTCGGCGACCTGCTAGGGCCCGTGATTTCCCTAGCCGTGGCGGTCATTCTCTTTGAGGGTGGCCTCACCTTGGACATGCGCGAATTTCGCGCTCTGATCGCCCCAGTGACCGGCTTGGTGACCGTTGGTGTGCTCGTGACTTGGGCATTGGCAACCTGGGCGGCCAGCGCGATCCTGGGGTTCTCTGACGGTCTGGCGGTATTGAGCGGCGCGCTACTCACGGTCACGGGCCCCACGGTCATCGCGCCCCTCCTCAATCATGTGCGGCCCACGGGAGCCGCAGGCCCACTTTTGAAATGGGAGGGCATCGTGGCGGATGTAATCGGGGCAACCCTCGCGGTGTTGGTACTGGGTGCTGTGAGCAGCAGTCAGGGGACGTTGACCGTGGGCGGCATCGGTATGGGGTTGCTCAAAACTTTTGGCACGGGGTTGATAGTGGGCGCACTCTGCGCGGGCTTCCTGATCCTCTCTCTGCGACAACGCTGGCTACCCGATCGATTGGAAGTCCCGGTGACCTTGGGGCTGGTGCTGGGAACCTATGCCCTGGGGGATTCGATTCAACACGAGGCCGGGTTGCTGGCGGTGACCCTGATGGGATTCATGTTGGCCAACCAGAGGGTGGTGCGCGTGCAACACATCGCCGAGTTCAAGGAAACCCTGACCACATTGCTGCTCGCTTGCCTGTTCATCGTGCTGGCGGCGGGCATTCGACCTGCCGATTTGGCTCAATTGGACGGGGCTACCCTGCTCTTTGTGTTGACTCTGATTCTGGTTGTGCGACCCGTGGCCACCTTCCTGTCCCTGGCCACAAGTAAACTCCCTTGGCAACAAAAGACTTTTGTGGCCGCGGTGGCCCCCCGGGGCGTGGTCGCCATCGCTGTAGCGGCCCTGTTCGCTTCGCGCCTAGAGGGCATCGTGCCCGACGCGGACCGGCTCGTTCCCACTATTTTCGCCGTAGCATCTGGAACGGTTTTGATCTACGGCCTGGGAGCCGCACCCTTGGCCCGGGCACTCAAATTGGCTTCCAAAAATCCGGGTGGAATCCTGCTGGTGGGAGCTTCGGCCTTCGCCGAGAGTCTGGCCTCCGCCCTCAAGCAAGAAGGCGTACCTGTGGTGCTCGTGGACTCAAACCCCCGACGCCTTGGGGACGCGCGCATGGCGGGGATCCAGACCGCCTCAGCGGATGCAACATCAGCACATCCCGCCGAGCACATCCCCATGGGCGGCTTGGGGCACATGCTTGCTTTGACACCAAACGAACAGGTCAACCGCTTAGCCACCCAGCAATTCGCTGAATTTTTTGGCCGGAGCGAGGTCTTTCGCCTGCAGGACGGGCAAGATGACCGGGACGTAAGCGGCGGACGTAGCCTCTTTGAAAAGGGCCAGACTTACCAGGAGTTATCCCGTCGCATGGCCGCGGGGGAAACCGTGCGGGCCACGGATCTAACCGAAGAATTCTCCCTGGAAGCATTCATGAAACACCACGGACAGGCAGCCACGCCCCTACTCATGCGGCGTGGCGGGGAACGTACGGTCCCCCTTACCGAGGCTGGAGAATCGTCCCCGGGGGCCGGGGACACCCTCTTTTATCTGGCCCCTGAAGGGCCTAGCTGAAGGTATCTGTAAGAAGTTGCATTTAGACCCTAGATTGACTGGGAGCCCATTCTTAACCTCTAAGAATGGTAAACCGCACCACACTAGGCTGCCTAATCGCTGCCCTCACCGTTTCCTGCTACGACACTCAGCCCTCCGTGCCCACCGGTACCGGCGGACCGGGGAGTGGCACCCAGGGACCCCTCGCAATGGGTCCGGCGCTCTATCTGGATCTAAACGGGGACGGCAGGGGCTCCGGACCCACCTATTTACGGGTGCGGTTCGACCGACCGATTGCCCTAGCAGATGCGACCCAGCTCGACCTGCGCATGCCTATCCCGGGAGATTCTCTCGGCACGTGGAGCCAGCAAGTGGATCCGCAAACTCCCGAGGACTTGCAAGTCTGGTTGGGCCCGGACGCACGTCTGCGTAGTCGCGGACGGCGCGACAGCGGGCCGGCTCTCCCAGGACAGCCCAGCATCTTGACCGTCCCCGATGGAGGCACCATTCGTGATGCGGCCACGGGTTCCTTTTCCGCCACTGGCTTGGACTTGGATGTGTTTCCTGGCCTCGTAGCCAACACCTCAGTGGCGAACGAATTGGCCGGCGCCGCCGCGGCTCTTTTAGTGGACCTCAATGCTGACGGCGCGGAGGATCTGGTGACCACCGGCGGCGCGCCGGGGGAAGGATGGTTGCGCTGGCAAGCTTTGGATTACGACGGTCAAGGAATCGGCGATGCCGTCATCATTCCATTGCCCGACGAGGGTTTGACTGTGGCATCAGGTGAAATGGGAGGCAACGGCAAAGTGGACTTGTTCGTTGGAACCCTCGGTCCCGACCTGTTACTTGCGGACTTTCCCGAAAACGCGGGAGGCGTGCAGACCCTGGATGGAAGTCAAGGCTCCGGCTCCCTCCTGGTGGCCGACATGAATCGGGATGGCACGGATGATTTGGTTTCCGCGGGTATCGCGGGCCTCTGGATCACCCACTTCGGCGGCGACGATCCCCCCACGCCTGCCCTGTTGCTCGAGAGCAGCCCCCGGCACTTGGCGCTGATCGACGCGAACCGAGATGGCCGCCTCGACCTGGTTGCAGCCCTCGATGACCACACCCAGATTTTGCTCGGCACTTGCCAGGCCGGTTATATCTCCGGCAGCGCGATCCCCCTCAGCACAACCTTCGACCTGCAGGTCACCGACACCGACCGGGACGGCATCAGCGATGTGATTGGAGTTGGCCCCTGGGGCGCGCGGATTTACCGGGGTATGGGCGACGGCGGCTTTTGGCCCGGCGATTCCCTTTCCCAGGAACCGACCCAGGCCCTCTCCTGCTTGGATCTAGACGGGGATTCCGGCCCAGAGATCCTCTTGCTGGGAACAGTCAACGGTGTGGCAGGCTTTGAGTTATTGATCTCCGAAGCTAACGAGTGGACCCGGATACAAGCCGGGCCTCTGACCGGCAACGCCCTCGATCTAGTGTCCAGTGATTGGGATGGGGACGGGGATATGGATCACCTTGTCCTTGGCAGCGAGCCGCATTTGTTGACCAGTTCCCTTAGCGGCACTTATGGGGAGTGGATTCCCGACCCGGTGTCCATCGACTTGGGTTCTGGCGCCATTGCTGCAATGACCAGTGCGGACTGGGACGGGGACGGGGACACGGACCTGGCACAGGCGGAACTTGGCATGGTGACCCTTTGGCGCAACAACTCCGGCACCTTAGTGTCCGTCCTCGAAATCACCACCGGGCTCAACCGAGTGGAAGACCTTGCTTTCCAGGACATCGACCAGGACGGAGATCTAGATCTCTTTGCCTGCGGCACGGTCAGCGGCCTGCGCATTTTCTTGAACGAAGGCGGTGATTATGATCCTGTGGCCCCAGGTCTTCTCCCCCCCACTCCCTCAAGCAACTCTATGGCCTTTGGCGACGTGGATCGGGACGGGGACCTGGACCTGGTGCTGGGCACTCTTCGGGGGCAGCCCGACATGGTGCTGATCAACCTCACATCCTCGGACAACCCCGGCAGCGGAGGCGGAGACACTGTGCCCCCTTGCACTTGGTTTGGGTTTGAAGCGGGGCAATTAATGTCCTCCAAAATGACTGACAAGGTTGCCCTTGCGGACTTGAACGGAGACGGCCAACTCGACTTGTACTTTGGTCACGGTGTAGCGGAAAATGACGCGGCTTGGATAGGCAATGGAAACGGCACCTTTGAAGAGCATCCCGCATTTGGCCCCGGCGCGGCCACCTATGATCTCATCCTCGGGGACTTGAACCGGGACGGCCTGATCGACGTGTTGTCCGCTAGCGAAGGGGCTGACCCAATACGCTCAGGCAACGGAGAAGGCACGTTCTTCTTCCTGGGCGAAATCCACCAACCGCACACTACGGACATCTGCTGGGTCGACTTGAACGGGGATGGCATCGAAGACCTAGTCACCACCCACGACTTTGGCGGGCAAGTCAAAATGCGCCTCGGTCCCTGGGAAAATTACACTTCGCCCCCGATTCAAACCATGGATGCGGTGGATATGCACAACCTAGAGCTGCTCGACTTGGACGGCGACGGAAGCATGGAAGTGATCGTCACCAGCGAAATCGATGGCGTCCCAGGACGCCTTTACCGGGCACGCTAGATCAGGGCCCAGGGTGCTCGGCCAACCAGCGCTTCAGTTCCCCAGCATAGTGCGCCGCTCGCTCATCGAGGCCTCGGGCACGAGTCAGCTCGAGTGCGCGGCTCAGGGCTTGCTGGAGGAAGGGTGAATCCTTCGAGGTAGAAAGGTAAAGGTCTGCGGCGGCGGCCCAGGCCTCTAGGCTGTCCTTGCCCTGGGCGTCCAGGCTCAACGCCAGGGCATAGACTGCTCCCACGTGGCGCAGGTCCAATTCCAGCACTTGCCCAAGGGCTTGCTGCGCACCGGGATGATCCTTAAGAGCAAAGCGCGCCCGTCCCAGCTGATACAAAACGCCTGGTTCGGGCCCCGAATCGCGCAGATAGTCCTGGGCCATGGTGCTTGCCTCAACATAGCGCCCGGCTTTGATCTCGACCCTCAGGCGAGCTTCCCGGGCCTCGGGGAAGGCGCGCTCCCGAAGCAAGGTGTCGAGAATAGTTTGGGCCCGCTCTAGACGCCCGGTATCCAGTAAGGCCCTGGCCAGTCCCAAACGCGCATGGGGTGAAACCCGGTCATGGGCCGTTGCAAGCCCAAAGTGCTCCACAGCGGCATCGGCATTCCCAGCGGCCATAGCCGCATCTCCTAACTGCATCTCACCAATGGCATCCGGAGTAAACATGTTGCTCGGAGTGATGCCCACGGAAAAGCCCCAAAGGGCCAGAGCTGGGAGAAAAATCCCCCCGGCCTGTCGGAACTGCCGGCCCTTGAGCGCACAAACCCCGAGCACCACCCCATGGGCCGCAAATACCGCCATCACCGGCCAGATGGGCAATCGGAAGCGTGAGCACACAAAGAAAGCGATGACTCCGGCCCCGTACAGGGGCACGAACACAAACAGGGGGAGCTGCTCGCCAAAACGTTTGCGTCCCAAGAAGGCCCCCACTAAACCAAAACCCAGTAGAGCCCCAAAGGGCAACATCCAAGTCAGCACAAGGGGGTCGTAATGGCTGGCAAAAAAGGTGGGCTCAAGATTGTTGCCCAACTCGCGTGAGGATAAAAACAACCGGGTCTTGGTCCAAAGGTGCTCAAGAAACGCGCCCGGGTCCTCAGCCATCCAATCCGACGCGCGGGACATGTAGTGGGCGGAGACATCACCCGGGGCCAGGGCTTGTCCCACAGCCGCATCCGCTTGGCTGCGTGCGTCCCAATAGCCTTCCCACCAGCCCGCGCGGGTCCCGGGCACGATCGCGCTGCTGCCGTCGCTGTCGGGGTTGTTGCCGATCCACAGGTTGACTCCCGCTTGGGTCGCGACCAAAGTCCACTCGCCCCCCACCACCCGATTGCGCAGGGTGACGGGCAGCACCGGCAAGAGCCACCCTGCGGTGAACATGAGCGCCAGCACCCAGCCAGCTCGTTTCTTGCTCTGGCCGCGCACCCAGAAAAAGTAGATCGGCGCAAAGATCAACACATTAGGCCGAGTGATGGTCGCCAGTCCCCAGAGAAGTCCCGCCCAAAGGGCGCGCCGGGGAGAAGCTTGGCGCTCTAGATCCAAGGTCAGCAACAAGGCCCCCATCACAAGGGGCAAGAACAACACGGGGATCAACAATTCCGTGTCAAAATGCAAGGGCACCCAAGCCAGGCACATGATCAAAGCAGCGACTATTCCCTGGGGGCGACCGAACACCCGTTGGGCCAAAAGGCCCGTGAGAAACACAGTGCACCCTCCCAGCAGGCACTGAACCAAACGCCAGATCATCAGGTCTTCCCCAAAGACCAGATTCAAAAAGCCCAAGAAAAACGGATAGAGCGGGGCACGGAAATAGGCCTCGCTTTGAAAATCGGTGCCAAGCACGAGGGCCTGGGCCCATTGCAGGTGGTACTGGGCATCCATGACCGGCGCCTGGGCATAGGGGCTGGCCTCGCCGAAGAACACGTGGGCCACGCGCAGCCCTACGCCTAGGGCCGCGATCAGAACCAGCGCCCAGGGGATACCCCTGTGACCCGGTTCCATGGCCGCTTGCTGAGGCTGATTTACTTCCTGCACGGGCAAAGCCTAGCAAGCCCCACTAGAATCTCCACGAATGCTCCCGCTCCCTCTGGAAAACCTGATGCCCCAGCCGCGCTCCTTCCGGGCCACAGAAGGCCAGTGGACCTGGGACGGGCAGGCCCCCCTTCCTGTGGCGGGCCCAGCGGAGAGCCTGGCTGTTTGCCTCGGGCTCCTCGGGCCGGAGTTCGTGTGTGCGGCCCAGGAGGGCCAGCGGGCAGCCATCGAGCTCGCCCCGGGTCAAGCGGACGGAGAAGCCTATGGGATTCAAATCAGCCCCACCCAGCTGCGCGTGGAGTGCTCTGCCATCAGCCCCCACGCGGCCCTTGCCACCCTGCAGCAACTCCTGCGCATCGCCCGCACCAGGGATCTCCCTGCGGGTCTGATTGAGGACTCCCCGGCTATCCCCACCCGTGGCTTCATGCTCGACGTGTCCCGGGACCGGGTGCCTAAGATGGAGCAACTGCATGAGCTGATCCGCACTCTTTGGGGCCTTAAATACAACCACCTCGAGCTCTACCTCGAGCACGCCTTTTCCTACAAGGGACACGATGCGGTTTGGCGCAATGCTTCGCCCCTCACTCAGAACGAAGTGCGCGAGTTGGATGGGGCTTGCCGCTCTTTTGGAATTGAACTGGTGGCCAACCAAAACTGCCTGGGGCACATGCACCGCTGGTTGACCTTGCCGGAGTACGCCCACCTGTCCGAGGATCCACGGGGCATGGAGCACGCATTCAGCGTGGAGCGAGAACCCTTTAGCCTGTGCCCTACCGACCCCAAGAGTCTGGCCTTGGCGACGGATCTAATCGACCAGCTCCTCGCTTGCCACCAGACCCAAAAAATCAACGTGGGCCTCGACGAGACCTTTGACCTTGGCGAGGGCAAGAGCGCCGCTGCCTGTGAGCAGCACGGCAAGGGTCGGGTCTATCTCGACTATCTGCACGGGGTCCATCAACACCTCAAGAAACGCGGGGCCCAGATGCTCTTTTGGGGAGACATCATCGCCCAACACCCCGAGCTTGTGCCGGACCTGCCCAAGGATGCCATCGCATTGCTTTGGGGTTATGAAGCGGGGCATCCCTTTGACGAGCAAGCGCGCCTCTTCGCAGCATCAGGCTTGGAGTTTTGGATCGTGCCCGGTACGAGTTCTTGGCAATGCCTGTTGGGGCGCATCGACAACGCGCGTAAAAACCTCAGGGAGGCTGCCCAGGCCGCCGTGGCCCACGGGGCCAAGGGCTGGTTGGTGGCAGACTGGGGTGACTTTGGCCACTGGCAACCCTGGCCCATTTCCTGGCCGGGGTTGGTTCTTGGGGCCGCAGAGGGTTGGAACCCGGGGCAAACCTCGGGGGATTTAGCCCAGCAGATCGAGTTGGCGATTCCAGAGGCCAAAGGACACGGAGCGGGCCTCGTCGCCCTGGGAGAAACCCACCAAGCCCTGGCTTCCCCGGCGGTCAACGGAACAAGTCCCTTCTTCCACCTGCGCTATGCGCACCAACCTCTACCCCTAGAGCGGGCGCCATCCTTGACCATCCAAGGACTCGAAGCTCTCGACAGGGCCAAGACCCAGGCCCTCGCCTTACTTCCAAAGGGCACCGCCATCACCCAAGAATTGCAGGCCGCCAGCGCGATCAGCGGCCTGGGAGAATCCCTAGCTAAGGCCCGCTTAGGTGCGCCGGACTGCGGAACCCTCGCAGACCTGCCCGAACCCGTGCGCTCGAGCCTTCAAAGTCAATGGACCCAGGTACTCGACCTGCAGGCCCAAGCCTGGAGTCTGCGCTCACGATCAGGAGGTTGCGAAGACTCCCTTCAGCGATTGCGAGCGATCGCTGCGTTGCTCCTCTAGGAACCCGCCGGAAGCCAATCCGCCGCCCGCGCCACAAAGACGCCAAGCCCCACAAGGGCCACGAGCCAACCCCAACGGGTCAGATGCTTTCGTGCGAACCCAATCAGGGGCAGGGCAAGCAACAGGGCCGCGAGGGGCGCGACTCCCAAGAACATTCCCCGGGTGCTTGCGGGTGCTAAGACCGGGGACAAGAGTGACGGATGTTGGGCCAACATAGCTCCCAAGGATGTCCCCAGCACCGCCGCCGCCAACCAGCGGTTGCGCTTACCGGGATTCAAAGCCACGTCGCTGCCGAGGTAAACGGCGCCCACAGCGCAAGCCAAGCCCAAGGTACGCAGCTCCAGCTCCAGCCCCAGGTGGGACACCCAAAAGGGGGCCAAAACCGCTCCCAGCAACCACACCAGAACAGTCCACATGGCTCGCGCGCTGCCGGCTGCCAAGAGCAAAACGATCCAGGGGGCAAGCCCCAAGACCCCTACAACTAGACCATCCAAGAGGGAACGCATGCGCAAGGACGGGCCTCGGGTCCCTTGGTAAGTTGCCTGCCCCACGGACAGGATCTCTAAATCTGGCAGGGCATCTGGCCAGTGCACGATCAGAGTGGAAAGGTGGCCGGGACTCGTTTCAAAAAACGGGTCGATCGTCACGGCAAGTTGATTCACTTCCAAAACCAAGGAGCTGACGGAGGTAACCCCTAACCAGACCCGTCCATCACGCTCTAGGGGCTCCCCCTGATTCAAGAGGCTCAACACACGCTCACCCAAGTCCAAGGGTTGCAGGGGCGCCTCCCCGTGGGCTCCTCGCACCCGCAGATGCTCACCCAGATAGTCGAGCACGTCCACTTGGGCTTCCTGCAACTCAATCGATGAGAGCGCGCCATCCCCGTCCTGATCGATACCCGGCAAGACCTCTGCGAGGCTTTCCAGCTGAACTTCAAAGCGGGTCTTGAGTTGATCCTTGGTGATCCAAATTTCGGTCAAGCTTTGGGAGTCGGGGTGAGCGACTGGGGAGGATCCACCGCTCACCAAGCTCAGCATAATCAGGCCCAATAAAGTGCTCAATCAGCCCTACCCATCAAGGCGTGTTCGAGAACGTCCCCCACATCCTTCAGAGGCACGAAGGTCAAGCGTTCACGGGCTTCATCGGGGACATCCAGCAGGTCTTGCATGTTCCGTTCTGGCAACAGGATCGTGCGAATGCCTGCGGCCAAAGCCCCGAGCACCTTCTCCTTGACACCGCCCACCGGAAGCACGCGCCCGCGCAGGCTAACTTCACCGGTCATGGCCACATCCGCACGCACCCGGCGATCGGAAAGCAACGACACGATCGCCGCATAAATCCCGACTCCGGCGCTGGGGCCATCCTTGGGAACAGCGCCACCTGGCAGGTGCAAGTGCAGGTCCTTGTTCTTGAAAGGGTTCGCATCGAGTCCCAAGTCCAGGGCCCGCGCGCGAACCAGAGTTTGGGCAATCCGCGCACTCTCCTGCATCACGTCCCCCAACTGGCCCGTGAGAATCAACTCGCCCTTGCCTGGCATGTGAGCAGCCTCGATGAACAGGATTTCTCCCCCCGTAGGCGTCCAGGCGAGTCCCGTGGCCACACCGCTAGTGGCCGTGCGCTCGCGTACATCGTGTTCGTGCTCACGCGGGCCCAGGATCTTGGTGACTCCATCAGCATCCACGATCAGAGCCTTGCGCTTGCGCCCCTTAGCGACACCAAAGGCCGCGTGTCGACAGATCGACGCGATGCCACGCTCCAGCTCGCGCACACCCGCTTCCCGGGTGTGAAAACGAATCACTTCCCGTAGGGCCCCTACGCGAATCTTGAGCTGAGCCGTGGTGAGCCCAGCACGTTCCAATTGACGAGGCAGCAGGTGTGCCTTCGCAATCTCGAGCTTTTCGCCTGCGGTGTAACCGGGCAACTCGATCACTTCAAGGCGATCACGCAAGGCCGCGGGCACAGTGTCGAGCAGATTGGCGGTGGCCAAGAAAAAGACACCGGACAAATCAAAGGGCAAGCCTAGGTAGGAATCGGTGAACGACGTGTTTTGGGCCGGGTCGAGAACTTCCAGCAGCGCGGCGGAGGGGTCCCCGTGAAAGCCACGGCCAAGCTTGTCCACTTCGTCGAGCAAGAACACCGGGTCCATGCTACCCGCCTCTTTCATGGCCGACACGATGCGCCCCGGCATGGCACCCACATAGGTCCGCCGGTGACCGCGGATTTCGGACTCGTCATGCATGCCACCTAGGGCGATGCGCGCAAAGGGCCGCTGCAGGGCTCGGGCAACGCTACGCCCAAGGGAGGTCTTGCCCACCCCTGGCGGACCAAGCAGGCACAGGATCGTACCGGAACCAGTTTTCGAAAGCTTACGCACCGCAAGGGCTTCAAGAATTCGCTGCTTGACCTTCTCAAGACCATGGTGGTCCTCGTTGAGAATGCGCTCCGCCCGACGGAGATCCACCTTGGTGCCACCGGTTCGCCCCCAGGGAAGCTCCAACACAGTCTCGACCCAAGACCGCAACATGGGGTGCTCGGCCGACTGTTCCGGAGTACGCTCCAAGCGACGCAAATCACGGCTCACTGCCTCCCGTACCTTTTCGGGCATGGGCAGAGCCAAAGCCCTGACTCGCAGATCATCCAAGTCCGAATCCGGGTCCATGTCATCGCCCAGCTCGCGACGAATTGCTCGCAATTGCTCGCGCAAAAAATACTCGCGCTGGGCCTGGTCCAAAGAACCCCGGGTGTCTTGCCGGATCTTGTTGGAGAGGCGCAGAACCTCTTCAAGGTCCCCAAGAATCCGCATCAACTTGTCCAGTCGCTCCTTCAGGTCAAAGGTTTCCAGCAAGTCCTGCTTGGCCGATGCCGGGGCATCCATGAAAGTGGCAACTAGGTCCGCAAGCTGGGTGGGAGATTCGATGCCTTCCACGGCTTCGGCCAGATCTTCCGGGGCACCGGAGGCCAGCTCAAGCACTTCCCGGGCGCGATCCTTCAGGGCCCGAAAGCGGGCGGCAATCGGTTTGGTGATCCGCTCCTTCGTGGGCACGATGCGAATCCGCGCGACGATGAAGGGTTCTTCCTGCAGGAAATCCACGACCTCGAAGCGGTCATTGGCCTGGCAAATCGCGTTGTGACGATCTTCGCTCAAGGGCCAGTAGCGCAGGATTTCCGCCAGGGTTCCCACCCGATGCAGGTCCTTGGTCGTGGGCACCTCCAGGTCCCCGTCCCTCTGCAACAAAAGGCCCACGGATTGGCCCTGCTGCATGGCGGCCTGAATCGCGCGAATCGATCGCTCCCGCCCAATCATCAGGGGCAAAGCCACACCAGGGAACAGAATCATGTTCCGCACGGGCAGAATGATGATCTCTTGCAGGCCCTTGGCAGGGGCTTTTGAAGAGGATCTTTTCTTGGGCCTGGGCTTCTTGCGTGCCTGGATCTTCGAACGAGTTGGGGCTTTCGAACGAGTGGAAGTTTTGGTTTTTTTGCGCGCCACGGTGTTGGTGTCTGGTTTGGATCTGCCCCAAAGAGCTCTAGAGAGACCCCATTATGACCCGGGCGACACCCCTAGAGCAGATCCCCGTAGGGGCTCCGATAGCAGGAGCGCTTGGCATCGCAGTCATCGGGCCAGGCCAACTCTCCATCGGGACCCAGGGCTTTTTCCGTGCGCGCGCACCAACAGTGCTGACTGCGATCGAGCACATCTTCTGCGCAACGGGCATGTCCGCCGTGCACCATGAGTTTCTTGCTGCACAGATCCGCGCAAAGCAGATCGGGGAGCTTGGGTTTGGTTTCCATCAGAGGGCTCCTAGGGCTTCAAAGGCCTCGGTGATCAGGCCGCGGGTGAGCGGTATCTTGTACTCGTTATCCGACAGGGGCTCCGCATCAGCGAGGGCATCCTGGGCGGCCAGTGCCGCCAGCTCTTCGCCCAGGGGACGGCCAGCCAACTTGCGTTCTGTTCGGGTGCAACGCCAGGGCACGGGCGCTACGGCACCCAACACCAAACGGCAACTCTCTAGCTTTGTGCCGTCGGTCTGCAGCACCAAAGCCACCGCCGCCAGGGCAAAGTCATAGGAATCGCGCTCCTTGAACTTCACGTAGACCGAGCGCTGGCCAGGGGCCGGCGCGGGAATTCGGATACGGGTCATGATTTCGTCGGCGGCAATACGCGTCTCGCGCAACACGTCCCCCTCGCTGGGAAGCACAAAAAACTCTTCCAGGCTCATGGTGCGCTCACCCCGGGGACTGACCAGCTGCACTTCGGCAGACAAGGCAACCAGGGCCGGAGCCAAGTCACTGGGATGCACGATGTAACTGGGGCCACCACCAAGAATTGCGTTGTAGCGGTTATTGCCGTAGTAACTAAAACACTCGGTGCCACCCTTTTTAAGGCAGACGTAATCCTCCGAGCGGAAATACCAACAACGGGGTCGTTGGTTGAGATTGCCCCCCACCGTGGCGGAGGAGCGAATCTGGGCGCTGGCAACACTGGCCGCTGCTTGAACCAAAGCAGGAAACTGAGCGGCCATGCGTTCGTCATTTTCCAAGGTGGCAAGGGTAGTCAAAGCGCCGAGCTCCAAACTGCCATCGCTTCCCCAAACCACCCGATCCAGGTCCGGAATCGATTTGAGGTTGACGACTAAATCCGGTTGGACCAGATACTCCTTCATCTCGGCCAAAAGATCTTGTCCACCGGCCATCAAGCGTGCACTGTCGTCTCCGATCTTCTTGGGCAAAAGCTCCGCGGCTTCCTCCACGGAGTTCGGCAGGGCCATATCGAAATTCTTCATCAGGAATCCTTGAGGGCTTCGAGCACTCGGTCGGGGGTCAAGGGAAGGTGGCGCACGCGTGCACCGCAGGCATTGAAGACAGCGTTGGCAATGGCGCCGGCACCGGGAACTCCCGTGCACTCTGCCATGCCACTAACGGTGGGGCGCTTATCCTCATCATCGATCAAGGGCCGCATACGTGGAATATCCTTGGTACCGGCAATTTTGTAGTCCTCCATATTAGCAGTGAGGGAATTGCCAAAATCCGCGTCGATCACGCGCTGTTCAAAAAGGGCATAGGACAGGGCTCCCACCATGCCCCCGTTGATTTGGCTCTTGACCGCCAGGCGATTGAGAACCAATCCCTGGCTTTGGATCCCCACCATGTCGAGCACCTTGATCTGGCCCGTGCGGGTGTTCACCGCAACACGAACCGCCTGGGAACCATGCGCTCCACCTTCGGACAACTCGCCCTTCCGGTCTCCCAAGACAACCAGGGGATCGCGACCCAACAGGGCGCAGGCCTCCTGCCAACTCAGGCTCTTGGCCGGGGCGTCCGTCACGAACACACGGCCAGCCGCAAACGTATAGTCCCCGGGCATCGCTCCCAGGACAGGCTCGAGCACCTTTTCCAGGGCTTCCCGGGCCAGAAGCGCAGCATGCTGCACAGCAGGAGCCACGGACCCGGTGGTCACCGAACCGCCGGAAGCAACCCCCGGGGGCAAAGCACTGTCCCCAATGCGAGCCTTGACCGCATTCAGCCCAAGCCCTAACTCCTCGGCCACAATCGTGCCCACATAGGTACGTGAACCCGTGCCCAAGTCTTGCACCGCGCAACTGGAAGTCACCGACCCGTCCGGGTCAATGCGCACTTCACACTTGGCACCCCCGTGGCCACCGCCGCCCCAATGGGCGACTCCAAAGCCAATACCCTCGCGCCAATGGTCGCCGGGGGGCGCGGCAGGAGATCCCTCAGGACGCTGGTTGGATTGCAGGGGCTTGTTTCCGGGCTGGGTGCGATTGGGATGCAAGTCCCAACCGATCTCCTTCGCGGCCCGTCGCAACTGACGATGATGGGTTGCGTCGCTGAGGTTTTTAATGCGGAATTCCAATGGATCCATACCAATCCCATAGGCCAATTCATCCACCATAGATTCCATGGCAAAAGACGCTTGGGGATGGCCGGGTGCACGCATGGCCCGGTTCCCATCGAGGGCCTGATGCACTGTGAAGATTTTCGCGTGGGCCTCTTCCACCAGGTACATGTACGGCGGGGTGGGCAAAGCACCGCCGCTCGTACCACCGAACTTGTGGGCCTCCACATCAAGGGCAACGATGCGCCCATCCTTGTTGGCCCCAGCGCTCATTGCTTGACGGGAACCCGAGCGATTACCTGACATCAAGAACTCTGCCTTGCGGTCCAGCATCAAGTGCACGGGCCGTTCCAATTGGCGCGCCGCGCGGCAGGCAAGGGCCCCTTCCAAACCAATTCCAAACTTAGCACCAAAACCACCGCCCATGTTTTGACAGACCACACGCACCTGACTGCTCTTGAGGCCGAGGTGACGGGCAAAGGAGCCGGGGTTACCGCTCACCGCTTGGGTGGAGGCGTAGACCGTGGCTTCGTCTCCGCCGTTGTAGTCCACCACACAGCCGTGGGTTTCCAGGCACAGATGGTGCTGAACGGGAACGCTGTAGGTGGCCGAAACCCGCACATCCGCAGCTGCCAAGGCCTTGTTCGTATCGTCAACATCACCCTTCTCGCCAGACTCACGCAAATTGCCCCGGCGATTAATCTTGGGGGCATCGGCCTCGCTGATCTGCTCCTCGCTGATCAACATGTTGTCGGCGGGGGTCCATTCAATCTGCACCGCGCGCACCCCATCCTGGGCCGCTTCCGGAGAAACTCCGCAGATGATCGCCACCACCGCATCATCGCCCAGATAACGCACCTCGGTTTTGTCCTCTTCCGCGGGCTCCGCCAACACAACCCCAGGAGTGGCAAGGGCCTGACTCAGGTCCAGCTTCTCGATCGTCGCGCGGCTGGCAGGAATCATCACTAGGCGTGCGTAAACCATTCCTGGCAATCGCATGTCATGGGAAAAACGCGCGCGGCCCGTGACCTTGTCCGCCGCATCGACCCGGGGGTGTTCGGTATTGAGCAGGGAGAGATCCGGCCTATCTTTCCAGCGAATGGTGGGGTCCAACATCAGCGCTTCCCTCCCTGATCACCGGCCGAGTCAAGGCCGCCCGCATTCATAACCTGCTGGGCCCCCTCCGCTGCGGCAAAGACATGGGGGTAAGTTCCGCAACGGCAGAGGTTGCCGGACAGGCGGTCACGGATACGGGCCGAGTCAGCATCGGGTTCCTGTTCCAAGCAAGCCACCGTGGAAACAACAAAGCCCGGTGTGCAAAAGCCACACATGCTGGCGTCGTGCTTACAGAACGCGGCTTGTACCGGATGTAAATCATCGGGTGTCCCAAGCCCTTCCACCGTGCGCACGGAACGCCCGGCCAAATCCACCGCCAGAGTCATGCAGGAATAGGCGGGTTGATCGTCGATCAAGACGCTGCAGGCTCCACAGTTGCCCCGATCGCAGACCTCCTTGGCCCCGGTAAGAGGTGGATCCATGCGGTGACGCAGGAGCGACAAAAGCGTCGTGCGGGGCTCTACCTCCACCGACTGTTTCGTGCCGTTGACCGTCAGGGTCAACTTTGAAAGCCCCGTCAACCGCGGCCCGTCCTCTGGACGGGTTTTGCCTGCCCCAAGGGTGTTGGCAACAGCAGAGTTCGCCAGGGTCGAGCCTGCCACGGCCGCGCTGGTGCCGCCCAAGAAGGTGCGACGGGAGTGACCGGATGATTCGCCGCTGGGATTGGGAACCAGAGGCTGTTTGAACTTGTCCATGATTTGAGGAGACCGGAGGGCCGCTGTCGCCATCCTATTGTCTGGACCAACTCTAGCGTGTTTACAGTATGTATCCAAAAGAGCGATCTTGCGGAATCTCCAGCAATGGCCTCGGGGCCCGGGGCTATGCTCCCTCCCCCATGACTCTCCCCTTGCGGCCTCTACTGTTTTACTGCCTTTTCCTTAGCCTGCCCCTGGGAGGACTCCTGACATCCTGCGCAGACAGCGGAAAACCGGTTTCCGCCGGCCGCACCCTGCGCTTTTCCGCCATTCCCCACGAGCGCAGCTCCACCATGACGGAGCAGATGGTCGTTGTAGCGGATTATCTCCAACAGGAACTCGCGCTCCCTTGCGAATACGTGCCAGTCACCGACTACGCCGCAGCCGTGGAGGCCTTTAAGAATGGAGACATCCACCTGGCCTGGTTCGGGGGCGTAACGGGCGTCCAAGCCCGGCGCGCAGTCCCGGGCTCCCGGGCCATTGCCCAGGGAAAGGTCGACCCCGAGTTCAAGAGCTACTTCATCGCCCATGTGGACTCAGGCTTGCTGCCGACGGATTCGTTTCCCGCGGGCATGGAAGGGATGAGTTTCACTTTTGGCTCCCCAGGCTCGACCTCGGGAAGGTTGATGCCCGAGTACTTCTTACGTCAGGCCACAGGCAAGACCCCCGCAGAGTTCTTTGGGCACCTGAATCGCTATTCAGGGTCCCACAACCAAACCGCATTGCAGGTGCAAAACCACGGGGTGGACTGCGGCGCATTGAACTACAAAACCTATGAGTCCATGGTGGCCGATGGCCGCATCGACCCCAAGGTATGCGTCAAAATCTGGGAGACCCCCACCTACCCAGACTACAACTGGACCGCCCACGGAAAACTCGTTGAGATCTTTGGCGAAGAGGCCTTTGACGCCCTCCAAGAAGCCCTTGTGAACTGCAAGGATGCAAGAGTCCTGGCGGCCCTCAAAAGACCCGAAGGCCTTATTCCAGCCGAGAACGAGGATTTCCTTCCAGTCGCCCACACCATGGCTAACATCGGTATGCTCCCCGAGTGAGTTTCCCCCCCGCCTGCGTCCTAGGCAAGGTCGGCCTAAAAATCGACGGTCGACCGATTCTAGAAGCTGTCTCCCTCCAGGTCGGCCCCATGGAGAGAGTCGCGATTCTCGGCCCCAGCGGGGCGGGCAAGACCACTCTCTTACGGGTGCTCGGCGCGTCTCTGGCACCGGACCAGGGCGCGGTTCAGATACTGGACAAAAACCCCTGGCAACTCAAGTCCCACCACCTGCGGGAACTCCGCAGTCAAATTGGATTCGTACCCCAGGACCATGCTCTGGTGCCAAACTTGAGGGTTTGGCAAAACGTGGCCGCGGGCCGCTTGGGTCGCGCCGGAGGCCTTAGGCACCTGCGACGCATGACCCTGCCCCGGGCCCAAGAGTTACGGGCTTTGCACGGGGTTTTGGAGCAGGTGGGCATTGGTGATTTGCTCTTCGCAACGACCAGCACGCTCTCTGGCGGAGAACAACAACGGGTGGCGATTGCGCGCTCCCTGTACCAGGAACCAGCGTTGCTTTTGGCGGACGAACCCGTGGCCTCGGTGGACCCCACCCGGGCGGAACAGGTGATGGCTCTCTTGGTGCGACTAGCCGACGAAAACCGCCTGCCCCTGGTGGTTTCCCTGCACGACGTGGCCCTGGCCCAACGACACACGGACCGGGTCATCGGCTTGCGTGGTGGACGGGTACTTTTTAATTTGCCATCGAAGGAGCTTTCGGCGACCAAGTGCGAAGAACTCTACGCCCTGCCCGGCCAAGAGGAAACGCCCCGGTGAAGCACGATCTGCCCCCTGGACGCCGGCAACCAGTACGGCTCTTTGCCCTACTCAGCTTTGCTCTGCTCGGTGTGCTGGTGGCAGGACTAATGGGCCTCATGCCCGGGGATCTAATTCCACGGGAGAGTGGCGCCCGCACGGCCATGGATTTCTTCCAAGGGGCTCTACATCCGGCTTTACAGCACAACAACTGGGTTCCCCCTAACGCTCCGAGTCTGTTCGAAGCCATCGCCGCCGCCACCCAACGCACCCTCTTGATCGCGTTTGCCGCCCTGGGTCTGGCCCTGGTCTTTGCCCTGCCCCTGGCGTTCCTGGGGGCGGAATGCACCTGGAAAGGAAACACGAGTTTATGGGCCCGCTGGGTGCCTAAATTCACACGCCTCGGAATTGCTCTTTTGCGTTCGGTGCACGAATACCTCTTGGCCCTCTTGTTCTTGGCGGCGATTGGACTTTCCCCAGGTGCTGGAGTCCTGGCCCTGGCCCTGCCCGCCACCGGAATCCTGGCCAAGGTCTTTGGGGAATTGCTCGACGAAGCCCAGACCCGCCCCTTCTTGGCCCTGGAAAACCTTGGTGCAACGCGGGCCACGGCCCTTTTGTTCGGAACCCTGCCCCGCGCCCTGCCGGACATCGCCGCCTACACCTTCTACCGTTTGGAATGCGCCCTGCGGGGGTCGTTCATCCTGGGCTTCTTCGGATTCCCAACCCTTGGTCTAGGCCTGCGGCTTGCCTTTGAAGAAGGGGACTACCCCACGGTTTGGACATATCTCTACGCCCTGATCGCGTTGATGGTGATCTTCGAACTCAGCAGCGCTGCCATGCGCAGGAGGCTCCGATCATGAGCCCCTCGCCGTTGGACAAGCGCATCGCTGAACTCCGCCGAACACGGTCCCGGTCACTGGGCCTTCGTCTCGGGGGAACCATCTTTGCTTGCTTAGTGTTGTACGCCTGGTTCAGCCCAAGTCTGGAATTGCACAATCTGTTTGCAGAGGACCGACGGGAGAATTTACAGCGATTTTTCACCGTGGACTTGGTGCCCATTTCTGTGCAACGGGATGGGTCGGGCTTGTTGGGTTGGCTCGCCTGGGCCCTTGGTGTATTGCAAGACCGAGCTCTCTTGGCCAGTGCGCAGACCCTAGGTATAGCGATCGTCGCCATCGTGATCGCTGCAGGAGCGGCTGCGATCCTCGCCAGCTTTGCGGCCAGGGAGGATCCCTCTCCCACAGGGACCTCTTCCCGGGAGAAGGGGAATTTCTGTGAGGTCCCCACCGAGAACTCGCGGTCACAAATAGCCGATGCAGGCGCATGCAGCACGGTCACTTCCCGCAAGGCCAGTAGCCCCTGGCTGGGGCGCTGCTTGCGCCTTGGGTTCGGCCTCACCCGCAGCCTGCCAGAGTACCTATTGGCCTTCTTGATGGCGGCCACGCTGCCCCACACCGCTTGGCCTGCGGTGCTTGCTCTGGCTCTGCACAACGGCGGAATTTTGGGGCGACTTTTTACGGAGACCCTCGAAAACGTGCCCCCAGGACCCGGGCGCAGCTTGCAAGCCAGCGGCGCGGGACCCGTGCAAACCACCGTGATGGCCGCTTGGCCTGAGGCCTTCACCCGGGCGGTTGCCCTGACCTTCTATCGCTTCGAAACATGTGTGCGAGATGCCACGGTGCTGGGCATGGTGGGGATCGGGTCGATTGGGTATCTCGTGGTGGAAGCCCGCGCCCGTCAGGACGTTCCTGAACAGTTCCTGCTTGTTCTTTGCGGCGCAAGTATCGTCCTGGCCAGTGATCTTTTGAGTCGAATGGTACGCCGCAGGTTGCGCTAACCTTAGACTGTCGACCCATGAGCGAATCCTCGCACGATCCCAAAATCCTGATTGAAACCAGCGGCCTCGGCAAGGCCTACGGCAAGGTCCAGGCCCTGAACGATCTCAGCATCAGCGTGCCCCCCGGCGCGGTGGGCCTGCTCGGGCCCAATGGTGCGGGCAAGACAACCCTCTTGAAACTGCTGCTCGGCTTGCTGATCCCCACGACAGGCAAGGCCACCATCGTTGGCCAAGACCCGCGTACTCGTCATGGGCGCCTGACCATCCGTGAACACGTGGGTTATATGCCCGAAGGTGATTGCCTTCTGCCCGAAACCACAGGGGTTGAGTTGGTCTCCATGCTGGGGCGCTTGACCGGGATGAAAGCGGAAGACGCCATGACCCGCACCCACGAGGTGCTGGACTATTGCCAATTGGAAGAAGCGCGTTACCGGCCCGTGACCGGTTTTTCTACCGGAATGAAGCAGCGGCTCAAGTTGGCCCAAGCCCTGGTCCACGACCCCCAAATCCTGCTGCTGGATGAACCGACCAACGGTCTCGATCCCAAGGGCCGTCGTCAAATGCTCGAACTGGTGGCCGACCTGGCCCAAAACCACGGCAAGAACGTCTTGCTCTGCACGCACCTTTTGCCCGATGTGGAACGAACCTGCGAGCACGTGATCGTGCTCCAAAACGGCAATGTCAAGCTCGCGGATTCAGTGGCGGCCTTGACCCAAGCGGACGGGGATCGCTATCGCTTGTCCGTGCCCAGGGGCGCTGACGCTTTCTGCGAAGCCCTACCCAATGCAGGGGTGATCCTGGAAAGCCGCGAGCAAGATCGATGCCTAATCCGCCTACCCGGCGAAGGCCAAAGCGCGGACGTGCTCTTCCAGATTGCCCACCAAAGCGGCGCTTGCCTTGAAAGCTTGGAGCCCGCCAAGTCGTCGCTTGAGGACGTGTTCCTCTCGGCAATCCAGGCTGAAGGCGAAGAGGTCTCCCCATGAAAGCCACCACCCATGCCGAGGTTTACCGGCCCTTCAGCGGCGAGTTGCTGGAACACCCCCTGCGCCCCCTGACCCTTGCCCGCTCGGGTATCCGTCTTGGGTTGCGCAAGAAACTTCCCGCATTCCTGCTGTTCACCCCCGCCGTAATCACCGCCCTGGTGGGCGCGATTCGTGTCTATCTGATGTATTCCTTCTCGGACATGATGCAGGGCCAAGGCGGAATCAGCGGCATGCAGGTGACCACCGCGCTGCAAGAGGTTTTGGGAGACGTGGCCACGAACGTGGTGTTCTTCGTCAAAACCTCGGCCTACTTCGCCTTGCTGGCCATGACCTGGTTCGGCGCGGGCATGATCGCCGACGACCGACGCATGGGTGCGAACCTGCTGTACTTTTCGCGCCCCTTAACGCGCGGTGGTTACCTCATGGGCAAGCTCATCGGGCTGATGTTCTTTGGGCTTCTGACCCTGGGCATCCCCTCTTTTGTGATCTTGAGCACGGCGGTGTTTTCCTCTCCGGACTGGAGTTTTCTTCGCCACGAGGCCGACGTCCTTTGGAAAACCGCCCTTTTCGCCAGCATCTGGATTCTGACGGTCTCCACCATTGTGCTGGCCCTTTCCAGTCTGGTAAATCGCAAGACCCTGGCCCTCACCCTGGTGTTTGGCACGATCATCGTGCTCGCCGGGGCAGCCAATGTTGCAGCGGATTCACTGGAGATCAGCGAGATCAAACTGCTCAGCCTGCCCTACAACTTTGAGGTCTTTGCGGACTGGCTGTTCGGTCAGGACCTCAATCCCGAAGCGAACTCTACCCATTCCCTTATCGCACTTGCATGCTTCGCATTGGGCGGCATGGCACTGCTTTGGCGCAATGTGCGCAAGATGGAGGTCGTGGGATGAGCGATCCCGTTTTGGATGTGGTCCCCGAAGAGACCAGCGATCAAGTCACGTCTTTGATCGAGGCCCGCGAGCTAGGTCGTTGGTACGGGGAGGTCGTGGGCCTTTCGGATCTATCGGTGGTGATCCAACCGGGCATCACGGGTCTTGTTGGACCCAATGGATCGGGTAAGAGCACTTTTATGAAGTTGATCGTGGGTGAACTCAAACCCAGCCGCGGCGGCGTGCGGGTCCTGGGGCACCAACCCTTCGCCAATCGCGAACTCTACCGGGATCTGGGCTTTTGCCCCCAACAGGACGCCCTCTATGACCACTTAAGCGCCCATGGGTTCTTGGCCCACCTGCTGCGCATCACCGGCATGTCGGCTAACGAATCCAAGCAGCGCGCCAAACGGGCCCTGGGCCGGGTGGGCCTGACCGAGGCCATGCACCGCAAGTGCGGCACCTACTCCAAGGGCATGCGCCAACGGGTGCGTATCGCCCAAGCCATTGCCCACGATCCCAAGCTGGTCATCTTTGATGAACCCCTCAGCGGACTGGATCCCATTGCCCGCCATCAGATCCGCACGATCTTCAAAGAAATGGTCGAAGCGGGCTCCAGCCTGTTGGTTTCCAGCCACGTATTGCACGAGCTGCAAGGGCTGACCGACCGGATCGTGCTGATCCACCGGGGCCGACTCTTGGCCCAGGGGAGCGTGACTGATATCCGCCGGCTGCTTTCCCAGCACCCTCGGCGCATCAGCATCACATCCGATGCTCCCGTTGAACTGGCCGTGGAACTCATGCGCCTGCCCGGAGTGCGCGCCACACGTATCGCAGAAAACGAGCGCACCCTGACCGTGGAAACGCGAGACGCTCAGGGACTCTTTGATCAACTGCCCGCAATCGCCACGCGCCTGAAAGCGGGCATCACATCCCTCGACTCTGACGACGAAGATCTCGAAGCAGTCTTTGACTACCTAGTGGACTGACCCAAACAACCCATGGCATTCCTCAAGGCAACCCTGTTGATCGCAGCCCTCCAAGTACGGGTCCTGATCCAATCGATCCGTTTCGTCATCTGTGCTCTGGTGGCCCTTGTACCAGCGGGCATCGCCCTAGCTGCAGGAGGCACCACCGATACTGAGAAAATAGGGGCGGATCTCAGCATCATGTTGCTGCAATTCGCCGCGCCCCTGGTGGGCTTGATCCTCGGCTCGGTGGTCATTGCCGAGGAAGTCGAGGGTCGCACGATTACGTTCTTCTTCACCCGCCCGCTTCACCGCTCCGCCCTCTTTCTGGGGCGCTGGGCTGCGGTGGCTCTAGTGGGAGGCGTACTCATCGCCGTCTCCGCAGCGACCGTATCCTATGGCAGCAGCCACGCGACCTTCCGCGATCTGCAACCAGAACTTCATTGGGAGTTGCAAGCCGAAAGGGCCACGGGGTGGAAAACAACACAGACCGGTTCCCAATCGGTAGTTCGGTACCAGGACGAGTTCCGGGACAACCGCCGAAAACATGTCAGCCACCTGGAGCCGGGAGAAATAATCGAGCTCCCAATGGATAGAAGGGGGCGCCCCCAGCGCATTATAGCCACGGAGCGTAAGCCCCGGAATCTCGACCTTCCGGAGGGCTTTGCAGGACTGCTAATGTTGTCCGGCAGCCTCGGTGCGGCGATCTACACCATCATCACCGCAGGACTCTCGATCTTCGTCAAACGCCCGATGATCCTCGGCTTGGCCTATGCGTTTGCGGTGGAAGGTTTGCTCGCCAACCTGCCAGGATCGACCCAGGCGCTCTCGGTACAATTCTATCTGCGCTCGATTCTGATTGACCCGGAATCCCCCATGTGGAATCGTTGGAGTTCAATGGGTTCAGAGTTCCTTGAGCCCAGCCAGGCCATCTTGCGCCTCTCGGTTTTCGGGCTCATCCTGCTGATTGGCTGCTCTCGGGCCGTAGTGCGCAAACAGTTCCTGCTGACCAGCTAGGGCCGGCAGTCAGAGGACAGTCCGTAGCCGGTTGGGGACAGTGCCCCACCAGAACGACCCTCATCACGCTTGGTGTGCCCCTGGGGCCCTTGGCACGGCATTCGCTATTGACTCCCCAGCGGACCCATCCGCCGCCGGGGGCCACCGGCCACACCCAACCCATCGAGCAAACTATGAAGTCCATTTTCCGTATTGCCCTGCCCCTTGCCCTCTTGCTGGGAGTCAGCGCACCCCTCCACGCCCAATTCCGGGTAGGGCCATCGATCCGACAGGGAAGCCAGTCACGAATCAGTGCCAGCTACCAAAGCAACCACTTTGGCAACTCCTACAGAAGCGCTGGGGTGCGTATCGGCGATGGCTGCCAACCCCGCATTAGGATCCCCCGTCACCGTCACCACTCAAGTTGCTATCAGCTACGACGCCAAAGGACCTGGGTTGCAGGCCACCAGCGGCTGGTCACGACCCCCGCCCAATATGGCTGGATTCGCACGAGTTGCGGGACCCGCTGGGGATTGATCGCAGCGGCTTCAAATAACTGGGTCCAGGACCCGGGTCGCTATATCTACCAAAACAAAAGGCGAAAGGTCTGCGGACACTAGACACCCGGGAGAGCCAGCATCACATAACTTCGGCGGCAGGGGAAACCTTGCCTCCGAGGCTTTCGTGTTGAATCCCATCGACCCAGATGCACATGCGTTCACGCATGCATCCGCGTTCAGCCACTACGCGAAAGGCCTGCGCGGTGTAGTCGGCCAAAGCCGCGAGCAATTGCACGATCAAGGGCGCACGCCGCTGACTTCAAGCGAATAGATATGGGGCAAGTGCCGTGCGATTCCCTTCCAACTACGGCCTGCGTTGGTGGAAGCCCATATCTCTCCCCCCGTGTTGCCCAAATAAACTCCCAAGGGGTCGTGACCGTCGTGGGCCATGCACTGGCGCTTGACCGTCCAATGAGCGTGCTCCTGGGGGAAACCCTTGTCAAGGCGCTTCCAACTCTTGCCTCGGTCGGTAGTGCGATAGACAGCCGGTTGCCCATGGGGTGAGGTCCGCGGCCAATCGTCGCCACTGTCCATGGGGAATACATATGCGCAATCCGCATTTTTGGGATGCAGCACAATGCCAAAGCCCACGTCTCCGATTTCTTTGGGCATGTTGCCCCCCACTCGATCCCACTGGCCATCTTCGCGATCCATGGCATAGATCCCGCAGTGATCTTGTAGCCAAAGGCGGTCGGGATTGGTCGGTGCCATCCCCATGCAGTGCGGGTCGTGCCCGTGGTCCGGATCCCCTGGAGTACGGTCCATGTTGCACCCCTTGTTGAGGGGTGCCCAGGACCTACCCGTATCGACGCTTTCAAACACGCCGCCACTACTCATGCCCACGTACAGATGTCGCGGGTCACGTGGGTCCACCTGGATCGAGTGCAACTTTGGCCCATCGGGAGTTTGATCCTTATCCCCACCTGTCCAAAGGTCTAAGTCGGGATGATTGTTCAAGCCCTTGACTGACTTCCAGGTGCGGCCCCCATCTCGGGAACGGAACAGTCCCTGGGGACTGGTGCCCGCGTACCAACAGAGGGGTTCGTCCGAGTGACCGGGGGCCAACCAAAACGTGTGATTGACCGTGCGTTGCAGGAGCTCTTCGGGCGCGGCTTCAAATTCAGGGGGCTTAGTAGCTTCCTTCCAGTTTTTGCCCCCGTCCTCACTGCGAAAGATGGTCGGGCCAAGGTCCCTAGTGCGGGCGGCACACAGCAGGTAACCCTTGCGCCTGGGATCCTCCACTAGGTGGTGCACCACACTGCCCAAAAACCAGGTGCTCATCACCTTCCATGTTTTCCGAGCAGCGTCACTCTTAATGCGAAAGGCTCCCTTCCGGGTGCCGACCAACAACTGGACGGATCCTTTGCGGGTGCGGGGTACACGCAGCTTGTACTTGGCTTCGGTCATGTGGGGATCTTAGCGCAGGCCCAGTCCCCTGCTTGGATTTCAGTTACTTTGCCGGAGCGACCCTGCTCACAGACGGCCCAATCGCTCAGCCGCCTCTTCGATGGATTCCATGGGCAGGGCGAAACACAAACGCACCAGCTGATCCCCTCCAGACCCCTGGTGGAAGGCTGATCCGGGCACCGTCGCAACCCCCGTGCGCTCCAGCAGCTCGACCGCACAGGCCATAGAATCCGGCTGACCCAGACGGGAAACATCGCTGAGCACATAGTACGCCCCCTCGGGCCGAATTGCAGGCAAGCCAGCTCGATCCAGGGCATCGCACAACAGACTGCGGCGGGCCGCGTACTGCTGGCGCTGCTCTTCAAAAAACGACGGGGGCAATTGGAAACCCGCGGCGACCCCGTGCTGCAGAGGGGTGGGCGCGCAGATGTAAAACAGATCGTGCACCAGGGTGATAGCCTTAGACAACTCAGGCGGAGCCACCGCATAACCGAGTCGCCAACCGGTGATGGCAAAGGTCTTCGAGAGCCCCATCAGAGTCACCGTCCGTTTGCCCAAGTCCCCCACAGTGGCCGGACTGATGTGCTCACGGCCGTCGTAACGAATCTCTTCGTAGATCTCATCTGTGATTACCAAGAGGTCAAACTCTTCGGCAACCCGGTCGACGATTTCCAATTCGTCCCGGGTCATCATGTGCCCGGTGGGGTTGCCGGGTGTGACCAATACCATGGCCCGGGTCTTGGGACTGATTGCGGCCCGCAAGGTCTCTTCATTGAGGGCAAACCCAGGACCCTGGAGGGTCACCAACTCCGGTCGCAATCCGGCCACCTTGGCGGCGGCCAGGTGATAGCCGTAATAAGGCTCGAACAACAAGATCCCATCCCCCGGCTCCAGCAAGCCGTGGATCGTGGCGGTGAATGCCGCTGCGGTCCCCGAGGTCACTGTGATTTCGCACATGGGATCCGCATGAATATGATTCGACGCGAGCAACTTGGCGGCGATGAGCTCGCGCAGGGAGAGTTCGCCCTCGGGATAGGAATAGGCGTTGTGGTCCGCCTTCAGAGCCTCGCTTGCGGCGGCGATCACCACACTGGGGGTTGGCATTTGGCAAAGGCCCTGCCCTAAGTTGATTCCGCCCTGCTCGCTACACAAGCGTGTCATGGTGCGGATCGGTGATTGGGCCAAGCCATCGAGTCGTCGGGATCGCGTTTTCATGGGGGAACCCTAACCCGGGCCGCTGCCCAGGACCAGCCCGACTTACCGGCGAGAAATGGCGTTTTGAGGGGGCTTTGAACTTCCAAAGCACCATGGACTCAAGCCTCGGGGCTATCCTGTTGGGATGCAATTCCCCGGATTAGGGCTCCTGGCGGTTCCCCGCTGGATCGGTTGGGGCTTTGGCCTCATGCTGGCCTTCACCAACGGACAGGCTTCCCCGAGCCTCATCCTAGAAACCCTGCCTCTACAGGGCAGCGCCCCAAGGTCGGCCTTTGCAAGCTTCGAATTGGTTCTTCCCCAAGCGCGCAAGTTCGTCTTCCACGGCTGCCTGCCCGTGATCCAAAAAGATCTCGCATCAAGAAGGGCGGGGCACACGCCCTTTGCGGTGCGCCTGATGGGAACCAGCCTAGAGCCCGTGCCTGCTCAGATCGAGGTGGTTACCCGGGATGCCGCGGGCCAGCCGGCGGTGATCGAATTGCTTGCGCCCATCACCCTGCCAAGGGACATGGCCCCGGGGCGACGGGCCAAGTTCGAAGTGCTGACCGGAGACTTTGCTTTGCCAAACTCCATCACTCTAGAAACCAAGGTGAAAGGGCTTCTGAAAAACCCCAGCCAGGGCCCCAAACTGATTGGCTGGGATGCCATGGGCAATCGCTTCGAAGCGGACCTGTTGGGCCTCAGCCCTAGCGCAAGTTTTGGAAGTCGCCGCACCAACCGCAAGGGTCACGCCGCCAGAGGCTGGCGCACTGCTGCGGTCATGCAACTCGTGGAACCGGAATCCTCACAAAAATCCCCGGCCCTCCCAAACCTATTCGCCGTACACGCCTACTGGACCTTATTAGCCGGTGACGACCGCATCAGTCTCGACCTGCGCATTCACAACGGGCTCGATCATGGAACGGCCCCCGCGAACGGGGACGAGCGCCCCTTGGGCATTGCCTACTTCCAGGCCCTTGAATTGGATTTGCCCGCAGGGTGGGCCATCACACCTCTAGTGCGCGACCCCTGGTTTGGCCCCAATCGCGAAGAGGACCAACGGGTGCGCGTTCCACTTGTTCGCCGCCAAATGAACGGACGCTGTCATGTGATGCCGCCCCAGGGGCAGTTTATTCGGCGCCTCACCCTGCACCATCAGGCGGTCTCTATTCCGGCAGGTGGGCACCCGCTCATCGGCACCCTCGCCTTTTGTCGCCCCGCCGCGGGCCTCTCCAGTTGGTTTAGTAGCGTCTACCAAGCGTACTTCCCCCAGGCCGTCACCTTGCCCACCCTTCGGAAGTACCGCGCCCGCTCTGGTACGGGGGCAGGCCCCGCCGCCATTCGCGCGGACCTAGAAGCGAGTCGGGATCATCTTCTTCGCGCCCTTACCTCGGGCAAGGGGGATGGTCATTTGGTGGGCGAATGCATGGGATGGGCTCAACCCTGGTTCTATGCCTACGCGGGCGCTGCAGGTGGCGCAGACATCACCTTCATCGAGGGACACCTGACCGCAGCGGGTGCATCCAGGGCGGGCTACGAGCGCTTGGCACTACTTCATCGCATGAACACGGCGCGCCATCCGCGGGCTTTATGGAATCGTAAGGCAGAACCCCTTGGACCCGAATCATGGCTGGACCCTGAAGGGCGCGTATCTGTATTGTTCCGCACCCATGCCCGCATGGCCCCACCGGGGCACAAACTTCCTTCTCTTGGCGGCCCCTCCCCCCATGCCTCGGTCAAGGTCGTGCACGCCAAAGGATTGCGTCCGGCCTACGATTCAGGCTCGCCCCATAAAGACGGGGGCAGCCTCGGAAAGGGGGATGCTTCCATATGGAATTGGATGGCCCACGATGGGGAACATCTGATCCGCTACACCAAGAACCCAAAGGCACTGGTCTGGCTTGGGAATGATCCCCTAGCGAAGGACGATTTAGTCCTGACCGGCGAACTCTTTCGCCTGATGGTCCATGAGCAAGTCTTGGCCCCGGATATTTGGGCAGGTGGCGAAAGCCTTGGTGAACTCCACGCACACGCCCTAGCCCATCCAGGTGAAGGGCTGCCCATCACCCGGGCCTACGCATGGGGTGTGGACACATTGGTCGCCTGCTATGCCCTGGGTTCCCGACGGGACCGTCAAGCCCTGCATCCCTGGCTGGAGAAGTTCGCCGAGACCCTGGTTCTCGCCGGGTTGCCCAACGGGGTTGTTTCCCGCCGGCACCACGAAACAATTCTCAAAGGCAACTACCAGGGCTGCCAGACTTTCGAAGTCCTCTTTCTGCAACACGCCAGGCACAGCCTGATCGAATCGGTGTTTCCCAATCCCAATCGCGGAGTCGGGAATCACCTGCGAGACCAATACAAAGCCATCGCCAGAACCCTGTTCAGCCCTCCGGTATGGGGTGAGGTTGGTGCCGGGAAGGGACTCAAGCAAGGCCCTTGGGGAAAATGGGCTCTTGCGCCCTTGGACCCCGAAACCGGGCCGCCTTACAGCGATGAGGAGCGCTGGGGTCGGGGCTATCTCCCCAAGGGTGGCACCGACGGCGGAGTGGAGCGCACTTACTCTTGGGACACCTTGACCTATTGCATGCACCTAGCCCCGACCAAGCGGAATTCCCGCGGCCAATCCAATATCCTGACCCGCGAGTTCCTCCTGGGCCGGGCATTCCTGTTGGGCTCTGGAGCAGCCACCCGAGATGATATGGAGCGTCAATTACTCAACCGTGTGGCCAGCAACTCGGGGGATCACGGGGGGAACTATGCAGCCTTTCTTGCCTTCCTTGAGGGGAGTGGCAGGCGCTAGAACAGGGAACCGAGGAAAACCGGCCATGGAGTGAGGCCGAAAAAGGCGTTTACTTAACGCCCCAATGCGATGCACGAGGACCTGGCAACCTGGATTCCGTTTCCGGAATTGAGCCAAGTCGAACCTCGCTGGTCTCCCTCTGCCTTGAAAGAGGCTCAACAGCCCAAGTGGGCGGACCCCATAAACCAGGTTCACCCCCCTCTCGCTGGCCTATTGGCGGTCTCCCACCCAAAGTGGGGCGCGAATCCCGCCCCAGCCACGGTGGGAGTGCTTTTCGGGAACCTAACCTGTACGCAGTTCGTCTAGGGGCACAACTCCCCCACTCAGGGTAGGCTTATCCCTAGGAACAGTAATACCCCACCAATCTGGATATAGCCCCTCCCCCTCATCATGACTCCGAGACTATCCCGACCCTCCGGCCTATTCCGAAGCACCCGTTTCCTGGGCTTCACGGCCCTTGGCCTCGCCCTGACCACCACCCTCGGCTCCGCCCAGAATGTTCAGCGTCGTATGGGTGAGCCGGTCCCGGGCTTGAATCAGTTCCAGCGTGACCTTTTTGAAGCGGGCAAGGTGCTCTTTGCGGACAATCTTGACGTGCTCGATGGCCTCGGGCCGATCATGAACGACGTGTCCTGCGGTGCCTGCCACAACATCCCAGTCGTGGGCGGTTGGGGCACGAACTCAGTGACACGCTTCGGCAAGGCGGCCACCGGCAGTGCCCCCTTCGACCCCCTCGCGGCCCTGGGCGGAACCTTGCTCCAGTCCCAGACTATCGACCCTCCCTGCGCCGAAGTCGTCCCGCCCGAGGCGGATGTAGTTGCCCAGCGCATAACCCCCATCTGCTTTGGAGCTGGCCTGCTGGAAGCGATTCCCGAAGGCGCGATCCAACAAAACGAACTGGACCAACCGGGCTTCGGCTTGAACGGCGTGCGCCGCATGTTTGATCCCATCGAGGGAGGCCCCGCGAAGGCTTCGCGCTTCGGCTGGAAGGGCGGTCCCTCCACGGTGCTCAGCTTTTCGATCGATGCCTCCTTGATGGAAATGGGCATGACCAGTGTGTTTCTGCCAAACGAACAGGCCCCCAATGGAGACACGGCCCTACTCGCGCTCTGCGATGCGGTTGCCGACCCCGAAGACGGACCGGATGCCGCGGGCTTCACCCGCATCGAACGCATCACCCACTTCCAAGCGATGTTGGCGGCCCCGCCCCAGACCCCTCGCAACGGAATGACCGGTCAACCGATCTTTGCTTCCATCGGCTGCGCAGATTGCCACCGGCCCCACTACATGACGGGACCACACGCGATTGGAGCCCTCTCGGGTCGCCACATCCGGCCCTACAGCGACTTCCTGATCCACGACATGGGATCTGGCGGCGACGGTATCGTGGACGGTCCCGTGTCGGAAACCCAGCACATGACCCGGGCGCTTTGGGGATTGAACATGCGCACCTCACTGATGCACGACGGTTCCGCCAGCGGCGGCACTTTTGCCCAGAATATCGACATGGCCATCAACATGCACGACGGCGAGGCAGCGGCTTCACGGATTGCCTACCAGGCCCTTCCCTTGGCGGACCAGAACGCAATAGCCAAGTTCCTGCGGAGCCTCGGCCAAGCGGAGTTTGACCTGGTAGATGAAGACCACGACGTGGATGAATTCGACTGGTTCTTCTGCTTGCAGCAGTTCAACGGGCCCTTCCCTGCCGTGGCCCACACGGCCGACGACGTAGGCGCCCTCTGTGACCTTGACCAGGACGGAGACTTCGACCTGGTTGAGTTCGGAGCCTTCCAACGCGCCTTTACAGGACAGTGAATCTCATGATTTCACACCAATCCAATCCTCAAGCATCCTCTTCCTTGAAACCCATGAAGCGCATCTTCCCCCTCATCGCCTGCATGCTCGCCGCCCACACGGCAAGCGCATCCGATCTGGACCTGCACGTCAGGTCCGGTGGCTCCCATCAGATCTGGGTTCAGACCGGCCAAAGCGTGACCTATGAAGTTGAAGGCGAATTAACCGACAACCTGAACCAGGGGTTAGCGTTCTTTGCCTTCAACCTTCAATTCGACGGTGGCGACCTCGGTCAGGCACAAGCCCCCAGTTCGGCGAACATGCTGAACTTTGCAACTCCTTTGGGCTTGAACAATCCAGCCGGCTTCGGTGGCACCGTACACAATGGGGACTTGATCCAAATCGGCGGCGGACAGAACACGATCATCCAGTCCTTTGCAGCCGCCCCCTCGGGCCTGGTGATGACCGGCATCGCAACCCAGGGAGCCCCCGAACTGCTAGTGACGGGAATCCTGACCGCCCCCATGACTGCGGGCACTTACCATTTGACCCCCAGCGACCTGCACGCCAATGTGATCGACGCCAACGCAAGCGGTACGCCCTTCTGGACCGTGTCCGCGGCAGGTACCGGAGTGATGCACGGCCTTGTGCTGCACGTCTCTGACTGTGCGCCGCCCAACAACTACTGCGCAGGCAAGGCAAACAGTGCGGGCTGCACAGCAACCTTGAGTGCCACCGGAACGGCAACCCTTACAGGCCCGAATAACTTTGTGATCCACGCCAATGATGTGATCAACAGGCGCTTTGGCCTGATGTTCTGGGGCACCGGGACCAGCAATTTGCCCTGGGCCGGTGGAACCCTGTGCGTTGCGCCTCCCCTCATTCGCATGGGCGCACAATTCACCGGCGGCGCAGGCCCCACAGGCACCAATTGCAACGGCGAGATCCACCAGCTGTTTTCCCAGGTCCTGATGATCAACCGTGGCCTCATGGCGGGCGATACGGTTGCAATTCAGTGCTGGTACCGAGATCCGCCCCATGCGGATGGAACCGGCGTAGCCATGACCGACGCCCTTACCTTCACGATCTGCCCCTAGCAGGGGCCTTTAAAGAGCTCACCCCGGGCACCAGGGCGAGCCATTGTATTAAAACTCTATCCAACCCCCATCCTAGGGGCCCTAACGGGTGGCGAAGAACGAGCACCTTGGGCCTCACGAACGTCTACTAGTATAATCCAACGCCTCATGCGCATCCCCGGGATCGGTGAGCCAGACCCCCCCGAACTTGCCTACTTGCGCCTCTCACTTGATCCTTTGCCCCCAGGGCACATCCAAGCCGACCCCATGAACATTTCCACCACGATCCGCACCCTCATGATCAGCGCCTCCCTTGTGGGACTGGCCCAGGCACAGAACAACATCAACTGGGTTGAGTTCCATCAGGACGATAGCCTCCTGTCTGGCTCCTCAAGCACCCTGCTCAATGACAATCAGGAAAAAGACTACGCCTGGGGCGATCTAGATGGGGATGGTTGGATCGACCTGGTGATCGTGCGCAAGCAGCCCTACACCACCAGTGGACGTCACCCCAATGTCCTCTTGATGAACGAGGGCGGCGTACTGACGGATCGTACGATCCAGTATGCGTCGAGCTCTGATGTGGGCGGTGACAGCGGCTTCTTGACCCCGACCAATGACCGGGACGTGATCGTCACCGATGTGAACCTCGACGGATGGCCCGACGTAGTCACCTGCACCACTATCAGCCCCGGCACCCCTAAGCACATTTCTCACCCCCGGGTTTACATCAACTTAGGCAATGACGGGTCCGGCAATTGGCAGGGCTTGCGTTTTGAAAATGCGCGCATCCCGAACTTCGGCACCTTCCCTAACTTTTGCGGCGTGGGCTTTGGGGACGTGACCGGCGACGGCTACCCTGACCTTTACTTCGCCCACTACCAACAATCCGCTGACGTGGACCTGAATGACCGCCTATTGATCAATGACGGTAACGGAGCCTTCAACGACGAATCTTCCAGCCGCATGACCGCCGCCATGCTCGACTCGAGCTTTGGTGTTTCGGCTGTAATCGCCGACATGAATGGCGATGGGGTCGCGGACATTGTCAAGGACACTGCCCTCGGTTCCACCGGAGCCACAGGCCCGAAATTGGCCATCTCTTACAACAACCCCGCCAATGAGGGGCAGTTCAACATACTGCAGGAGCCCTACTTCGGGGCCCCCTACCACGCCAACGTGGGCGACTTGAACAACGACGGGAAGCTCGACATCGTTCTGGCCGATGACGGCGCAGACCGCTACCTGATCAACCAGGGCAACGACGTCTTCGGCAAAGTGAACTGGAGCGCAGCCTTCTCCTTCAATACGGACGACGGATTCGGTTCGAACAACATCATTGTCGACTTGGACATGGATGGCTGGAACGATATTTTGATCTGCGATGTGGATGTGGACATTCCCAGCTGCAGTCGTCGCATGCACATCTACCACAACCGCGGTGGCGCAGTTGGTGGTACCGTCAGCATGCACGAGGAATCAGGATCGGGCTTCACCGGGGTGCGCGGCATCAACACTTCCAAGATGACCGGAACCCATGACGTGGCGATCTTCGACATTGACCGTGACGGGGACAATGACCTGGTGATCGGTCGCTGCGGTGGCACTGACCTGTGGATCAACGACACCTTCACCGGCGGCCCCGGCCCGATCGGCACGAATTACTGCACCGCAGTGATCAACTCCACCGGACAGGGCGGCTCGGCCACCGGCTTTGGCTCCCTGATTGCAGCTAACAACGACGTGGACCTGACCGCCTCGAACCTGCCCAATGGACAATTCGGGTACTTCATCGGTTCCGCCACGCAGGGCCTTATCGTCGGCCCCGGCGGAGCCTCCGGTAACCTCTGCCTTTCCGGCGCCATGGGGCGCTTCATCCAGCAAGTGCAAAACTCTGGCTCCAACGGTGAGTTCACCATTGCGGTGAACACCACTGCCCTTCCGGCCCCCCTGAACACCGCGATCCTTCCGGGCAGCACCTGGAACTTTGTGGCTTGGTATCGGGACGTGGTTCTGGGAACCCCCACCAGCAACTTCACCGACGGACTCTCTATTACTTTCCAGTAGAGTCTCGACCCGTAAGGGTTTTAAAACAGAGCGGCCGGTTCTCTTGGGAACCGGCCCTTTTTTTACGGATGCCCCACATTTGCGGCTGTCGAACAAACGGACTTTGCTATAGGTACCCCGTGGAAGCGAACAACACCAAGGGGCACTGGGCAGGCACAGCGCCCCTCTTGTGCCTAGGGATCCTGGCGGTTTCCACCGGAGCACTGTTCATTCGCTTGGCCGATTGCCCGCCCTTGACCAAGGCCGCTTGGCGCACGGGGCTGGCGGCCCTGATCCTGATGCCCATGGCCCTAAGGGCAAAGCCTACCGCCCAACAGTCCATTTTCCCCTGGAAGCTCTGCCTGCTCGCGGGGGTTCTCTTGGCGGTGCACTTTGCAACCTGGATCACGTCCCTCGAGAGTCTTTCGGTGGCCAGCAGCGTTCTACTGGTGAACACTATGCCCCTCTTTGTGGTGCTACTCAGCCCTCGTATCAGCGGAGAAGCGCGCAGCCCTCGGCTGCTAGCGGGAGTGGCGATCGGATTCGCTGGGGCAGCGCTGCTGCCCCTTTCGGAGGGGCTCGCCGCAAGCCCGGAGGGAGCCAGCACCACCTTGGGCGCCGGACTGGCCCTCTTAGGAGCAGTGTCTTGGGCGGGCTACGCTCTGGTGGGCAAGCGACTAACCCACCGACTGCCCCTGTTCAGGTACTTAGCCGTGACCTATGGGGCGGCTTCGATCACCTTGGTCCTATTGGCTCTCGCCAACGGGGACTCGCTGATTCCCCCCAATCGCAGCACCCTGCTCGCTCTGGTCAGCTTGGCGCTTGTGCCCCAACTCATCGGGCACTCCCTTTTGAACAGGGCCATCCGGCAATTGCCCACAGGAGTGGTGGCACTCACAGTTCTGCTCGAACCGATCTTTGCCATCCTATTGGCAGCACTCTTCTTGAAGGAGTTTCCCCCCACTTCGGCCTACTGGGCGGCCCCCCTTATTCTTGGTGGAATCGCCATCAGTATTCGCCGCAGCGAGCCGCTACCCTGATCCCATGAAAGCAGTCTATGTGGCCATGTGGTCAGGCCCCCGGAACATCTCCACCGCTCTGATGCGCTCCTTCGAAAGTCGGAGGGACTGCCAAGTGGTGGACGAACCGTTCTATGGGCACTACCTAAGGCAGACTGGAAAACTCCACCCCATGGGCGACCAAATCATGGCGACCATGGAGTGTGATGCGGAAAGAGTCGCCGAGGAACTGCGAAGCCCCTTACAACCTGGGATCGGGGTCCATTATCAAAAACACATGGCCCATCACCTTCTGCCCCAGATGGACCGTTCCTGGATGGAAGGTATGCGCCATGCATTCTTGATCCGTGAGCCACGAGCCATGCTCGCGTCCCTCGGGGCCAAACTGGGGCCGGTCCGCCTCGAAGACACGGGACTACCCCAGCAAGCTGATTTGTTCAGGGAACAGTTGCGCGCCCAAGGTACGCCCCCCCCGGTGATCGATTCCGCGGACCTCCTCAATGCTCCAGGTCCTATGCTCTCGGCCCTTTGCAAACGCCTCGACATTCCCAATGATGACCACATGCTGCGTTGGGAATCTGGTCCGCGCACCACCGACGGCATTTGGGGTTCCCACTGGTATGCTAACACCGAAAAGTCCACCGGCTTCAGCGCACCCCCCAGCCCAGCACCTGGGCCTTCGACCCTGACCGCCGATTTAGAACTCCTCCTCCCAGAGTGCGAGCGCCTTTACCAGCTGCTCACCGAACACCGCATTCAGCCCGTACTGTAGACCCAACGATGAAACAATCCTTCAACCCCCTCAATCAAGAGATCCTGGTCAGTATCGGCGGGGATTTGCTCCCCAGGGCCGAGGCCAAGGTCAGCGTCTTTGACTCCCTAGTCCAAGGGGGTGACGGTTGCTGGGAAGGACTGCGCCTCTACAAGGGCCGGATTTTCAAACTCAGCGAACATCTGGAGCGATTGCGCCACTCAGCGCTGGCCATGGGTTTTGATTCAATCCCAAGCGCCGAGGCCATGCGTGGAGAAATCCAGCGGACCCTTGAAGCAAACCACATGAGCGATGGGGTGCACATTCGGCTGACCCTTTCCCGGGGTATTAAGATCACCTCGGGCATGGACCCCCGGCTGAACCAGGAAGGGCCCCTGCTGATCGTGCTGGCCGAGCACAAGACGCCTGTGTATTCCAAGGGGGGCCTAACACTCTCCACGTCCTCCCTGCGGCGTTTCCCCCCGGACTGCCTCGACCCAAAGATCCACCACAACAACTTGCTGCAATCGATCATGGCCAAAATAGAGGCCAACGCATCGGGCGCCGACGACGCAATCCTGCTGGACATGTCGGGCTTTGTGGCGGAGACCAATGCCACCAACCTGTTCCTTGTGGCTGACAACCAGGTGCACACCCCGCGCACGGTAGCCTGCCCCGAAGGAATCACCCGGGCGACAGTGCTCGAACTCTGTCAAACCCACCAGATCCCCTTCCAAGTGCGCGACATCTCCCTGGCGGAATTCCACCGGGGTGACGAGGTCTTCTGCACGGGCACCATGGGTGAAATCGCCGCGGTCACCACCATCGACGGCCGCCAGATCGGAAACGGAGAAGTCGGCCCCCTGACGCGTCAGATGGCCGACCTCTATGAAACGTGCACCCGCGAGGGTGGCGAACCCGTCCTTAGCTGAGCACTTCGCCCATCAAGCCCGTAAGCAACTGGGTGAAGCGCGCGGGATCTGCGGGCACGCCCCCCTCACGGATAAGCGCCTGCCCCAGGAGCAACTCCCCCGCATCGTGCACTCGAGGACTCGCAGCGTCCACCCCGTGTAACTTTTCGAGGGCAGCCACCAGGGGGTGACCGGGATTGATCTCAAGCACGCGCTGGCTCGGGGGCAACTCGTGCCCTGCGCGGCGCAGCATCCGTTCCATGTGATCCGAATAGGCACCCTCGTCGCCCACCAGGACGGCCGGGGAATCCTTCAGTCGTGAGCTAAACCGCACCTTGGACACTTGATCCCCGATGGAGTTGCGCAAGGCTTCCAAGAAGTCCTTCTTGTCCTCGTCGCGTGCTTCCCGTTCCTTGCGGGTGTCCTCGTCATCGACCCCCGCGTCTCCGCGGTCGATGGCCTTGAGAGGAGTCTCGTCAAAGGTCTCTAGTCGCTGCAGCATCCACTCGTCTACAGGATCGATGAGCAACACGACCTCCCGCTCGGCGGCCTCCTGGGCTTCCAGGTGAGGGGAAGACAGGGCGGTCTTCTTGTCGGGGGCCACGAGCACGCCGATGGAATCTTCGTCCTCGCTCATACCTTCTTTGACCTCGGCCAGGGTGCGCCAACCATTGTCCTTGCTGGTTTGGAACAGGCACAATTTGCTGATGCGATTGTTGTCATCATCACCGGCCCAGATGCCCTCTTTCAGCACCGTGCCAAAGGCCTCCCAGAACTGCTCATAGCGCTTGCGGTCATTCTTCAACAGGGTGCCGAGGGTGTCGAGCAACTTGCGCACTAGGTGCCGCTGGATCTGCCGCACGCGGCCATCGGTTTGAATCGCCTCGCGACTCACGTTGAGGGGCAAGTCGCTGGACTCCACCACGCCAACAACAAAACGGAGCCAAGGGGGCAGCAGCTCTTCACATTCCTCTTGAATACGCACCCGGCGCACATAGAGAGAAATCCGAGCCTTGGCCCTTGCTGGATCGGAAAGATCGAAGGGGGCCTGCTCAGGGATGAAAGTCAGGGCGGTGAATTCCAGGGTGCCCTCGGCCTTCAAGTGCAAGGTTTCGAGGGGCTTTCCCCAGCCAGCCAAGTGAGCGTAAAACTGCTCGTACTCCGCAGTGGTGACGTCCTCTTTGGGACGAGTCCAGAGGGGTTGCTGAGAGTTCAAAGTGTCAAGCGCGGTTTCCGGCTCACCGGGTTCCTCGCCTTCTTCCGGTTCCGGGGCGGGTTTTTCCACTTCCAACTGGATCGGGTACTCGACAAAGTCCGACCAACGCCGCACCAGCTCACGCAACACGAAGGGCTGCAGGAAGCGCCGGGGATCTTCCGCCTCTTCCGCTCCTTCCTCGGCTTCTTTCAGGTGCAACTCAACGACGGTTCCACGGGCTAAGCCGGAAACCTCTTCGAGGGTGTACTCACCCGTTCCCGAACTGCTCCAACGCCAGCCGCTGTCGGATCCGGCGCAACAAGAGTCCACCACAACGCGATCAGCCACCATAAAGACGCTATAGAATCCAACACCGAAGCGCCCAATCAAGTCGGGCATCTCCTCGCCTCCGTGCTCCTTCATGGCGTCCAAGAACCTGCGCGTGCCAGAGCTAGCGATGGTGCCGAGGTTGGCCACTAGGTCTTCCCGGGACATTCCTATGCCGTTGTCGCAAATCCGCAGAACACCGTTCTCCTCGTCCGGGTCGAGGAAAATCCCGAGAGCCGCTTCCCCTTCGGACAAGAGTTCGGCGTCCGTGAGAGCCGCGTGACGCAAACGGTCACAGGCGTCGGAGGCGTTGGAAATCAACTCCCGCAGGAAAACATCCTTGTGGGAATAGAGCGAGTGAATTACCAGGTCGAGGACTTCCTTGACTTCGGCTTCGAAATGATGGGTCTGGGCAGCTGTGGTCATGTTTTGGTTCCGGCTTTGAGCCCCGAGGGGGGGCCTCTCAAATCGAGATTCGACCAACTATTCTGACGCGAAAATCCCTGGGCGCAAGGGGTTCTGTGACGACCTTTCCTGAGCGGGGTATGATTGATGTGGAACTCACCAGGGGGGAGCTCCAACCGCACCATGAGGATCCCGGTCCCACAACCAAAATCACTGCCTGCCATGCTCCTAGTGGCCGGTATAGCCACTATCTGCCTCCCAGAGAGGGGCCAGACCTATTTCCTATCCGGAGATGTGCTGGACCTGACCCAACGGCATTTCCGCATCCTCAATGGCTTCTTAGACCCCGAGGCCAACGACAATTTGGTCGCAGATCCGGATTTTCCTGGGTCATTGGGCGCAGAGTTGGCAATTCGTAAGGGCGTGGCAGAGTGGGGCTCCGGTCCCCACGGCAGCGGCGGCAGCGATCCAACCCAGGACCAACTTGGGTCTGGTGGCGCAAATTTCGACGGCTTTTACTCCGGGCGCGCCGGGGTTCCCGGGGGCACCAACGGCAACATTTTCTCAGTCATCAACACAACGTCTTCGATCCTGGCCTTCACCGAGGTCCCCTCATCAGATGGTTGGCGCATCCGCTTCTTTGAAGATCCCCGGGATTGGAACGATGGTCCCGATGGGATTCTCATCGGAGATGACCCCATGGACATTCAGGGCATCGCATGCCACGAGTACGGCCACGCCCTCGGGCTCAATCACAGCACGGATGCCGACGCCACCATGCACGCGGGCGTGCCCTCTGACAAAGGGGTCAGTCACCGCTCCTTGCACTCAGACGATGTGCTTGGAGTCCAGGCGATCTATGGGGTAAAGAGCGCCAGCAAACCAACCATCACCGGCGTGACCTGGCAAGGCAATTGGGTCACCCTAATCGGCACCGGGTTCCACCCGAGCGCAAACGAAGTCTGGTTCACCCAAGCCCAAGCCCCGGCCCACCGCCACCTGCTGCGCAAGGGCAACATCCCCTCCAGCCAACAGGGCACGCGCATTACCCTGCGGCCTCCTAGCGCTGCCGGATCGGGCGATGTTGTCGTACGCCTACCCGGCCTTTCGGCACAGGACCTATCGAACGCCTTCCCCCTCGACCTAGGTGTGGATTTTGGATGGACCCCTCCCGAGCACTATGGCTCCGGTGGAACTACCAGTGCGGGCACTTTCGAGCTGCAATGGCAGAGCCTACCAGCGGCTTCCGCGGGAACATTCAGGGTCTCTTTCTCGGGAGTCCCTGCCGGCCTCCCGGTGGTTCTTTTTGAGGGTAACGCCTCCGCCAACATCAACCTACCTCTAGGTGATCTCTTGGTGGGCGGGCCCCTCGAACGCACCCTCTGGACCGTCGCGGACAGCACTGGCGCAGGTGTCATGCATGTGCCCATCGCGAATGCAGGACCGGGCCAACTGCGTTACTACCAGGCTTGGGTTTTGGATCCGTCTAGCGCGCAGGGTGCCGCCCTCAGCAACGGGCTAATGGTTGAGATCCAACCCTAGGGATCAGCCCCGATCTTTCACTTGCGCACGGCCACGCGCTGCTCAATGCTCAAACGCCCGCGCATGGACATTTCCTGATGGAAGAGGTTGCCTGTGTCGAGGCCTTCGGTCAGTTTCATGGATACGGTCTCGGTGCAGTTCAGTTTCAAAGACACCGGGCGTCCAGTGATCGGATCTGCAAGTAATTGCCCGCGACCATTGAGCCCCAGGGATAGGGATGCGTTTTCGAAACTCGAGCCCTGTTCCCGTTCACGGGGAAGCAAGGTCTGACTGAGACGCTCGGTCACATCCGAATTCCAGCGACCATTGAGGCTCAAGGAAAAGACCAAGTGCCTCGCGCCCTCTTCATTGGTCTGCAACCCAAGGGGCCGCACGGTCAACTCCCCAGTGCTTTGGCCGCCAAAGGCCATTTCCAATCCACCGCCGACTCCGTTGACCAGAGTTCGGGATAAGCGGCGCCCGGCGCGTGCGGTGCCCGGGGTAAAACCCAAGTCCCCACCGGGGGCCAGCAGGCCCCCCAGGTCTTTTGCCGGGATTTTCCAAGATCCGTCTTCGGCCTTTTCCTTCCCCGCGATCCAACCCATCCAAGGGTCCACACTCAAGGACGTCAGTAAGGACTCAGCCTCTTCTCGGGCATCGTAGTAGCGGCCATAGGATTGCTCTTCTGGCGCCCAAGTCATCACCACGCTGGCCCCCACCAATTCCGTTTTGGCCGTGGCGAGCACGGGATCCTCTACTTCTGGTGGCGCCAATGCGGCAGTGCTTTCGAGGGCAATGAATTTGCGCCAAAGAGTCAAGGGTCGCTGACCAACGACCGTGCCGGCGAGGTCATCGAAAACCAAGCGCTGCTGGGAGGTGAAGCGTGCTCCACCCGGTAGGTCCCTGGACTCACCCTCGTCAATCCGCTGCCGAAAGCCCTCAAGGGTCAGGTCGTGCACCGCAACAAAGGTGCGGCGCAGAGTTGTTCCGCTCTGGGGAGTCAAGTCCAACTGGGGCACATCCTGGGGAGTGCCTGCCGATGCCACCAAGAGCCCGATCGTTCCAAGAATTAGATTTTGCATCAAAGTACCTTCTTGCCCTCTTCGTAAGTTCCACTCTGGTCCGTGTCCACATTTCCTAGGCGATCCAAAATCACCCAAATGCCCTCGCGCTTGCCCGCCTTGATGGGCCCTTTGCCCCGACGTGCTCCCGTGGGCCAAAACTCCTCGTACTCACCGGCCTGCACTCCATTGACCATGGGGCCAATGGCCGCCGCCTTGCCGTTGGGATAGTAGCTCGTCCACAACCCATGCTGAATGCCGGTGACATAGGGGCCCTTGCCCAGCATATATCCTTCCTTGGCATACAACTCCCAGACTCCGGACTCCTTGCCATTCTTGTAGCCCCCCTTGCGCTCAAGGGTGCCCTTCTCATGCCAGTTGCTCCACTCGCCCGACTTGCGTCCGCGGCTGTAGATGCCCTGTTCGGACTTATTGCCATTGGGGTGATAAGCCACATAGGCCCCGTGGGCCACGCCCGCTTCAAAAGTATGGCGCACCGATTTATTGCCGTCCTTGTCCCATCGCAGAAACAGTCCCACGCGCAGACCGTTTTCCCAACTGCCTTCCACTTGCTTCTTCTCGCTGGAATGGAATACCACCCAGGGGCCAGTGCGTTTTCCGCGCACGAATTCCCCCTCAGATCGTTTCTTGCCGTTGGGCCTCCAAAAGGTCCAAGGGCCCACGCGTTGGTAGTCCTCGAAAACCCCCACATAGGCACGCTTGCCATTCTCGTGCCAGCCGGTCCAGAGACCTTCCCTGCGGCCCGCAACAATGCGTCCCTCCCGGGCCTTGTTGCCAGACGGGTGTAGGATGGTGACGACGTCTCCCTCGACCGACTCGGGATCTTGGGAAACGGGAACTGGAACGGCCGCCCAGACTGTGCAGCACAGAAGGATGAGGAGGAGGGGAGAGTAGCGCATGATTTGGCTTGGGAGCCTACGGTGAGTCGGCCCCAGAGTTGGTGTTCGACCCGAGGATGCCCTTTTCTGGACCCAATGTGGGGGGGCAATGAGAGGTGGCACCTGGGGCACCAAGAGCAGCTTGTCTCCAATCCACCAGGGCCGGCGCACAGGAACCATCCCCACGAGCGCCAGACCAGCTTCCCGGACCTCCGCCAGGGCCTGGGCTTTCCCGGGCCAAATGCGGGGCCCCTCCTCCCCGAACCAGCGAGCAGGGATCCCCCTCAACCTGCGCCTGCGCCCCCGGGCCTGGGACCAACGGCGATCGTAGGGGCGCGCAACCTCGGCCTGGGCGTAGACGTCTAGCCGTCCCTCTCGGGGGATGGGGAGCCCATTAGAACAACTCCCCCGGAGCAATCCCCGGTGCAGGTTCTAGCTTCACGCCACCCGCGGCCAGCAACATGCCCAAACTATCTGCGCTGGCCGGGCCGTGTCCCGCAAAATGGTTGTTTGCAAACACATAGGTCTCCCTGACCTGAGCGCTCATGGGCACCAACCAGTCTGCCCACCGTTGTAAGCGTTCCTGGCGGTCCACCACCAGGGAGTCAAAGGTGGATGTCAAGGCATTGGTCACCTTGCGGTCACCCACCAGACGCACGTAGATACGGTCACTTGTGAGCAAATTCAGATCAGGGGCCAACGTATCGGGATGGGGCATCATGGGCAGGTCCGCCAGCACCAAGGTGATGGCCCGCTGGCGCAGGACTTCCAAGAGAGGCTCACACAGCCACTCTCGATTGCGTAATTCGACCCCATAAGCTCCATTCTGTGGGAGTTGATCCAGGAAAGGCACCAAGCGTTCCAAGAAGGCATCTAGATCAGCAAAGGCCCCGGCATTGAAATAGGGAAACTGCATGATCAAGGGACCCGCGCGTTCACCCAGTTCGTGCATGGCACCCAAGAACCCTGCGCAGTCCTGGCGGGTGAATTCCGGATGCAGGACCCGACTGCCGTCGGGTTGGGGCCCTTTGCCCCCATGAACAATCGAGCGCGGAAACTTGGCGCAAAGACGAAAATCTTTCGGGGTACGCTCGCGCCAGCCGGCAACCATGCGCGCTGATGGCACGCGATAATAAGTCACGTCCGCTTCCACCGCGGGAAACCGAGTGGCGTAGTGACCCAAGAATTTCCCCTGGGGAAGACCCCTAGGATAGAAGGCTCCCAGCCAGCCCTTTTCGGACCAACTGGACGTGCCAAGCCTCACGACCCCCATACGAAGATCCCCCTTTTACCCGGCGCAAATCTCAATTCGAGAGTTTTCCCAGCGCTGAGAGTTTCCCTTCCAATGGAGGCCGTATGCGTGGAAATACGCCCCAAAGTGGCACTTGAGCGGGTCGCAGGAGAGGTTTCGGTATGCACCCCCCCATCCTAGAGTCCGCGGCAGGGTCCACCCAAGTTCGATTTCCTTGGATTCGCCACAAGAACGAGCACTCCGGGTATCGAAGCTATAGGTGTCCCCCATTGGGAAACAATACCACTATGAACCATACCATTCTTGTAATTCACGACGACCCCGCCGCCCTTGCCCGTATTGGTGCACGACTTGAGCGAGGTGGCCACGATGTTCGCAGGGCGCGCAGCGCTGCTGAAGCCCGTCGAGTAATCGTCGAAGAGGATCCAGGCATCATCCTCACCCCCGTTTGCCTCTCCGACCTCCCCGCTGAACGCCCCGCTGAGCACTTCCGATCCCTCCGCAAGGACATCGGAGTCATCCTCTTAGCGCAGGGTGCCGAGGTGGACGAAGCCGCGAGCATGCTCGACCGCAGTGCGGACGACTTTGTGATCATCCCCATGGAGGAACCCCGACTCGTCACCGCTGTGGACCATGTCTTGGAGCGCCAAGAACTACAGGCCCGCCTTGAGAACCGCAACGTAACGAGCCCCTCCAGCACAAGCTCGAGCGCCCCAAGCACGAACTTTGTGCAGGCCGGCGAAATCCTGCACTTTGCACACTACGAGCGTGAGATCCTCCTGCACGCCCTGCTCACCACGGGTTGGAACGTGAAAGAGACCGCCACCCGCCTCAAAATCGGGCGAGCAACGCTCTACCGCAAGATTGAGCGCTATGACCTTCGGACCTATCGTCATCGCGACGCCGGTTGAGCCTCTCACACCCGAGAGCCTTAAATTGCGATCGGGGGCACCTCTAAGGGGTGCCCCCGATCTTATTTACCGGGCCGGTTCCCTGCCCTGTAGACTTCCGAAGCCCCTCCGGAGGGCCCTGCCATTATTTGAACGGGGCCAACAGGCCCAAGGTCTGGTCGTATACACCCAGACAATCCCATGACCATCCCCAGCATACTCCTCACAGCCGGCTTCGCCCTAATGGCCGCAGCCCCCCCTTCCAGCGCGCTCCAAACCGAAGGGCCGTTCCTGCCACTCAAGAGCCAGGACGCTTTCGCACGTGCCGAAAAGGAGGGCCTACCAGTCCTGATCTGGTTCACTGACCCTGAACTACCCGAGTGCCGCCGCATGGCCCGGATTTTCAAGGACGAAAGCCTCACAAACTGGATCAAGGAAAACACCATCTGCATCCAAGTTAGGCCCCAGGACGAGCCCAAGCTCGCGTCCCACTATGCGGCCCAAGCGCCGCCTGCCACTGTGCTGGTCCAAAACACCCGCCAACTGATCGAGCGCCTTGACGGAGTCGTGAGCGCAGACAAGTTCCTGAGCACTTTTGAACTCGCCGTGACCGGCCTCCGCACAGCAGTGCTGCCCGAAGGGGATTTAGCCAAGGACCCCTACGCTTGGCTTGCTTGGGGCAACCACCTCTTCACCCTTGGGAGCAACCCCGAAGAGTGCCTTAACGCCTACACCTGGGTCCTCGACTACGCGGAAAAAACTCACCCTGGCTTACGGGCTCGCAGTCTTGAGTTTCTACTCAAGCGTATTGCGTATCTCAAGCTAGGCACGGATTTGGCTACCCCAAGGCTAACTCAGCGCAGGGCTGACATCCAGCGCCTCATCGTCGGCGGCAAAGCCACCGAGCAAAACATCTACGAGCTCATCCGTTTCAATTTCTGGCTACGGCAGGAAAAAAACACCACCGACTTTTTCGCTCAGCTCACCAACCAGGACGAAGTTCAAAAGGGAATCCGCGAAATTCTCATCTGGCACGACTTGGAGCAAATCATTGCGTGGCGCAACTACAGCGCTGTACGCGAATTGGTTCCTGATCCGAAACCGATGATTCTTCAGCGCTTCGAGGCTCTCGCAGCAAGCACAGAGGACGCCAGTAAACCCGCCCCCCTCTTGGCATACGGACTCACGGACAGTCGCAGCCGAATCGTTAGGGACGCGGCTTTGCACTATGAGGCCCTACTCTTTAGCGGCCTCGGCAAGCAAGCCAAGGATCTAAAATCGGTGGTGCTGAGCCGAGTCGCCACGGGCCGGGCCTATGTGATTTTCATGGCCAAGAGCAACCGCTTGAAGCTCTACGCCCTCTCGAAAGAAACCGGGGAGGCGGGTATGGAAGCGCTCGGTCCCAAGGGGCAGAAAATGGTGGGAACGGCCCTGATAAGATCCGAAAACCTCGGTAAGGCCGAAACCGCAGACCCCGAGAAGACTGTCGAAGACGGGCGTTGAAGACAGGCCGCTCGGGACCCTAAGGTAATGAGCAACCCGTGAGAGCGGTGTCACCAGACCGATGAAGGCCACCGACAGAACAAGCAACAGCGCCACAGGTTTCCAGCACAAGCTACTGGGGATCCTACTGCTGGGACTGCTCCTCCGATTTGCATTGCTCCTGCTGGCCATGCCGGTGGAGCTTCAATCTGACGAGGCAAACTACGTCTTCTTAGCCCTCGGGCTTGAGCGTTTCGGGATTTACTTCGACTGCTACCGCTACCTTTGGCCGCCGCTCTATCCGGGGTTTCTGCGGCTCTGCTTTTTCCTTGCCGATGAGCAAGGCCTGCTGTTGGCACGGGTCATACAAGTGCTGAGCACGGTTTCGATCGGTTGGAGCTGCATGGCGATTGCGCGCCGGCTCTTCAATGACCGGATCGCCCTGGTTACTGGGGTCTTGTGGGTACTGCACCTGCCCCTCGCTTCCTATTCGCACCTACTCTGGAGCGAGTCCCTCTCCCTTGCCCTTTGGGGTCCGGCCCTGGCCCTCTTGATCGCCGCCAGCCACGACCCCGGGCATCCCGCACGGGGGCTGAGGCTCCTGGGCTATGCACTGCTCGCGGGTATTAGCGTGCACCTCAAGGAGTCCAACCTCTACCTGACACCGCTCCTGCTCTTGCCCCTCGCCTGGACCCTTCGATGCCAAGGGACAAAGCCCGTGGAGATTCTACGGGTGGTCAGCTTGCCCCTGTTGCTCTTTACCCTGGTGATACTCCCTTGGAGCCTGCGTAACCTCGAAGTTTATGGCCGCTTGACCGTGGCCTCGACTCTGGGGGAAAACGTGTACAACGGACTCAATGCCACCCACCGGAACTTTGATTTGATACCGGTGAACACGACGCTCCAACGGCAGGGCCTTCCGATCCTCAAAGTCCGCGAGCCCATGCGTGGGGCCAGTAGTACCCATGGGAACCTGATTTCTTGGCCCCGGGCAGAAGAGGAGCTCAACCTCCCCTTGCGCTTGGACGCCAACCGCCGGCGGGGCTTGGAGTTTGCCCAAGCCCACCCCGGCTGGTTTTTTAAAGCGCGCATGCAAAAACTCAGCGACCTCGTCGCGCCCGTGAGTTTCTTGACACGCCACCTGACCCTTGGACACTACCCGAGCAGCCTGGCCCAATTCCGAGTCCCCCTCGTTCTCTGGTCCCTGGCCGCCGCGGCCCTAACACTGCTGCTGGGGATCATCGGCCTCGCTGCCCGCATGCCCGCCAGTCCCGCCGCAGGAATCTTTGCCCTACAGGGCGCGTACTATTTGGCAACGGGCTCCCTTGTGGCCATGTCCCGATTCCGACTCCCGCTTGTTCCCATCCTGCTGATCGGTTGTGCCAGCTTGATCTGCCTCGGCCTGCGCGGGCTCTCGCTCCCCCGGAGGGCACTCTGCGTCGCAGGGACCCTAAGCCTGCTGGCCCTTTGGGTGCTGGGCTCTCCCACCACCCTCGGGTTACTGCGAGCCGCCCTTGGGGGCCTGGAGGCTTCCCCATGAAAGCCTGGCGAGGACACCTTCTGCTGCTGGTCCTGATTGGGGGCCTGACGGGCCTGCATGCTCTCAATCACCGCAACGAGAGCCAATTGCGCGGGGACCTCACAGGGTTTCTGGGAACATCGAAGTCACCCGGCAACCAGCTCTCGAGCCTGGCACTGATTGCTGACCTGCACCTACTGCTCAACCGTCCCGAGCCAATCAGCACCGCCGAAGGTCAACGGATCACAGAGCTTCTGCTCGCCAGCGACGACCCCCTCCTGCGGGAATATGCCCTCACAACGGACCTATGTAGGCTTTCTGAGCGCGCCGCCGACCAGATTCCCGAGATCCAAGAGCAACGGGTTCTGGGAACCAATCCACTCCCCCTCGACGGCCCCTGGTGGCGCGAATACGTGACCTACCGGCGCAAGGTCGGGGGCAAGCAGGTGGGCGGGCGTAAACGGCTCGACAACCTGGAATTGGGCTGGTACCGCCAAGCCCTGCGCGGAGAGGATCCCCCGCGCGAGGCTCTGTTTGAACACCTGGTGAAACGGGTGCGAGACGCCCATGTGGGGCCCATCCCTCGGGGACAATGATGCCCGTCCAAGGCAAATCCTGATCAGCATGCAATTCACTTCTCTAACTCAATCCAAAACCTGGGCACTGGCCCTCACCGCCCTCACCCTAGCCAGCGCTTGCAGCGATGGGCCCGAGCGGCCCAACGTCCTCTTGATCACCCTGGACACCACCCGCCCGGATCACATGAGTGTCTACGGAGGAAATGCAAAGGTGCCTGCCCTTGAGCGCATCGTTGCGGAAGGCGTGCGCTTCGATCGCTGCATTTCCACGGCGGGCATCACCCCCATGTCCCACGCCGCGATCCTTTCGGGCCTGAACAACTACAACCATGGCCTCAGGGTTTTCCACTCGGACAAGGCTGGCTTCCGCTTGCCTGACGAGATCACCACCCTACCCGAGCAACTGAAAGCCAACGGCTACCAAACTGCTGCCACGGTAAGCTCCTACCCGGTCAGCGAGTTCTATCGCTTGAACCAGGGCTTCGATATGTTCAGCACTGGCGGTGTGACCAGCGGAGAGCTAGACCTCAGCCACCAGCAGAAGCACGATACCAGCTTCGATCAGGGGGGCCTCACAAGCACCCAAAGGCGTGGTGATCTGACCGTGGACGAAGCCCTCGGCTGGCTTGATGATGCCGCCGGTGAACCCTGGATGTTGTGGGTGCACATGTTCGATGTGCACGACACCAGCGTGGTGCCGCCACAGGCCTTCAGCGCTAAGCGCGGAGTTCAGTACCCGCCCGAAGGGACGCGTATCAAAGGTGACATGGGACATGTTTGGCGTGACCGCATGTACGATCCAGAGCTCGAATGGATGGACTTGCAAATCCAGCGCATCATCGATCAGCTCGAAGCCCAAGGGGAATGGGACAACACCATCGTGGTGGTCACCGCCGACCACGGCCAAGGCTTGCTCGATGGCCTTGAGCGCCACGGCTGGGGCAAGCACCGCCTCTTGTATGACTGGTCCATCCAGGTACCCCTACTGATCCGTGCCCCAGGCATGCCTGCTGGCAAGCAAGTGAGCGAGCAGGTACGCACCGTCGATGTGGTGCCCACGGTGCTTGAGCTCCTCGACCTGGGCAGCAGTTCTGAACTGGATGGCAGCAGCCTGAGCGGACTCTGGAATGGAAAGACCGAGGCCGAAGCACGCATTGCCTACGCGGATGCCCTGAACCTACTGGACGACCACAGCCCCAAGGAGCGCAACCTCCCCCCTCACCAGTACGACAACCTCTTCGCTGCTTGTGACAAGGACTGGAAGTACGTCTGGCATCAAACCAAGCCCGAACACTCCGAGCTTTACCACTTGGCCACCGACCCCGGTGAAACCAAAAACCTCTACGCCGAAGACCATCCCGAGGCCCAGCGGTTGCACGCTTGGCTCGCAGAACGCAAGCCGGAACGGGTCCAGGCCCCAGGCGCAAGCGGGGACGGGCCGAGCGCTTCTGCCTTAGGAGCCCTGGGCTATGGTGGAGGCGACGAGGAAGGAGATGAGGATCTGGAGAACGGGCCGGACTCCACCACCCCCAAGGACAAGCAATAGGGTCAGCGCCCATGAGCATCATGCGCACCACCCTGGGTAAAACCCTTCTGACCAGTCTCTTGGGCTGCCTCCTTGGGGCCTGCAATCAAGAAGCCACCCCCCACGAACCCGCGGGAGGCGGGCACGCAACAACCAACGCCACCCACGGTCTCGGACAGAATGGTCGCGGGCTCCTGATCCTCAACCCCGAGCAATCGAGCCGCCCCTACTACCATCGCCTCGGAGTCATCAGCTACGGGCAACGGCGCGAGCACACCTTCACTTTTCAAAATCACGACCCCAAGCCGGTCACGATTCAAGCAATTCAGCCGGCCTGCGCCTGTGTGCGCCCCATTTCCTTTGGGGTAACTTCCCCCACCGCTATTCAAGGTGTTCTCTCCCGGCACAATTCCATCCTGACGATTCCCCCGGGGGCCACTGCCGACTTGGTCCTGCGCATCGACACGGACCTGGTGGCCACCGCCCAGCAGAATCGAGACAAACTGGTGACCGTTCGGATGCGCTGCACTTCCGAGGCCACCCCATTCCTGATGCTTGAAGTCTCCTTCAAGGTGGACCGCCTGTTTTCCATGGGGCGCGATACCATCGAGTTGGGCGACATCCCCATGAACGGCGGGGGCGGGAGCGAGGTCAACATTCTGACCGGCATCCCCGGGTCGCCGGCCCAAGTGCTGGCTATTCTTTCCGCGCCAGACAAGGTCCAAGCAAAACTTGAAACGATTCATAACCTCGGCGAATTGCACTGGCAGCTCACAGCCGAGTTAGACCCGCCCCTTGCGTTGGGACCAGTGCAAGGAGAGATCGTCCTCAGCACCACCGACTCGGAAGGCCTCGGGGAAGAGGGGCGCCTGACGATCCCCTTCCGTGGCACCGTGGTCACGGATGTGGTTTTGAGCCCAACCACACTGAGCTTTTCCTTGGTTCCACAGGGCAAAGAACAGCGACTGGAAGCGGTACTGCGCTCCCTCTTGCCTGGCCAACGACTCCGGGTGCATAGCCCGATCTTGACCGGGCCCAGCGCTGAGCACATGCTCTGCGACCTTGAGGCCATCGGTGCCGACGACGAAGGCAACAGCCCCTACTGGAAAGTAGGCCTTGTGATCCTGAGCTCACATCCTGCTGGACGCATCGAAGCCAGCCTCACAGTGCAAACCGACGACCCCAACTACCCGCTCTTCACCCGCGGCCTAACTGGGCTCGTGCGGGGACGCTGAGGGTGCCCCCCCCCGCATCCCGCCACCCAGTAACCGTCTCTTAGGATTCCTACGCCTCGGCGGGCAAGAGGTGCATAACCCGCTTCTTCCCGACTTGTACCAATACCCGCTCCTTGGGTTCGCTCATCTCGGAGCGCGGATCGGTGTGTACCTCTCCATTCCACCGCACGCCCCCCTGCTCAATGGCCCGCCGGGCTTCACTGGTGGATTGAACCAGGCCCATATCCTTGAGCAGATTGGCCAGGGCCCGGGTACTGCCTAGGGATGAATCCCAACGGATCTCTGGAATGTCCGCGGGCAGTTCTTTGTCCCGCACCTCGCGATTGAAAGCCTCGGCGGCTTCGGCGGCGGCCTTTTCACCATGGAAGAAGCCTGCAACTTCCAGGGCCAAGCGCGCCTTTGCAGTGCGTGGATGTCCCTTGAGCAACTCCGCGATTTCGGGCTCGCCCAGGCGTGTCAACTGCAAGAACCAGACGGCCATGGCTTCGTCGTCTAGACGCATCAAGCCAAAGGTCATCTCGCGCGCACTATCGGTCAAGCCCACGGAGTTCCCATAGGACTTGCTCATCTTGCGGCCGTCAAGGCCATTGACCAGGGGTGTGGTCACCATCACTTGGGGCCGCTGGGACTCCTGCTCTTGGAGGCGGCGCCCCACCAAGAGATTGAACAATTGGTCCGTGCCCCCTAGCTCCACATCCGCCCGCACCTCCACGGAATCCCAACCCTGCATCAGCGGGTAAAGAAACTCGTTGATGCCAACCGGTTCGCCGGCGGACAGGCGCTTCTGAAAGGTGTCGCGCTCGACCATTTGGGCCACAGTCATGCGCGTGGTGAGTTGAAGAATGCCTTCGAATCCCATCCGATCAAACCACCCTGCATTACGAACAATTTCCGTGCGCTCCAGGTCCAGGACCAAAGCCGCTTGGGCCGTGTAGGTTTCGAGGTTGGCCGCCACCTGCTCGCGGGTAAGCACCGGACGCAACATCGACCGTCCGCTAGGGTCCCCTACCATGGCGGTCGCGTCACCAACAATCAGCACGACTTGGTGCCCGAGACGCTGTAAGTCGCGCAGCTTGAAGAGTGGGATCGCGTGGCCCAGATGGAGGTCCGGAGAGCTCGGGTCCATGCCAAATTTAATGCGCATGGGCTCGTCTTCGGCCAAGGCCCGGACCAGCCTTTTTTCCAGTTCGCGCTCCTCAATCACCTCCACTGCGCCGCGCTGGAAAGCGGCCATATGCTCTCCGAGGGTGCCCTTAAGTCGTTTGCTGTTAGCCATGGTGTCCTACTTGTTGCATTACGAGCCCGGCAAGTCCAGTCCCGAGGGGTCTAGAGCCCCAGAGTTCTTCAATATTTGTTGGCTAGCCCAAAGGCGCCACTCCCTGGGATCGGATCCCGGATAGCTCCCCTGGGTGACCCAACGCAGGGCTGGGGCAATCCGCACGCTGATTTCCAGGTCCGTGGCACGCCCAATCAAGGCCGTAATTTGCCCCCGGGCCTCGCTGTAATCGGCAGGACTCAAGCGCACAAGGCGCTCCATCAGCCCATGGATACCAATCCCTTGGTCGAGCACCGCAGGAACCAGATCCTGGAGCGGGAGGGCCCCGTTGGGGAGGAAGGCCGCCAGCTCCACGTGCATGGCCGGAGAGGTTTCTAGTCTCCCGGCAGAGAACAGGTCGTCCCCATCCCTCACCTCCGCTAGGAGTAGCCGCAGGTGAACCTCCAGCCTGCCGGCCAGTGTCTCAGTGGACATGCTCAGGGGCCAAGACCCCATGGAGATTTCCGTTGGATGGTCAGGGACAACGGACCATTGGGGTGCTTCCTCCAGCGCCACCTGCTTACTGACCCGAGCCAGCTTTCCGCTGGCCTCCACAAAAACCCGCTCCATGGTCAATTGCCCCGCACCGGCGATGAACACCAATTCCCGGGGCCAACGGCTTTCAAGAACCAAGACCAATTCAAGCTCCGGCCGGTTGTCCCCGCGTCGAAACTGCAGATCAAAATCACAGGCAGCCACGCGAGTACGGCCCTCCAACACGGAGGCCGCGCCCTCCACAAATGCTCGGGCACCGGCCAAGTCCCCCATACCACGGGACGCGTCCCACTGGAGCTGAACACGCAGGCGACGAACCATGCTCCAGGCAAGACTGTCGGGGTCACTCTCAAGTGCCGCGCTCAGGGCCTCAAGTCTGCCCTGGTAGCGCGGGGGCACCGGCCCCGGGGCCAACGGCCCTTGGACAATCGGATCCTGGCGAGGAGCCGCACAAGCAGCGAAGCCCAGCAGCAGGAGCGCCAGCAACCAAGCACCAGAACCCATTGGGTTCCGGTTGAATGGGGCAGAGTTCCCTAATAGGCGCTGGAACGGACCGAGCATCTGAATGATTGGATGTGCCTGAAACAAAGAAAAGGGACGACCGCCCGGAACGGGCCGTCGTCCCCACTGGACTGCCCTCGAAGGAGGGCTACCTCATCCTGCGCCGGCGGTCACCGGGCGCAGGATGCGGGCAGGAGAGGCTCAGGCCTCTTCCTTTCCTTCTTCCTTGCTCTCCTCAGCCGCGGGGGCCTCAGGTTCAGCAGCGGGGGCTTCTGCTTCAGCAGCGGGGGC
>JAPKBR010000024.1 GCA_028823345.1 Planctomycetota bacterium
CCGGGACGGGAAAGCCCGTCCCGGCCACCGTTTGTTTGGCGAGGCCGGGGCTGTTAGACTCGCCCCATGTCCATCCTCCTCCTGCTTGCGCTTCTACCCCAAGATGCGCCCGCCCAGACCGACGCTCCGGTCACCGTTATTGACGCAACTCCCTTCGGCCTAGAAAGAACCCAATCCAACCTGTTGGCTCCTGCGGGGGCCCTTGGTGGCGGCCTGATGATGTCGCAGGGTGAGTGGGCCTTTTCCCTGAACTTCAGCGAACAGACCTATGACGGTCTACGTGATGGCACCGGGCAGGTGGACTCGGCCACGGTCCTGAGCACCTGGGCCACCACGGTGGAGGACGCCCGCATGAACAGCTGGAATCTTGAAGCGCGCTGGGGCCTGACCGATCGCATCACCTTCACAGCGGGCCTGCCCCTGGAACACCGAGAGACGACCTGGAGCGACGGCACTACCGAGGGCACCACCACCAACGAGGGCCTTGGAGACATTCACCTGGGCAGTGAGATGCGCGTCTTGGAAACCGAGAGCTCGCGTTTGACGGCAGGCCTTGGCGTATTTGTCCCCACGGGCGAGCACGACCAGCGGGGCCCCTGGGCGGGGCAGACCGATGTGCTTCTGCCCTATGGCCTGCAACTGGGCGGCGGCGCCTGGCAGGGCACCGCCCAAGCGAGTTGGATCCTGCGCCGGGAAATCTGGGCCATTGGTTTGGGCGCCCTGGGGACCTTGCCCCTGGAGAAGAACGACGCTGGCTGGGCACGGGAACGCTCCCTCAGCGTGGACGCCTGGATTGCGCGCGGCTTCTGGACCAACTGGACCATGAGCTTCCGCGCCCAAGCCAAGGGTTTTAGCGATGTGCGCGGAGATTCCCCGGGCCTTGACCCCTTCCAAAACCCACTCGAAGACAACGGCCGCGTGGGTGGCGACCGCATCGATTTGTTCGCGGGATTGTCCGTGGACCTAACGCCCGAGCACGGGGTTGGTTCCAATCGCTTGGAACTCGCGGCGGGCTTTCCCGTCTACGAAGACTTGGACGGCCCGGGTCTCGCGGCAGATTTGGCCCTGCGCTTCGGCTGGCGCCTAGGGTTCTGAGTGGAGGCCGGGCGAAGGTTGATTGGGGTGCTCGTTTGGGCCGCCGCCTGGACGGCTTGCGGGGAAGCTCCCGCGCCCACTACGTCCCCTGCGGACGAAACCATTCCTACGTCCCTGCTAGCACTCGGGTACGGCGGCGAGGCTAAGGACGTCCGCGCTCCCGGCGTGACCATTCGCACGGCACAGGCGGGATCCGAGGTTCTCTTGACCACGGACGGGGCCGAGCGTTGCCTGGCTTTTGACAGGTCGGGTCAGATCATTTGGAGTCAAACGGTTCCTGGGAGGAGCCGGGTGGAGTATTTCGCGCCCCTGCCCGATGGGGGTGTTTTGGCCCTCTCCACGGATGAGGGAATCACGCGTCTGAATCCTGCTGGCCAGGTCCTGTGGCAAACGGACTGCTCTGCCCATCACGAGTTGTGCCCCACCGATGGAGGCGCATTCCTTACCGCGACCCACACCACTCGGACCTATTGCGGCCGCAGGGTGCGCTTTGATGAGGTGCAGCGCATCGATCCCAATGGGCAAAGGAGCCTGCTGTTGGATCTCTTCGAAATACGCGCACAAATTATCCCACTGACAGCCGAATCTCCCTTGGACAAGGAAGCTTCAGGCGCCACGACCGCTGTGTACGACCGCTTTCATCTGAACTCGATTCAGGTTCTGCCGGAGTCAGATGCGCACACACCTGATGGGCGCTTCGCCCCGGGGAACCTGTTGCTCTGTTTGCGCAACGCCAACCTGGTACTGGTTGTGGATCCCGAGACCTCGCAGGTTCTGTGGCACCTTGCGGGTGTGGACCTGGACCGGCCCCATGGGGCACGCATGAACGGCGCCGGGGAGCTCTCAATATTCGACAACGGTTGGCACAGGGGGCGCTCGCGTGTCTTGATCTTGAACATTTTAACCGACGAGGTTCTACGGATAGAGGACGGGGGCGATCAACCCTTCTTCACCCGCACCCGGGGCTTTGCCCAACAACTGGGGCAAAAACGCCTACTGGTGACCCTCTCAGAGCAAGGCCGCGTGCTCGAGTTCGATGGGGCGGGAAATTTGGCCTACGAATGGAACACGCCCCTGCACTCGCAAGGCGCACGCTCGGCCCTCTATCGCGTAATGGCAGCTCCACCAGATTTCCCCCCCAATTGAACGTGCTCCGTTACGATGGTTAGCCCATGTCTTTTCCGTTCAAGCAATTCCTGGTACCAGCGGCTCTGGCCCTAGCTCCCCACGCTCATGCGGATCTGACGTTTGGAAACTTCAACACTTCCAATGGCCTTTCTCTGGTGGGGTCCGCCAGCACGAACGCTGGACGTTTGCGTTTGAACGCATCTGGCGCAGGCACCACCGGTGCGGCCTGGGCCACTGTGCTGCAAGATGTGTCCCAGCCCTGGACCACGTCCTTTCGGGTGCAACTGGATTCGGGCCTGGGCTCGGGATTCGCCTTCGTGTTGCAAGGGCAGGGACGCAACGCGCTTGGCCTCGGTGATTGTGGCATGGGCTTCGACGGGTTGAACGGTTGTATCGCGATAGAGTTCGACACCCAAATCGATTTGTTTTGCGGCAGTTCCTTGACCAGCGACGGACAGATCCCCCATGTGGCTCTGAACTCAGGAGGGGTTGGCGGGAATCTGGGCAATAGCTCATGGCTCTCGGACTTTAGCGACGGGCAAGAGCATTTGATTCGCATCACCTATGCCCCGGGGACTCTCTCGGTTTACGTGGACGACATGCATTCCCCCAGCTTGACGGTGGCGGTGGATCTCAGCACCTTGAACAACGCGCCTCTGCCCATGGCCAGCGTGGGATTTAGCGCCGCCTCCGGAAACATGAGCGGCATCCACGAGATCCTGGACTGGACCTTTGACGAGCAATCCCAGGCTCCTTCGGGAAACCACCCCCCCGCAACTCCGGTCATCACCGAACCCGCTCAAAGCAATCAGACGGTCAACCCGTTCGATGTGCACATGGAGACCGCGCCGTTCTCAGATCCCGATGCAGGCGACAGCCATTCCTGCTCGGACTATGAGATCTGGCGCCTCTCTCCCACCGAGCGCGTCTGGCGTGCAGACTGCCGCCCATGGCCTACCGCCGCGCACATGCACTTGGCAGACGGAGTCTTCGAAGGCTCCCATCTTGGGCGAGGGGAACTCGACGAGAACACTGTGTTTTTCCTGCGCGCTCGGCACTCCGATTCTTCGGGCGATGCCGCAAGTCAATGGAGCCCCTGGGGCTCGCGCTCATTCCAAACCGGCGCTTGGTCCACCCGTTTCCCCCTAGAGATCGAAGACGTGATCGATCAGGTTCCTGCGACCTGGATCGATGGAGCCACGGGCAATTCCGCCCTGTTTCCCCCGGGTAGTTCCGGCCATGAGGTTCTGCTGGAGTCCCCCCATGATGAACTGATGTTGTCCCTGACTCCGGGATCCGGAGGCGCGCCAACCTATGGCCATGGGGTCCTGCTCTCCCACCACGAACCTGTACGCATCACGATTTCCGCGGGGCCGCTGGGCCTGACCCTCCCCGCCACCGACTTGTCCTTCCACGACCAAGATTGTCGCGGGCTTAAAATACTCTTGCCCCCGGTGCAACTGAGCCCCAACAGCGATTCCGTTCTTTGGGCCTCTTGGGGTGGAACCACTTGGCACGCCACTGCCGGCAATACGACTCCCTCATTCGATGTGTTGGCCCGAGATTCGGACGTACCCTGGACCCTGATGCAAAGCGGCTATTCGGTTGAGGTGTTTGCTGAGGACCTCGATCTGCCGGTGAACATCGCCTTTGTGCCGAACCCTGGTCCCCTACCCGGGGACCCGTTCCTGTATGTCACCGAACTCTACGGTCGCATTCGCATGGTCACCCGGGACGGGACCTTGCATACCTACGCGGACAATCTTTTGAACTACACGCCCACCGGATCCTTCCCCGGTGACGGCGAACAAGGAGTCACGGGCATCGCAGTGGACCCACTCACAGGCGATGTCTATGCGACCATGCTTTATCGCTCGGGCTCGGCGCACTTCCCCAAGGTGACGGCTTTCACCAGCATTGACGGCGGGCGCACCGCGGCCACGTCCCAAACGATCTTGGACATGGTCGGCGAGCCCCAGGGCCAGAGCCATCAGATCAGTCACCTTGAATTCATGCCCGATGGTTCCCTATTGGTGCACAACGGGGATGGTTTCAATGCGGGGGCGGCCCTGAACCTGAACTCCTTCCGGGGCAAGATTCTGCGCATCCTGACCAATGGCACCCCGCACCCTGGAAATCCGTTCTTCGACGCTGGAAATGGTCTGACCGCAAGGGATTACATCTGGGCCTATGGTCTGCGCAATCCCTTTGGCGGGGATTATCGTCACCTGGACAGCACGCACTACATGGTGGGCAACGGCCCGTCGGTGGATCGCCTTGCTGCTGTGCACAATGGAGACAACATGGGCTGGAATGGCACGAACAACTCCATGGGAACCAATGCCCTTCATAATTGGGCTCCTGCGGTTGGCCCGGTCAATCTGGTATTTCTTCAGCAAGAGGTTTTTTCTGGGAGCAGCTTTCCGAGCCACAAGATGGGTCATGGTTTCATCACCGAATCCGGTCCGACCTATGCCGCGGGAACCCAGATCTTGGGCAAGCGCATCACCGAATGGGTCATTGATGCCAGCGGAACCCTAGTCTCCGGGCCGATTCCTTTCATCGAATACACGGGTACGGGCCGCGCCACAGCGGTCGGTTTAGAAGCCGGACCCGATGGCCTCTACTTCACCGAGTTCTATCTCGACACCGGGGGCAGCGGCCCCGCCAGCATGGGCGCGCGCATCCTACGGGTGACTCCCACGGTGCAGATCGACTGCAATGAAAACGGAATCAGCGACCCCTGCGAGATCGCCTCGGGAACCGTGCCCGATGCCAACGGCGATGGTATCCCCGACGAGTGTGTTTGCTCCCCCCAAACCATTTGCCTACCCCTGCCGAACAGTGCGGGTCCCGGGGCGATGCTCAGTGCTACACCCGGCTGTGACGTGGGCGCGAACAGTTTGACTTTTGAAGTCACCGGCTTGCCCCAAAACCAGTTCGGCTACTTCCTCTGCTCACAAAATGCAGCATCGGTTGCGGTCGCCCAAGGCGTGCTCTGCCTGGGTCCGCCCATCGCCCGCTTCAACCAATTTGCTCTGAACTCGGGCACTGCGGGAACGGTCCAATTCCAACCGGATCTCAACTCGCCTCCGCCCCTAGCTGCATTCAACCCCGGCGACACCTGGATTTTCCAACTCTGGTACCGGGACCAAAATCCCGGACCGACTTCGAATTTCTCCGGCGCAATCGAGATCCTGTTTCATTGATTCGCCCAAGGATCGCGGCTTTGAATCAGGTCGCGGATCAAAGCTGAAGGCTCATGACCAATTCGCCATCCTCAACACGACCGGTGGACACAAAACCGAACTTCTCATAGAAGGGCCGCGCTCCATTCTCCACGTCCACCACATGCAGCAGAAGTTCCTTGGCCTCGGGCTTGGTGCGCACGTCATCAATAATCAAGGCCAGGGCCTTTGCCCCATGGCCCTTGCCCTGCTGCCCCTTGTCGATCATGAAGCGCCAAAGATAAAAGCTCGGCTCCAGAGGCTTCAAAGACATCATCACAAAACCAACCGGCTCATCCCCCGCATAGATTCCCCGGAACCAGGCATCGGGTGAAAAGTGCGCTTCGGCGATCGAGATTGCGTTGTTCGCAACGAAGTCCTCTTGGTTCTCCGCCACTTTCAAGCGCAGAATTTCACCCAGGTTTTCCTTGGTCACTTCTTTCAGGCTGATTTCCATACCGCCCAGCATAGCCCTGCAGCCCTTGCCCGTGCAACGAGCCCACGCTAGACTGTCTCCGCCCATGCAAGACTACCAACGCTCCTTCATCGACTTCATGCTCAAAGCCGAGGTCCTGACCTTTGGCGATTTCATCACCAAGAGCGGTCGTGCGACCCCTTACTTTGTGAACACGGGGCTCTACCGCACCGGGACCCAACTGCAACACCTCGGGCGAGCCTACGCAGACGCAATCGAGGCGGCTTTTCCCGATGGGTTCGATGTTCTCTTCGGCCCCGCCTACAAGGGCATTCCCCTCGTGGCCGCCGTGTCCATGGCCTTTGCCGAACGCGGACAGGATGTAGCTTTTTGCTTCAACCGCAAAGAGGCCAAGGACCACGGGGAAGGCGGCACCCTGGTGGGTCACAAGTTGCAAGCGGGTGACCGAGTGCTGATCGTGGAAGACGTGACCACCGCCGGTACATCAATCCGCGAGACCGTGCCCTTACTGCGCGCCGCCGCCAACATTTCCCTGGCCGGATTAATCGTATCAGTCAACCGCCAAGAACGCGGCACCACCCCGCGTACCGCCCTTGCCGAACTCGCGGACGAATTTTCCATGCCCACCCACGCCATCGTGACGTTGGATGAGATTTTGGAGCACCTCGGCGAACGCCTGAGCAGCGATGACCTCAATCGTATCGCCGCTTACCGTGCGCAGTATGGGGCGGAGAGCGCGGAGAGTCCCTAGGGGAATCACCCTTGTCGACGCCCAGTCGCTAGACTCGGGGTCATGAGCTTCTCTGCCCCCACCCGACGACTGCTCCTGACCGGCTTGGCGCTGCTTGCCCTCGGCCCCGGTACCCAAGCCCAAGGAGTCCGCAGCGAGGAGCATTTGCTGGCCAAGGGCACACCAGCCCAGACCTCCTATCGAATTCTCCGGGCGCGTACCGAGGGGCCCTGCGTTTTGATCATCGCTGGCATGCACGGCAACGAGCCCTCTGGCGCCGCCGCCGCAGAGCAGATCAGCACTTGGAATATCAAGGCCGGCACGCTGATCATCGTGCCGCGGGCCAATGTGCTGGCCCTCAACGCGGATCAACGTCGCACCCCCGGTCTCGAGGGTGATGCGGGGGACTTGAACCGTGCCTTCCCCTTGCAGGACGAGGTCCGTGCGGGACTCGCCACGGATCTCTGGTCGCTCGTCACCACCTACGAGCCCGACTGGGTGATCGACCTGCATGAGGGTTTCGATTTCCACCGCTCCAATTCCAAAAGCGTGGGCTCTTCGGTCATCCACTCCAACCACGACCGAGCGCGGGCCCTAGCCAAGAAAATCATCGCCACGGTGGACGCCACCATTGATGAGCCCGGCCAACGCTTTGATCGTATCCAAACCCAAGTAGCTGGCAGTTTGGCCCGGGCGGCTTTTGAAGCCAAGGGCATCCCCTCGATGATCATCGAGACCACCACCAAGCTGCATGCGCTTTCCTATCGGGTGCGGCAGCACCGTCTGGCGGTCTTCACTCTGCTCCAGGACCTGGGCTTGGGCCCGTCCCCTGCGAACACCCTCATCGGTCCCAATGCCCCCAAGCGCTCTCTTCGCGTGGCGGTCTTTGATGGCGGCGGCACGGGCAAGAACTCCGCCCGACACATGCGGTCAATCCTCGCTGCCGACGGTACCTGCGTCGTGCGTCCCATAGGTAGCCACGACATCCGCGCAGGAGCCCTGGACCAATTCCAAGTGATTGTGCACCCGGGCGGTTCCGGCAGTGCCCAAGCCAAGGCCCTGGGCGAATCCGGCCGCGCCGCCGAAATCCAATTCGTGCGCAAGGGTGGTGGTTACCTGGGAGTGTGCGCCGGAGCCTACCTGGCCGCCTGCAACTACGACTGGTCCCTGGGCCTGCTCGACGCCAAGGTCATCGACCGCGAGCACTGGCGCCGCGGCATCGGTTCTATCCCCGTTGAGTGGACGCCCCTCGGCAAGAAATCCCTTAGCCCCCGCAGCACCGCCGCCCAATCCCTGCACTTCGAAATCCAATACGCCAACGGCCCCATCCTCCTCCCTGCCCAAGAGCCCCACCTCAAAGACTTCGAATCCCTCCTGATCTACCGCGGCGAAGTCACCCAAAACGGTGCCCCCTCCGGCATCATGCCCGGCACCCCCGCCATCATCCGCTCCACCTTCGGCCAAGGCCGCGCCATGGCCTTCAGTCCTCATCCGGAGAAGACAGAAGGGCACTATGCCTTCCTGCTGAATGCGCTTGAGTGGTTAGGGGGAAAGGGAAAGTAAACCCCACGCACACCCTGGCAGAGCTCAAAGATGAGTTCCCCATGCCGACCCACGCCATTGTGAACCTGGACGAAATCTTGGAACACATGGGCGATCAACTGAGCCCAGACGACCGCGCCCGCATCGCCAGTTATCGGGCCGAGTACGGGGCGGCCCAGGACTAATCCCCCTTCCGCTGCCGATTCGCACTGGGGCTCCTGCCCCCGCATAGGGGCCATCACGATCCGCAAGCGAAAGACCACACTCGTCCGCTGGACCGCGGTTCGCTAGAGTCTCTCCCATGTGTTCAATCTTTTGTCTGTTGGAATTGGTTGGAGATCCGGAACAAGGGCGCGCCCTAGGCCTGGAGCGGTCTCAGTCGCTGCGCCACCGGGGGCCGGATTGGAGTGGGGTGTACGCGGATCAACACGCCGTCCTAGTACATGAGCGCCTCGCGATTGTCGGGGTTGACTCGGGGGCGCAGCCCCTGCGCAGTGCGGATGGGACGCGGTTCTTGGCGGTCAATGGGGAAATCTACAATCACCAGGAGCTGCGACTGGAGCTGAAGGAGGAATATGCGTTTCAGACCCATTCCGACTGCGAAGTCATTTTGCCCCTCTGGAAGCTGGAAGGGGCGGAGCTCGTCCACAAGCTGAATGGCATCTTTGCTTTCGTCGCTTACGATTCGGAAAACGGCGACTGGCTCATTGCACGGGATCCCATGGGGGTCATTCCCCTCTACTGGGGCCGCGATGAACGGGGTGTGCTGGTGGTGGCGTCAGAAATGAAGGCCCTCCATGGACTTTGCACCTCCATCGAGGAGTTTCCCCCGGGGCACGTTTGGGTGCGGGGCGAACCTGCACCTCGGGCCTACTTTGCACCGGCCTGGAGAGAGTATGACCACTGCCAAGGCAAAGAGGTCGCTGCGAGCGATCTCAAGCAGGGGCTAGAGGACGCGGTTCACCGCCAACTGATGTGCGACACGCCCTATGGGGTTTTGCTTTCTGGGGGGCTGGACAGTTCCTTGGTGGCGGCAATTGCAGCCAAGTTTGCTGCCAAACGCGTCGAGAGCGGAGACCAAGACCAGGCCTGGTGGCCACGATTGCACTCCTTTGCGATTGGACTTCCGGGCTCGCCGGATTTGGTCGCAGCGCAACACGCGGCGGACTTTTTGGGAACAGTCCATCACACCTTTTGCTTCACGATCCAGGAAGGACTCGACGCCTTGAAGGAAGTGGTGCGGCACACGGAGACCTATGACGTGACCACGATTCGGGCCTCGACACCCATGTACCTCTTGGCACGGCGCATCAAAGCCATGGGGATCAAGATGGTCCTGTCTGGGGAAGGCGCGGATGAAATCTTTGGGGGCTACCTTTACTTCCACAAGGCGCCCAATGCACGCGAGTTCCACGAGGAGAACGTGCGCAAGCTGGATCAGCTGCACCTCTTCGATTGCCTGCGGGCCAACAAGTCCATGGCCGCCTGGGGCGTGGAAGCCCGAGTGCCGTTCTTGGATTTGGAATTCTTGGATTTGGCCATGTCCATCGATGCCAAGAGCAAGATGTGCGGCAATGGCCGCATCGAAAAACACATCCTGCGGGAGGCTTTCGAAGGCATGCTGCCCAAAGAAATCCTCTGGCGCCAAAAGGAACAGTTCTCCGATGGGGTGGGCTACAGCTGGATCGACTCCCTGAAGGCAGCGGCGGAAACTTCCATCAGCGATCGCCAATTCTCAGAAGCCAGCTTCCGCTTCCCAATCAATACCCCCCAGACCAAAGAAGCCTACGCCTACCGCGCCATCTTCGCCGAACTCTACCCCGGGGACGAAGCCGCCAAACTGGTCCCCGGCGGAAAAAGCGTCGCCTGCTCAACCCCCGCCGCCATCGCTTGGGACGCTTCCTTCGAAGGCCAAGCCGACCCCAGCGGCCGCGCCGTACGAGACGTGCACGACGCCGGCTATGGCGATTCAAATTCCATATCCGACTCCGCGTAGATCCGATAGCCGCGCCGCATGAGGTACGACTTTCATCCTCGCAGGATGCATCACCCCATCGGCAAATCCACGCCACGTTCCTTGGCGCATGCGATCGCTTCGGGATAGCCCGCGTCGGCGTGGCGCATGACGCCGGTGCCGGGGTCGTTGGTCAAGACGGCTTTGAGGGCTTCGTCGGCTTCTTTGGTTCCGTCGGCGACGGTGACTTGGCCGGAGTGCAGGGAATAGCCGATGCCTACTCCGCCTCCGTGGTGGAAGGAGACCCAGGAGGCGCCGCTGGCTACGTTGAGCATGCAGTTGAGCAGAGGCCAATCGGCCACGGCGTCGGTGCCGTCCATCATGCCTTCGGTTTCCCGGTTGGGCGAAGCGACGGAGCCACAGTCGAGGTGGTCGCGGCCGATGACCAGGGGCGCTTTGATGCGGCCGTCACGCACCGCTTCATTGAAAGCCCGGCCGGCCTTGTCGCGCTCGGTGTAACCCAGCCAGCAGATGCGGGCGGGCAAGCCCTGGAAAGCGACGCGCTCGCCGGCCAGCTTGATCCAACGGGCGAGGGCTTTGTCCTCGGGGAAGAGGTCAAGGATGATCTGGTCGGTGACGGCGATGTCGGCGGGGTCTCCTGAGAGGGCGGCCCAGCGGAAGGGGCCCTTGCCTTCGCAGAAGAGAGGGCGAATGTACTTGGGGACAAAGCCTTCGAAATCAAAGGCGTTCTTGAGCCCGGCCTGTTGGGCATGACCGCGCAGGTTGTTGCCGTAGTCAAAGGTGTCGGCGCCACGGGACTGGAGCAGGATCATTTGCTCGCAATGGCGCACCATGGTTCGGAAAGACTCGCTCTGGTATTCGTCCGGGTTACTCTCGCGCAGGGCGACGGCGGCGTCGAGGTCCATGCCATCGGGAACATAGCCAGCGAGGGGATCATGGGCGCTGGTTTGGTCGGTCAGGATGTCTGGGGTGATGTTGCGGTCGATCAGGCGTTGCAACAGGTCGGTGGCATTGCAGAGCACGCCGATAGAGATCCCTTGGGATGCGGCCTTGAGTTCAAGGGCACGGTCAATTGCAGCGTCGATGTCGGTGATCTTTTCATCCACATAGCGCGTGCGCAAACGAAAGTCGATGCGCGCCTCGTCCACCTCGGCCACAAGGCAGGTGCCTCCGTTCATGGTGGCGGCCAAGGGTTGCGCGCCGCCCATTCCACCGAGGCCAGCGGTGACAACCAAGCGTCCGGCGAGGGTACCGCCGAAGTGACGTTCACCAGAAGCAGCAAAGGTCTCGTAGGTGCCCTGCAAAATCCCCTGGGTGCCGATGTAAATCCAAGAACCCGCGGTCATCTGGCCGTACATCATCAGGCCCTGTTTCTCGAGCTCACGAAAGTGCTCCCAGTTGGCCCAGTGCCCCACGAGGTTTGAGTTCGCGATCAGGACACGGGGTGCCCTGGCGTGGGTGCGAAACACGCCGACGGGTTTGCCTGATTGAACCAGCAGAGTCTCATCTGCCTCCAGTCGCTGCAGGGTGCCAACGATCGAGCGCAAACAATCCATGTTCCGCGCAGCCTTGCCTGTGCCCCCATAGACCACCAAGTCTTCGGGCGCCTCCGCCACTTCCGCATCGAGGTTGTTGAGCAACATACGCATGGCTCCCTCGGCGGCCCAGGTCTTGCAGGATTTCGTGGCGCCGCGAGGGGCCAATTGGGCTCCGGGCTTGAGGCTTGCGGGATCGAGGTAGGAACTGGCTTCGGTACTGGTCATGGGAGGGGTCCGGCTGGGATTTCAAGCCAAAGGATAGCAGGTGCCTTGAGGGCAGGGCTCCCAAGACTCTTGCTCTATTGCGGTCGGAAGGCGACAATCGTGGCGTGCTCGAACTCCGTCTAGTCTGCGCCAGCCTCTGGCTTTTGGTGCTCTTGGCCGTGGTCAAAAAGTCCCCCGAAGCGTCTTCCTCAGGGAAGGCCCTAGCCATTGGCCTCTGCCTCTTGGCTATTGGGGCGGACCTTGCCCGCTGGCATGAAATGCTGCGCCAAGCGACGCGCGGGTGGCTCAAGGAAGGTGATCTGTACTCCGCCCGGGCACTTTTGAAGTTCGCGATCGGGGCGGGGCTCATGGGAGCCGGTTGGTTCTTCCTACGCCGCATCCGGCGCTGGCCCGCGGGTTGTGGCTTGCGTCGTGGAGTCCTCGGAGTCGCGGCCTGGCTTGTTTGGCTCTTGGCATGGACCGCGTTCCTCGACGATGCTTTGCCCCGAGCCTTTGGGCACCCGGCAATGCGCTACGGCATCGAAATGATGTGGGCGTGCCTGATTGTTCTCTTGGTCACGCGCTCCAATACAAAAGTCGAAGATCCCTATGGCTGATGCCCACGGCGCTCAACTGGCCCTCGAAGTAATCCTTTGGGGCACCCCCGCCGCCCTTGCGGGGCAAGCCGCTTGCCGTGCGGTTCCTCGCACGAAGCTTGCCTGGTGCTTGGTCTCCAGCGCAGCTGCCGTGATCACCCTGGACAAGGCCTTCGACCTGCAAGGACCAGGCATGAGTTTCGCCCGAGCCCTTGCAAGGGCAGTGGATCCCGAGAGCACCAGCAGCGGATCCCATCAGGGAACGCGCATGGCGTTGCTAGGAGCCGCGGGTTTGGCGGGCTTCATCGGCATCTTTTTGCTTGCGCGGCTCGATCGCCGCATGGATGGACCCAAGGGCCTCGCGATTTCGGGACTGGGAATGATCCTGGCTTTGCTCGCCGTACGCCTGATGCGCGGCGGCGAAGAATTACTGCACAATCCCCTTTGGGCTTGGATATGTGAACTCCTCGCCTGGGGCACCACCATGGCGGGAATTCTCTGGGGCCTACGAAGGGGCCCCGGGGAACCGATCGAAATCGACGAAGAAGATTTGCTCCCACGCTGAATTCTCGGGGCTCAAGAGCGAGCGGGGCGGGGTCTGTATGTTGATTGGGGCAAGGCTGCTCACTCGCCCGATGGAAGCCCGCCACTCTTCCCGGGAAGAACCCCTGTCCTCTTACCTAGAAGAACCCTAGTCCTCTTCGATAGAAAACGTCAGGGGGAATGCGTTCGCCCGGGCTTGGGCCGTCGCGCGCCGCACTTTGCGTTCAGCCACCGTCAGGGGATAGAGCCCAACGACGCCCGCGCCTTTTTGGTGCACCTCTAGCATGACTTCTTGCGCACGCCCAGCGGGCAAGCGGAAGATGCCTGTCATGACTCCCACAACGAACTCCATAGTCGTGCGGGGATCGTCGTGGCAGACCACGCGGGTCAAGGGCGCGACTCGCTGACGGACGTCAGGCTCGAGAACGGTAGTCGTGCCTGGATTCGTCGAGACGGAAGGGACCTTCAGAGGTGCGAACATACCTTGACGATAGCATTTCCCACGGGAAACGTGTTGTGCCGAGGATGGGAAAGCTCTTCCCAAGGTCCTCAAGGCCGTGCAGTGAGCAAAAGTGCGCTGGGATCTTGCTCCAAGCGCCACGGTCCCAGCAAGGTGACCTTGCTCAAGGCTTGTTCGAGGTGGCCGAGGTAAGCATCGCGGGTCACAAGAGTCCCCCCCAGGGACATCAGGTGCGAGTTTTCCACTTGTCCGTCAATCAAAGTGAATCCCTGAAGTCGAAGCCAGGCGCAGAGCACGCCGAAGGCCACCTTGGAAGCATCGCTCTGGTCAGAGAACATGGACTCACCAAAGAATGCCGCCCCCAAGGACAAGCCATAGACTCCGCCGATCAAATCATTTCCATGCCAAACTTCACAGGAATGGACGAGACCTTCCGCGGCCAAGTGACCATAGGTCGCGGCAATCTCCTCGGTAATCCAAGTTCCGTCCCGATCGGGTCCGCGCGCATCGCGGCAGGCGGCAATCACGCGGGGCGTCGCCTCATCCAGAGAAACCCTCCAACCACCCCGGCGCAAGGAGCGGCGGGTACTGGCAGATATCCGGGGGGCCGGATCCTCGAAAACCAACCGCTCGTGAGGGCACCACCAGGCCAACTGATCATCCACGGGCCAGGGAAAAAAGCCCCGCGAGTAGGCCAGCAAGACCCATTCCGCATTCATCTCCCCATCCATCCAAACCTCGGCTGGTTCATCAACGCCCAGAAGGCGCGGGAAAGGAGTGTCAATCACACGGCTAGGGTATCCGAGAACCCCGGCGAAGTGGCGCTCCAGACACAAGTTGGCCCCCCCGCCTTGCGGGCCCCAGGGTATCCTTCATGGATCTCTCCCCTGACCCCATAATCACGACCATGCTGACACCTCTCTTTCTGATGCTCGCCCTGCAAGGCGGCCTGCCCGCACCCCAGGGCGACGCGCACCTTGTACGCATTGATGGCAACCTACGCACCCTCGCCAAACTCCAACGGCTTGGGGTGGACCTGGTCGAGCGCAACCTCCCCATGGGCCGCTTTGATCTTGTGGCGGACGATGGTCAGTTGGCGTTTCTCAAGGGCCAAGGTCTTGAGACCACGATTCTGATCGAGGACATCGCCGGGTATTACGCCCAGCGCCTGGCCACCGGTTCGACACCACCCGCTGGCACGGGCCTTGGTAGCTGGCTGCAGCCGGCCTTTGGTCAGGGCAGCATGGGCGGGTACTACACCTTTGACGAGGTTGCTTCGGTGCTGGACCAGATTTCAACGGCCTATCCCCAGTTCGTTACCCCCAAGTTTTCGGTGGGTCAGACCATCGAGGGCCGCAACCTCTGGGCAGTCAAGATTTCCGATCAACCCGGTGTAGACGAGAACGAGCCTGAAGTGCGCTTCGATGCCATGCACCACGCACGCGAGCCCGAGTCCATGCAGACCGCCCTTTGGTATCTGCTTTGGTTGTGCGAGAGCCATGGCACTGATCCTCTTGCGACCTATCTGGTCAACCGCCGCGAGACCTGGATCCTGCCGGTGATCAATCCCGATGGCTACGTCTACAACCAATCGATCGCCCCAGGGGGCGGTGGAATGTGGCGCAAGAACCGGCGTGACAACGGCGACGGCTCCATGGGAGTCGACCTCAACCGGAACTATCCCTACGAGTGGTTCTATGACGACTCGGGATCTTCCTCCAATACAAGCAGCGAGATCTATCGCGGTACCGCCGCAAGCAGTGAGCCAGAGGTCACGGGCATGGTGGCCTTCATGGCCAGCCGAGATTTCAAGACAGCGCTCTCCCTGCACACCTACTCGAACCTGTGGCTCGCGCCTTGGGGCTACGATCAGTTCTATCCGGCAAACTGGACCGCCTATGACGAGATTGGAACCCTGGCGACCGAATTCAACGGTTACCCCCATGACCCGGCGTCGCTCCTGTTGTACGCCGCAAACGGCGTCACTTTTGACCAGGATCATGGCACCCACGGGACCATGGCTTGGACGCCCGAGATCGGTAACTCTTCGGATGGTTTTTGGCCTCCCACCGATCGCATCGAACCCTTGGCGGAGGAAAACCGCTTGGCGCTGGCACGCACAGCCTTGGCAGCAGGTGCATGGCTGCGACTCGCATCCCACAACTTGATGGACGCGGGTAATGGAGACGGGACATTCGAAGGCGGCGAAAGTGTGCTGTTCGATTTGGTCCTGCGTAATTCAGGCCTAGCCTCCACCGGACCGGTGACCGTTACCTTGACCAGCCTAAGTCCCTGGGCCGTGGTCACCACAGGTCCCGGCGGCGCGGCGGATGTGAGCTCTTTCACCAACCTGCACCAAACCCAGATGCTGGACCTCTTGCCCGGCGTTCCCCCGGGAACGCTGATCGAATATTCCCTAGAGTTCACTTGGGATGGGCACACATTCAGCAACCCCGATGCATTCTTGGCGGGAGCCGGAGCTCCCTTGGCGGCCTTCGATTTTGAGGGAGCCTCAGATCAAGGCTGGGCTCTTTCCGCACCCAATGATGCATCCACCGGCACCTGGGAGCGAGGCGATCCAAACGGAACAGCGGCCCAACCGGAAGACGATCACACAGCCGGGGGCGACACCTGCTGGTTCACTGGCCAGGGCGCTCCGGGAGGTTCCCTTGGGGCCAATGACGTGGACGGCGGCACGACGACTTTGTCCTCCCCGGCCTTCGACCTCAGCGGCCAAACCGCCGTCGAATTGAACTTTTGGCTCTGGTACTCCAACAGCACCGGGGGTTCCCCTGATCAAGACGTGTTCCTGATCGAAGGCTCGGACGATGGCGGCAGCACTTGGACCAACCTGGCCACCGTTGGTCCCACCGGCGCGAACGGCGGCTGGAACGAACACTCCATTCCTCTGGAATCGCACCTGGCCATGACCAACAACGTATACCTACGTTTCAAGGCCTCGGACACGGGCAGCGGGTCTATCGTGGAAGCTGCTCTCGATGACTTGAGTCTTGTGCCAAGTGATCCGGGCGGGCTCGGAATGCGCTTCTGCTCTCCCGCCGTGATCAACTCCACGGGTGCCCCCGCGATTTTACACGCCACGGGCAGTGCAACGGTTTCCGACCAGGACCTGCAACTGGCAACCATCCAGTTGCCCAACCAACAGTTTGGCTACTACCTATGTTCCCAGACCACGGCCAATGTTCCAGGCCCCGGCGGCAGCATGGGAGTGTTGTGCCTCGGAGGTCAAATTGGACGCTTCACGAGTCAAGTTGCTAGCACCGGCTCGGCAGGTCACATCGCGATCTTGGTGGATCTCCTCCAGCTACCCATTGGCTCCGGCACCTCGGTCCAACCGGGCGACAGCTGGACCTTCCAACTCTGGTACCGGGACGCCACGCCAACCCCCACGTCGAACTTCTCCGACGCGCTGACGATTGGGTTTCAGTAGCCCACCGAGAGGCACTCGATTGGCGGCCTATGTTTGCATAGGGACCGCGCCGGCTGGTTCTCAGGGCATCTCGCGCAGGTACAAATTGCGGAACCACGCATAGGCGTCCCCGTCCACGGACCCAGGCGCGTGGCGCTGGAGGCCGATGAAGCCGGTGGCGGCGCGGTCAGCGAAGGGCGGGCCCTGCATGGGCTTTAGCTCCTCGGTGTTCACGTCGTAGAGGATGGTTCCGTTGAGGACCGTGATCATGCGCGGGCCCTTGAGAGTCACCACCATCGTGTTCCAATCGCCATTCGGACGCAGGGCGTTTTTCTTGGCAGGAGCCACCAAGCCATAGAGCGAACCGCTGAATTGCCAGGGTTTGAGCTTGGACTTGGTGTCCTCTTCCCAGTGGTGGTCATCGAGAATCTGCACCTCGCGGCCACTGAAGGCGGGATTGCCGGAATTCCTGTCAGCGCGCAAGAAGAGACCGCTGTTGGCCCCGCGGGCAATCTTGAAATCGAGACGCAGCTGGAAGTTCTTGTGGTCTCGAGCGGTGAACAGATGCGGCGAGGAACCATCCACCAAGAACGCAAGGACCCCTTCGCGGACTTCATAGCCACTGCCCTCACCAGCGCCTTCCCAGCCGGTGAGATCCTTGCCATTGAACAGACTCTCCCAACCCGCCCGCGCGCCCGCGGCGGTCAAGCGCATGCCGCCAGCCTTGTCCTGGGACCAATATTCGCCACTGCCCGCGGGCAGTGGCTTGAGTTGAATGTTGCGGAAAGCTGCGCGCGCCCCTTCCACTGCGTTGCCCCCACCATGAACCTGCAATCCGATCAAGCCTTCGCTAGCCAGAGGCCGCGTTCCATCAGGCAAACGATAGTCGGTGGTCTTGGTTCCATTCACCCACATTTCAAGGTGCATGGGGTTACCCGCCACGCGCACGCGTACCTGATTCCACGCCTCTTGTTTCCAATGGCTTTCTCCCTCTGGGTTGTGCAAGAAGTAACCCCCTGAATAAAGCGCTCCGGTCTCGCCGCCTGGACGGTTGTCCAAAGTAAACTGCATCCCATCTTGGTCAGGACGCATGCGCACGAACACTCCCGAATCAAAGGGATAGTCCACCCAGGCGTCGAAACTCATTTCAAAGTCGGACCAAGTGGTCTCGGTGTAGATCAGGCCACCCGCACGACCCGGACCCTCACGGCCGGTGAGGGCACCGTCTTCCACCCCCCAAACCGCCTTGCCGTCGTAACGGCCACCGGTGGTAGTCCAGCCAGCGAGGGTCTCGCCGTCGAAAAGAGAATGCCAGCCATCACGGGAGACGGGGGCAGGAACCAAGAGAGAGGCAACTAGGGCACTGATCAGCAAATAGGGCATAGCTGAGATCATCTCAAGAGAAGCGCCAAGCTGCAACCCTCACATCGGGCAGCTTGCGGATAGAATCACGGGCTCCCCCCACCCCCATCAACCATGAACTTAAAAAGCCCCTCACGTCGCCTCGTCCTCTCTAGCGGAGCCGCTGGCGCCCTCGCAATCAACAGTGGACTCGCGAGCCAAGACGTAAAGTTCCCAATTCCTAGCGCCCCCAAAAAGAGCCCCAAGGCTGATGGCGAGCGCATTCGCGTGGGCCTCATCGGCTGTGGCGGCATGGGCAGCGGGCACTTGGGCTCGATGATGGGCCAGCGTGAAGCGAACAAGGAGGCCTTTGATGTAGTCGCGGTTTGCGATGTGAACCAGATCCGCCTGGACCAGGCCCAGAAGACTGCCACCGAACGTCAAGAGGGAGTCACCGTCGCGGCCTATGAGGACCACCGTGACCTCTTGGCACAAAAGGACATCGACTGCGTGTTGATCGCATCGCCGGAACACTGGCATGCAACCATGGCGGTGGACGCCATCGCTGCGGGCAAAGATGTCTACTGCGAAAAGCCCATGACCCTCTCGATTGAAGAGGCCCTTTGGATGCGCGACACCATGGGCGCCAACCCGCACATGCGCTTGCAGGTGGGCACGCAATACATGATGTACGAGAAGTACCAAGTCGCGCGCAAATGGGTTAGCGAAGGCCGCATCGGGCAGCCGACCCTTTCCCAAACCAGCTACTGCCGCAACTCTAAGAATGGCGAGTGGCTCTATGGCATCGACCCCAAGGTCAAGCCGGGTGAAACCCTGAACTGGGAACGCTGGTGTGGCCCGAATGGTTTGGCTGAATTTGACACAGAGGTCTACCACCGCTGGCGTCGCTACCGTCACTGGTCCACGGGAGTCATCGGCGACCTGCTCGTTCACATGATGACGCCCCTCATGTACTCCCTAGATCGCGGCTGGCCCGTACGCGTTTCCGCTTCCGGCGGGCACTACTCGGATAAGACCATGGAGAACCACGACCAGGTCATGCTGACGGTAGAGTTCGAGAAAGAACACACCATGATCGTGGCGGGATCCACCTGCAACGAACAAGGCCTTGAGGTCCTGATCCGAGGCCATGAAGCAAACCTGTACCTGGGTTCCAATGACTGCGAGCTGCGCCCGGAGCGCATTTTCGCGGACGATGTGGATCCCGAGCGTCACGAATGTGCGCGGATTTCACCCCAGGAAGCTCTGCGCTTGAACTGGCTGAAGTGTGTGCGCACCCGCGAAGAGAACATCAGCCAGGTGGAACTTGCCGCCCAGGTGATGGTCGTTGTGGACCTCGCCACGCGCTCCATGTGGACTGGCAGTGCTTGGGGCTTTGATCCGGCCACGGGAATAGCCAAGGCCCTCTAGGACCCTGACCCGTTCCTGTTTTACCATGCCCCTACGCCTCGCTTGTCAGGCCATGGGGACCCGCTTCGAGCTGGTCCTCGCGGGGCAACGTGAAGACCAACTGCGCGCTGTAGGCGAGTTGGCCCTAGAAGAAATTCAGATCGCCCACGGGCGCTGGAACGCGTTTGCCAATGACTCGGTCCTCAGCCACCTGGCCCGTTGCGCTGGTGGGCCGCCAGTGGAGTTGGATCCAGAGACTTTTGACTTGCTGCAAACCTGTGTTCGAGTCGCAAAGCAGAGTCGCGGATTCTTCAACCCACTACTGGGGCCGCTGCTGCACAAGCTCGGCCTTCGGGATGAGACCAAGCTGGATCCCGCAGAAGACCTGGGTACTTTGCTTGATGTCAAAGGGCTCGTTCTAGATCCCAAGGGTCACAGCGCACAACTAACCCGGCCCGGCATGCAGCTTGACCTAGGTGCCATTGCCAAGGGCGCGGCTTTGGATTTGGCCGCACGGGTTCTGGTAGATGAGGGCGTAACCTGTGCCCTCTTGCACGGGGGAACCTCAACCGCCCTGGCCCTCGACCCACCCCCCGGCAAGGACGCTTGGCAAGTGGTCATTGGGCCGGAAAAGAACGCGCCCCGAGCGCACCTGGTTCACTCCGCCCTGAGCGTGTCCGCCGCCAACTCCCGCCGGGGCAGCTTGCCCCGGGGCGATCACAGTCATATTCTCGACCCTCACCGATCCAGGGGCACACGGCACCTTCAAGCGGCTGCGGTGGTGGCCCCCAGCGCCGCAACCGCCGACGCCTGGAGCACTGCCCTGGTGGCCGGCTGCCTCCCGAGTGACCCACCCCAAGGCCTCGGCCTCTTGACCCAACCAACCTCTGATTCCTGGCTGCTTGCCCCCGGGCGGCCCAATTTTTTTCACATTGAACCATGCACGACAACCACTCCTCCCCTGACCGCCGCACCGTTCTGATGGCCGGTGCCGGCGGCGCTGCAACCCAGATTCTGCCGGACTTTCTCGCCGCGAGACCTCACCTGGGTGCTGACCTGCGCGTGGGACTCGTGGGCGTTGGCCGCCAAGGCCGAGCCATACTGGCGGAGCTCGGCAAGTTCGACGAAGTCACCCTGGTGGCCTACTGTGACACGGACGAACGCCGGCTGGGGTCCGCCGCGCGCCGCGCCAAGGGGGCAAAAGGCTATGCAACCCAAGACGCCATGCTGGCTGCGCACCCGGACCTGGATGCATTGCTGATTGCCACCCCCACCCACTTGCACCGAGCACCCTGTGAAGGTGGCTTAGCCGCAGCAAAGCACATCTATTGCGAATCCCCCCTCGCCCACTCCATCGAAGACTGCCGCGCCATCACGGCTGCGGCCGCAACCGCGGGCAAGGTCTTTCAAACCGGCTACCAAGGTCGCGCCAACCCGGTCTACAAGCTGGCGCGCTCCTTCGTGCGCTCAGGCGCGATCCGCGACGTGCTGAGCATGTCCGCCCAAAGCAACCAGAAGAACTCCTGGCGCACCCCTGCATCGGACCCTGTCCGGGATAAGGCCCTCAATTGGCGACTCGATCCCGAGGTCACCTTGGGCCTAGCAGGAGAGCTCGGCGCCCAGCAATTCGATGTTCTGCATTGGTTCACCGGCAAGTACCCCGTGCGCGTGGAAGCATCGGGAGGAATCTTAGCTTGGCGCGATGGACGCGAGGTGGCGGACACGGTTCAGGCGCGACTGACCTACAAAGATGGGTCGCAACTCTCCTGGAACGCAACCCTCGGCAATACCTACAACGGCACACAAGAGCTCCTCATGGGCACCATGGGAACCGTGCGCCTGGCATGGTCCCATGGCTGGTTGTTCAAGGAGTCCGATGCCCCCACCCAAGGGTGGGAGGTCTACGCCAACCGCCAGCAATTTCACAACGACGAGGGCATCACCCTGATCGCCGACGCCACCAAATTGGCATCACAGGGCAAGCTCAAGAAAGGCATCGGGCTACCTCACCCGGGGCTGTACTACGGACTAGAAACATTCTTCCAGAGCATCACCCAGGACAAGGACGTGGTCTGCTCAGCCGAAGAGGGCCTACGGGCCACAGCCATCGCCATCAAAGTGCAAACCGCCCTGACCACGGGCCAAGCCCAAGACATCTCTGAAGCCGACCTCGCCTCCAAGTGAACCCATGGACTCTCTCCTCTTAAGAAAACTGCCCCTGGGGCTGCGCATATCCCTCTCCGCCTTGACCCTTGTCCTGCTCGGTGGCTATGCCGCCTCGGGATTGCACATGGCCGAGCACCATGGGCCGCGGGATGGGCAGGAAGGCCTGACCGGGGATGACATCACCGGGGTTTACCACGGGGTGCAAAGCCCCTCGCCCCTGCGCTCCGCTTTAGAGGCCGGACACCCAGACGATTTGGACGGAGCGGTCCAGGTTCCCGCTGCAGAACGGGAAGCACTTTTGGCCTGGCTCAATTCAGGCCGCGTGATTGAGGACTGGGACAATTTCGACTTGGGCGAAATGGTGCCCGCCGACTTGCTCGATGCCAACTGCATGGCCTGTCACGGGCGCGGTGCCACCAACCCCATCGAGCCGCCCCTTGAGTACCTAGACGATGTACGCGTGTTGGCTTTCGACAACAACGTCTCCCCCACCGATGAAGCGATCCTGTTGGCATCCACCCACGCCCACGCCCTGTCGCTCTTCGTGATCGCCTTGGCTGCGGTGTTGCTGCTCTGCCTGACGCGCTTCCGACGTTCATGGGTCAGCGCGGTCAGCCTGGCAATCAGCGTAGGGCTCCTACTGGACCTCGTGTCTTGGTGGCTTGCGCGAGACTCGGCCATTTGGGTCAACGGCATCCTCCTGGGAGGCACGGCCCACGCGTTGGGCATTGGCCTCGCGGGGGTTTTGGTGCTGGCAGACCTATGGTTGCCAGCGGCTGACAAGGACTAGTGGCTCAAACGGCCCACTGCTTTTTCCACCGCCGCAACCAACGCGCCGGAGGCAAGCAGATCTTCGGCCGCATCCAAGTCGGGCTTCAGGTATCGATCATCCTTGAGGGCCTTGACCTTGGTGCGCAACAACGCAGCACCAGCTTCAACGCCTTTGCCGGCTTTGATCTCCGAGCGGAACTCACGGGCCTGTACCGCGCAGACCCATTCGATGGCCAGCACCCGCTGGGTGTTGTCCAAAATCGTGCGCGCTTTGCGGCCGGCGGTGACGCCCATGGACACATGGTCTTCCTGATTAGCGCTGGTGGGCACACTGTCCACGCTGGCGGGGTGAGCGTAGACTTTGTTCTCACTGGCAAGCGCAGCAGCGGCGTACTGGGCGATCATCAGCCCCGAGTGCAAACCGGGGTTAGGGGTCAGGAACGCGGGCAAACCGGACAAATCAGGATTGACCATCTGCTCGATACGGCGCTCGCTAACGTTAGCCAGGGTGCAAACGGAGAGGCCTAGGTAGTCCAAGATCATCGACAGGGGCTGGCCATGGAAGAGCCCCGCGCTAAAGACCTCTTTGGTCACGGGATCCACAATCGGGTTGTCGGTCACAGCGCCGAGCTCACCACTCAGCACATCCACAACATGTTGCAAGGCGGTCTTGACCGCCCCGTGAATCTGAGGCACACAACGCAAACTGTAGGGGTCTTGCACCCGGTCACAATCGTCGTGGCTCTTGACCACTTGACTGCCCTTCAACATGCGGCGCACATTGGCGGCTGTTCGATCCTGCCCTTCGTTTTGCTTGAGCTCTGCCAAGCGCTTGCCAAAGGGTCGTGGAGATCCCATCAGGGCCTCCAAACTTGTGGCAGCGATGATGTCCGCCGCCCGGGAAAGATTCATGGCGCGGGTCACCTGGCAAACCGCCAAGGACTTCATCACTTCAGTTCCATTGATCAACGCCAAGCCTTCCTTGGCTTCCAAGACCAACGGCTCCAAGCCTAATTTACGCAGGCCGGCCCGCGCGCCCATGCGTTTGCCTTCCAAGTACACATGCCCATGACCCATCCAGGCGGCAGCCATGTGGGACAGGGGCGCGAGATCCCCGCTGGCTCCAACCGATCCCTGTTGGGGAATTGCCGGAATCAAATCGCTGTTGAAGAACTCCACCAACCGTCGAACTAGACCGGGGCGCACACCGCTGACCCCGCGTAATACCGAAGCGATGCGCAGCAGCACCACAAGGCGCGCCTCATGCAAGGGCATGTCGGGACCCGAACCCACGCAGTGTGAGAGCACCAGGTTGCGTTGCAAATCGTGCAGGTCCTTGGGGGACACCGCAATATTCTTGAGCTTGCCAAAACCGGTGGTTAAGCCATAAACCACTTCACCGCGACCCACCGCGTCCTCCACCATCTGGCGCGAGGGCTTGAGTTGAGCATAGGTTTTCGCGGACACGCGCAACTTGAGACGGTGTCCCTCGGCCACCGGGGACAATTGCGCAAGGGTAAGGGGCTTTTCGCCAAGAGTCAGATTCTTCACAAGGAAGAGTCTAGCGTTCTTCTCGCTCTAGGGGAGGAGGCCCCGTGCGCCGATCGTCCTCGGGCTTGGATGGGACGGGCTGACTTGCGATAGCGGGCAAGGGCAGGGATATGTGCGCGGCCTCATCGGCCTCGATCTGGACCTGACTGCCCTGCATGAGCCGTTTTCCCCGGTAGCCCACATTCATGGCCCAAAGGCCCGGGGGCAAGCCCTCGATGCTGTGCTCGTCGCCGGGACGCACCACAATTCGGTCCCGGGGAGCCCCCTGCACCTGAACATCCAACTCAAAACTACGCAGGTGGGGCGGCAAATCCAGGGCCAAACTCCCCGGATTCAGGTTGGGCTTACTGAGTTCCAGCACGATGTCTTCGGCGCCGCCTTGCACAATTTTCTGGGCCACAAGAGAACCATCGTAACTCTCGCCGCGCAGATACCAGCGCTCGGAAATCCGCGGGTAGACACTGAGCACAAATTGCCCGCGACTGTTGCTACGAACCTCTTGGTGGCCAGCATGCACATGGGAGAAAATTGCCTGTTGGTGATAGGTCGGTGAACGCCCAAGTGCTTTGGTTGTGGCCACTGAGGGGTCAGGCGCGTCCAAAGTCACCCGTGCCCCGGGCACTGGCTTGCCGTCGAGCATCACCTTGCCGCGGATCACCGGGCCAGGTCGCATGTGCAGAGTGATGGCATTCAGCCGCTTAGGTACCAGCTTGATGTTGACCTGGGAGGGCACCGCCACAGCACCACTATGGAATGGAACCAGAGTGATAGTGTCTGGAGGTAGGTTTTCAATGCGCACCCGCCCTCCGGGCAACACGGACACCGGGCTGTATTCTTCCCAGGGAAACTGGCGCTGGGAGCCCGCCACGCCGCCGGCAGGAAAGAGGTGCACCTGCACGGGCTCTTGGGCGCCAAGGGACTCGGCGATCACCACATCGAGAGTCGCTCCCATCTTGAGCCTGAAAATCAAACGCTCCTCTTCCACTACCGAGCGGCGCCCGATAGCCAGGATCTCGCGATGGGTCGCCCGTCCCGGCGCCCGGGCCAAGGCGAGGATGCGCTTGCCTGGTGCGACCCGAGGCAACATGAAGCGCCCATCCACATCACTGATGCACCGATTCCCATCCACCGAGACTTCGGCCGCAGGAATACCTTCGCCAAACAAGTCAGTGACGCGCCCATTCACCAGGGCGGTCCCACCCCAAGAAATCGAGAGTTTTGCCTCGGCGAGGTTACGCAGGATCACCTCCCTCTCGGCCACCAAGCCGCCGATGGTCGAAACGTGTACCACCGCAAGCCCGGGCCAAAGATCACTGGCACCAAAGCGCCCGGCCGCGTCCGTATCGATCTCGCGCCCCTTGTTCGTTCCGTGCTGAAATGAAATCTTGCCCACCGTGGGGCGGCCGCCCGCATCCTGCAGCTGACCGCTGAATCGCGACCGGGCTCCCGAGCGAGGCGTGGGGAGGCTCTCATCAAGGGGCAAGCTCCCGTCGATCAGCTGGGTCAACTCCACCAGTAATGGATGGGGCAAAAGGGTGGCCCCCTGCGGCGCCGCAATGCGCTCCTGCACGTCCGAGTCACCCTGGGGCATCTGGGGGACCTCTTCCACGGGCCCGTGGGATCCGCCCTCCAGAATCGGGATGGTGCGTTCGCCCTCGCCGCCCATCAGGAACCACAGACCTCCTGCCAGGAGGGACATCAGGACCAAAATCAGAATGAGGGGACGGGGCATGGGACGGGGTGCATGGTAACCCCTGGGCACTTCGCCGTTCACCAGTACACGCCCCACAGGAACAAGTTGCACCAGTGACGCCTAAAGCTCAATCTAGGGGCATGTATTTCCGGGCGAAGGTGTGGACCAGAATCATTGTCCTTGGGACGATCGGCGGAGCGTTCTCTTCGTGCGGATCGGGAAATCCGCCACAAGAGGTCAGCGTGGTCATGGACGGGCCCTCTGAGCAGCCTCAGGGCCAGCCCAAGCCCCCTTGGCCGCGGGGCCTCTCCGCCCGCTTCGAGTTGACCATGCCAGGCCGAACCGAAGGGGTGATCATCGCCGATGGGGACCAGGACGGAGAGCTCGAAATCCTCGCCACCTGCCGAGCTGGCAGCGGGGGAGGTGCGGTGCTGCGCTCGTTTGGGGCGGACTTGGAAATCGAGGTCACGGTTTCCGTGCCGGATTGGCCCCTCGCTCCGGTGGCCATCGGAAGCTCTGCGGGGGGGAAATTTGCACCCATCGCGGTGGCCTCGCGCAGCAGTCAAGAGGTCTTGATCTTTGATCTCACAAGGCCCGCTGGAGCACAACTGATTCAGCGCATCAAACTCAGCGGCCGCCCGCTCGCCATGGCCGCGGGACCTTATCTGTTCCAAAGCCCCGCCAACCCCGCCAGCCACATGGCTACCCTAGCCATAGCAACCCGCACGGGCGACTTGCTTTTGTTCCCGGCCAAGAACGATCCAAACGCGCCCCTTGAAGCGCCTCTCACCGTGCCCTTGCAGGAAACTCCTACGAGCTTCTTGGCCTTGGAAGCCTCCATGGTATTGGTCGGCTCCATGGGCGCCGGCGCCGGAGGCGGCGATTCCCTGCGCCGCTACATGGTCAGCGGACCCAATACATTGACCCCTGGCGAGCCGGAAACCCTCGCGGGCATTCCCCGGGACTGGCTGTTGACCCCGGCCGCCGAACTGCTGGCCGGCGGAGACCAGAACATCTGGAATCACGATGGTTCCGCATGGAATGATCTGTTCGAGGCCGGTCGTGCCCCCCTGCGATTGTTGGGACTTGGGGGAGAGCGTTTTGCCAGTGTCTCGGCGGATCTAGGCGTGAGAGTCTTTGGCATGCAGGGCCTAGAGCAGTCATTCTACGGAGGCCAAGACACCTGGGACATAGCGGGCGGCGACCTCGATAGGGACGGCTTGACCGATTTGGTATTGGCGAATCGCGGGGCCGAGAGGGTCAGCGTTTTGTTTTCGAGCGCCCAGGGGTCTTGGCGACGGCCGCGGTCCTTGCCCACAGGAATCGCCCCCCTGGTCCTGGTTGCGGCGGATTTCAGCGGTTCTGGACAGTCAGATCTGTTGACCGTGGATGCCAGCACGGACGGCCTGAGCTTCTTTCGCAATCAAGCCGGTGAATTTGTTCCCATGGAGCAACCCTCCCCCGGGCGCGGGATCAGCGCAGGAGTAGCCTCGGATTTCAACGGGGATGGGGCCATGGATTTGGTCACCCGAGCAGCCGGGGAAGTGCGCGTGCAGACCGGGAATGGTGAAGGAAAGCTGTCTAGCCCGGTTTCGATTTCAGTCCCTGGGACAGGCCCCCTATTGGCAGGATCAGGAAATCTGTTGGCCGCGGGGACCGCTGGTTTGTATTTGCTGGCCCCGGGCGAGGTGCCCCAACTCACGCCCCTCGCGGATCCCTGCACGGCCTTGACGGACTTGGGCGACGGGCGAATCCTCGTGGGCATTGCAGGAGCGCGCACGGGTCTCGTGGTGCTCGATGGTGCCTTGCAAGAGGAAACATTCCTCGCCCTTCCGGGAAAAGTACTCAGCATTGCTGCGTCCCAATTAGACCCAAGCGGTCCAGTTCAAATCCTCGCATTGCTGCAGGGGGCACGGGACAATTCCCCCGGCAAATTGGTGCGCCTGATGCCCGACGCAAGTGGCGCCTACGCCATGGCCCAAGAGCAACCGGTCGGCCTCCGACCCCACGCCTTGGCCCTTGGAGATATGAATGGGGACGGACGCCAGGAAGTGGTGGTCAGCGCCCAGAACTCACACCATGTGAACCTGTTCAGTTGGGGCCCGGAAGGTACCTTGACGAGGTTGCCAGATCTGGGAGCGGGGCGTGGGCCATTGGATGTGACCTTCATCCCGAGCCCTGACGGAACAACAGGCGCGACCCTGGTCATCGGCTGCAATTTCTCCAACGAGATTTTGCTGATCAGAAACTGATCTCGATTTCCGGAACGGCTCCCGCCGAATCTCACGGTTGCAGTCGTCCCAACATTTCCACTAGGCCCGCGGCCAAACGCAAGGATGCGCCTGAATTCAAGCTGCCCGGCGTACGGTATCCGTAGGGTGCGGCATAGTGTTCGCGAGTGTTCAACAGGACTGCGCTGAACAGAGCACGCACTTCAGCAAGAGGCATACCCCCGGCCTTCGCCAATTGGGGATCGTGCAAGCACGCCAACCCCATGATCAAGTTCTGGGGCAAGCCCCCCACCGTGCCGTCCTGCACCTGGGGTTTGGGGTCGAAACCGATCACGGTCACATCCGACCAGACGCCGCCGTCCAGTTGCTCGCCCTGAAAGTGCGCGCGTGCCGCCACACGCAGCACGGGTGCGACGCGCTTAAGGAGGTCCGGATCCAACTCCGCCGCATCCCCCATCAATTCCCAGCAACGCACCTGATCAGCGGCCACATTTCCGCCCCGGGCAAAGCACTCGTGCCACACGGGTAAAAAGTACTCAACGCCGCTGCGGGTGATGCGTGAGAAGAGCAAGTCGTCGGGAAAGGCGCGCCAGAGGTCCAGACCTCGCGCCCCATAGTGCCCGAACAAATCATCAAAGCCCGGGTCGATGTGCTGCCAGTCCCCGGCCCAGGTATGAGCGTAGAGGAATTCCGCCAAGCAATCCTCGAGCACCCCGCGCGCTGCTTGATTGCCCGTGCGCCGGGACCATGAAGCGAAACCTGCGGCCAAGTCGAGCTTGCGCAACTCGCTTGCGCCGGGATGGGCCTCTCCGCTGGAGGGGGTGAATTTTGCGGCGAGAGACCCATCGGGCTGGGGCGCGCTGACCAGCAGGGTGCCCATGGCCCGTTCCAAAACCTCAGCCGCCAACTTGCGTTGGTCAGGCCGCGCATGGAGTTCTCCGTCGGCCACCGCACTGAAAAAGGCCAACTGCCGGGAAACCTCCAAGGGCCCGTCGGAATAACGCTCCGGACCGTCTCGGTCCCAAAAAACCTTGCGCGGCAGCCCCGTCTGTGGATGGCTGGCCAAGTGCAAGAGATCGTCCAACAGGCCCTCAGCCTGGGAATGCCAAGCCGGGTCAAACTGAGCCGCCCCCAAGAGCACGTCTGCATAGACGTGATACCAACCGGGCATGTTGTTCAGGGGGGCGCCGGTATCCACATTCCAAGTGCGCGCAGCGAAATGGGTGCCGCCGGAAGGGTCCGCCCCGAGGGTCGTCCACCAGCCCAAAATATTGGAGAGCTCGGCACGAATGAGCTTGGCCAGGGTCGCTTGGTCAGGTGCGGGAAGCAGGACATCCACTGCGAGTTCGCTCCAGTCCACCGGGGCCACCGGCAACACCAGAGTCAAACGCGGCTCAAGGGGCACACCCGTTGCTGCCGCGTCCGCGCCCACTGCCCAAGAAAAGTCCCCCTGGACCTCGCGCGTAAATTCTCGCCCAGAACTGTCGCGCACGATCACAGTCGCGGATTCCGAAACCCGTCCGCGCACCACGATGCCGTCCACAAGAGGTCCAAAGGCCGCGATTGGTTGCTCGAGACCTGCCTCGGTCACACGCCAAAAAGGTGCGCTCGGCTGGCCCTCCTCAACATGCACGGGTGCGGAATTAAGCAGCAGGTTGAAAGCCTCGGGGTGCAAGTCCTGCCCGGGACTCCCAATCCCCATCCCGAGCCCAACGATCATCCAAGTGGCCAACATCGTTTTAAGAGCGTAGGGGTTTAACCCTGAGACACAAGCGCAAGAGTCATCAGGCCGACAAGAACCGGTGCGAGCAGCTCACGATTCCGCCCACAAGCCTCCCCGCCTGTGTTACAATGCAGGGCTGTAATGAGGCGTTTGAACACCCAAGACGCTCTCTGGGGGTACTTTTGCTCCCAAAATACTGTATCTACCCGAACTTATGAGCACCTACCGCATCGTCGAACTCCTCGGAGACGGGATCAGCACCGAGCTCTCCCAGAGCATCCACAGCCTTGCCAAGTCCCTGCCCTTCAACTTGGATTTCCTGGCGGTCGACCTGTCGGACGAGACACGCAAGAAGAACGGCCCCGTGGTCTATGACCTGGCCGAAACCGCCATGCGCGAACTGGGCGTGGGGCTCAAGTACCCCACCGCCACCACCGACGAATCCCCCAACCGGGTACTGCGCAGCCGCTTGCAGTTCTCGGTGATCCATCGCCCGGTATGCACGATCCCGGGCATCCAGACGAACTTCTCAAAATCCATCGACATCGATGTGGTGCGCATCGCCACAGGCGGCACCTACGAAGATCCCGGCCGACGCATTGGCCGGGACACGGCAGTCTCCCTGCGAGTGATCGAGCGCGGCCCGGCCCGGCACGCAGCGCGCTTTGCCTTCCGTTTGGCCCAATTACGCGGTAGGAGCGTGGTTTCCACCAGCAAGTACACGATTCAACAGGCCACGGACGGGCTCTTCGAGGAGACCGTGGGCCAGGTCGCCGAGGACTACCCCGGCACCGCCTACCGGCGCGAACTCTTCGATGCCCTCTTGGCTGGCATCATCATGCACCCACAGGACTACTCGATCATCGTCTGCCCCAACGAGTACGGCGACTTCCTTTCGGACTCCGCCTGCGGCCTGATCGGATCGGTGGGACTTGGGGACAGCGCTTCCTACTCCTTCGACGACTCGGGCAGGGTGGAGACCGCCATGTTCGACCCCTCCGGCGGCACCGCACCGGACATCGCCGGCCAGGACAAAGCCAACCCCACTGCCGCGATCCTCGCCCTGTGCAACATGTTGCGGCACCTAGGCGAAGTCGATACCTCCCGCGCCCTGCGTGCGGCGGTCATGGGCGCAATCGGTGAAGGGGCCACCACCGCAGACATCGGTGGAACTCTCTCCTGCTCGGAATTCACCAAAGAGGTCAAACGCAGGCTAATGAGCTCCCTTCAGACCAGCTGATAGAGCCCGCCCTCTGCTCACGGACGCCCAGTGCCCTGCTGGAAGAATTTTCTCATGGTTTTCCCCAATAAACCGGTGTTCTCATTCAGGGACTTTTGCATCAATCCCGATATCTCTCTTAGTGCGCACCATTCCCCTGGTACGCGCTGACACGAAGTGAGAACTGGAGGACCGTCCCGTTACCTGGGACCCGACAACCGGCGGACCTAATCCCCCGCCCTGCCGACAAACCTCCTCCGAGGCCTATCAATCCCCTGATGGCCTCGATGGCCCCTACTGGTCTCCCCTGGCCATTGGGGGCCCCCTTCTTTTTGGGGGAGGTCGCCGCACGCGGACTCGGGTACTGTACGCGCCCCATGAGCGCCTTCTCCCCCACCGAAAACGCTTCGGTCCCCCGCCGTGTCTGGGGTAGCACCGGATGGATGGTTGCGGGGCGCCTGTGGAGTTCAGTTTGCACCCTCGCTGTGCTTTGGTTGTGCGCTCAAAATTTGGAGATCACAGCCTTCGGACGCCTGACCTTTTACCTGGCGCTCTTTGGGGTGCTCGATGCCCTGGTGGATTTGGGCACGGGACAAGCGACGGTACAACTTTCATCCCGTGATCCAGACCTCTTGGGCTCCCTGCTGGTGCGCGCCCGGCGCACCCGGTTGGTGGTGGGCCTTGGGGCTGCGGCGACCTTGGCCCTTGGAGCGTTCCTGATGAACGAGCCGGATGCGGGTTGGATTGCCCTGGCAGGGTTGTATCCCCTAACCCATACCCTGGAGCTTTCCACAGTCACCCTGCGCAACCGAATCCAGTGGAAACCCCAGGTGGCCATGCGTTCGATTGCCTCTGGCCTACGTCTTGCTCTGGTGACTGGGGCCATTCTCATGGGAGAAACCCGGGCGGGAGTCATATTGGTCTTGATTGCCTCGGCCAGCACCATGGGAAACATTCTGCTGCACCGGGTAGGCAGGCCATTCCTTCCACGTGGAACCTTTCAGGCCGTTCCCATGGGGCCGTTCTTGCGCCTGGCACTGCCCCTGGGAATCGCGGCCCTGGCCCAGCAGTTGTACTTTTACGTGGACAACCTGTTTGTGCGCGCCCATTGGGGCGAGGCCAGCGTAGGTACCTACAACGTGGCGGTGCGCATCATGTCCTGGTCCCTGAGCTTAGCGGTCTATGCTGCGGCGGCGGCTCTGCCCTGGTTGAGTCGCGCCCACAAGCGCGGAGAATTGGTACCAGCGGCCATGCGCTTGACCCTGCCCCTGACTCTGGGAGCATCCCTGGCTGTGGCGCTCCTCTGGCCCTTCGCCGGGGACCTGCTGGCCCTCTTCGGCGAGCCATTCCGAGCAGCCGAAGACGCCCTTCGGCTGTTGTTGTTGGGGGTGATCTGCGTTCACGCGGGCGCGCCCCTGACCACGGCCCTGGTGGCGGCGGGCCGAACCCCAGCGATCTTGGCCCTGACCCTCAGCGCCCTGCTGATCAACTTGGGACTCAACTTCCTTTGGGTACCCACCGAAGGCCTCGTGGGCGCGGCCCGGGCAACCCTGATCACCGAGGGTTGGATCGCGGTGGGAGCCGCGCTTAGTTTGATCCCAAGAGCGCGACGCTAGGCCGCCTCTCACCCAGTATCCTAGCCGCCCATGCGTGTCGGAATTGATTACCGCTCAGCCCTTGTGAATGCAGAGGGTATTGGCCGCACCAGCCGCGAGCTGGTGCGCGCTCTTGTTGGGCATGGCTTCGGCGGCAACTTGGGCCTCTTCGGTTACACCGCAAAAGGGTCCAAGTTCAACCGCAAGGAACTTGGCTTGGCAGACTCAAACGCAGAGCTCTGCCGCTTGCGCCTACCCTCACGCTGGGTGCCAAACCTGCTTAAGTGGACCGGCAAGGGAGTAGACGATCTGGTGGGCGGCTGCGATGTATATCACCACACCCAACCCAATGCCCTGCCCGTCCGCGATGCAATAGAGGTCGTCACGGTCTTCGACTGCATTTGGTCCCATGACGCGGAGGGCCCGGAAGGGCCGGGGTACTTGGGTGTGGAAGATGCGAGGCGCATGAAAAGCGCCATCACCGACTTGGTCCAACGGGCGCGTATCGTGCTGGTGCCCTGCGAATTCGTGGGTGCCGAAGTTGTGGTCAACCTGGGCGTTTCCCCCGCTCGCGTGCGGGTCACACCCCTGGGCTGCGACCATGTGCTGGAACACCTGCCCCCAGGTGGGTTCGGCCCACCCGCAAAGCCCTACATCTTGACCGTGGCCCGGGTGGACGCCCGTAAGAACCACTTCCGCATGCTGCGCGCTTTTGAAGCACTCGTGCGAGAAGGCCTGCCCCATGACTGGGTCATCGCCGGCGCAATTGGTCACGGGCACGAGCTATTCTCCAAGGCCCTCGCCAACTCCCCCGCCGCCCACCGGGTCCATTGGCGTCGAAAGGTCAATGAGGAGGATCTGGTGCGTCTTTACTCCCAGGCGTCTTTGCTGCTTTGGGCCAGCCTGAACGAGGGCTTTGGCCTACCACCCTTGGAAGCGATGGCCTGCGGCACTCCGGTGCTCACCAGCCTGGTCACCGCCATGCCCGAAATCTGTGGCCCGGCCGCGTTCCTAGTGGAGCCCACCGATGAAGAGCGCATCTTTGAGGGCGCCCGACGCCTGTTGACAGAGCCCGACTTGCACGCTGAATACACAGCCCTAGGACTGAAACGTTCCCGAGAGTTCAGCTGGAAAAACTGCGCCAAGGACACGCTCTTGGCGTATCAAGCAGCAATGGACATGGGCGATGAAGAGCCGTCCATGCAGCGCTTGTTTGTTTAGCGCGTGCGGCCAGCTTCACGCCAGGCGTTGAGTTTCCCGGTGAGGCGCGTGACGATTTCCGGTTGTTCGGACCAGAGGTTGTCCGATTCCGAAGGATCCAGTTCTAGGTTATAGAGCTGTCCCTTGGGCCCTCCCGCAATGGCCTTGACCTGCTTAGGATTGGTGAAACCTCCGGAGCCCAATCCAAGGATCAATTTCCAAGGACCTGAACGCACGGCAAAGACACCTGCGCCGGAATGGTGAACCACTTCGCTGCGGGCGGAGGGGCCGGCTTCTTGGCCGTGCAGAACAGACAGCATGGAGAACGAATCCTCTGCTTCCCCCTCTGCAATGGGCTGCTCTGTCAACTCGGCGAAGGTGGCGAACAGATCGGTTAAGCAAACCAGGTCCGCACGCACCACTCCGGCTGGAGCTTTCCCCGGCCAACGCACGAGGAAGGGCACCCGGTGGCCGCCTTCGTGGATGTCAGCTTTTTGGCCGCGCCAGTCTCCGTTGGCCAGGTGCTCAAAGTGCTTCTCGTCAGCTTGCAGCCAATGGGAGCCATTGTCGCTGGTCACAATCAGCAGGGTGTTGCTGGCCATGCCCGTGCGGTCAAGGGCATCGAGAACAGAGCCTATGACGGAGTCCACTTGATGCACAAAGTCCCCGTACCAACCGGCCGCACTGGATCCGAGGTGCGGTGCAACCGGGACCCAGGGGGTGTGGGGCGCGGGCAGGGGCATGTAGCAGAAGAAGGGGCGATCGGGGTTGTCCCGGGCGGCGCGTTCAATCCATTCAACGGCTTGCGATTCCACCCGGGGCAAGACTTCGTGCATACGGAAGTCCGGGGCAGCCGCGCCCTTGCGATAGAACCCGGCGCCTTTTTGACGCCGGTGCTTTTCTCCAGGTAGCGCTGCGCTGGGCTGCTGCACAATCCCCTCGTCCAGAATCCAAACGTAGGGAGCCATGTCCAAGGACGCGGGAATGCCAAAGTAAGTGTCGAAGCCACAGCTGATGGGACCCGGTCGCAGGGGCATGCTGAAGTCGGTGGACTTGGCTGAGCCCAAACCCAGATGCCACTTGCCCACGCCAAAAGTGTGATAGCCCGCGCCCGAAAGCATGGAGGCTAGCGTGCTGCGGCCCTCTTCGATCAACGCGGGAGATTCTCCCCCCAAGACCCAGGCTTTGAGGCGTGTACGCCACGCATAACGGCCAGTCAGCAACCCATAGCGAGTCGGGGTGCAAACAGCTGAAGGGGAGTGGGCATCGGTGAAGCGCATGCCCTCTGCTGCCACGCGATCTATGTTCGGCGTGGGGATTTTCGATGCGGGGTTCATGCAGCCCGCATCCCCCCAGCCCAAATCATCGGCCATGATCAGCACGATGTTGGGCCTTTGGGCCGGCGCCTCTTGGGCCTGAACCAGAGGACACAGGGCCAGGCCCAGCAGAATGACTACGGTTTTCATGTGCATCACGCTGATCGAGAAACCTTCATGGTCACACGCCAGAAAGCACCCAGGGTGACAAGAGCCGCCACCAAGGTTAGGCCTGTGACCATCGTGGGCGAGAGGCCCAACTTAATCCCTCCAAGCTCGTTCACCGCCAGCAGGGCAAGGATCACTGCGGTCAAGGACTCGCCTGCGATCACACCCGAGCCAAACAGGACTCCCCCATGCATACGCCGCTCTTCATGAGCCTTGTCCCGCGAACCGCGGGTTGCGAAATGAGCGATGATGCCACCGAGTAAGATCGGCGTACCCAGACCAAGGGGCAGATACATGCCCACGGCCAAGGGCATCAAGTGCAAACGGAATTTCGACTTGCGGGCTCCCAGCAGCGCGTCCAGGATCAGGATCAGGATGCCCAACCCTACGCCCAAGGCAACCATATCCCAGGGCAGTTGCTCACCGCCGGTGAAACTCTCAGCGATGGACTTGAACAGTTGCGCCTGAGGCGCAGCGAGGTTCTTACCGCCGATGCCCCCCTCTGTACCCTCGTGCAAGACCGTCAGAACGGGCGCCAAGATAAACGCTGCGACCGCCACACCGATCAGCTGCATGATCTGCTGCTTGCGCGGAGTCGCCCCCACCAGGGACCCGGTCTTGAGATCGTTGCACACATCGCCTGAGGTGCACGCTACGCAGCAAACCACCGCAGCCACGCCCAAGATCGCTGCCATGGCGGAAGGACCTTCGTTGTAGCCCATCAGGGTCAAGAGCGCGCCTGTGGCCAGGACCGCGGTGATCGTCATGCCCGACACGGGACTGTTCGAGTTTCCCACCAAGCCGACGATATAGCTGGCCACGGCGGTCATGAAGAAGGACAGCACAATCATCAACACCATGGTCACCGCGGTGATTGGCGCGCTTTGAGTGAAATTCCAGTACAAGGCCCCGATAATCGTGATGCTCACGGTGCCTACCAACAGCATCACACCCGTGGGTAGATCGCGATCCTCAGATGTGTCATCGTGGGTGCCCTTCAAGCGCGCCCGGAGAATGCGGATGGCTTCGACCAAGCCCTTGCGCACCTGCAGGATCGAGACAACCCCGCCAAGGACCATCGCGCCAACACCCACATAGCGAATCTTGGTGCTCCAAAGTTCCCACGCGCTATCGATCGCGTTGTTTTCCAAAAGCACGCCCGTCGCATCAAGCATGGGCAGGGCAATCACCCAGGAGAGCACGCCCCCAATGAAGATCAGCAGCGCCACATTCAATCGCACGATCAAGCCCACCGCCACGAGCATGGGAGAAATGTCCGCGCCGTAGTAAAAGATGCGCGATCCAAATGCCCGCGCGGTTTCAAGGTGCCCAGAAAAGAGTCCCAGGAAATCCCCACCAAATTTGACCACGGCTCCCAAGGCACCGCCCATGATCAGGGCCTTGGCACCGCCACTTTCAGTCCCGTCGCTGCTCTCTTCTCCCGCCTGCAACACCGCGGCGCAAGCGATCCCTTCCGGATAGGGCAGTTCAGGGTTGTCCACCACAAACACCTTGCGCATGGGAATCATGAACAGCACACCGAGCAATCCGCCGGAGAGCGCGATACCGGTGGTGGTCCAATAATTAAAGTCAGTCCAGTACCCGGCCAGCACCAAAGCCGGCACAGTAAAGATGATGCCCGCGGCTAGAGACTCTCCAGCTGATGCGCAGGTCTGCACCTGGTTCGCTTCCAAGATCGAGCCGCGCCTCAACACCACCCGCAGGATCAACATGGCCATCACCGCCGCGGGAATCGAAGCGGACACAGTCATGCCAGCCTTGAGGCCCACATAGACGTTGGCGGCGCCCATCACCAGAGAGAGCAGAATCCCGAGGAAGATCGAGATGGGGGTCAGTTCGCGTTGGGCGGGGACCAAGGGGGGTTTTGAAGACATGGAAAGACAGGGCAGGGGACGGTGAGAGGGCACAAGGGTAGCGATCCCGGGGCCGGGAACTCAGTCGGAGGTGGCTTCGAGGAGGGTTTCCTGGGCTGTTCTGTCGCGAGCGAGGGAGCCCCTCGCTCAATGGAGGCACTTTTCCCTGCCGTGGTCGGGGTTTCTTGTGGGGTCGCAAGTCCTTGACCATGCTCAATTTACGCCATACCCGCGGGTATTCCCCTTTCTATATACGGGCATTACCTATAAATATACGTAACACGCGCGGTCGAAGAGAGTATTATCGGGGAGACCAAAGGGTCAAGCCAGAGTGCGTACGAGAGAGCGCCAAGCCTAGAAGTTGTCACTAGAAGAGAGAGGATGCCGGCCCCGTGAGCGATCACGGGGCCGGCTCTCTTTTTGCACGCCTGGTGCGCCACGCCTCCGCAATCCATCACGGCCACACGCTCACCGTGGTCGCAAACGGTTCGGATTCATGACTCCCCACCAAAGGTACCAGGGGCGTACCTAGGGGGGCAGCAAAGAAAACGCCCGTCACTCCTCGGTCAACTCGATCGGCTTGTAGCCGCCCTTAGACCGGAAGTAGAGGGCGATAATGCCAAAGATCACAAACAGCAAGGCGGGGAAGCGGGCTGCGAACTTCAAGGCACCTCGGCCGGCCTCCAGTTGTGCGCTCCCCAGTTGTGCGCTCCCCGATTTGGAATAGACCTCAGCTAGGGAAGCCTGGTCAGCCTCGTTCAGATTGGCCGCAAACTCGCCCGCCTTGGCCGCATCAATTTTCTTGTGGGTCATCCACATGAAGCCGCCCTCAGTGCTGGCGCTCTCCGCCAGTTCCGGAGCATCCGCAACAACAGACTCATGAATCGACTCATCAAAGAAAGCCCCCAGAATCGGCGCACCAATCACCCCAAACGACAGCAGGCCGATGGCAGAGACTGTATTTAGGGTCAACGCGCCGCCTCGCGGGTAGCGTTCTGAAGTGAACCCCAGGATGCAAGGCCAATAGTAGGTCTGCCCCAGCGCGTAGAATACAAAAGCCACGAAGACGGCAGCGCCGGTCGCACCTGCAAGCCAGTAGAGGCCGACCGCAGAAAATATTCCGCTGACACACAGTAGGCCCGGAGGACTAAAGAACTTGAGTACACCGCCGGCAAAGACGCGCAGGGTCAACATGATCGCAGCTGAGAACACCAGTGCCATAGCGGGGTTGATCTCGTAGCCGGTCAGAACCGGCGCCATCAGGTTCCTAATCCAAGCATCCGTCCCCAGCTCCGCCGTGGCCACGGGGATCATGAGCAGACACATGAGGAAGAACAATGGGCGACCCAAACTGCCAACGAGTAGGCCAAAACCAAGGCCTAAGGCGATTCCCACCCCCAGGCTGATGCTGAACCAGCTGTCCGGCTTCTCGAACCAGCCGGTCAACTGGAAGATCTGATTGCCAACCTCGTAGGTCATCAGGAAAGCAGCCAGGGCAGCGGTTAGTGCGCCCACCTGCTGCAACATCTCCCTGTAGGGCACGCCAGCCTGAACTCGCTCGTCAACGGGGAACTTGCATGGCATGTACATGACCAAATAAGCAGCCGCGGGAATGAGCATCCAGAGAGAGTGCATCTGCCAACCCACTCCCCCATCAACGAAACTGTCAGAGATGAGAATAACAAGCGTCCCCAGCATCATGCCCGCGGGCCAAGCAGCGTGCAAAATCGTCAACCACTTAGTCTTTTCCTTCGGGTAGACCGCAGCGCAAATGGGGTTGATCACCGCTTCAATGATTCCATGTCCCAGTCCTGCGCAGATTGTAAAAAGGTACAGAGACTGGTAGCTCTCCGACATACAGATGCCTACTGCGGAAACGGCCTGCAGTACAAAGGCACCGATCATGGGCATCTTGTATCCCGTTCGGTCCACGACCAGGCTGAACCCAATCATGGTCAAGGCAATCGGCCATAGGGAAGCGCCAAAGACTTCGCCCACTTGCTGATTGCTCAAGCCCAAGGCCTCGCCATATTCGCCACCCTTTGCCATTCGGAAAGCAAAGCCCACTCCCGCCGCGGTCAAGGAAAGGAAACTGGCCCAGAAGAGGAGACGCTTTTCGCGGTCAGAAAGGTCACTGGCGTGGATATTGCTAGTCATGGAACGGGTTGAGGGGATCAGGGAATCGCCGGATCAGTTCCAGCGAGAGGACAGAGAGCGTCTGCCCGCATCATCCCCCCCGGCCCCCCCACATGCAAGCAACCAATGCCTGAGTGGCAAAATGGGCGAAAAGCTCCTCAGTCGTCGGCAATCAACTGCGACGCCCGGCGCTTGCCGGGCAGAATTTCGCCCAGTTGGCCCCGGCGCAGCAAGACCAACACCTGATCCGGCCCCAGGATCGCCACCGCTCCCTTTAAATCTTTGGCCTCTTCCGCCCAAGTAAACCTAGCGGAGTTGTTCCCAATGGGAACCGAAACCGCCACGCGGAATCCGCGCACATCGCGCCAACCCCAGATCAAAATCGTCTGCTCCCCGTGTTCCTCAACCTGCAAAGGTGCACCGAGGGCGGACAAGCAATCCTCAAGGGTCGCGCTCCCCGGAACCAGGCGATCCAACGCCTCATCCGTCAGGGGCTGGTGCCGAATTTCCTTAGCAAGGGTTCCACTGATGCAACCGCACAGGGGCAAGAGCAACGCTGCCCCCAGCAGATTCACGCACCAAGGGCCCAAGAACAACCTCATCAAACGCACCTGGGCTCAGAGGGTAGGCAAAGCGTAGCTCGCTTCCGAGGAAGCGAACGAGGATCCCACATGGGTCAACTTTTGTTCCTCGTCAAAAAACACCCAAACCCGATCGGACTGGGTGTCCATCCCCCGCAAGCCCAACACGAACAAGAAAGCCGCCGCCTGCTTCTGCACCTTGTACTCATAGCGCCAAGCTGTGCGCCGGCCTAACTGCACGACTTCCGCGGGAGCCCCCATCAAGCTGGCCACTTCGTCGGCGGTGGTCTCCCCGGGTACCAGGGCACTGACAAGCGCCGCATCCAAGGGCCGGTCCACAGTCGAGCGGGAAATGAAGCAACCGGGCAAGAGCACTACGGTGAGCAGAATCAGAATCTTGTTCATGGGGATCAGTGGTTGGCTTTCAGCGGACATCGATCAAATCGAGGATGCCTTTCTCCGCCATCAACGCTTCAATCGCCTCGCGCTCCTTGGGACAGTCTGCGGACAGGATTTCGCAACCATCTTCTGTGACTAGGATCACGTCCTCGATTCTGACGCCGATGCCAGTGGCCTTATCATACACCCCGGGCTCAATAGTGAACACCATGCCCGCCTTGAGAGTCTTGCCCAACCCCCCCGGGTCATGAACGGCCATGCCGACGGAGTGGGAAATCCCATGGGGACACTGATATCCGCGCTCCCGCAGAACCTTGGTGGCCGCGCCCGACACATCTCTCATGCGCGCCCCCGCCTTGACCTGGGCGATAGCAGCCTCTTGGGCGGCGAGAACGGCATCGTAGATGGGGATCATCTCGTCAGAGAAAACGCCGCTCACGGGCCAAGTGCGGGTCACATCGCTGACGTAATGATCAACCTCGGGGGCGAAGTCCACAAGCACCACCTCCCCAGCACGCATGCGCCGTGAGGAGAAGTTGTAATGCAATACCAGGCTGTTGACGCCGGATCCCACGATGGCCGCATAGGCCGGCCCCGTTGCCCCGAAGCGCCGCTGCTGCCAAGTGATCAGGGAGTCGATATCCCATTCCCCAAGGTCGGGTCGGGTGGAGCGAATCGCTTCTTGGATTGCGAGGGCGCCGGATCGGGAAGCGCGTCGCATGGCATCTAATTCCCGATCCGTCTTGATCACGCGCATGTCCCAAAGCTCCGGGGTCAAATCCTTCACTTTCACACCCTGTTCCTTATAGCGCACCTCAAGATGCCCCGCCAAAGCCGCCTCGCGACTCACGCGCCCATCAAGACTGTCCTTTTCTCGCGCACGGTCATAGGGCACGGCGCTGTCATAGGCCCCGGACAACTCCACATGGGAGGTTTGCAAGGTCCAGATCGGCCGCTCTGAGCTTTCCCCCAAGAGCTCATCGAGCAATTCCAACAATCCCCGGTTGCCTCCGCGCCCCGCATCATTGGCGCGTACCTCTTGCACCCCGGTTAACTCTTTGACCCACTCATCATCGGTGTCCCATATTTCCCCACCCCAACTCTCGGCAAAGGCGCTGGGCTTCGACACAAACAAGACCTCGCGCCCGGTGTCTAGATCCATGACAAAAGCCACGCCGGGGCTCTCGACCCCGGTCAAATACCAAAAGTTCTTGTCCTGATGAAAGCCAAGGCTCGCCCGGGGCTCAGGCATGCCGCGCAGAACCACAATCCCAGTCTTGAGTCGCCGCTTGAGTTCCTCCCGCCTCCCCCGATGCCAATCCTTCCCCAGGCCGCAAGTCGCCGCCCCGTCCGCCTGGCGCACCAAGTTACTGCTGAAGGGCAGGCTGAAAACCCGGGGCTCCTGCGTCTCGGCCCCGGAACCAGTTTTATCCTGGGCCGACGCACCGGAAAACAGAGCACCCGCCGCAAGTACGGCGATCGTTCGCGTTGAGATTGATTGCATGCCCAGAAGAGTAGCGCCAGCAACCCCCACGGTCCTGTTCCGGACTAGTATCCTGATCCCCATGCGCGTTGGATTCGACCTTAGCCCCACCCTGCCCCCCCACTCTGCTGGGATCGCTCGGGCTGTGGAGTCCACGGTGGCGGCCTTGGAAATGCGGGGTGCCATCGAAGTGGTGCCTCTGCTCCCCCCCAAGGGCATGACTCCCCGAGCATTCCGAAAAGGTCATGGCCAGCGGGTGCGGGACTTGGATTTGAGTGGCATTCATAGCTTTACCTCGGCCTTCGCTTGGAGCGGCCCAGGCCAACGGGTGCAGACAATCCATGAGTTGCCCTGGCGGCATGGATGCCAAGAAAACGCCGGGTGGCGGCATCGGTTTTGGGCCAGCCTTGGGGCACGCCGCGCAGATGGTGTGGTTACGGCTTCCAAAATAGTGGCCGATGAAATCGGCTTGAATCGAAGTGGGAAGAGAAACAAACTGCACGTGATCCCCTGGGGTGTGGACGGAACTTTTTTTGCGGAACCACCCGACGGTGTGATCGACGAGGTCTTGCTCGGAACCTATTCCCTGCCAGAACGCCCGTTGCTCCTTTGCCCGGGAGCAGTGCGCGAGAAAAAGAACCTTGGTGCTCTGTTGCGTGGAGTTGCGGAGCTTGTCGCCCGCAAAGGCCCGGTCGTGCAGATCGTGATCACCGGGCCAGACACTCCCGACCTACGCACGAGCCTTGGTCTGGCTCAACAACTGGGTCTAGCGCGTTTCATTTCAACTCCGGGCAACATTGAACAGGAACATCTCCCCGGCCTCATGCGCCTTGCGTCGGTAGTCCCAGTGCTTTCCCATTCTGAGGGTTTCGCTCTTCCCGTTCTGGAAGCCCACGCATCGGGCACCGCGACCTTGACGCCCACGGGCAGCGTCCAAGCGGAGACCGCAGGAGGCCCCGGCTTCCATTGCGATCCCAAGAGTCCCCCGTCCGTGGCCGACGGAATCGCCCAAGCCCTCAAGGAAGGCGAAGACCGAAGGACCAAAATGATCGACCACGCCGCAGCCTACACATGGGAGCGCACGGCCGAAGGCATCGAAAAGGTGTGGGAGTCCTTAAAATGAGCGCTCCCCGGGTCTTGATCAATGGCCTCGCCCTCAACCAGCCCATGGGCGGCGTACGCCGTCATGCGGTGGAGGTTTTCCCCAGGGCCGCAGCGATTCTGCATGAGCGCGGCGGATCCCTGACCATGCTCACCCCGCGCTCGGGACTGGGTTTTCGCCTGCCCGGAGTGCAGCTCATCAAGAGCCGCGCCAGCTCTTCGCGCCTGCAGCGCATCCTAGGGCAAAAATGGCTCCTGAAATCCGCAGCGGCCACATCTGGACCCTTTGACCTGATTCACGGAGGGCACCTTCCCGCGAGCGGCCCAGAGGGCATTGCCCTCGTCCACCTGCAACACGACCTCCGCCGACAAGGATCTTTCCTCGGTCGCTACTGGCTCAAACGAGCGATCCAAAGATCCAGCTGCGTACTCACCGTCAGCCAAGCCAGTGCCGATGAGTTGTTGCGTATCGCAACCCCGCGCAACCTGCGAGTGATCCACCACGGTGGCGACCACCTGACCCGCTGCACCCGTTCCACACCAAAGGACCCGTTCATCCTGATCCCGGGGCACCTGCAGCCGCGCAAGGACCCCCTTACCGCAATTCGCGCCCTGGCCCAGGACCCGTCCCTGCCCACTCTGCTCTTCGCGGGGGCCGTGCGTGGAGGCATGGCCCAGCGCATGCAAACCGAAGCCGCTCGCCTTGGGGTTTTGGACCGAGTGCGCTACGCGGGACCGATCCCGGATGCGGACATGGCGGAACTCTACGCCAGCTGCTCGGCAGTGCTCTTGCCTTCACGCCTCGAGGGTTTTGGCCTGCCTATCTTGGAGGCCTTGAACGCTGGAGCACGCCTCGTGGTCAGTGACATTCCCGCCCACGCGGAAATCGCTCCCAGCGCCACACCCCGTTTTGCCGTAGGGGATCCAGAAGACTGCGCGCGAGCTTTGCGCCAAGCCTTGGATCAGGCTCCCCTCGAAGTTCCCACCTGGACCTGGGACGAGGCGGCTGAATCACTGGTGGCTGCTTGGGAGTCTGCAACCAACAAGGGACAGATTTGAGCGATCAGTTCCCGCGAATCCTGACTTTCTCTTCAACACCTCTCAAGAGGTCGGCACCACCACCGGCTGGTGGGCGGCGGTCCAGGCCTCAAAGCCCCCGCGCAAATCGCGCACGCCCTTGACGTCCGCTGCCTCCAAGAGGCTGGCCGCAATCACCGAGCGATAGCCACCGGCACAGTGGATGACTAGGTTCTCAATGTCCTTGATCTCATCCATGCGGCCTGGAAGTTCCGCAAGGGGGATGTGCAAAGCATCTTCAATGTGCCCCGCTCCGTGTTCACCTCCGGTGCGCACGTCGAGAATCTTGGGAGCGTGGTCCCCTTGGATTCTGGCCAAGAGCTCCGGCGCATCCAGCCGCGAAAAGCTCTTCAGCAGCTCGGGACGGTCCTGCCAGGAGGATGCGCCCCCTTCGAGGTACCCGACCACCGTGTCGAAACCTATACGACCAAGGCGCAGAATTGCTTCCTCTTCGCGGCCCTGCTCGGTGATCAAGATCACAGGACGTTCCAGATTCAAGAGAGTCCCCGCCCAAGTGGCGTACTTGCCATCGAGCCCAATGCTCACGCTGCCCTCCAGGTGTTCAGCAGCAAAAGCCTCGACGTCTCGCACATCCAGCACCTGGGCCCCGTGCTTGGCTTGAGCCAAGAACTCCGCCAAGGACAAGGGCTCAAGACCGCGCGCCACAGCCGCACCAAGGGTTGGGAATTCTCTCCGGTTCAAGTCTGCATCGTGCGCAAAGTACGACGGCATCTTCGGCTGACCCACAGTGACCACGGCCAGGAACTCGGCCGGCGTCATGGGCTGTAGGGCATAGTTCGTGAGCCGCTGTTCGCCAATCGTTGACGATGTCTCGTCCGAGAGATTCTTGCCGCACATGGATCCAGCGCCGTGTGCCGGATAAACCCTGACCTCGTCCGGAAGCTTCAAGATCTTGTTGTGCAAACTGTCATAAAGCATCTTGCCGAGCTCTTCCTTTGTGAAACCAATCGAGGCCAGCAAGTCAGGCCGTCCCACATCGCCAATGAACAGCGCGTCCCCGGTCAAGAGCACCTGGGGCACGGAGTCGTCTGCAAGCAAATCAAACAACTGCAAGGAAATGCTCTCGGGGGTATGCCCCGGGGTTTCCATGGCAACGATGCGCACGGACTCCCCAAGCTGCAAGGTCGTTCCGTCGAATTCCGGCACGAAAGCAAACTCCGCCTCGGCCCGGCCACCCAAGTGAATCTTCGCCCCTGTGCGCTCCCTTAACTCCAAGTGCCCCGCCAAGAAGTCCGCATGAAAGTGAGTCAGATACACATGCTCAATCTTCCAACCGTGCTTCTCTGCCTCCGCCAAATAGGGCTCAATATCCCGCTGGGGATCCACCACCACGGCACTCCCGGTCGCGGTGTCGGCGATGAAGTAGGAAGCGTGGGCCAGACAAGTCAGATAGTGTTGTTTGAAGTACATGGGAGGTGCGGGATGTTGGATTGTGGGTGGCGCACCATTCTGCACCACCCCTTGAGAGGCATCAAACCGCCCCAGGTACCCCGGCTTCTCGAAACAACCTCAAGGACCCGGTTATGCGGCCCAAAAACTGCCTCTGGAGTCCCTCAGGCAGGGTCCCTTGGCCAATGCTTTGGCATGCGCCCTGGGCTAAATCCATGGTCCCGAAGACCAACTCGCAGGGTTCGCAGAGCCATTTGGTCGGGGAACTGGAATGCGAAGCCCTCGTCGAGGCATTTTTGTTTGGCCGCCAGCGAGGGAGAGCAGTTCGGATCCTTAGGTTTCCAGCAATTGGGGGATTGCGGTTTCCCTGGGTGTTCCAGGGGTGATCTGCTTGGGCTCGCTTATTCGAAGGCCTCAACGGTCGTGCCCGCACGGGCTTGGCGCACACCCGAGACCATGTAGGAAATACCCCAAACGAGACCAACGAAAAAAGCGATGGCAAGAAGGTAGAGGGCCCAGCGCACAAAGAATGGCTGTTGGCCTAGGTCTCCTGAAAAGAGGTTTCCAGAGCGGTTTGGGGCGGCGTGCTGAAGAATGGGGCGAGCTGGGTTGTGGGCCGGGGCTGATGCTGGGGCCGGCACAACGCGTGGCGAATCGGGAGTGAACACAGGAGCCGGTGCGGGCTCGGGCTCGGACCAGTCCCCTTCGAGTTCGAGTTCGATTCCCTCGGGCTCCTCTTTAGGTGTGGAGATATCCGGCTCATGGGATGAGACCTCGGCAACTTTTATCGTTGGAATATCCGGCGCTGAAATTTCCGGCTCCGGAACCTCTGGCACCGCAACATCGGGTGCGGGGACCGCGCTCAACGGAACGCTCGCCTTCGGAGGGACATCTCCATCGATCCGAATGCGCAACTCCAACGCTCCCACTCGGAACTCATCCAAATCCTTCAGCAGGGCAGTCTTGACTTGCTCGCCTCCAACCCAGATCCCATTCGATGAACCCAAATCGGTCACGCGCCAGCCGTCTCCCTCGGGTTCAATCTTGGCGTGCAGGCGGCTGACCGACGGGTCGCTCAAGCGCACCCCTGCGTCCTTGCCGCGGCCCATGACTGTCGCCTGGTTCAGGGTAAAATCAGAGCCCAGGGCCTTGCCCGAAAGCACAAAGATGCGCGCGCTCATGAGCCCCCCTCCAGGGCCGCTCGCACTGCGGGCAAGAGGACCTCGGGGTCAGGTCGACCCTCAAAAATCACCTGACCGGCAATCTCCAACACGGGCAAGCGCAGTCCATAGCGTTTTTTCAGGGTGCGGTCGGTGTCCACATCCACAAGCTCCAGGTCCAGCCGATCCAGCAAACCGGCCCCGGCGAGGTGCTCCACGAGCTCAGCGCAAAGGCCACAACCCTCGCGGGTGAAGAGTTCGACCACCAACTGGTCCTTCTTGCAATCTGTAAGCGCCCTTTGCATGCGGCAGCAATCTATCATGCGGGCCATGCCCGAAGAAACCCCGTTAGCCTTGTTGGCCCAGGACCTCACGAGATCCTATCGGCCCGGCCTGCTCCAGAAGGTGCGGCCGGCCCTCGCCGGACTGGACCTTGCGGTCCCCGCCGGGGCCACAGTTGCCCTTGCGGGGCCTAACGGTTCGGGCAAGAGCACGCTGCTACGCTTGTTGGCTGGCGTGGAAAAACCAAACTCGGGGACCCTGCGCGTCCTCGATGGAGCGGCTCACGAGGCGCGCGTCCAGCGGCGGGTATCCTGGCTGCCCAGCGAATCCCCCTTCCCCCCGGACCTCAGCGCCTTCGGTGCCCTTGAGCTGATTGCCAACCTGTTCGGTGGCAAGGGTTGGCAAGAACGCGCCCAAGAATTGCTCAGTCGGGCCGGTCTTGAACCCCACGCCACTGTTCCCCTACGAACTTTCTCCCGGGGAATGCTGCGCCGGTTGGGCATGATTGGTGCGTTCTTGACCGAGCCCAAACTCGTGCTCCTCGACGAACCCACCGCGGGCCTCGACGCTCAGGGTTTTGATCTCTTTGATGGACTTTTGGCGGAGGCCCATAGGGGCGGCACCACGGTAATCATCGCCACGCACCTAGTGGAAGACGCCTCCAACCGAGCGGACCTGATGGGCATCTTGCTCAAGGGACGCATATGCCTTTGGGGAACGCCCAAAGATCTGCTGCAAGAGGGGCAGGGCACGGATCTGACGATTCAAAATTTGGACGCCGCACAACTCGACAGCCTCAAGGATTGGATCACTGGAGAGGGCGGCCAATGGACTGAGGGCACCGGGGGCAACAACAGTCTGAGGGGCCTCTATGAGCGCGCTGCGAGCCAAGAGCGCAGGACAGCGGAGAACCAGGCCTGATGGGGATCCCAGTGCAGATGCGCCTAGAGCTGGTGCGCGGGGCCCGCAGGATCATGGCCCCGACCCTCTTGCTTGCCCTGGTGATGGCCCTTGGCACGCAGCTTTCCCATCAGCCACCCGGCGGACTGGAACTCCCCGCAGCCCGAGCGCGGGAGGACATTTGGTCCCTGGGGCTGCTGCTACTCTTGCCCCTCGCTTGCTTGCACTACGCCCAGGGAGCACGCGCGCGCGAGCACACGTTCCTCACATCGTTCCCAAGTGGCAGGTCCAAGGAACGAGGGGCTGCCGGATTCGCCACGCTCCTGATCTGCCTGGCCACCCTAGCCGGAATCGGCGCCCTTGCGGAATCTTCCATACCGAACGAATCAGCCCTGCGCCACACGCGCTCGGTGGACCTAGGTGCTCCGCGCAGGATCGTTCCTGGAGAAGAATTGGCCTTGGTCTTGGACCCGGGTAAACGGTCCAGTGATGCGCGCATCAGCCTTGAGGTGGCGTCGGGCGGAGGAGCTGGACCCACAACCACTGTACGCCTGGAATTGATCGGTCAAGAGCACGCGCAGATCGAACACCTGATCGACGGCCGCGGCCGGGTGGAACTTTCCATACCAAAGGGGAAGGAAACGGTACAGGTCGTGCTGGTTTGTTTGGGCCCAGGTGATGCGGTGGTTCCAGGAGGACGCTGCTTAACCCTCTTGGAAAAGGTTCCATCGGTGCGGCGCGCTTCCCTGGAAATCGGAGCCAGAGCAGCGGGTGTGCTGGCCCTTGTCCTGTTGGTGGTGGCCCTAGTGCGCGGTTTCCTGAAACCGGGCATGGCCACGACCCTAGCCCTAGGACTGACCCTCTTGGGCGCTTCCAGCCCCGTTTTGCCTGTAGAACAATTGTTAGAGGGACTGCGGCTAGCGGCGGAAGGACGCTTGCCCGCGGCACCCCAGTGGCGGGAGTTCAGCGCCCTGTGGATTTTCCTCGGCTTGCTTGGGTGGTCGACCCTTGGCTTGCAGGGCCGGAGGCAGAAATGACCCCCCTGCGCCCGATCCTGGCCCTGGTGGCCCTTGGGATTGCCGCCCCCTGGCACGGGCCCGACCCGGACCCGCGCCCCTTGAGCCGACGAATCAGTGGTCCCGTGAGCAGCATGTGGGCCGCTGGCCATTGGATTCAATTCGATGTTCAAGTGCACAACAGCGAAATGGAACGGGCTTATCTGACCGCGGACCGAGCCCTCGAGCTAGATCCCTGGCCCGCTGCCGGGTGGATTCGGTTGGCGGAGCACCTCTGGTTCATCCGCGCGTCCGCCGAGCGAGAAGCCGACCCGGACCGCCGCGCCCATTGGATTGCAGCTGGGTTGCAAGTCTTGGACGAGGGAATGGAGCGCTGCGGATCCCCCGGAGAAGTGGCTCTGGTCAAAGCGCGTATGACCGGGCTATACCTCTTGCCCTTAGTGCAAGACGGGGCTATCAACTGGGCAGGGGGTGTTTCTGCAGTGGAGGAGCTCTCCCGCGCTGCATTCCAAGTGGCCGTGGAGTACGGCCTTGACCCTAGAGCGGGAATCCCCAGGGACACCAAGTCCCATGACCACGATCACTAGGGCCCCCCCGGTCTAGTCTTTGGTTATCCTCCACCCTGATGTTCGCCCTCCTGCAGCAATCTTTCCTGGACCGTTACTTTGACGGTCTTGGTTATGCGGCGCCGTTCCTGTTCTTGGTGGGAGCAGGCGCTGGCCTGCCCGTGCCCGAAGAGGTGACTATGACCGGGTCGGGCTATCTGGTTTTTGCGGGCAAGGTTGCGTTCACCAAGGTCGCGCTTGTTTGCTGGGTGGCGACCCTGATCGGCGACACGATCCCTTATCTAGTGGGGCGGTTCTTCGGGCGCAAGGCCCTGCGCTTCAAGTGGGTGGCCCGCATTCTGCACCCCGAGCGCATGACTGGCCTGGCCGAGCGCATGGAGCGTCACGGAATCTGGGCCGTGTTCACCTGCCGCTTCCTGCCTGGCCTGCGTATGCCCGGATTCTTCACCGCAGGCACCCTGCGCATGCCCTACCTGCGCTTCCTGGCAGTGGACGCGGCGGCGGCCTGCCTGATGGTGCCCTTCTATATCTTGATTGGAAGGACCTTCGGGGAGAGCATTCGCTCCCTGGAGGAAAGCATGGTGGATTACTCGGAATGGCTCGGGTTTGCCCTGCTGATCATCCTGGGGACCTTTCTGGTGCGGAGCGTCATCAACCACCGGGACAAGCAGCGTCTGGCGCGCAAATCTGCCGATCAGGGGGCCGAGAGCCCCGATTTGGACCGATAGAGCCCAAAGCGAGACCGCGATCCCCCCGTCGGGGGTTGACGGCTGGGGAACAATCCCTAAACTTCTTGCCCCGAAATATCGGGAAAACCCCCGTTTCGGTCCTTCCCGGGCATGCCCCCGGGATCACCCCGTCCCCACCCCTTCAAGCAGCTATGGATTTCCTCCAAGTCGCAGGTGCCGCGAGCCTCGCCGCCCTGATCTTTGCCTTCGTCAAGTACACCGCCATCATGAAGCGTTCTGATGGCACCCCCGCCATGCAGGACATTGCCAAGCAAGTCCAAGACGGCGCGGCAGCATTCCTGAAGGCCGAATACAAGTGGCTCTCGGTGTTCGTCATCGTGGTCGCCATCCTGATTGGCGTCTCCAACGCTGAAGATGGTCTTGGCATCAACACCGCCATCGCCTTTGTTTCGGGCGCAGCGGCTTCTGCCCTGGCCGGTTACTTTGGCATGCACACGGCCACCCGCGCCGCGGTGCGCACCACCCAGGCTGCCAGCAACTCACTCGCAGACGCCTTAGGCGTCTCGTTCAGCTCCGGCGTGGTCATGGGCATGTGCGTGGTTGGTCTGGCCCTGGCCGGCGTGGCCGGCTTCACGGTGTGGTTTGGCATTTCTACGGAAGGCCTACAGCATGTGCTCGGCTTCAGCTTCGGCGCCTCTTCCATCGCGCTCTTCTCGCGCGTGGGTGGCGGTATCTTCACCAAAGCCGCCGATGTGGGTGCAGACCTCGTCGGCAAAGTGGAAGCAGGCATCCCCGAGGATGACCCCCGCAACCCCGGCACGATTGCTGACAACGTGGGCGACAATGTGGGCGATGTGGCCGGCATGGGCGCAGACCTCTTTGAGTCCTATGTGGGTTCGATCATCGCCGCCATGTCCTTGGGCGCTTTCGCCTACGCAGGACAAGAGGGCGTCGAAGGCATGATCATGCTGCCCATCGCCGTTGCAGGCCTCGGCATCTTCGCATCGATCATCGGCACCTTCTTCGTGAAGGCCACCGACGAACACGCACTGCACTCGGCACTCTTCCGCGGTCTGGTCGTGGCTTCCCTCATTGTTGTGGCTGCCACTTACTGGTTGACCAACATGGGCGGGATCGCTTTGCCGGAAACCCTGGCAAACGGCCGTGAATCCGGCATGAGCCTGATGATCGCTGTGGTCAGCGGTCTGGTCATCGGCGTCTTGATCGGAAAAGTCACCGAGTACTACACCTCCACCGACCGGCACCCCGTACGGAACATCGCCAAGCAGTCCGAAACCGGCGCTGCCACCAACATCATCCACGGTTTGGCAACGGGCATGGAGTCCGTGGCAATCCCCGTGCTGCTGATCTGCGTCGCGATCTTCACGGCCAACTACATGGCCGGTGTTTACGGGGTGGCGATCGCCGCCGTGGGCATGCTCTCGACCCTGGGTATTTCCCTTGCTGTCGATGCTTACGGTCCGGTTGCTGACAACGCTGGTGGCCTTGCCGAGATGGCAAAGCTTCCCCCGGAAGTTCGTGAGCGCACGGACGCCCTTGACGCTGTGGGCAACACCACCGCTGCGATCGGCAAAGGATTCGCGATCGGTTCTGCGGCCCTGACTGCCCTGGCCCTCTTCAGCGCCTTCTGCAGCCGCGCGGGCATCATGCAAGGCACCGAGACCTTGGTGCTGGACATCAACTCCACCGAAGTGATCATCGGCCTCTTGCTGGGCGGCATCCTGCCGTTCCTATTCAGCGCCTTAACCATGCGTGCGGTTGGCAACGCTGCCTTCGACATGGTCGAAGAGGTTCGCCGCCAGTTCCGCGAGATCCCCGGCATCATGGAGGGCACCGGCAAGCCGGACGCCGCCCGTTGTGTTCAGATCTCCACTGATGGCGCCCTTAAGCAAATGATTCTGCCCGGTGTGATCGCTGTTACTGCTCCCATCGCTGTTGGCTTCTGGAATGTCGAGGCCCTCGGTGGCTTGCTGGCCGGCGCACTGGTGACTGGCGTGATGATGGCCATCTTCATGTCGAACGCAGGCGGTGCCTGGGACAACGCGAAGAAGTACATCGAAGGCGGTGCCCACGGCGGCAAGGGCTCTGATCCCCACCACGCAGCTGTGGTTGGCGACACCGTTGGTGACCCGTTCAAGGACACCTCCGGCCCTTCCCTCAACATCCTGATCAAGCTGATGACCGTGGTCAGCCTGGTATTCCTGCCCTGGTTCATCAACTGAACTAGGTAGCTCGGTACTAGATACAAAGCCACCACATTCGCCGGGGGGTCGTAGGACCCCGTAGGGAGCCATGCATCCCCCGGCGAATGTGGTGGTTTTCTAGCCTCCACCCTACTCCCCGATTCAGCCCCCCCCCACGCCCTAGAATCCCCCCATGGAAACACGAGTCCTAGCCGCAGCAGCGGCGCACCTAGCCGACGAGAAAAAGGCCGTCGACATTCGAGTCTTTGATGTGGAAGATCGCATCAAAGTGGCCGACTACTTTTTGGTCTGTACGGGCACCAGCCGTCCCCACGTGCGCGCGATCATCGACGAACTACACATACGCCTTAAGGCTGCGGGGGCCCATCATTCCCGGGCCGAAGGCATGGACACCGGTTGGTGGGTTCTGCTCGATTACGGCGATGTGGTGGTCCATGTACTCCAGCCGGATGCGCGGGAGTTCTACAGCCTCGAAGAACTCTACGAGGGCTGCGAGGAGCTGAATTGGCAAGAGATCGCACTGCCCGAGCTGCCTGAAGTCGCGCAGTGATACGCTAGCGCAGGGTCGGGCAAATGATTGCCCCCTGCCCCAAGGAACCCCCAGGCCCCGCCGGCCTGGGGGTTCCTTTGTGAAGTTGCTACGAATGTCCGCCGCACCCAATTACGGGCAAGCATCCTCGGGGCAGGGTCGATAGTCTAGACCTGGATGCATTGGCACACGAGTCTAGACGAGGCCCTGAAGCGGGCTAAGGAACGGGGCACCCCGGTCTTGCTCTATCTGCGGACTCCTTGGAGCCCCGGATGTCGAGCTCTAGAGACTGGTAGCCTGCGTGACTTACAGGTGCTCGGGTTGCTCGATCGACACTACACATGCGTGCGTGTGGACAAGGACGAGAGCCCCGAGGTCAAGGACACCTACGGCGAGCTCGGCTGGCCTGCGCTGATCTGGTTGAATCATGGTGGTGAGTCCCTAGCCCACACGGGCTATCTACCGCCGCGGGAATTGGCCCAGCGTTTAATGCTGGGGATTGAAACCGGTAGTTCCGCGAAAGCCGCCCTGGTGGAATGCTTCGATAAGCAAGAGGCCTGGAACAATGCGGAAGAGGGAGTGCCCTTGGCTCTCGCCGACGAGGTACTCGAACACCTCCTCGCCAGTTCCGACGAGGTGCATGGGGGCTGGGGCAAGCGCCAAAAATTCCCCCACCCCGAAGCTCTGCACTTTTCCACCGTACGTTGGTCACGCACGGGAGACGAGCGCCTGAAGAAGCTTGTGCTCAACACGCTTGAGGCCATGGAAAGGGGCGCGATACATGACGGACCAGAGGGTGGATTTTTCCGCTTCGCTGGTAAGCCCGACTGGAGCGATCCCAGTGAAGACAAACCTCTCGGTGCCAATGCCGGGCGACTGTTGACCTATCTGGAAGCCCATCAGGCTTTTGGGGTACCCTCCTTTGCCGAGACGGCCATGGGTATTTTGAATTGGCTAGAGAAAACCATGCGGGATGAGGAATCCGGTCTCTGGTGCGCCGCCCAGGACAAACAATCCGATTCCCCCGCCTGGGCTGGCGCTGGCCGCAACACGACCCTTTACACCGATCGCAATGCACTGGCGGTGGAGGCCTTGCTGAAAGCTGCGGTCGTGTTGGACCAACACGCTTGGCAGGAGCGCGCCCTCGACAACCTAACCTTCCTGGTCAAGAACCTGATCACCACCCGTGCGGGAGTCCACCACCAATGGCAAGGCGTGCCCCAACTTCCGGGCATGCTCTCCGACCGAGCGGCCCTCTTGCGGGCCATGGTGCAGGCCATGCACTCTGCGGGAGACAATAGCTTCCTGGTTCCAGCGGTCACCCTTGCAAGGGGAACCTTGGCCAGCATGTCCGCACCCGACGGAAGCCTGCTCGACCGACGCCACGAGCCCTCGGCCCGGGGCAGTCTGACAGAGCGCCCCGAGAACATTCACTGGAACGCTCTCTTCGCCGAGGCCTGTATCCGCCTAGGGCACATGGCCCGGGCCAAGGAATTGGTGCGCGATGGCCGCCGCATCCTAGCCGCGTTCCAAAACGACTGGCGCCGCTTCGGGCACTGGTCCGCGGCCTGGGGCCGCGCGGTGGACCTGATGCACGCCCACCCCCTGCACATCACCGTGCTGGGCACCAAAGGAGCAGACGACACCCGTGCCCTACAGCTCGCCGCCCTGCGCCCCTATGTGGCCAACCGAGTGGTGCAAACCCTCGACCCAGCCAAGGACGCGACCCTGATCGAACACGCGGCCCTACCTCGCTGGTCGGGCCCCGCCCGGGCGTTTGTGCACCAAGGATTGTTGGCCCTCGGCGAAGCCCAGGATCCCGATGAGCTTGAGCAGCTACTTCGCTAGGAATCCCCTCGCCCCTTCGGCGCCGAGCTACCTTCTCAAGATCAACGTCGGTCCAACCGTGTCGGAAACCCGCCCGAGACTCGCCGTGAGAGACGGCTTCCCTAGAAGCCTGCTTCGATTCCGTTGGAGAAGTTCGACACTCCGCCCAGGTCTCGATACCAAAGTTGGAAATTCCAGGTGGATCCGGGGGTGATGACTCCGCCGGGTGGGGTGGGCAGGGTCATGGGCACGTCGAAGCCGGTGCCACTCGTGGAGGTACCCACTAGGTTGACCAGCACGCCGCTGGCCGAGAATTGGCCGAGGGAGTTCATCGCGCCCCCGGCGCTGGGGTTGTAGCGACCGATGGGTGAGCCAAGGCAGAGGGATCCCGAGCTCACGGGTACGCCGCCGGTTGCAGTGGCCGACACCAACATGAAGCCAAATTGACCCACGGGGCCGCCCACACCATCCAAGTGCAAGACGCCACCGTTAGAGGCGCCGCTGAGGGTCACAAATCCCCCGGTGGAGTTGCTGTTGGCAGGATCGCAGAAGGCATTGATCGGAGGGCCGCCCGGAGTGATGCCGGAAACGTCGAGGCCATAGTAATTCGCATCCCCGCCGGAGCCCGGCCAGATGTGAATGCGTAGAACGCAGTCCACGTCGACACCGGTGCCGTTGGTCCAGGACAAGGACTCGTCATCAGAACCGGAGAAACCGCAGGCTAGAGTTCCAGCGCAGCCGGAATTCTGATCATCACTGCAAATTCCTGCCTCGTACAGCATCGCGTCCACATCGGCGACCCCTGTGCCAAAAGTGATCGCAGCATCAAAGGTGTCACCAGCGGCGATCGTGAAGCTGAGGAAGTCGGGCTCGCTCTTGCAGACCTCAAGGTCGTAGGAACCGTCCGCCAGTGGAGCAGCGCTTGCGCAAGACTGGTTCGGACTGAATGCATCCGCTTGGCAGCCAGGAGCACCTGACTCGAAAAAGATCGGGTTGCTGTAGGCGGTCAGGGAACCGTCATTCGACTCAAAATAGGCGCGCACCCAGGATCGTTGGGAAGCAACGAGGTTCATGGGCGCGGAAAAAGTCCCGACACCACTTTGACCAGCGGAGGAACCCAGGACCACTTCGCCTGCTGCTCCCACCTGCCCCATGAAGAGGGTCACGGTTCCCGTCGCCCCCACCGTATCGAAGTGAGCGCGCACATCCACCGGAGTGCTGGGGGGCGGCGTCGGAAGGGCCTGCACCGTTCCCATTTCCAAATCGACGCCCGCGTAACCGACCTCAAGCACGAGGCCAGGACCGTTGGAAATGAAACTGCGACCAGCGCGCAGAGCGTCTTCTAGATTCGCTTGAGTGAAGGGGCCGTCCACGAGGGCACAGTTGGCCCCGAAGGTGTGGGCCTCGTCGTGGGTATCGCTACCGGAATAGGCATACAGGCGGCGGCCACCCAAAAGCCAATCGACCCAAGCACCCACGCCTCCACCTTGGCCGGACATGGATGTCCCGTTCCAAATCTCGACGCCATGCAGACCGCCGGCCTCTTGACCTACGGTGGCGGCACGACTGTTCCAGCCCAACTCACCCGCCGCGGGATGGTGCGCGATGGTCCAGCCCCCTTGCCCATTGACTGCGGCAATGTTCCCAAGGAAACCATTCAGCGCGGTGGAGAAAAGCCCGTTGCAAAAGCCAAGGAAACCGCTGCTTCCCCCGTAGAGCCGACTGGTGATCCCGTGCGCACCCATGTGATTGGCGGAGGGGCCCAGGAGGCAGAGCAGGTCAAAGGTATCGGATCCGGTTTGGGACCCTTCCTCTTCGCTAGATAGTTCCAGGTCGGGGATCGCGATGAAATTTGCGTCCACCAATGCGGCGCACTCGCTCACCACCGCGCTGTACTCGGGGTCGGTGTCCACGCAGTAGCTGTGATCGGTGGAAGTGAACCAGTCAACGCCTAGGGCCTGGAACTGGGTCTTGAGCGCGGCAAGAGAGAACGAACCGGAAAGCTGAAACGTCTCGGCAGTGCAATTGTCCGAAGGCGCGCAGGCTCCCGCCGCTTCTCCGTGGCAGGAATGCACGTGCAGGTCGCCCGCGTGGATGGTGTAGCC
>JAPKBR010000025.1 GCA_028823345.1 Planctomycetota bacterium
CAGTTCCAGCATTCCGGTCCGAGCCATTTACGGCGTCCACATAAACAGTCACGCCGCCAATTGCCGCTACGACGTTAGAAGGAGCACCGAGGGCGAGGACGAGAGCCGGGACCAGCGCCAGGCGGTCCACTAAGGAGGAGAGTTTCATGATGTTCTGTATGGAAGAGTCTAAAATCTGTGTTCAGACCGGGCATGCCAGCCCGGAGGGGATATTTTAGTGGGGACCTCTTTTGGCGCCACCCAATTCCAAGCATCGTCTCGCAATGGGGCACACGTATTTAGCGCCACCTTGAAACTGGCCTGCACTGACCCAGGTCTAAGGCAGGAGATCCCTGAATCTCGCCCCCAAGTCCAGTTTGGGCAGGCCCTCCCTGCGCTATTCCCGACCCGCTTCGGGGGCCACCGCCCATTCCCTAGAAAAACGAAAGGACTCGTTCAGGATCGCGGGCGTCACTTACACAACATTCCTTACCGGAGGACCCACCCCTTCCCTCAGCCACCATCGAAAGATGCCCCCCCGGACCGAAGTCCGGGGGGGCATCCTCTAATTCAATGGACCGCCTATCGGCCCAAGCACCAAATCAGTGCCAAACCGCGACCGTCGCCACGTTGCTAAGGGCACCATGCTCGTCCCGCACCGTATAGGTGAAGACGCTGTTGCCGCTCGAGTCGGGAGTAAAGATCAATTCGCCGTTGTCCACTGTCACTGTGCCGTTGCGCGGCTGCCGACGGACTTCAAGGGACGAGCCGTCAAGCGCGTCCATATCAGCGTCCCAGTCATTCGCCAGCACATCGATGGTGATCGAAGTACCAGACGACATGATCACGTGGTCATAAACCGCGGTGGGGATTTGGTTGTTGCCACTGCCTCCCCCGGTAACGGTCACTTGCACAGTCGCGTTGTTGGAGGTAAGGCCCCCGTCATCGGAAACCGTGTAAGCAAAGGCATCGCTAGCGGTTGCCGCATTCGGGGTGTAAGTCACCGTTCCGTCACCATTCAACACAACCGAACCCTGGCCCGGGGCCTGGGTGATCACGACGCTGGTAGGGTCCAAGTTGCACTCCGCGTCAATGTCGTTCGCAACCACATCAATCGTCACAGGGGTGCTGTTCGGAGTGAAGGCAGCGTCAAAGTTGGCATGCGGCGCCGTGTTAGGTCCGAAACTGCAGGCATGGCATCCAGACTGACCGCCGGGGTTGGTCACGCAGATTTCCACAACATCTACAAGGCCGCTCGGCAGGGTGCAGGTGATCGACTGAGGGCTGAAGGAGACGATATCGCCGGATCCAATACTGATTCCACCAACCGTGATGTCCATGTCCGTGTCGCCAGCATAGGAGACGAAGCGGGTCAACCCGATTGCTTCTACGGTGAATTGGGTTTCAGAAACCGTCAGAACAAACTCCAAGTCGCTCGGACGAGCGGAAGTGTGATCTAACGCTGTGAATTCGGCACCAAGATCACTGGCATCAATGACCATACCAGCGATATCCACCTGGTTTTGAGTGCCCCACCAGTTGCCGGTACCATTCATGCTCGGCACGAGGTCAGAGCTCCCTACAACGACAACCTGTATATTGCTCGGCGTACTACCGAGGAGAAACATCTCAGTCTCCGCATCGTTGCCGAGAATTGTGTTGTTGGTCACATTGACGTCATAGTTCGTGTTCAGGGCGGCACTCGTCGCAGACGAGTTATAGAAGGTCACCTGCATGCCGGAGCTCTCGCTGCCGGTGACCGTGTTCTCATCAATCATGAGGTTCACGTCCACCGAACTGGCGCTGCCGTATGCCACGGATGGCATCCCAATCCACATGCCAGAGAAGCCGCTTCCTTCCACTGTGTTGTTTTGAACGGTCATATCTACAACCAAAGTAGCGCTGACACCACTCGCTACAACCAGAGCGGCCTCCAAGCCGTTATCACCGCTGTTGACAACGGTGTTGCCCTCAATCAGAACCGAGGCAACCATCGAGCTACTGGTGTCGCCTACGTAAAGGGACAAATCTATGCCTTCGGCTACGGCGCCACTGACGCTGTTGTTTCGAAACTCCCAGTCAACCAGTGCCTCGTTGCGGGCACTTTTCATAAACATCCCAGCGTCAATACCATCGTCGCCTGTTGTGGTGATGGCATTGTCTTCGACGAGCAGGGTTATATCAAACAGGTTGACTTCACTGCTATCGAGAAGGCAACCGAGCTGCATGCCATCGTCTCCCACGTCGCTGATGGTGTTGTTCGAGACGGTGACGTCCATATCCAGGGTTTGGTTGTCGTATTCAAAAATATCCAAGTCCACCTGGATACCCTTCCCACTGACGCCGGAGATCAGGTTGCCATCGATCAAGACCGTGCCCGACATAATCACAGACGCGTTCCAGTTAGCCCCAAAGGAAAGTGCGATGCCGTCATCGCCCGCTCCTGTGATGCTGTTCCCGGTTACCAGGAGGGAGATCCCAGTATCGGAGTATCCGGCCAAATAGATCCCTTTTTTAATGGAGCCGCTAATTGTGTTGTTGGACAAAGTTGTGTGGGCGCCGTCGGCACGCGAAATACCACGAAAACCGTTATACCCCCCTGTTAGATAGCAGTTGTTAAGGGTGAAGTCGCCGTGAAGATCTGCGCGGATCAAGTCATGACGAGGATTACCCCTGACGACCTCATACCCAAAAGATAGACCATCAACCACTTGCACAAGACCGGAAGAAGCATCGATATAGAGGACCCGGCTAACATCGGTATCAGGTGCCAAAATCTCAGCTGACCCGTCTCCGGGACCGACTAGGCTCGCGTTCTCCAATACAAGCGGAAAGACCTCGCCGAGCGCCTGGTCGTAGGTACCGGTGGCGACTGAGATGGTAGTGCCGGCATCATCAGACTGGTCGAGGGCATAAGTAATCGTTTGCCAAGGACTGCGGACGGATCCGCTGTTCAGGTCCGAGCCATTTACGGCGTCCACATACACGGTCACGCCGCCAATCGCCGCTACGACGTTCGAAGGGGCACCCAGTGCAAGGACGAGAGCTGGGACCAGCACAAGGCGATCCATCAAGGTAGAGAGATTGCGGTCCATTAAAGTAGAGAGATTCATTTGAGTGCGTACGGCAAAATGAACAGACAGTAGTGCTGGGGTCCTAAACAGTCCAATCGGAGCCCACCTTAGGAGTGTATTGATTTAGCGCCACCCAATTCTCATGACCGTCTCGCAATGGGGCACAGGTGATCCTCACGATCCCGACACTTGCCCGCACTGACCCGGTCCAAGGACAGGAGCCCCTTAAGCCCTCTCATAAAGCACAGAAATTTGCTATCGATGCGCGCGCTCCTCCTGACTCGCTTTGGGGCACCACTGGCCATGCGCGATCAAGATCAAAAATCCTAGTGCTAGATCAAGTTAGCCACTTAAAGATCTTTCCTTACCGAAGGCCCCACCCCTTCCCTCGGCCACCATCGAAAGATGCCCCCCCCGCACCAAAGTCCAGGGGGGCACCCTCTTGTTCCAGGGACCGCCTATCGGCCCAAGTACCCAGTCAGTGCCAAACCGCGACCGTCGCCACGTTGCTGAGGGCACCGTGCTCATCACGCACCGTATAGGTGAAAACGCTGTTGCCGATCGAGTCTGGAGTAAAAATCAATTCGCCGTTGTCCACCGTCACTGTGCTGTTGTGCGGCCGCCGACGGACTTCAAGGGAGGATCCGACAAGCGCGGATTCCCCGGGCCCCGGCCCAGGCGCCTTCTCGGCTCAGCCGAGCGCGCACCGTACCTATTACCGTTCGAGAAGGACACGCAACTTCGGACGCTTCTCGCACATACCCTTCAGGTTATCCTCGGAAAGGACCAGTGCTCGATCGAGATAGCCCCTATAAGACTGTTCTTCACCGAAGGTACCCAGAGCTAAGGCCGCGTCCACCAACAACGCCACGCTGTTCGGTTCGATAGTGTTGGCCAAGTGCGCTGCTTGTTTTACCGCCTCCAAGTTCCGACTTTGGACTCCTGCGATCAGCAAGGTTCTTGCTGGGCGGATGTCCCCGGGTTCGATCTCTAAGGCCTGTTTAAAGGCGACCGCGGCACGTCCAGGCTGCTTTGTCCTGAGGTACAATAACCCCAAGTTGAAGATTGCCCCAAAGTCATCTGCATTGTTCTTTGCACTTGACTTGACAGCGCGAAGATAGAGGGATTCTGCAGCAGGATCGTCCTTATCGCGGGTGCAAATATTGCCTAGGTTGACCAGCGTCAAAACGTGCCCTTCGTCGCACCGCAGAGCTTGCTCGTAGTTCTTGCGAGCATCCACGCTGCGATTCAGAGCTTCGTAAACAACACCTAAATTGTACCAGGCCTCAACAGCGATGGGGTCAGCGGCTGTAGCGCGATCAAGGGCATCGAGGGCCTCCTGCTCACGACCAAGCCGGTGTTCGGTATTACCAATACCAATCCAAGCCTTAGCACTACGGTCGTCGAGTTCAATCGCCTTTCGGTAGGCAGCTATCGCCGCTACGGAGTCTTCCGCTTCCTGGGCCCAGTCTCCTTCACGGACCCAGGGCATGGGGTCCCGAGGGTCGTGCTTTTTGGCTCCTGCAAGAAAAGTAGGCCACGTATCAAGATCCATCTCGCGTTCGAGCGCCGCCATGCGCACCCACGTTCCAGTCCGTACTCCGGGCATCATTAAACTTTCCCCTAAGAGCGCGTGGGCCTCATCGAATTTCTCCTGGTGGGCAAGGATATCCACAAGAGCGCCGCGCGAGAGAGTTGCAGCGGGATCTTCTGCAAGAACCTCTCGCAGAGCTTTTTCGGCTTCGTCATATCTCTCGGCCCGAACGAGCCCATGGGCGTACTGGCTGCGCTCCCATAAGTGGACTTTTTCCTTGGGGTCCGCGAGAATGGCGCCCTCTTCAACTTCCTCGTCCAACGGACTCCAGACATAGCCAAGGGCCGCAAGTGCTTGTCGCTGCTCGGGATCCATACTGCGGATGTCATCGCCACGCACGTCGGTCTCCAGGTCGCCCATTAGGGTATCGAGGGCCAACTCACCCCAATCCGCAAGGTCCTGTCGGCCTGGCAAGAGGTTCTTCAGTTCGCGTGGGTCTTTACGGAAGTCATAAGCCTCTGGTATTGGTGACCGAATGTAGCGCTGGCGTTCTCCGCGAACGCCCCGTATATCAGACCAGCCATGGTTGTAAAAAGGAGACATGGCTTCTGAGTAGACAGGGCGCGCCTCGACCTTTTCGAAGGGGTCAAGCATGGCGCCGGCCAGTGAACGGCCGTCGACCTGTCCCCCATAGTCCACGCCCAACAGAACGAGACTGGTGGGCATGATGTCCACGGAACTGACGACTTCCCGGATTCGATGCTGCCTGGCAAGGCCCGGGTGCATCATCACAAGGGGCACGTGGATCGTCGAGTCATAGATGAACATCGAGTGGGTGCTCTCTCCATGATCCCCGAGGGCCTCGCCGTGGTCTGCCGTCATAACCACGAGTGTCTCCTTGAGCATTCCATTCATGCGCAAGCCTTCGATTACTTCACCCAGGCCCGCGTCCGCATAGGCGATTTCCGCATCGTAGAGCGAATCGGGGCAGAGGCGCGCGTACTCCGGGGGAGGGATGTGACCCGCATGAGGATCGAAGAAGTGCACCCAAAGGAACCAGCGCTCGCTGCCTCGGTCTTTGATCCAAGTGAGGGCACGCTCGGCGGTGTCCTTGGCCTTGGTCTCGCGAAACATGAACATGGGGGCTTTGTCCGCATTGGCCAAGTTGTCGTCGTACATATCGAAGCCCTGATCCAAGCCGTACTTCGAATCCAACACCATTGCGGAAACCACGGCGCCAGTGGCAAACCCTTCGCCTTCGAGGATTTCCGCCATGGTAGTCACGGATTCTGCAACGTTGTGTGTGCCGTTGTTTCTCGCCCCGTGGTGATTGGGGTAGAGGCCAGTCAGAATCGACGTATGGGAAGGAAGGGTGATCGGTGCAACAGCCATAGCCCGATCAAAAGTCACTCCAACGCGAGCCATCTGATCGATATTGGGCGTGTGCGCCTTGCGGTGCCCATAGGCTCCCACACGATCCGCCCGGGTGGTGTCAAAAGTCACGATGAGCACATTCTTGAAGCCCGCTTCTTCGCCAGTGGTCGGAACCACGCCGAGCCGCCAAGCAATGAGGGCCATCAACAACAGGGCACAGATACCATACCCCGCAATGACCATGTAGACCCTGCGTTCGGTCCGTTCGGTGTTGTGGGAAGGGGTCGGCTTAGTGCCTAAGTCAGGGGTCTTACTCATGGGGGCGTGCGGTGAACGCAAAAGAGAGGGATTCACTCCTACCTTCGATCTACCCGGGAGGAAACTGATGGGTTATATGACCTTAATCCCAGACAAAAACGCCCTCGGCGGGTCCCAGGGGGGGCGGGTCCTGCAATGGGTGTTCTTTGGGGATTCCCAACGGAGGGCTGCCCCGGTGAGCGATGGTCCAACCTCCACGGGAGAATAGGGGCCACATGCAGGTCACAAGGGCCCGGGGTCGCGTGGCCCATAATCAATAAGCTCCAGAAGAACGATCCTAGGCCCTCGCTCGGTGCGCTCTTGAAGTGCTTCGGCGAACACGAGAAGAGACGAAGCCCATGAGGTCTTCTACGAACTACTCGATTGTGTCCCGAGTGGATTCGCGGTGCGCGGGCGTGGAAACCTTGTGGTGGGACGTTGACTGGGATGGGCCTACGTCAATCCAGCCCCCTATGCCTCCCTTCACTGTGATGATTCGATCCTAAGTACCTATGAGGGTCTCCAGGTTGCCGACCCTGTCCCAAATTGGTGGGGCGAAACCGGCGTGGGGCTCGTGAGCGCATTGGAGGTGGTTTATTGCCCTTGATGCGCTGGCGCGTTCTCGGGGACTTAGCTAGATTGAGTCGGTGTATCGACTGAACCTAGGTTTGATGGTCTTTGGATTGTTCTCCCCTGCCATGGGGCAGGATGCCGAGCGCTCTACGCTCGGCGTGTTCATGGATCAGCACTGCACCCAGTGTCATGGGGCAAAAGACCCTGAAGGGGACCTCAACCTGATCGCCCTCGAAGACCAGGGCCTCGATCAAAATCGAGAACAGTGGCTCTTGGTCGCCGAGGAATTGTCTCTGCAGGTGATGCCGCCGCACCCCGAACCAAAGCCCTCGCGCGCTGAATACCGCAGCGTACTGGCGTTGCTACGCGAAGCCCTTGGCCCGGAAGTTCCCAGCCTGCTGGAGCCCCTGGCGCAGATGCGGTTCTTGGCTCTGCGCCGACGGACGACCCGCGAGATCACAGGGGCGATATTTGCCTTGACCGGGGTCAAGACAACACCCGGAGCCTTACCCGCGGAAGCCGGACTGCATGTGTATGACGTGGTAGGCGCGGGGACCACGCTCGATGGGGCTTGGCTCGATCGATGGTTGACGTTGACTGACTCGGTCTCGCGGCAAGCGGTTCGACTGCCAGAGCCCGAGCGTGTCCCCCATGCCCAAGCCCACGGACCAACCCTCAAGAGCCCTCGGGGTTCGGGTGGTCGCTTGAGTACCCAGGGCAACGCCACCATGACTCATAAGTTCCCACGTGATGGGGAATACATCCTCCGCGGAACCGCGTGGGCGCAACAAGCAGGCCCTGAACATGCCCGGGTAGCTTTGACTTTGGATGGGAAACGCATCCAAGAAATGGAACTCACCGGCGAAGGGCCGGGGGCCGCAATCACCATGACCATGCGGATGCGTGTATCCAAAGGCCCCCATCGAGTGGGGGTTGCTTTCTTGAATGACTATTATGCGCCGGAGGAAAAAGACCCTCAACAGCGAGATCGGAATGTGATCGTCAAATTGGTGTCGGTCGAGGGGCCCACAGATCTTCTTCCCCCCACCGAATTTCAAACCGCGCTTCTACGGCAAGCAGGTTCCAAGGACGATCCTAAGGCCCAGCTCAAGACTGCCCTGACCCTGCTGGCGGAACGGGTTTGGCAAGAGGGACCTCGACCCGAAGACATCGATCGCTTGCTGACCCTAGTCCAAGGCGAACCATCCACCGAGGCGCGCATGCAACTGGGTTTAGCGGCGGTCCTGGCCTCGCCCCGGTTCCTTCTAGTGGGCGAGGCGGGAGACCCGGGAGCCCAATTGAGTGGATCGGCTCTTGCCACGCGGCTCGCCCTCTTCCTGTGGGGATCCCTACCGGACGCGCGACTCTTGGAGCTTGGGCGGAATGGAACTCTGCAAGAAACAAAAGTGCTCAGTGGTGAAGTGGACCGCATGCTGGCGGATGACCGTTCGAAAGGGCTCGCCGCGGGGTTCGTTCCCCAGTGGCTACAACTTGTGCGGCTTCAAAGCCATGAACCGAACCGCGAACTTTACCCGGCATATGACGACAAACTGCGCGCGGCTATGTTGCGCGAACCGGTGGAGCTCTTCCAAGGGGTCCTGCAAGAGAACCTGCCGGCCCGGGACTTGGTGCGCGCCGAATGGACCCGGATCGACCGACGCTTGGCACGGCACTATGGGCTGTCCACCAAGGGCCGCGGGAAAGGCACCGAACGTTACTCCCTGATCGATACCCCTCGCCGCGGAGTGCTGGGACACGGTGCCGTGCTGACCGCCAGTAGTGACCCGGGCCGGACTTCGCCGGTGCTGAGGGGCAAGTGGGTCTTGGAAGCCCTCTTGGGAGATGCACCCCCACCCCCATCGGCCAACACCTTGGCCTTGGACCAAAGCGCTCCAGAGGAAGCCGGGCTCACCATGCGCGAGCGCTTGGCCTTGCATCGGAGCGAACCGGGTTGCGCCACTTGCCATGTGGCTATGGACCCACTGGGATTTGCCCTAGAACGCTTCGACGCCATAGGGCAGATTCGCCAGGGCGAAGTGGACGATCAGGGAACCCTTCCCGATGGCACGGAACTCGACGGGCCTTTGGGGTTGACCCAAGTCTTGGAAAAAGACATTCGCTTCCTGCCCCATTTGACTCGCAGTTTGGCGACCTATGCCATTGGCCGGCCTCTAGGTGAAGATGACCTCGCTACGCTTTTACAGTCCATGGGCGAACATGGCCAAGAGGACCCACCCCTTGGACTCGTGATCCGTACCATTGTCCTGTCCGATCTATTCCGCCTCCAGCCCGAGGTCTAAGCCCATGAGCCCCCTCCGTCCTCCAATCAAGCCCATGCACCGCCGAGCTCTCCTGCGCGGGGGCGGCGCTGTGATCGGTTTGCCTCTGCTTGAGGCGATGGTTCCTGCTCGTGAACCGGAGGCGCCGAAACGATTGGTCTACATGTATGTGCCCAACGGTGTCAACATCGGCGCATGGTTCACGCCACAGCCCGCGAATACCGCCGTTGACCCGTCCGACGAAACCTTGAATCTGGGAGCTTCCCTCGAGCCGCTCCTGCCCTACAAGAAACAGATCTCCCTCTTGTCGGGCCTGACCCTCGACAAAGCACGAGCCAACGGGGATGGACCCGGTGACCACGCCCGGGCCAGCGCGGCGTTCTTGACCTGTGTGCAACCTCTCAAGGCCGATGGTGCCGTACAACTGGGCATCTCAGCCGACCAGGTCGCCGCGGCCCACATGGGGGCCGCCACGCCGTTCCCCCTGATCACCGTGGGCGGTGAGGCGCCGCGCTCCTCAGGGCAGTGCGACTCGGGGTACGCCTGCGCCTATTCAAGTCATCTCTCTTGGCGCTCCGCCACCCAGCCCGCCGCCAAAGAAACCGATCCCGCGCGACTGTTCGATCGCCTTTTCCGGGGGGGCGCCAACGCCGTGACCATGGCCGAGCGGCGCGAGCGAGCCCGACGTCGCCGCAGCTTATTGGACTATGTGCGCGAAGACGCCGGTAAATTGCAGAGCACCCTGGGTTCCAACGATCGCCAAACCCTTGATCGCTACTTGACCGCCGTGCGCGAGCTGGAGCTGCAGCTCGCTGCCCTGGAAAAGGAAGACGTGACCGAGGTCCCCAATCACCTGCGCCCCAAGGAAGCGCCCGCCAATCGCTTCGCACGCCTGCGGGTTTTCAACGACCTACTTGTGCTGGCACTTGCGACCGACCGCACGCGGGTCGCAACGTTCTTGACCGCAAACGAGGGATCCAACCACGCCTATTCCGAACTGGGAATCCAACAGGGGCACCATGGTCTCTCTCATCACGGATCCGACCCAACCAAGATGGCGGCGATCGCCAAGATCGATAAGGCAAACGCCGGCATCCTGGCGCACCTCCTCGGCGGCCTTTCGGATTATCAAGAGCCTGGTGGTTCTCTGCTCGATCACGCGGCCGTTGTCTATGGGTCGGGCATCGCCAGCGGAAACCGACACAAGCATCACGACCTGCCAATCCTGTTATGCGGTCAGTTGGGCGGGATTCTGCAACCTGGTCGCCACGTTCAGAGCCCAAAGAACACACCACTCGCCAACTTGCATCTGCATCTGTTGCGCTCTCTTGGGGTCCCGGTAAAGAGCCATGGGGATTCCACCGGGGTTCTGGACCGGGTTTGATCGGCAGACCCTAAGATCGAGCCCATGACCCTCTTATTTGCACTGGCTCTTGGTTTTTGCGCTCCGGTGGTCAACGCCGACGAACCCACCAAACCCAACCTGTTGCTGATCGTTGCGGATGACATGGGTTATGGAGATCTGGGTTGCTATGGATCCCTGCAAATCAAAACGCCTCACCTTGATTCCCTAGCTGCGGCAGGCGTGCGTTGCACCGACGGGTATGTTTCAAGTTCAGTGTGCGCCTCTAGCCGTGCCGGTTTGATGACCGGGCGCAGCGGATCCCGCTTTGGCTTCGAGCACAACCTGAGTCGGCCCGAGCACTTGAACGAAGAGTTCGCAGCCATCCCCCTGGACGAAACCCTGCTGAGTGAACGCCTTCAAAAGGTGGGTTACCGCACAGGCCTGGTGGGCAAGTGGCATCTGGGAGCAAGCCTCGACGAGCATCATCCTATGGCCCGCGGTTTCGATTCCTTCTTTGGAATGCTGGGGGGTAGTCATCCCTATTGGCCCACTCTGGAGAAGAACCGACTGTTGCGCGGTCATGAGAAGCCAACGGAAATCCCCACGCCCTACCTGACCGATTGGTTCACCCTCGAGGCCCTAGACTTCATGGCTGCGGAGAACGACCAGCCCTGGTTCTTGTATCTTTCCTACAACACGCCCCACGGCCCCATGCAGGCCCGGGACGCAGACCTTGAGCGCTACGCTCACATCAAGGACAAGACCCGCCGCGCCTACTGCGCCATGCAGCATTGCATGGACGAGAACATCGGTAAGTTGCTAGCCTCGCTCAAGGCTGCGGGTGAACTGGAAAACACCCTGATCGTCTTTATCTCGGACAACGGAGGATCGGTGGAAGTGAGCCACGCGGTAAACGCGCCCTTGAATGGAACCAAGGGCACCTTTTGGGAGGGCGGCATCCGCGTGCCTTTCATCGTCCATTGGCCGGCGCAGTTGAAGCCAGCGGTTTATGAACGACCTGTTTCCTCCCTCGATGTGCTCAGCACCTTTGTCACAGCCGCCGGCGGCACGGTACCAACCCCCGGCCAGCGCCAAGAACGGGAGGGCCGCAAGAAAAAGAACGGCCCGATCTACGACAGCGTCAATTTGCTTCCCTACTTTCAGGGCAATGCAAAGGGCGACCCCCACGAGGCTCTGATCTGGCGCATGTCCCTACGCGGCTCCGCCATACGCCGGGGAAACTGGAAGCTGCTACGCCCCAACTCCATGAACCCCATGCTGTTCGATCTGGGCAAGGATATGGGCGAAACTACGAACCTGATCCATGAACAACCAGAGGTTGCAGAGCGCCTTCTGGAACACCTCAACACCTGGGAAACCAAGCTGGAACGCAACCCGCTCTTTGTGTCATCTCCCTACTGGCTGGGCTACAACCGGCGGACGTACGCAAAGGAGTTCTCCCGCACACAACCCAAGCCCGATGGAGATGAAGACATCTGGAGCTTTGCTAAAAACAAGCGCTGAGGGGATTCCTATGACACAAGACAACCCAGCGGTATTCCAAGTCAATCGCGAAGTACTCTTGGATGATGTACGCGCGGCTCTCGCCCAGGGCTGCAAGTTGCGTTCTGGCCTGACCACCGAACAAAAACTCCAATCCTGGCAAGCCGAGCGGCGCCACTTCATGCGCCTCGCATGTACGCCGCGCCCCCCCGAGGATCGAGCGGCTCCCAAGGTCACTCGCCAATGGACTCTCCAGCGGAATGGTTACCGCATCGAAGGGGTCTTGATCCAAGTGCGGGAAGGACAGACCATGCCCGCCCACTTTTACATCCCCGATCCGTGCCCCAAGAACTCTGCTGGTGTCTTGATCTGTAGCGGGCACGCTTTTGAAGGCAAGTCCTACGGCTCCTATCAGCAGGCCGGTGCCCTTGTGGCCCAAAGCCAAATGGTGGCACTCGTCACCGAACCCTTCGACCAAGGGGAGCGCATCCAAGATCGCAATTCCGACGGCAGCCATCGAAGCTGGGGCACGCAGAGCCACAACAACACCGGGGGCAAGGCGCTTTTGGTCGGCTGGAGTCAATCGGGGATCGAGGCCTGGGATGGCATGATCGCGCTTGATGCGCTGGCTGCTCGGCCCGAGGTGGATGGACAGCGCCTGGGCGTCATGGGAAATTCTGGGGGCGGCACCCAGTCGGCACAGCTGTTTTCCCTCGACGAGCGAATCGGGGCTGCGGCCCCATCGTGCTACCTCACGAGTCACCTCTCCTTGGCCGGTGCCGCGGGTCCTCAAGATGCAGAGCAATGGCATCTAGGAGGCCTTGGATTAGGTCTCGACCATGCGGATTACTTGGCCGTGCGTGCTCCCGCCCCAGGCCTGATCTGCGCCACCGAGGACGACTTTTTTCCAATCGAGGGGACTCGTAGCTGCCTCGAGGAAGCGCAAAAAGTCTATGCAGCCGCAGGCGCCAAGGATCACGTCCAACTAAGAGTCGCTCCCGGTGAACACGGTTGGCATCCGCCTCTGCAAGCGGCGGGGGTGCGTTGGATGGCCCAACATCTTCAAGGCCGCGAAGTCGATCCACAACCTGTGGAGGCGATCCCCATGACCGCGGCGGAAGCCCAGGTGACCGAGAGCGGTTGCGTGCTGGACTTGCCCGATGAAATCTCCCTGCACACCTTGCTGGCCCGCGAAGCAGATCACTTGGCGAGGGCACGAAGAACGATGGACCCCGCAAGTCGATTGGAATCTGTGCGTTACCTGACTCGAATCCGCGAGAGAGGTAAGCGCCCCACGGGAACTTGGAAGGAACTCATACACGACGGAGGCCAAACCCACCAGAAGGGGATCGTGCAACTGAGCGATGGGATGCAGTTGCCTGCAACCCGGGTTACGCCCACGAGTCCAACCAGCGGACCGGGGCATCTCATCGTTGGCCAAGGCGCTTGGCAACGGGGTTTGGTTACTCCAGCGGAGCACGCAACTCTCTGGGTGGATCCCCTGACCATGGGCGACGCGCAACCAAAGGAGGGCGCCTGGTACGGACACTTTGGTCACAGCGCGCGGGACGCGGCCTGGTGTTTTCAACTGGGTCACACCCTGGTGGGGCGCCAGGCGGAACAGATTATGGAAGCGGCGCGAATCATGGGCGAGCCGCCCGTACTCGTGGCAAAGGGCTTGGTCGCGATCGCAGCGCTCCACGCCGCCGCTCTAGAACCCAGCCTGTTCGCGGACACTCGCATCGAGCTGCCCTTCCCCAGTTGGCGCTCCCTGCTTGATCGGGCGAACATCGGCTATCAGTTTGCATTTCTGGTCCCTGGCGCGCTGGCTGCTTATGACCTCCAAGATTTGGTTGGCTAGATAGAAGCCCAGCGCTCTCCAGACCCTCCCAAAAAACGAAATGAAAAGTCAAAAAGCACTTATCGTGGCCTAAGAGCTTCTTGGAACTCCGGACCAAGCGATTTTCCTCCTTTTGCAGCCCCCTATGTTTCACCGGAAAACACCACCCGCCATTGCACCCCTAATTGGCCTGATCGTCATCGGTTTGGCCGTGTTTGCCATTCCCCAAACAGAGGGGCCACAAGCCGCCGAGAGATCCGTCCCTTCGCCGCTGGCTGGATTCCTGCCTGGAAAAACCAGCCTCGGCGGACAAGCCGCTGGTGCTGCCGGAAATGTTCAGGGCAAAGGCGCACTGGCCATATCGACGGCCAGCGACCAGGAGTCGGACCCGCTTCGATTCCAAATTGTTTGGAGCGGCTGCGGATTTGACTTTTCCTTTAGCGAAAAAGATAGCCTTGGTCTCCAGCCCGGATTTGACGAGGCGCATACCGGGGGGCGTTCTCCTCAGGGCCCATCCGGCCCCGGTTGGCTCTTGTGGGAATTGGATACCCAGCGGTTGCCTAGTCGGCCCATACAAGCAGACCGCCGGACGCATCCCGCTGGTATCAGTCCCAGCGTAGTTCGCTACGACGAGGGTGATCGTCACCTTCCCGACCCCTCAATCATGCGCCTGCTGATCTTGGACCAAGCCACGGGCACCATCCCCCAGGGCCTGGAAGTCGCGTGGCTATCCAGAGACGGGGGCTGGCAACAGATGCGGCACAATCCGCGAGGACGCCACGAACTTCACACGGTGGAGCCAGGCCCTATCCGCTTGCGAATCGCCGCACATGGGTATTTTGGGATCGAAACGGAAGTGGATCTATCTTCCGGCCTGAACGAATTACTGATCGAGCTCAATGCAATGGTACGCGCCGATCTGACCTTCATCGGTAGGTCCGGCCAAGTGCCTGTGGACTTGGACGCCTGCGATATGGATATCACACCCCTTGGAAGACAGGGCAGCCTTCGCATGAGGCAGGGACAGTCACTGTTCTTCACCACGGATGGTCCCTACCGGATCACCATTTCAGGGATTGAGGGCTATGCCCCGGTGACCTTTGAGGTGCTCGTCACCCGTGAAACACCCCTCACGGTCAGAATCCCCCTACACGGGCGCTAAATCTTGACGGTCGCGACCGACCGCAATGGACGGAGGAGGATCCGGTCTATGGATGGATCAACGCCAGTGAAAGCGGCTGCCTGCATGACAAGTTCGGCAGGAAGCAGCATCTCCAGTAGGTGAGTGCACCTCTCCTTGCACCGCAGGGTCACCATGACACTCCCGGCAAGTGGCCCCCTGGTGGCCCTCTTGATGATGGGGAAAGTGCGAGGCTTTACGTTCCTCTGGCTGCGCTCCATAGAACACTGCGCTCAGCAAAGAGCCTGATAGGGAATCTGATGCGGGCTGGTGGCACACAACGCAATTGCCACCACCGATATTCAAGTGGGAAAGACTAGCTCCCTCCTGCTGATCCATGTGACAGCCTACGCAGGCGGCCTTCTCGGAAGGCGTAGAGATCATGATTGCGCCGGCAGGAGACGAGGCGTCCATATCATGGCAGGCGACACAGCCCCCTTCGATACCCGTATGGCGGTCGTGGGGAAAGTCATGGGCAGAGTGCTTCGCCACCTGGGACATGGGCACCCCAAGGTTGGTGATTAATGCCAATCCATCAGACTCATAATGGCACTTGGAACAAACGCTCAGGGGAGGGCCAGAGAAAACCACGGGGGCTGCGGCCAGTCCCGAACTGTTGATAGTCTCGACGTGACATTCCGCGCACTGCTGATTGACAGCATCCACACTGGCCGGGTCGTCCCTGGCCAAGAGAGAAAGGTGGATGTCATGGCTAAATGGACGGCCGGTAATCATCCTGCCTAATGGAAGGCTATCGCCGTCAACGTGGCATTGACTGCAGTCTTCGGGTTTGGGATCCGAGTGAAATTGATCCCCGTGACTGCGTAAACCCAGATCGAAGGCCAGGGCAATGGGATCACTGCGGTCAAGCTTCTTGAGCTCAGGAGTATAGGGAGTTGAGTGACACTGACGGCAGTGACCCTGATCGACTCCGACCCCGTGCCAATTCACAGTCCAACGCTTGTCCTCAGGGGGCAGCTTAACTCCAAGAGCCAAGCCGCTTGCGGGGTCGAGCTCGGCTCCATGGCATTGGTCACAAGTCTCAAATGAAAGCGCTGCGAAGTCCCGGCCTTGAACTGCTTCGGCGGTTGTGTGGCAGGTGGAGCATTCCTGAATCTCACTGTGGTCGCCGTGGGAGAAAGCCTCGAAGCCCACAGTGGGCGTCCGGGGAAGCACCTGATCGCGAGAGCCCGTCAACTTGTACTTCGACTCGGCCTGCTCCAATCCAGCCTGCAAGCTGATTGGATCTACGTAACTGTCACCATGGCAATCCACACAGCGCTTCTCGAAAAATGCTGGGGTCACGGTGTTGGGTACGGGCTGTCCACCGAAGTGCTCCCGATGACAATCCGCGCAAACCAGACTTGCTCCCCCTTTAAATGGGTGGGCCTCTTGAGCCTCCGCTGCGCGTACGACCTCTTGGTGACATGCTGCGCACTTCTCTGAGCTGGGTTGGCCAAAACTATCGTGGCACGCATCGCAACCCTTCGTTTGAGCGAGATCACGCATGAACGCTAAGGAGGGGTAACCGGCCGGTAATGCCATCGGACCGTCCTCGGAATCCAAAAAGAGGTGTGCGTGGGAATCCATCAAGTGGCCAGGCTGCAAGACCATTTCACCACGGGGCCCAGACAACAGCCAGATTGCCGTCAGAAACGCAATCAAGCATGTAGCCCAATTGAGCGCCTTGAGCTTGGGCGTTCGCCCGAAAGTGACTTCACTGCGCACCCATTCGTCCGCATCGCTTTGAAACTCCCCCTGCTTCTTGAGAGTGTGAAAGAAGGCTCCCTCGTAAACATGAATACAGATGGCACTTAGATCTTCTTCGTCCTGATGAATTTCCAAGACGGCCGCTCCGAGAGCAATCCGGTCCCCGGCCACCAGGGCTGTCGTTTCCCGCACCTGAACACCATTCAAGAAGGTGCCGCTGGCATTGGTTAGGTCATTGATCCAATAGTACCCGTCACGCTGAACGATTTCACAATGACGCTCTGCGGTGATGGGGTCATCAAGGGTTAGCCCGCAGGATGAGTGCGTACCGATTACGAACTTATTTGTCCGCGCCTCTTCCATCACCTGCAACTTCTTCTTTTCAGCCATGCGCTGCTCAAGAAGCTGCTTACGTTCAATCCGGAAGAGTCCTGGATCGGACGCCTCAAAGGAACTCATTGTGGCTCCTCAATATGGTTGGTGGCCATTCCCAGAAGGCTTTGGTCAAAGATGAGGGCTGGACTCATGCGCTCAATTGCTCCACAAGGACAGTTGTACACGCAGGCCTCAAAGGGCAGCCCTTCGCACCGGTCGCACTTGACGGCCTTGCCTTTAACGACTTGCTCGCGGTGATAGCCACGGTCAGCTTCGGGGACCGGCACAGACTCCTGGGGCGGAGCCAGCAGGTTGCCGATCAAAGGCAGGGAGGATACCCATGAAGTTGCTGCGGCTACTTCAGGATCCGGTGGGGCCGTCAGGCGGATCACATCGTAGGGACAGCCCTTCACGCACTCCGCACAGCCCACACAATTGTCCCAAACAAAACGGATCAAACCGTGAGAATCCCGACGGATTGCCCCATAGGTGCAGGACATCATGCAGCCGGGAGCTTCGCAGCTGTAGCAAGATGTGGTCAGGCTCAACTCCTTACCGAGGGCGTTTCCCTCGGCGCTAACCCTTTTGCCCTTCTTGGACAAGCGCGGAACACCGTCCTCATGAACAGCCACGCAGGACTCCACGCAAGCATTGCACCGCACACACTTTTCGAGATCGATCACAAGGGCCTCGCCACCCTTGATGGACTCGGAGTGCACCATGATTTCCAACTGCTCGTCAGTAGCTTGGAGGTCGCCTACATCATAGAGGCTGGTGTCGATCCCCTGATCTTCGGCCGCGATCAGGCGCGCAGTCTTCCGCAACCGATCGATGATCTCTGGCTGCCCAGCAAAGGCTTCTTGGATAGATGCAATCGGAAGAGCCAAAGTCTCGGTGGGTACCAAGGCCTTGTAGGTACTCTTCCAGTCCCCCTCCCCGTCGAGAAAGGCCCACTCTCCAAAGGATGAATTGGCCATCAGGTAGCCCACCAACTCCTCTGCGCCTTCAACATTCTTGCGCGTCTTGGACAAGCCGCCGGAGCGAACCAGCACGACTTCTGAAGCTCGTTCGCCCTGGACCGCTATGACGGAATCTTTGGGGTGACTCTCAAACCGTGCCGCTTCCCGTAGGGTGCTCAAGAGGCCTTTGTCTAACCCCTTGAGCAAAGGCACCACCCGTAGGTGCTGAGCGAGGGACCGCTCTCGATAGATCTGGTCGACCTGCTTCTTAAAATCAGGGGCGAACGAGTAGAGCTCTTTGAAGAGAGCCCCATCAAGCACCGCCAGAACACAGGGCAAGTCCGCCTTGTAGCGAGCCATGGCCGGCTGATTGGATAAGGCTGACAATTCGCCGAACCACTCGCCCCCCGTGAATTGATCCAGAATCTCAGTCTTGCCCCCTTTTTCCGTCCTATAGGCTGTGACTATCCCGCTCACAACGATGAAAAAGTCACTGGTGTACTCACCCTGACGGATAAAGTCCGTGCCCGCTGGGAACACACGATGCTGGGCAAACTTGGCAAGACTCGCCTGGTGCCGCTTGGTGAGTTTGCTGAACAACGGCAGCTCTAGGAGGCTAGGTGCTTGTACTTCGCTGGAGTCCACTTGAGATACTTGGTGTAGAGAGAAAAGGTTCTAAAACTTCCAGATGGAAACCACGTGCACCGCGACCATGCCTGTAAGCAACAACGCGGCGGGGATGTGAATAATACGCCATGCCATAAACGAAGCGCGCACACGCTGGAGAGCTCTTAGCTCCCGGCGGACAAGCATCTCCTGAGTGATCAAAGCGCCTAGGTCTTGAATATCCACCCGTCGATCCGGCAGTTGATCGTGAATACCGTCAATGATGACTTGCTGCTGACTTGCGGAAACTCCGAGCCCCCCTCCCAATTGATCGAATCGGGCGGCAACTTGGGGACTAAACACAGAAATCGCCTCGGCACGCTTACGGCCCAGACTTGCATGGAGGGCGCTGGCCTCTTCGATGGAGAGGTCATGCTCTCGAGCGGTCAACCACCTCGGACCTCGCGCCCACAAGAAGATCCCGATGAGTCCGGTGATAAATACAATGTAACCCAAGCCCGCCAAAGCCTGTCCAAAGGCCGAACCGGGAATGAAGCCAGAATGCATCAGGAGTACGGCACCGAATGCCGTGCCATAGAAAACATGCACATGCATCCAGCGGGCGACGCGCCCGAGGGGCTCGGTCGGCACCATGCGCACAGTCCAAGCCTGCTCCCCCCCCGATCCGGGCTCCACAAGCGCACGATTGACACGCTGGACACCTGCATTCTTCAGAATCTTCCGGGCTTCGCTTCCGATCAGCGCCGGGGTTTTCAATGCTCCAGAGTCGATCCTTTGCTGCAATCGGTGAATGCCGTTTTCCGCCTTCTCTATGGAGGCGTGATCCACTTTGAAGGCCCTTTCAGGGGAGTAGCCTCCTCGGTGCGCGTACTTACGCAGCACATAGGCGGCCACCACAACCAGCATCACCAAGGCTGTCCAACCACTAAGCAGGATAAAGGTGCGATCAGAATAAGGACCCCGACCAAATGAGATTCCACCCATCTGCGCACCGACAAAGAGACCAACAACAATGATGCTGGCTATGAGGCTATGTCGTGAGCGAAACAGGGTCGTGTTCATGATTTCAGGATCATTCCCCAAGTCCCAATAGCGCTCGACCCGGCGAAGTGCCCAGAAGGACCGCGACCGTCAGCACCAAGCCGACGGCGACCCAGAACAGTATGCGTTTAGAATTGATGGGAGTCAGCTGCTGCAATGTGGAGGCGACCTGTGCATCCTTTACGCTGCGTGCCCATTCGCGCGGTTCCACATGCTGGCCTAGAAGCAAGACCTCGCCCAATGCAACTTTTTGCTCAGCTGCATCCGCTTTGGCCTTCTTGACCACACTCGAAGGGATTTGCCCACGGGCGATGAGCAGTCTAGCTGCACACTCGTGCCGCTCAGGCGAAACCTCGTGAAAGCCGGCGTCGATCGATTGGAGGAAGAGGGCGTCCACTGTCCCAAAGCGAATGTAGCTATCGGGGCTCAGTTCATGATTGGTATTCGCAGCCAACGGAACGCCATCGACTTCGGTTCCATTGGAGCTGCCTAGATCCTTCAGAAAGAAGAGGTTACTACTGGGCCTGAACTCAATCTTGGCGTGCTCGGAAGAAACTCCACGATTGGACAAGGTGCAATCCGCTTTCGGTGAGCGTCCAATGAGAGTCTCGATAGATCGCAACTCAATGACGCGCAAGTCAGCCTCATTCAGGAGAATCAACCGGGCCCCCATCTTGTCCAACTTGGTCTGTATTCCAGCCCCGGGCCGGTTGCTGTTGGGGACGATGGTTCCTTCCAACTCGCTCTCGCCTGAGACTGTCGCGGGCGGCGCCTTGGCAACAGGAGCAGGAGCAGGGGCAGGAGCAGGGGCAGGGGCAGGGGCAGGGGCAGGGGCGGGGGCGGGGGCGGGGGCGGGGGCGGCAACCGTATCGGGAGCCAGAGGGGGCGGCCCGGTTTTGCTCGACACGGGCGTTGGCGTCAACCTAGGCAAAGCAGGAATCGTCATGTCACCTGCAAACGGAGTGGCTGAAATAGTCTCCGATACGTCGGTAGGTCCGCACACCAACATTCGCGCCCCTCCCACGTTGATGGTCATGCCATCCTTCAATACCTGCTTGTCATCTTTACCCAGCACAACGCCGTCCCCGACTATGGTGCCGTTGTTGCTCCCCAGATCCATGATCGCCAAAGCCTCCCCGTCAGCGACAATCTGGGCATGATGTCCGGATACGAAGGGGCCTGTGAGGACTAGAGCGCAGTCGGGGTGGCGCCCAATGGTCATACCTTCTTGGGCAATCACCTCCCTCGAGGGCTGGCCAGGTTCGATGGTTTGCAAGGTCCAGGGGTTTTTCATGATTCGAAAGTACTAGGCCTCAAGAGATACATCAGAAGTAGCCCGGGATACGCAAGCATAAATCATCCCCGCATCGCGGTCCTCGTCGGAGAGCTCATTCTCTTCCATTTCAACGGTTCCGCTCAATAGCTTGGTGATGCAACACCCGCAACTACCCTCGCGGCACGCGTAGTTAATCTCAACCCCTTGAGCTTCGGCCACATCCAAGAGGAATTGGCCCTCTTCAACCACAGCCTCGATTTCAGATTCTTTGAAGCCCACTTTGAAGCCTGCGGGGGCAGAGCTGACTTCCGGTTCGGGTGTCGGTGCTGGCACCGGTACCGGTGCCGGGGCGGCTTGAACCTCTCTCTCCTTGTCGATCACAATGTCGGCAGGAGCCTCCGATTTCGCAGGCTCACCCGGGGCGGCTACGTCAGCAACCGGGGGGGCCACCTCGGCTGGCTTCTTAGGGGCCACCTTGGTCCCTTTGGCGACGCGCGCTCCGCCAAAGCTCTCCTTGTGAAGGTTTGCAATCGGGTAATCCAGCTCCTTGAGCTCATTGCTGATCGCATCGCTGAAGGGTTTGGGGCCACACAGGAAGACATGTCGGTCCAATATATCCGGCGCAACCAGCTTAATCATGTCCTTGTTGATGCGTCCGGTCAATCCAGTCCAAGATTCGGTTCCGTTCCATTTAGATGTCACCGTGAACACAACCCGGAGACCGCTGTGGCGGGCACTAATGGTTTCCAATTCCTTGCGGAAGATAAAATCGTGAGGAGAGCGCCCAGAGTAGAGGAGTGTCACTTCAACATCGGCCGTCGTATCTACGATCCAGCGCAACATGGACATGATGGGTGTTATGCCACTGCCACCAGCGATACACATGATCTTACGCGAAGGGTAGTTAAAGCACGAGAACTTGCCCGCCGGGCCTCGCACCGTGAACTCATCCCCAAGACACACATTGTCTGCCATCCAGTTGGACACCAAACCGCCGGGAACACGCTTGATGGTCAGCTCCATGGTGTGTGGCCTAGAAGGACTGGATGAAAGGCTGTAGGAACGCTTCACAGTCTTCCCTTCTATCTCCACCGAGAGGGTAATGAATTGGCCAGGTTTGTAGGAAAACAGAACATCTTCTTTGCCCACAAGACGGAAGGTCTTGGCATCGTGGGATTCGTCGATGATATCGGCCACACGAAGGTTGACCTCTCCCTTCGACCACACCGACATCTCGGATCGATCTTCAAGCAGGTGAGATAGAAGAATGCTGGCTGTGGGGGGCTTTTCCAAGTCCTCACCTATTGTGGCCGTATGATCTACGCCCGAGGCCCGTTGATGATTGAGATCAAGGGTCAAGGTGAAACACTGGACAGAAAGGACATCGCCATCCTTCAACAAGACCTCTTCGCCTGTTTCGAGTTTCTTCCCATTCAAATGAGTCCCGTTCAAACTCCCCTGATCCCTGAATAGAAACCCTTTGTCTACCTTGTTGATCAGTGCGTGAATACGACTGATTTGTGGATCCTCCAACTGCACCGTGCACCCCTTGAGGCGCCCAATAGAATTGGTTGGCAGTAAATCCGCATCCCGGTCCGGGAAGCCTTCTCGTCGAATTATCAGTTTGGCCATTTGATCGTGATTGTTGGGGGAAGCGTTGTCTGCGGGTGCCCTGCCACGGCCAAGCCGTTCTTTCCTCACTTGAATGTGACCCAAATAGTAGCCGCGGATAGGCTCCCAGCACCATCAGAGAGTTCTCGCAATTTACTTCGCATGAAGATATTTGCGAGAATCCCGACCTGGCCAATAGTAGACCCGTCCCAAGGTGGGCCTTGACAGGGCCCTACATTGATTGATCGAGACCCTTGGGTCTGTGTACACTAGCTACCCCTACTTGAGGCGCACGCGGAGCCCCCTCCTCGGGCCTTGCCGGAAAGCACCTGCCCACCCCGCTTCTCCCCCAGCTCATGGTCCTGCAATCACGCCACTTTGGAGCATTGGCCTTGGCTACTTGTTTGGCCTTCCTGCTTGTGTCCAAATCTGTGGGGAGCGTCAAGGCGACGCAGTTAGCTCAGGAGGCACGTGGGCAGCAAGACCCCTCTCCCCCAACCAAGCCGGGAACTCGCTCCACAAGTAAAACCAACTTCACCCATGAGAAGCATGTCCCCATGGCATGGATGGAGCGTGATGGGAACGGGGGTTGGAAGTTCAATGAAACCCAACGGGACTGCCGAGGTTGCCATGATTACGGTGCGGATGCCATTCGCGACCCGCAAACCGTTTGCACACAATGCCACTTCTCCAACGAGATAAACGAGTACACATTCACCCTGTCGGCGGATCCTCCTGAATTCACGAAAGATCTCACGGGCCTGCGCAGCCCCGGTGCCCTCTTCCAGCACAACTATCACCTTGTCTTGGAGTGTCGTGAGTGCCACCAGGTTTCGGCGGATAAGTTTCGGGCACCAATCCTAATGCCCGGAGCAAGGGATAGGGAATCCTGCCGCACATGCCACGAGGGCGACAAGCCAAGAGCGGCAGAGCTGCTGTTCATGACTCACGATCGTGCCGGCAATCCCATCACCGAAGAATCCAAGGCTAAGGCGCGGGCTGTGCTCAAGGGGGCCCTGCTCAATGCCCTTAACGAGTCCCCCGCCATGGGCGCTAATCAGGGACAAGATAGGGCTGTGGGGCCTTTTCAGCACGCTGACCATGTGCTGATCGGGGGTCGAGCGGCCGTGTTTCCCCTAGCGGAAATGAAGTCCGCTTTGGCCCCTGCTCAGGCTGGCCGAGAGGGTAATTGTGGGGCCTGCCACGCCCCTATGTTCACAGCTGACCCGGTCGTTGCAACGGGTAACTCCACCGACATTCACGCTCCTTTCACCCAGAGCGATCAGAGTTGCGGGGTCTGCCATGCGTCCGATTCCGCGGGAACGCCAATTCAATTCGAACTAAAGCCCAACACCATCAAGAGCGTTACAGCAGGAACCTTTTCCCATAAAGACCACCTCAGCTTTGTACGCCCTTCCGAGAATCTAACCAAGAGCTCGGCCCAGGGCTATGACTCCATCGAGGCAGAGGGTTGCATGGCCTGTCACGAATGGGATGCCATGAAAGCCGAGGGCTTTTCCCTCAAGGGTGCCCTCGCCAATACCCAGTCATTTCAAGGTTGCCAGTCATGCCACTCAACCGCACCTTGGGCCCTTAGCGATCACGGCAGTTGGACGACGGCGGAAGACCATGGCACCTGGGGCAATTGCAACAGCTGCCACGATCCAGATAGCAGCGACTTCGCAACCAATAGGCCCATGGCGCAGGTCAACCGCCGCAAACCGAGCCTCTTCACCATTGAAACCCACTCCCACCCTGTGATCACGGTGGCCGAAGGAGAAGAGCTGGGAGGGACCTGTTCGGAATGCCACCGCCAGCCGGTGCAAGAACTGCCTAGCCGGATCAAGGACATGGCATTCAATCACAAGACCCATTTGCCGCCGGAAGCAGGGCCAGAGTCCTGCGCTAGCTGCCACGGATCTCTCTTGACGCTCGCAGAACACTCCGCAGATCTAGGCACACTGCTCGCTCACGGAACCGAGGCTCTTCCCGTTCCTTCGAATCGGCTAGGCCTGACCTATGATCCGGGAGCCTGCACTGAGTGCCACTTGGGCTCAGCGCCCCAGCCCCAATTTGCCCCCAGTTCACTCCTTGAAGGCGCTCCCCGAGATGTGCCGGAATTCTCCCATGCGGGGCACCTGGGGAAGACTCTCAATGGCGGAGGCAAAGTGAACTGCACGACCTGCCATATGCCCGGTCAGGGCCCCGCGATTGGAACTCTGCCAGAGGCATTGGCCTGCACTCTTTGCCACGACCATTCAGTGACGGCAATCGCAAATCATGCGCCCGCCACGGAAGGAGGTATCAACGCCGCAGAAGTTGCAGCCTGCACCATCTGCCATGAGGGTGGGCTAGGGGCTCTAGAGCAGAGAAGCCTGCTCGCCACCTTGCGGGTCGATGACCTGCTCGGAAATGTGGCTCAGCACCACCAAATGGATCAAGACTGCGCGCTATGTCACTTACCAACGGGGGGACGGTTGGTCTCTGAGGTAAGCGCACCTGAGAATAGCCGCCTTTTTGCTGAGCGCGCGTTCTTCGAACGAACTCAGGGGGCCCCGCATGTCCCCGCAATTCACCGTGGAGACACGCGCAAGTTCGAACAAGATCCAGACTGCTTCTATTGTCATTGGACGGGGCTCTTGAGCAACAGCCTTGGGGGGAGAACGCCTACCGGTGACCCAGAAATACCCTCTGTCCGAAGAGACTACGGCAACCGACTCTCCGACTTCCCCGGCGGGCCTAAATAACCCTAACTAAGTCGCCTGCAACGGATTATCTTTAGTCCTCCCTTGACCCGCACATGAACTTATCCTCGACAAACAGCAGCCCGGGTCGGCCGGGCACGGTTGGCATCGCCCTCGTCGGGATTCTCCTAGCGTTTTGCTCGATTGAAACGGTGGTCGCTGAGAAACCCGGCGAAGAGCTCATACAAGACGCGCCTGCGGATCTGAACGCAAACCCCGATGACCTCCATTCGGCGGTCTACGCCAACAACCCCTACCCATCGGCTCAAGAGTGCGGCGTATGCCACCCGCTGCAGTTCACTGAATGGTCCACTTCGCCCCACGCCTATGCCATGGTGAGCCCGGTGTTCAACACCATGCAGGCCGCGGTCACCGCCCTCACCAACGGGACAAATTCAGATTTCTGCATGCGATGCCACACCCCAGTCGGCATGGCTTTGAACGAACCGGTCTACACTGAAGTCAAGAACCGCTCTCAAGCCTCCCGAGAGGGAATCACATGCATCGCATGCCACCGGGTGAACGGAGATTACGGCAAAGTCAGCGGACGCTTCAGGCTGGAACCTGGGGGCATTTACGAGGCCATTTACGGCCCCAGCACGCCGGATGAACTGGAGCGTATTCTTGATGAGAACGAGAAGGAGAATGGAAAATTCTCGGGGCTGCAAACCGCTCCGGATGGCGAAGGGCATTTGCCAATCCACAAGGCAGTCAAGACTGGATTCTTCTTGAAGGAATCATCTACCTGCGGAAGCTGCCACGATGTGACCTCACCCGGGGGGTTCCGCCTTGAAGAGGCTTTTAGTGAGTTCAAAACCTCACCCTCTGCAGAGAAAGGAGAGTCTTGCCAAGACTGTCACATGAGCGAAGAGCCGGGCAAGGTCAGCACCTTGGAGGATCACATGGGTCCCGCGGCCTTTGTCGGAGGGAAAGCCTCCAAGACTCGGCGACTGACGCGGCACTATTTCGCCGGGCCAGATTACTCAATCGTCCATCCGGGCATCTTCCCCATCCAAGACCCCAAGAATGCTGACTTTGGAACCCTGACCGAATGGCAAGACTTTGACCTCGCATGGGGCCGTGAGGAATTCGAGGCGGCTGTTCCAGAGGAAACCGACTTCAAGCACGAAATATGGAAGAGCACCCGTAACCGCAGGAAGGCCCACCACATTATCTACGGGCGCGGCGGTCAGATTGACAAGCTGGAGACCTATCGAGTGCGCCAATTGGCAGTGCTACGCGAGGCCTATCAACTGGGCCAAGTGCAGGTAAATCAAGCAACGGATGGGGGCCTGGACTTCCAGATCGAAGTGGTCAATGGAACCGATGGACACAACGCACCCACGGGGTTCATTGCCGAACGGACGCTTTACCTAGAGGTGACCGTCAAGGATGCAGAAGACAAAACAGTGTTCGTTTCCGGGGATCTTGATCCCAACGGAGATGTGCGAGATCTGCATTCCACATACGTGCACAACGGTGCTCTCAAACTGGACGAACACCTCTTCAGTTTGCAATCAAAGTTCATGGTGCGCCTCTTTAGGGGAGGGGAACGAGAGCAGGTGTTGCCGCTCAATTTCTCGGGCAGCCCGCTGCTGTTCAATCGGCCAGCATCAACGCCCGTGATCGCCACAGGCAGGACACCCGGCGCACGAATTCATCGAGTTGCCTTGCCCCCCAATGGACACCGATGGGCCGATTATGCGGTACCCGCCAACGATCTCAGCGGCGAGGGACCCTACTCGGTGTCGGTGCGAATGATCGCTGGTATGGTCCCGGTCAACTTGATCGAGGCCATCCACACTCTGGGTTTCGATTACAACATGACCCCAAGACAAGTGGGGGACAGGGTTGTGGCTGGACGGCCACTCTTATGGACCGGAAGCTTCTCACTCGAACGCCAAGGCAGCATCCCTGTGGACTGGTACAACCCGCCACCCGGACCAATCGACTGGTGGCAAAAGCCGGGCGCCGAAGCACCCGCCAAGCAAGACTCCTCTGATGTTGTTGAAGAAAAGGAGGTCCACTGATGTTTCCAGTCAAGCGCTTCCTACGAGCCATTTGTCTGCCGGCAGTTGCCCTTGTTTCTCTGCCTCTGGCAACTGCCCAGCACGGAAACCACGACGGCGAAGAGGAACATGACCACAGCCGCCTCACTGATGTCTACCTTCCTCCGCAGGTTTCCACCTTCCCAGAACGCCCGGCGCCCCTTTTCGAATGGGGCAACGGATTCCTCGAACCAGGCCCGCTGAAGGAACCTATCCGCTTGCCCACAGGCGCTATTTGGTCACCCAACCTCATCGTTTGGGGGACCGCCCGGAGCGGCCTGTCTACCCGCTCTGCAAAGGATAGTGACGCGGCTCAGTGGGCCAACCGCCTGGACCTTTTCGCTCAGGCTAAGCTCTCCCCCACCGAACGCTTCGTGATCGGCCTGCGCCCGTTGGATAAGAATGGCGTTTTTTCGGGATATGACTTAAAGGAGGGAGACTCCGCTGATGGCTTCAATCTTGATGTACAGACTTTCTTTTTTGAGGGTGATTTCGGCGAAATTTTCCCGGGACTCGACAGAGAAGACACGCGGGCCTTGGACATCGGGTTCGGCATCGGACGGCAACCTGTCAATTTCCAGGAAGGCATTTTGATCAATGATGTGGTCGACGCCTTCACGGTCACCCGCAACTCCCTTCGCTTTGGCGGGTTATCCAACTTCCGAGCAACGGCACTCTTCGCCTGGGACGAAATCGCACCAGCTGGAGGAGAAGATCCCGAAGGTGGAATGCTGGGGGTCTTAACCGCCGCAGACTTCACAGAGTCCTATGTGGAGGTCGATCTACTCACCACCTTCTCCGACAACCCCGACATCGGTAATGGGTTGTATGGGGGAATCGGTGCCACTCAACGCTTCGGGGAGATGGCGAGCACCTTCCGTGCCAACGCATCCATTTCCCTTGATGACGACTCCACGGTCATCGACGACGGTCTGCTTCTAACCAGCGTTCTTTCCTGGGTCCCCCATGGCACCCACGACGGAGGCGGAGACAACTTATATGTGGGTTCGTTCCTCGGGATCGACAACTTCACCAGCGCCTCCCGCGGGCCTTCCGCTCCAGGCCCCTTGGCTAACATCGGCATCCTCTTCGCTGCCACGGGCCTGGGCAACATTGGCGCACCAATCAGCCCCCAAGGAGCCGATGTCATCGGCGGATCCGTGGGGTATCAGCAGATCATGCATGGAGGTCGCTCTCAGATTATCTATGAAGCGGGCCTGCGCCTCTCCACGGACAACGAGGACGACAACACCATCGCTGTGGGGGCTCGCTACCGCAAGGCCATCGGGCAACGCATGATCCTGACCCTCGACGCCTTTGCCGGCAACGACGCCATCGACGACAACTTCATTGGTGGGCGCGTCGAAATTCTTTGGCGGCTCTAGAGGGCTCAAAGCCCCCACTAGACAGGATGAGAATTCTGATCCACCTGGTGTAACACTGGCGCCTCTTGGGATCGCAACGGCTTGGAAAGAGAGTGCCCCTTCCTCACCGGATCACCATTCCGACGATTGAGGGCTATGCCCCGGTGACCTTTGAGGTGCTCGTCTCCCGTGAAGCACCCCTCACGGTCAGAATCCCCCTACACGGACGCCTCCATCATGCCGGGGGCTTTGGCTGCCTACGACCTGCCTGACTTGGGGGCAAGTAGGTCCTCTGCTCGGCCTGGGCTCGCAGGCTCCCGGGCTGAATCTAGCTCATAGCAGGGGCTCTCTGGTTACAGCCCCGCCAGGGCTGCACGCAAGGCGATGAAGGCCTGGGCTGCGGTGTTCGAGAGGCTCGGTCCGGCCAGCAGGTCTACTTGCTCTCCGGGGTCATTCTGCAAGTCAAACAATCTCGGTATCAAGAGATCCTGATTGACGATCAGTTTAAAGCGCTGTTCACAGGCCATGCGCCGCCAGGTATCGGGCTGTAGGTGGGGATCCGCTCCTGCCAAGGTCCCGCGCTCGGAAATTGCGATGGTCCCGGGTGCGTTGCCTCCCATCAAGAGGGGCTCAAAGGAAACCGAATCAGGTCCAGCCAAGGGGCCCTGGGGAATCCCCAGTAGGGCCAACACCGTGGCATAGAGATCGACGATTTCGATCACCGAGTCGTCTTGCCCCGGCACAATTCCGGGGCCCAGGGCCCAAAGCATCGTGCGCACTCCGCCCTCGTAGACGGTGCCCTTGTCGCCTCCCAGGATTGTGGCTAGACCATTGTCGCTGTAGATGATGACCGTGTACCCCAAAGCCAATGCCATAGGTGTCAGTCGCGCGAGCTCTGTATCCAAAGCCTGTAAAGCCGCGCGCGCCCGGTCCCAGTTAAAGACCAGTGGCAGGGGAATCGTGTGCAAGTGACTTGGCGGATCGTGAAAAGGCTTGTGGGGTGCGTGGTAGCTCAATGAAATTAAGTCGTACCCACCGCGTACCGCACGCAAGGCCAGATTGGTTTCACGGGTGGTGAGATAGGTGTTGGTCACGGAGTGCGAAGTCCCAGCTGTGTTCTCGGGATAGTTGAACCAGTCCCCCCCTGCCGGACCAAGATTGCCCATCACCCCCACATAGGGCAGCCAGCCAAAAGCTGTAGGGTGAGCCAGGGTATGGTCGGAGCAGAGGTGCCACTTGCCGATCTTCATGGCCCGTTTGCCACTGGCCTGTACCTGCACGCCGAGAGGCGTGAATGGTGCAGCGGGCAAGCGATAGTCGCTCGTGTTCTGGACATTTCCGATGCAACGGACTTCGACCCGACTGCCTCGGGCTCCCAGCTGTGCCAGCGCCCGCGCTGGAGTGCACATGGGCGCCGTATAGAAGCGTGGGAAGTAGCGGCCTTGGGCAGCAAGGCCGTCGAGGTGCGGTGTCGGCGTCGCCTGCAGCAACTCGATTCCGAGATCGTCGATGTCAATCACCAAGACCTTGCGCGGTCCTTCCCCTTGGGCAGAGACAGCGCTTCCCAACGCCCAGAGTAGAGCGATCGTCAGTAGGTAGGCATGGTTCGACGGCAAGGGGTCATCATCTCATGGATTCCCTGATGCTGCCATCTACTTATTCGCTCCCATCGTGCCGAGGGCTTTGGCTGCCTACGACCGGCCTAAATTGAGACCGTCGGCCGTCTTCCCGACCCCTTTACGGACACCGGCTACTCATTAAGGATTCCCAGGACACCTACCCCGCTGCCCTGGGCGAGATCCCCGGCTACGCACCTGTCACCCACAAGCGTGAGGTGGCGTCTCAACTTCGCGTTCCTTTCCAAAACCGCTGAGGTACTAGACCCAAATTCCAATGACCAACCGCAATGCAAGCCCGGTCAAGACCAAGCGATAGGCCAGGCGGAATTGCTTTTCAGTCAGGTGCGCGAGGAACTTCTTGCCCACCCAGGTCCCCAGTACGACCACGAAGGCCAGAGGAAGCACCCGGGGAAGCTCAGCTGCAAAGGCAAATCCAACCACCCCAAAGGCCACGATCTTCTGGACGTGCACAAACATTTGGCAAGCCGCCTTGGTGGCAATGATCTCCTCCTTGGCCCAACCCTCGCGCAGGAAAAACGGCGCAATCAATGGCCCGGTGGCCCCCACCACGACACCAAGGGTGCCAGCAATCACGCCCATGCTGGCGAACGCGGGTCGCTCGCCCCACCCAACGCGCCACCCCTTTGGCTTCCAGGTGGCAAACAACACCAACACGCCAATCATGACCCGGGTCATCTCAGCATCGAGGTAGCCAGCTAGCGCCAACCCGACAATGGGAAATGGAAGGGCACAAAGGACGAAAATCGAGAGCGCCGACCAGCGCACGTGCCGACGAAACAGCGCGACCCGGGTGGAGTTCGAGGTCAGCTGAATCAAAGCATGCACCGGAATCACCACCGCCGCATCAAGCCCGCAAAGGAACAACACAACCAGGAGAAAAATCCCTCCGCCCATGCCCAAGAACCCCGAAATCGTCGCCCCAATAAAAGCGGCGCCCGCCAAGATTACCATCGTGATCAGGTCAAGTTCTGCCATGGGGACTAGTATGGATGCCGCAGGAGCGCTTCGGCCCAACAGAGTGAGCAAGTTTCACCCTACACCTCATTCGGAGCCTAGACTGAACTCATGAATACACCGACTCTGATTGGCCTGCTGTGCCTCCCCTTCGCGGTCCAGACCGCTCCAGCAATTGATGCACAGGCCACCCTGCGCCCCAAGCTGCAGTTGACCACCAGCGAAGAGGACGGAATGGTGGAAGTTGGCAAGAGTGTGTTCTTCGAGGCGGAGGTCGAGAACCGCTCCAAGGAAAAGCTCGTTGCGACCCTAGAGTGGTCCTTCAAGACCGTGGCAGATCTGCCTGCGCCCCCGGAAAAAACCAGCATCGAGATTGAGCCCCATGGGGTTCAGACCTTTGGGTTTGAGCTTCCGTTCAAAAAACCTGGTTTCGCAATGGTTAGCTGCGAGGTGATGGTGGACGGTTCGGGGCAAGAGATTGTGAAATCGATCCGGGTCGGGGCCGGAGCGGCCAAGGTAGAGAGCGAGCTCACCCGCGAGCGCGACTTCAAGAAGTTCTGGAAACGGACCCTGAGTGACCTGAAGAAGGTCGATCCGGAGTTTGAATGTGAACCCCGTGACAATCCCGCAGAGGCTCCCTGCGACCTCTACGAAGTCAGTATGCGCAGCTTAGGAGGGGTCCTCGTGCGCGGTTGGCTGGAGGTTCCAAAAGGGCCTGGACCATTCCCTACGCTCTTGCGGGTGCCCGGCTACACCCAGAACATGCAGCCCATCGGCATCAGCGCAGATTCGATCATCTTCTCATTCAATATCAGGGCCCATGGGAACAGCACAGACGACGTGCCCGGAAGCCCTGTGGACTACTGGTTGCGCGGGTTGGACGACAAGCAGGAGTACTTTTACCGGGGCGCTTACATGGACTGCGTGCGAGCGGTGGACTACCTGTGCTCACGGGATGATGTGGATCAAAATCAGATCGGCATCTGGGGCGGAAGCCAAGGTGGCGGGATGAGTTTTGCAACGGCCGCCCTAGATCAGCGAATCGACTACTGCGTAGCAGACATCCCATGGCTCGGCAGTTGGGAGACCTACTTCGCCCTTACCCGGGAAGAGGGGGACGAGATGGAGGAATGGCTCGCGGCCAAAGAAGGCCGCAACTTCGAGGACATGCTCAAGACTTTGAGCTACTTTGACACGGTCAACCTAGCTGATCGGATCAAGTGCCCAACCTACATGGGCGTTGGTCTGCAAGACTCCATTTGTCCCCCCGCCATCAGCTTCGGGGTCTTCAACCGAGTGCCCGGGCCCAAGAAATTCCGCATCTCTCCCAAAGCAGGACACGGGCTTGGTGACGACCACCTGACCTGGGTGCTGGGAGAACTGCGGAAATTAGGCGGCAGGCGCTAGGCTTCCATATTCCTACCGGCCGCCTCAGGGCAGCCCCTGGCCACGGCCCAGGACTCCTTAAGTGCGCGAAGCGTCAAAGATGCTTTGGATCGATGTGTCCAGCATCCCGTTGAATTCGTCGGCGGTTTGCTTGGCGGAGAGACCTTCGGAAAGGGCGCGACTGAAGCTGGCAATCATGTTGTTGTTCAACGCCAACCTGCGGTTGGCTTCCTCGCGGGAATAGCCGCCGGAAAGAGCCACGACGCGCACCACATTGTCGTGGGCGATGCAATCCGCATAGAAGTTCTCTTCCTCGGGCAAAGTCAACTTGAGCATGATGTTCTGGCCAGGCTCAAGCTTATTGATCTGCTCCATCAGCTGGGTACGCAGGGTGGCTTCCGCAGCCGCCTTGGTGGGCGAATTAATGTCCACCTCCGGCTCAAGGATCGGGACCAAACCGGCAGCGATGATTTGCTTGCCAACTTCAAACTGCTGGGCGACGATGGCGGCGATACCCTCGGCGTTGTCGTTCTTGATCACAGAGCGCATCTTGGTCCCAAAGACCGATTTGCCCTTGGCGCGAGCCAAGAGATCATCGAGATCCGGCATGGGCTTCATGAGCTGAACCCCATTGGCCTCGTCGGCAAGGCCCTTGTCCACCTTCAGGAAGGGCACTACCTGCTTTTCCTCCCAAAGGAACTGGGCCGAGCCCTTGCCATTGATGGTTCGATCCATTGTGTTCTCAAACAGAATCGCGCCGAGGATGCGCTCGCCATTGAAGGATGGGCTGGTGACGATGCGTGTGCGCATCTCGTGCACCTTGGTGAACATGGCTTCGTCGCCGGAGTACTCGGACTCCTCTACCCCATAGGCCAGGAGCGCCTTGGGGGTGCTTCCGCCACTTTGGTCGAGGGCTGCGATGAATCCGTCTTGGGTCTTGGTCTTTTCTAACTGCTGGTCGAAACTCATGGAGTGCTAGGCTTGGGGGTGGTCGTTTCAGCGCCACGTCTGAACATTCAGGGGCGGTGATGGGTGAGAATAGGACTCTTCGGCCCGGTATGCACAATCCATGAGCGAAGAGTTGTGAACCTGCACCCACTCCGGGAGATTCAGGACCGCTGGGTGGTCTAACCCGGCGCGGGGTGCGGCCGGAAGCGGCTCCAAGGTGCTATCCTGACCCCAGCCATGAGTCCGCCCCAACCCAGCCCCCCACCAGGAACCGCCGAGGCGTGGTGTTGGAACTTGATCCTAGGCGACTCCTGGGAGGCAAAAACCCGGCCCCCTCGCCTGCCAGATCTGGCCAATGATGCTTGCTGGGAATCCGATGCCGCACCCCGTCGGATCGAGACCCCTGGACGTCCCGCGTGCCTGCGCATTGAGGCCCGCAGCATGAAGACTCCCCCCATGGGGGCCCTCGTGCAACCCAAACCACGGGCCCAATTGATGCACACGTTCTTGCATCACGAGTTGCAAGCAGCCGAGCTCTTTGCCTGGGCAGTCCTGGCTTTTCCCGATTCCCCTCGGGAATTCCGCTCGGGCCTTCTCAGGCTTGCGATGGAAGAACTGATGCACCTCGGCCTCTACGAGGGACACCTGATCAGCTTGGGGCACAAGGTTGGCGATTTCCCCGTGCGTGATTGGTTTTGGCAGCGCCTGATGAACTGCCCCTCGCCCCTCGCATTTGTTTCCTTGCAAGGCCTAGGTCTTGAGGGCGCGAACCTGGATCACAGCGCGCGTTTTGCCAAAGCATTCCGAGACGCTGGTGATGAGAAGGGCGCGGCGATCCTGGCCCGCGTCTGCAAAGACGAAGAGAGTCACGTGGACTTTTCGCGGCGCTGGTTCGAGACCTTGAGTGGCGCTCCGATGACCTTTGAAGCCTGGGAAAAAGCCCTACCGGATTTGATCACCCCGGGACTTTTTCGCGGCAGACCTATCAATCGCGCAGGACGCCTGGGCGCGGGATTCGACCCTGAGTTCATCGATGCCCTCGAGCGTGCCCCTTCCGCGACCCTGCCGCGCAAGGAGCGCCTGCGACCATGAGTTCCGCACCCTGTGTTTGGGTCCTGAACCTCGATGCTGAAACAGAACTAGAGACCCTTGGCAACTACACGCCACCGGCGGCCTTGTTGCGGGTGGTGGAAATCCAACAACAACCCCTAATCCGGTCTCTGTTGGCCCCGGGGGACATTTTGCTCAACCACTCCAACGTGGATCAATTTGCCAAGAACCGTGATCTAGAAGGGCTTGTGGGCTGCGCCTGGTCCCCTACTCCTGGAGCTCTCGGGATGCTCGCGGCAGTCGGCGCTATCCCGGACCCGGCTCCTTCAGTCGAGATTCTGCGGGCCATCAATGCCCGACCCTTTGCCGCGGAAGTGCGCAAAGACCTCATCCACGATAGCTTCGTCAAACATCTTGCGAGCAACCTTGAAGAAGCTCTCTCGGTCATTGCTCGAACTAGCGTGGACAACTGGTTGCTACGCCGTTCTTTTGGTGCGGCTGGTCGTGGTCGGCGCAAGATCGCTGCAGGCAAACCGACCGCCCCTGAGCGCTCCTGGATCGAGGCAAGCCTGCGCAATGGGCCCTTGATCATCGAGCCGTGGGTCGAAGTGGTTCGCGAATTCACCCGCTCGGGTTGGGTGAGCTCCAAGGGAGATGTCACCCTGGCGCCTCCGTGCTTGCAAGAAACCAAATCCTGTGGTGCCTGGCTGAGTTCCCAAGCCGCTCCTCCTGATGCACTTCCACGGGCCCTGGACGATCGCTTGCAAGAGGCCTTTGAACAGGCGGGCCGCGCGATCGCAAGGGCTGGCTACCAAGGCCCCTTTGGAGTAGATAGCTACTTGCACAAGGCCACTGGCGGCAGGCTCGCTTTGAATGCGCTCAGCGAAATCAACGGGCGCTACACCATGGATTGGGCCCAGACGCGAATCACAGATCCAAGTCGCAACCCAGCTTGATCCGGCCTAGATGGCTGGACCGGGAAAGGTCAGAAGGGGTTTCTCGCTGGGCTTGCCCAAGGAGCTGAAGCCCCCCTTGGCGATTCCCCTAGGGGCTCGGGCGGGCCATGACTAGGAACGGCCGGGTGGACACCCAGCCAGGGACGACGAATCCACCTGAATGGCCCTAGGAACCACCACAGGGGGATAAGGGGTCGCATCTAGGGCAACCGGTTTCGCGATTTCAGGCCCTCACCGGTCTCGCCCAGATCCCAAGTCACACCAAGACGAAAACCACCCAGCACCTCCCAGGCGGTATATATGGGTGCGCCAAAATGGCCTTGAGCTCAGCGCCAGGGACATTCTTTCCAGTACGACAAATTTCACATGATTCAACGAGCCGTCACCCCCGATCGCCGCAACGTGCTGGGCCAGGCCCTTGATCCCTGCTCCAAAGATCCAATGACCGGGTTCTTTCGCGACGGTTGCTGTCGAACAGACGAAAACGACATGGGCTCCCACACGGTTTGCATACGCGCTTCCGCCGAGTTCCTCGTTTTCTCAGCCCGCGTGGGCAACAACCTGTCCACACCCATGCCCGAGTACGGCTTTGATGGCCTCAAACCCGGCGACCAGTGGTGCCTCTGCGCCGCGCGTTGGCAAGAGGCCTTCCTGCACGGCGCGGCGCCACCGGTGGTCTTAGGGGCAACCCATGAGCGAGCCCTTGAGGTCATCGCACTGGAAGATCTTCGAGCGCATGCGTTCGAGGGCTGAAGTGGACATGGGTCATCACGCTTAGGCCTATAGGGGCTCTGCTATTCACAACCCTAGGAGCTTTTCCAGGTTCCCAACGCGAAGGTTCCCAGCGCTGGCAACTTAGCCCTGCCCTACGGTCCAGCTTCCGCCTGAATAGACCACTTCTCCATCGAAGCTAAGGGCATCGGCCACGACAAAGACATCCACATGGTGCCTGACGTGCTTTTTCTTGATGCCGGGCTTCTTGTACACATGGTGCTTGGCGCCCATGGATAGGTGCACGCCGCACATACGCTCGTAGCTGCCAATGTCGGCAACGATGCGCTCGCGGGTAAAGGCGCGGTTGAGGCCCATGCCAAATTCGCGCACTAGGACCTCGCCTTGTTCGTCCGCACGGATGTTGTCGAGCACCACATCGAACTCGGGGGTCGAGTCTTCCGTGCCGATGATGCGGCCTTTTTCGATCACGAGCGTGATGGGTACCGGAGGTTGATCCACCTGGAAGTCTCTATTCCCAAAGGCATGAATGCGGACTCGGCCGTTCAGGTCTTCAAGGCACTTGGCCTCGGTAACGACTTCACCAATGGGGTACTGGCCCCCCACATTCTTCATTTTCGCATAGTCGCCCACATTGAGCATGGCCTTTTCAAATCCATCTCCAAAAACCAACTTCTCCCCATCCCCCTCGATCACGCCCTCCTTGGCTTGATCGATGCGCTGCGCGAGAGCTCGCCCCACGCCGCGAAAGTAATTGGGGTCATATGCGAGGGAGTCCACATAGGTCTCCACCGCGGATTGGGTCATACGCCCAAGATGCGGGTGCTCGATGACCTTTAGGTCCCGCCGAAACAACTCGATGCGCAGACGGAAATCATCCATTCGAAAGCGCGTGGTCTGGATCAGCACGACCAGATCCCCCCCTGTCAGTTCCTTGAACCGGTCGAGGATCTGATTGGAGTCGATGGTGTCATAGTCGAGGATATTGGCCTTGGGCAAGCAACGCTTATAGGCCTCTGCCAGCCCAATACTGAGGTCGGATTGGCGGTCATAGACAACCACGGCGGGATCGTCCGGGCCGTGCATAACGGCATGGGCCAGAATCTCACTCACATTCCGCTCAGCGCTGTCTAGGATCGAAGGTTCCATCGCAGACCATGGTAAGAGGGCACCGGATTGCTTGGCAAGTGCTCAGCCCAGGGCGCGCGGGGTAAATCGAGGGCCCCGGACACTTCGGAACGCACCCCCAGCCCGGCAAACTGCGTATCGTAGGCCAGCGACCCTCTGCACACCGGCGGGGGCAAACCCAACGAATCCATGACGGAAGCACAGCACTTTTCACTCGACGGCCAGCACGGCATCGTCACTGGGGGCGCGCGGGGCATCGGCTTCGCCATTGCCCAACGCTTGATCGCAGCAGGGGCCAGCGTGACCATCGCAGACCAGGACAGCGACGCGGTGCAGCAGTCGGTCCAAGATCTGGGAACGGCCGCCCGTGGTTGCGTCCTGGATGTGACCGATGAAGAGCAGGTCACGGCTATGGTGCAGGGAGCGCACGGGGCTCATGGACGCATGGACCTCTTGGTCTGCTCCGCCGGCATAGTTGGCCGCAACGCATTTGCTTGGGAAACTAGCGCCGAGGAATGGCGGCGTGTGTTGGAGGTCAATTTGACTGGCGTTTGGCTTTGCAACCGTGCGGCCCTTGAGCCCATGCGCGCAGCCAACTATGGACGCATCGTCAACATCGCTTCAATTGCCGGCAAGGAGGGCAATCCAAAACTGGGGCCTTACTCGGCATCCAAGGCCGGCGTGATCGGCATGACCAAGTCCTTGGCCAAGGAAGTAGCCGACACCGGCATCCGCATTCACTCGATCGCACCGGCAGTGATTCAAACCCCCATGCTGAGCCAGGTGAACCAAGAGACCATTGACTACATGGTCTCGAAGATTCCCGTTGGGCGCACGGGCACACCACAAGAGGTCTCTGCCCTGGTGCACTACCTCTGTAGCCCAGAATGCTCCTTCACCACCGGTTCTTGCCACGATATCTCTGGCGGCCGGGCGACTTACTGAATTCCTTGTCCCAGTAATATTATGCGACGAATTTCGATTGGATCTTGGGCCTATACGATTGGCCCTTATGCGGATAAGCCCGTGGATTTTGAGACTGTCTGTTTGCGGCTCAAAGAACTCGGCTTTGACGGGGTAGAGCTCGGCGCTTTTACGCCACACCCAAGCCCCGACGACCACCCAGACTCGGACTCGCGCGCGGCCCTGCGAGAAAAACTGGGGTCCCTGGGCTTGGGCGTTAGCGGTCTTGCGGCAAACCTGTGGGATGAGCACCTGATCGACTCACCAAATCATGACTCGTGGCTCAATGAGTTCACCCGCAACTGCCAATTTGCCTTGGACCTGGGCATTCAAGGTGTGCGCGTGGACACGGTGGGCGGACCGCAATTGGTACAAGAAGTAGGTGCCGAGCGAGCCCTGCAGCGAGTTACCAGCGCATTCAAGGATGCTGCGCGCGTGGCCGACGACCACGGGTTGTATGTGACCTGGGAATTCGAACCCGGCTTTGCCTTCAACAAGCCCACAGAAATCCTGCGCGTACTCGATGGGGTGCCTAACGAGAACTTTGGCGTGCTGTATGACACCAGCCACGGCCACATGTGTGCGGTCGTGGGCGCGCGACACAATGATGGCCCCGAGATTCTTGCCGGTGGCCAAATCGAACTGATCGACCGCCTTGACGGGCGCATCAATCACATCCATCTGATCGACTCGGATAACTCTTGCCACAAAGATGCCAAAGGCGAGGACGAGACCTCCATGCACCTGCCCTTCGGTGAAGGGGTGGTGGACTTTGAGCCGCTGATGAAGCGCCTCAAACGCGTGGATCCGGGTCACGATTGGTGGACCATTGATTTGTGCTTTTGGCCCGATGCCTGGGATGCCACGGCCGCCTGCAAGGAGTGGGTGGACGGTCAGAACGAGGATCGAGCATGACCAAGACCCTCAATGTGGCCATGTTGGGTTACGGCTTCATGGGCAAGGCGCACTCCAACGCCTACGCAAAGGTGGCCCACTTTTTCCCAGAGCTTGAAACACGCCCCAAGCTGCAGGTTCTTTGCGGTCGCGACAAAGCCAAGGCCGAAGCTTTTGCAAAAATCTGGGGATATGAATCCGTTGAGACCGACTGGCGGCGGGTCATCGAGCGCGACGATGTGGATCTGATCGACATCGGTACGCCCAACAACACCCATGCGGAAATCGCCATCGCCGCCGCCAAGGCGGGCAAATGGGTCGCTTGCGAAAAACCCTTGGCCATGAATTGCGCCGAAGCCGAAGCCATGACCCGTGCAATCAAGGAGGCGGGGGTGCCGAACCTCGTGTGGTACAACTACCGCCGGGTACCCGCCATCGCCCTGGCCCATCAAATCGTGCAAGAGAAACGGATCGGGCGGCCGTTCCATTATCGCGCCACCTACTTGCAGGACTGGACCATCGCGGAAGATGTCCCCCAGGGGGGCGCGACCCTCTGGCGTTTGGACAAGGACGCGGCGGGATCGGGAGTAACCGGAGACCTCCTGGCTCACTCCATCGACACGGCAATGTGGTTGAACGGGCCAATCACCCAGGTGGTCGCCTCCACCGAGACTTTTGTCAAGGAACGGATGCACCAGGAAAGCGGCAAGCTGCAGCCGGTGAAAATCGATGACGCATGTATGTTCCTGGCGCGCTTCGCCAACGGCTCCATGGGAACTTTTGAATCCACCCGCTACGCCCGTGGCCGAAAGAACTTCAACACCCTCGAAATGAACGGCGAGGATGGCTCCCTGAGCTTCAACCTGGAAGATCCCCAGTACCTTTCCTTTTACGAGCATACGCGCCAAGACACCGGCTCCAAGGTGGAGGACCACCTAACCGGCTGGCGTAAAATCCACGTGACCAACTTCGAGCACCCGTACATGGATCACTGGTGGGTCCCCGGTTGCACGATTGGCTACGAGCACACATTCGTGAACACCCTGGCGGATTTTTTGGGCGATACCGAAAAAGGGCAGCGATCGCGGCCTGATTTTGAGGACGCCTGGCAAACCCAAAAGGTTTGTGACGCCGTTTTGAAATCTGCCCAAGAACAACGCTGGATCGAAACCGGCGTAGACGCCTAGCCCCCCCCCATCATGCGCACTGGAATGAACCTTCTGCTTTGGACCGCCTTTGTGTCTGAAGAACACTTACCCCTGATGGCTGAACTCAAGGAGCTCGGCTACGACGGGGTCGAGTTACCCCTTGGCGCGGGAGACTTAGCCCACTACGAAGCTCTCGGGCCACAGATCCAGAAACTCGGGCTTGTTGCAAACACCTGCATGGCGCCCGAGGCCAAGGACAACCCCGCCAGCCCCGATAAGGCCGTACGGGCGGCAGCCCTTGAACGCTTGAAGGACACGGTGCGCATGACCGCTGCCCTTGGGGGAGACGTACTTTGCGGGCCATTGCACTCGGCCTTCAAGGTCTTCACGGGCCATGGCCCCACGGAAGACGAAATGCGTTGGAGCGCCGAGGTGCTCGCCCCTGCGGCTCAATTTGCGGTGGACTACGGAGTGCAATTGAACATCGAACCTCTCAATCGGTTCGAATGCTATCTGGTCAACACCGTGGCCGATGCGGCCAAGATTGTGAACCTCGCGGGGCATCCCAATCTGGGCTTGCACTACGACACGCACCATATGCACATCGAAGAAGACAGCGCTACCGCTGCCATTGGCCGCGGCGCGGACATTCTGGGTCATGTACACATCAGCGAAAACACGCGTGGTATTCCCGGCACGGGTCAAGTTGCCTGGAGTGACACCTTTCGGGCCCTGCATGATGCGGGCTACGACGGCTGGTTGACCATCGAAGCCTTTTCACGGGTGGATCCCGGATTCGCTGCCGGAGTTCATATCTGGCGAGATTTCTGTGACAACCCCATGACCCTCGCTAGGCAGGGTCTCGCCTTCATGCGCGAATCCTGGGAAGAGTCTCAGCCCTAAGCCCTTGACCGGTACTGCGCACGGTTGCTGCTGTGCGGCGTGCGGTTTGGGCCGCTCATTCCTCATGCCCGTGGGAACTAATCTTCGCCAGCGGGCCCCAGATTCCCTCTTATCGCTGGTTTTCTCGCGTTTCGCGCAATAGTTGTCCGCTCCCTGGTCTGTGGCTCAGAGAAGGTTGTGCCCCGCATGACCGGGACACCAACGCACGTCCCGTGCAGGAAGAAAACCACATGCGAAACCAAATCTTAATTGCCCTCACTCTGGTTGCTCTGGCCTCAACGGTCTCAGCGGCATCCCCCCCCTCACCTCAACAGACCCTGCAGTTTTCAATCGACTGGCAGAGTCCAAGCGTGGGTCTCACGGATTCCCTAACCGGAAGCCCTATCTCGGAAGGTGACCTGTTGGCCGCACCGGGTGGCGCTCCCACTCTTGGGCCCCTTCTCACGCCTGAAATCCACAAGACAGCTCTTGACCTGGATCTCATCAGCGGCTGCATCGGTCACTTGGGCGGAACACCCTGTGATCTGGAAATCGATGCTATCTCGGCGGGCACAGACTTCCGCTTCTCCCCAAATGGCATTCAACCTGGCGAATTATTCTTCAGCGTGGATCAGTTCGCGAGGGGCGCAAGCGTCTTGATGCCTCCTCCTACGATTCAAACCGAACGCCCAGCAGGTGACTCCTCAAGCGATCTGTGGACCAACTGGTCCATCATCGTGCAGAACTCTTTGCTGCCAATCCCTCCGATGTTTCCCCCCAACCATGTGGGAGCAGTGGACGGAAATGGCCAGGTGTCCGCAAGCGGATTCACTTACCCAGGTATCGGACTCATCGAACCCAACCTCCCCGCCGCGGGCATGCCCAACGCCAATGTCAACGAAGGCGATAACCTGGATGCGGCAACTGTGCGTCTGCACGGTGCCGTCGACAATACCTATTTCTCTCTAGACGGAGGTCTCATTGATCCAGCCACCGGCATCGCTGGCTCGGACTCTGCTGGCCAACGCGGCCTAAAACCTGGCGATGTGCTCGTCACCGGGGCTCCGGGAGGAGTCGCGGTAATCTGGGCCAAGGCCGTTGATTTGGGCCTGGACCGTACGGGAGCCAACATCCCGGATGACCTGGACGCCCTGGCCATCTGGGAGAACGGCAACGGGGTTTTTGACCGGAGCCATCACCCCTATGACTGGTTCAACGGTAACACGGACATGGTGCTCTTCAGCGTTCGTCGTGGGTCTCCGGTGATCGGTCGAATCGACAGTCACTTCGGGATTCCCATCGGTGAAGGAGACATCCTGACCACACCCATCCCGTCCATGTCCGGTGGACTCTCCCCCTTCCCGGCCATCATCGTCTCGGCCGAGCACATGGGGTTACGCACTCCTCGCTCCCCGGGCGCTTTCCCCTCAGATGATCTCAACGCCCTAGCGTTCCTGACAGACCCCCTTATGGACTGTGATGGCAATGGCCTTGAGGATGCGGTTGAGATCGTCACCGGAACGGCTCTCGATTTGGATGGCGACGGTGTGCCTGATAGCTGCGGAGCAATCCTCGATGTTTCTCCCTACTGTTTCTGCGCAACCGTGTCGCCCTGTGGCAACATCGACCCGAGTGCTGGTTGCGTGAACTCCACCGGCGCAGGCGCTCTCCTGTCTGCCACCGGAAGTTCTGTAGTGGCATTGGATAACCTGCGACTTGAGGCGACACAGCTACCTCCCGCCACCTTCGGCGTGTTCTTCATGGGTCCCCTGACTATGCCCCCGGTAGTACTTAGGGACGGACTGATGTGCGTCACTGGTGGACTGTCCCGCTACCGCCCCGTGGTCTTCACAGGCGCTGGTGGCACTGCAATCCTGGGCCCTGGGATCGTTGCCTACACTGCAAGCACCTTCCCGACGCCCGCTATCATCGTCGCGGGATCCACCTGGAATTTCCAGCTCTGGTATCGCAACGCAGCCGGGCCCTGTTCGACAGGTAGCAACTTCACGAACGCCATGTCAGTGACGTTCCACTAGAGGCTATTGTTCGCAGCCAAGCCTGGGGCGTCCTTCGCAAGAGGGGCGCCCCTTTTATTTGCATACCACTGAACGGGTCATCAAGCTCACTAGCCGCCACCATAGCCCAGGGCTTGCATGGCAGCATCATGAGCGGCGCCCGATCCTTCAGCATCGGCAGAGCCGGGTTGGAACCAAGCCTCTTGAGCTGCCAACGATTCCGCGTGCAAGCGGAGTCCTAAGTCTTGGAGCTTCTGCCATTCTTTCATGTCGGGCACTTGAGCCACTTCCCCCGGGTCCGCCTCAAGGTCATAGACCTGCACGTTCTTGGCCTCCCTAGATTGGCTTACCTTCCACTTACCGTGATAACTGAGCGAGCGATTTTGGTGCTGCCCATAGATCACGCGACTAGGAAGTTCGTCGTCCATGAGCGAGTACCCGGGCAACCGAGAGTCCGATTCAAGGCCACACAAATCGAGAATCGTCGGGACCAAATCCACGTGGCTGACAGGCGCTGAGATTCGCCCGCGCCGCCGGTCTCGGGCCGGGGTCTGAATCATCAGTGGCACGCGCATACCCTCTTCAAATCTTCCCCCATGGCCGCCAAATTTCTCCCAACGCTGACCTAAACCCTCACCATGGTCAGCGGTAATCACCACAATGGTGTCTTCCAGCAAGCCGGTCTCTTCCAGCTGGTCAAAGAGCTGACGCAACTGATCGTCAACATGGGCGATGCTCCCATCGTAGAGCGCGCGCAGAGCCTCTCGCTGACGATCCGTGGTCTTAACAGTCGCCCCATGCCACAGGAGTTGTTTCTTGGCGACCGTGTCTAGATTGTTCTCACTCGCAATTTCCTCGGCTGACTCCATGAAGCGGTCCGCCCAAGGTTGGGGCGGATTGTAGAGCGGGCCTTTTTTCATCAGCGGCGCGTTGTGGATGTCAAAGAGGTGCATGAAAAGGAAAACAGGCCCCGTCCCTTCGCGCTCGGTCAACATATTGTTCACGCAACCGATGGCCTCGGTGACCTCTCCGTGCCCCTCATACCGATCAAAGCCCCGATCAAAACCAAAGCGCGGCTCCAACCAGCCGGGGGTGTTGTAAGTCCCAAAGGTCTCATAACCAGCGGCTTTCAATCGAGTGGCCAAGGTCCAAGGGCCCTCGGCCAAGGCGCTACCGGTGGACCACACCTTGTGCTGAGCGGGATAGAAGCCTGTCAAGAGGCTCATGTGTGCGATCAAAGTCCAAGTCCAGGTCGTGCGCGCATTGTCATAGACCAAGCACTCTTTGGCTAGCTCATCCAGAAATGGCGTGGTGTCGCGGTGATAGCCATAAGTGCCCATGTGATCCGCGCGCAAGGTATCCAAAGAGATCACGACCACATTGGGAGGCGTGCCTGGACCATCACCTCCGCAAGAGGCGAGCAAAATGAGGGCGAGGGTTGAACGGCGTACCATGGAACAGAAGAGCATAGCGCCCATTCCGGTTGTGGGTGCCAAACTTCGAGCGCCCGTTCCCCAGCCTGCTATGGATAGATCGGGGAAAGCCCCGCCGAGGCCAAACGAGAGCACTGCAACCACGCGGCCTTGGGCGACAGCTCTTTCTCAAGCAATTGCCTCTTTAGGGCGTTCACCCAACCCAAAAACCTTGAAACCAATCAACCCCTCATGGATTGTGCCGCAGGGTCAAGGCCTGCACCCCTCCGGCTGTCAGCCGTAAGGGGATCCTCAACAGCCCTCGATCGTCTAGGGGAAGCACTCGACTCGTCCCATCTTCCCACCCAACTAGCACAGTCTCACGCAGCCCGGTGTAGTAGGGATCGAGCTGAATCGTCTGCTCCACGGCTTTGTCTAGAGGGTTGTGCACCACCAACATGCCGGGTGTTTCCAGATCAGGGTTTACGTGCAGAATCCAATCGAAACTCCGGCCATCCGGACGGCGACTGGCCCCATGGTCGATGTCACTTTCGAGGATCGCGCGATTCGTTTTGAAGCGATCAACCTGAGCCTTGACCATGGTCCTTGTTGCATCGGTGTCGTACAAACGAGGCCCGCGGTAACAGGCCTGCACCCCCGCCAGTAAGTTGCCCTCCATCATCTGACGATAATGGACAAGATGCTCGTGCAATGGTTCGACCGTGGCGGCCGCTCCCCCACCCTGGTATTCAGTCAGGGGCACAAACATCCAACCCATGGACGGCGACTTGGTCCAAGTGCCATCAAAGATGTTCTGCCGCGTGTGCAAGACTTGCTCGGCCCGGGGCAGGGACCAGTTCACTTCGCGATAGCCCATGGCCGACTTCGTGGATCCATTCAAGTGATACCAATCGGGCGTATTGAGGTAAATGCCCTGGCCACGGCACCAACGGTAGTAGTTCGCTGCGATCCAAAATTGCACCCAGCGGGAATCCTCGGCGCCCTTTTGCAGGGGAGGGCGCGCGGTCACATCGCGATCTCCGGGATAAGGCCCGTCGTGCTCCAACAAATTGAACCCCGTAGCGGGAAAGAACTCGTGCAGCTTCTTGTAATACGAGAGAGCCCAATCGCTGGCCAGGGCAGGACAGTTTCCATGGGCCGGGCTTTCGCCCTCGGGAGACACTACATCGTTTCCGTTTCCAATACGCCTGCTAGAAAGCAACGAGTAGCCTCCAATTTCAATCCCCTTCGAGTGGGCATAATCCGCATACCCCTTCATCTTGGCGAGGTACTCGGGGCTGTTGTTCTCCATGTTGAAACCGCTTCCAAAAGTAAGGATCACCATTTCAAAACCCACCTCCGCACATTGATCGATCGCGAGCTTGACACTTTTCCAATCCGCATAGCGTACGTGCATCATCAGGGGGTTTTCGGTTACCCAAGGCGCCACCGTGCGATACATGCGGCAACGGGCGAGCCCATTCCGCGCGCGATCTTCCCCATCGTGAAGTAAAACAAAACTGCGAAAGGTGGTAAGCGTTGCGCCTGGCTCAAGTGTCTGGGCGGGACCGTGCTCCGGCTTGCACTCCAGGAGACACGGGGTTTGCCGCCGGTAGTTCACCTGGGTGTGATAAAGGGGATCTAGTTCCCAGTGAACCGACCAGCGTTGACTATTGACCCCGTCACCGCCCGCCGCATAATCGGTTTCGACCCACAGGTTTGGAGTCGCAAGAGCAACTCCCTTGCGAGTCTCCACATGACTCTCGGACTCCACAACCGCTAAAATCTCACTAGTGAAGCGGTCGAGCTCAACCGCCACATTCCCTGGATTGTGAATCGTCAGCCACTTGACGGTGCAAGGCAGTCCATCATAAAGCTCATGGTGAACGCTTACGCGTAGCCCCGCGCCAACACCTTCGGGCATGGCGAAATCCAATCGCAAGGAAACGCCCGCGGGCGGCCAAGCTGCATCAATAGCGTGATGCCGCACTCTCTTCCATTCAAAGGGCGCGACCGGTGTTCCGACTTCATAGCCCACCAGTTGCATAGCCTTTGGATCCGCGGTCAAGTTGGCGGCGACCTCTGGTTGCAAGAAGGCATGATTGGATTGACCCAGCAACCCGCCCACTTGGATATCAACCCCGTTGACCCTGATGCGCGCCTCGGGTCTGACCGAGCGCAGCATGGCCTCACCGTGAAAAAGATTATCCAAGGCAACCGTAGCGCAGCCAGCTTCAATTCGAATTTCACGGCGGGCAAGTCCGTTGCTTAGGACCACTGAACGGCCGTCCACCGATTGATAGACCTTGGCCTCGTAGGGGCGCGCATCAAGCAGCCAATCCACGGCGAAAGAACGAGCAGTAGGTTCAACAGGCAGCTGGGGTGGAGCACTCCCAGCCATAATTCCAAAGACACAGAAGAGGGGAATCCACATGCCGGTCAATTCTATCTGCTTTATAGTGAGAGGGTTCAAACCTCGAAGGGACTTGATCGGCGATTTTCGTGCCCCTATCACTTTCCTCGCCAAAAGTGGCGCAGACTAACCGTACATCGCTGACGTAATTCTGGTTGAAACGGAAATCAAGAATCGTCGCGCCATTAGATAGGACCCCGAGAGATGTGCGCATTAACGGCGCTGCCCCGGGCAGCTGTGAGGGCCTAGATGTGATCCTAGACACCAGGGATGCCCCGCTAGCCGGACGCTTCGAGGCAGTTGCCGTACAGTTCACCACGCGCTAGGCAATCTTCAAGAAACTTGCCCCGAGGAGTCCAGCAAGAACCTCCCGCCTCCACTATTTCCACAACCATCGTTTTCCACGATGGGGCACCCTTTATCTGATGGAGTGCCGAAGGAAACAAGTCATCGCTTCGGAGCCCGGAGCCAACCGATCGGAGGCAGTTGCTCCCCCTCGGGGTAAAAACGCATGGAAAGCGAATTCACGCAGTGCCGAGTATTTTTTTCAGTGTAACCCTCGCCCAAGAACACATGCCCTAGGTGACCGTCGCAATGGGCGCAGAGGATTTCCGTACGCCTTCCGTCTGCGTCAGGTTCCTGGCGCACTGCATCAGCAATCGCGTCGTCGAAGCTAGGCCATCCACAATTGCTCGCAAATTTTTGTTTGGAGACGTAGAGTTTGGCGTTGCACCTGCGACAAAGATAGGTGCCCAGATCCTTGGTGTCGGTGTACTCGCCGACGTTTCTGGCCTCGGTCCCTTTGTCTTCGATGACGTAGGCCTCTTCCGGAGTCAGTTCGTTGTAGGGGTTGGTCATCAGAGTGGCTGGAGTTTGGGGGGTGGTAGTAGTATTGCCGTCGAGCCCACCCGCACCGAGGATCTCGTGATGATTCTCGCGTGTGCAGCTCACCGTGAAAGTTGCAACCGCCAGGCAGGCAATCCATCCGATGGCTTGGAAGAGTGTCTGGCTTGGTACGGCTTGGGCTGTTCGCATTTTGATTGCTGGTAACGAGGGCGCGGGTCTTTCTCTCGGAGCCCTATTCTGGACCATGTTGGGGGGCAGCCCAAGCCCCTGGTCACCCGAGCATGGAAAAATTACGCCCAGAAGCTTGATAGAGCCACGGGGGACGGAAAGATGGCGGCATGATTGCCTCTCACCTAATCACCCTCTTCGCCCTAGCACTTGCGTTCGGGACTTCAGCCACGGGCACCCAAACGGTCACACCCGCCCCTGAGGCTCCCAACATAATCCTCGTCTTCGTTGACGACATGGGATATGGCGACCTTTCCAGCGCTGGACATCCGACGATACGCACGCCAAACCTGGACCGCTTAGCTCAGCGCGGGGTGCGTATGACCCAGTTTGTGGTGGCTTGCTCGGTTTGTTCCCCGTCGCGCGCGGCATTGCTCACGGGGTGCTACCCCCGGCGTATCGGCATGCATAAACATGTTATTTTCCCCCCAGACAGGGGCGGCTTGAACCCCAGTGAGATCACCCTGGCGGAAGTCCTCAAGGATCGGGGCTATGCAACTGCGTGCTTTGGAAAATGGCACCTAGGCCACAGCTCCGGACTGCTACCCCTGAATCAGGGGTTTGACGAGTTCGTCGGAATCCCTTATTCCAACGATATGTCCAGGGCCAAACGCTCGCCGCAAGACAATTACAAGTACGAGCTGCCATTCTTCGTTGGCAACGAGGTTGTGGAGTGGGAACCAAATCAAGCCGATTTCACTCAACGATTCACCGGTGAGACCATTCGATTCATCAAGGAGCATAAGGACGAACGCTTCTTCATTTACCTCGCGCACCCGATGCCCCATGTTCCCCTGTTTCGCTCAAAGTCGTTCGAGGGACAAAGCCCACGAGGAATCTACGGCGATGTGATCGAGGAAATCGATGCGGGCATGGGGGCCATCATGGCCACACTCGAGGACCTGGACCTGCGAGAGAATACGCTGGTGATTTTCACCAGCGACAACGGTCCGTGGAACAGGCTGAAGCTTATGGGAGGCTCTGCCGGCCTCTTTCGTGGCGCTAAGGGCAGCACCCTGGAGGGGGGGCACCGGGTTCCGTTCATCGCCTCTTGGCCAAGGCGCATTCCCGAGGGTTCCCTAAACCACGAATTCATTACTGCTATGGATATGCTGCCCACCCTGGCCGCGACTACGGGCATTCCCTACGTTTCTCCCCACCAAATCGATGGCCATGATGTGGGCGACCTCTTGATGTCGAAAGAGGGTGCCCGGTCCCCGACTCTCTCATTCCTCTATTACGCCGCGCGTGGCCCCCTAGAGGCTATTCGGAGAGGCCCGTGGAAATTACACCTGAAGAACGGCACCCTCTTCAATGTGGAAGAAGATCCCAGCGAAGCTCACAATCTCCTCCTCCGGCTTCCCGATTTGGTGGATGGCCTCCGGGATTTAGCCCACCGCCTTGACGCAAACATCGTATCTGAAGTCCGCCCACGAGCAGAAAACGGAGATGACCTCTTCCAACCTGCGCGCTAGGCCCCAGAATAGGATCTACTCCTACGCCATAGCAGCCGCCTGACCCACCCCCAGATTGTCGTGAACCTCATGGGGAGTGAGTTTCTTCCTAAACCTAGAACCCCTTTCACCACGGATATCTCATGGATCCCAAGAAGACAGCACTCATCCTTATCGGCTTTCAAAACGACTGGTTTCACGAGGACGGGATTTTGCGTCCTGTGATTGAAGAGCAAGCCGCATCAACGGGCATGCTGCGCAATACGCTCGATTTGGTTAACCAATTGCAGAACACCGGCGTCACGGTCTTCTCGTCCCCCATCCTGTTCAAGGAGGGCTACCCCGAGTTAGTCGAACCCATGGGAGTTCTTGCGAAGATCAAAGAAGTGGGTGCATTCCAAGTTGGACGGCAAGGCGCAGAAACCATCGAGGGTCTTGCTGGTTATCAGGAAATCATCCAAATCCCTGGACGGCGCGGATTGAATGCCTTTTCCAATACGGTGCTGGAACATGAATTACGCGCTCGCGGAATCGAGGACATTGTGCTCGCCGGGGTGGTGATCTCACTTTGCGTAGACTCCACCGCCCGCTGCGCCCTCGACCTGGACTTTCGCGTGCACATTCTTCAGGACTGCATTTCCGGACGCACCAAGCTCGAACATCAACTGTACTGCGACGAGATCTTCCCCATGTTTTGCGGTATGACTGATTCCAAGGCGCTGGTCAAAGATCTTCAGAACGTACCAGCTCAAGCATGAGCCAAAGAGATAGCCGCCGCAGCGAGGAGCTTGCGGTACAAATCAACAACAAGCTCGTCGAGAAGCTCGTCACGAGCGAGCAGCGCTTTCGCCAGCTTGTCGAAGGCCAGCCGGATGTAGTTTTTAGCTGTAGCTCGACCGGGGTTATCGACTATTTGTCTCCCGTGGCGGAGCGGGTATTCGGCCGCAAACCCGAGGATAGTTTGGGTATCAACCTTTCTGACCTGCTCCACAAGGATTCCCCCCTGGGGACAACAGACATCCTAGCTGCCCTCGATATGGGCTCATCCGACGAGGCCCTCTGCTTCTTGCTCACTGCTAAGGATGGGTCGCCGATCTGGATGAGGCTCCAAATTACCCCAAGTAAAACGAACAGTCGAATCGGCTCCTGGCACGACATCAGCGAGGCTGTGCGCAGCAAGAAGGAGATGGATGGTTTGCACAATCAGCTCACCATCAGCAACGATCAACTCCAGATCCAGGCGATGGGCTTGGCCAAGAGAAACGAACTGCAGGCCCTTTTGGTCGACATCTCCCAAAATTTCGTACAGCACTCCTCCTCCGACGCGGACACCCTGATTGAAGATGCCCTCGCGCGAATTGGCCATTACATGGGTGTGGACCGGGGCTATGTGATGATTCTCAACCACGAAGACCGCTCCATGAGCAACACCCATGAGTGGTGTGCAGAGGGAATGAAATTCGACCATGGCCAGCCCCTAAGCGTTTCATACGAGTCGTTTCCCTGGCAAATGGCGTGCTTACGCTCGGGCTCGGCGATTCACGTCCCATGCGTGGCAGACCTCCCCCGAGAAGCATCCGCGGAAAAGCAAGCGCTACAAAGAAGCGGGGTCCAATCCCTGATCGCCCTGCCCATGCTGACCCAGGACAAGCTACAGGGATATGTGGCCTTTGAATCAATCCGCAAGGAATGCAGCTGGGATGTGGACATCGTCGACGTTCTCCAACTGATCGGGAACATGTTCCACGGTGCCCGGGACCGCGAACGGGTGGAAAGGCTCAAGAGCGAATTTATCGCGTCAGTCTCCCATGAGTTGCGCACCCCTTTGACTTCCATCCTCGGATTCTCGCGCACCTTGTCATCCAAGACCAACATCAAGGAAGACACGCGCCAGGAATTCATGGAGATCATCCACTCCCAGTCAGTCCGGCTGCAGGCGCTGATCGAGAGCCTTCTGGAGATTTCCCGGATCGAGTCCGGAATACATGAACTGAAGTTGGACAACCTAGATTTGGAAGAGCTGGTCACAGCCACCTGCGCCCAACTCGTGGAGAAGGCAACTGCAGGAAACGTAAAGCTCATGGTCCACATCGAGCCGGATACTGCGTACGGCACCCAGCTTGACGCCGGCCGTATGCGCTCGGTGATCGAGAACCTCGCTGGTAATGCAATCAAGTTCACCCCAACGAATGGTGAAGTTGAAGTCGGGCTATCGGTGCAAGGAAGCAACTATGAGTTGACTATCAGCGACACCGGCTTTGGAATCCCACCGAACGAATTGGACCGCATTTTTGAACGGTTTTATCGGATCCAACGCCCCGGCCGAGAAATCCAAGGCACGGGTTTGGGCCTGGCCATCACCCGGGAAATCGTTAGCCTCCACGGAGGATCTATCCAGGTGCAAAGCACCATTGACAAGGGTTCCAAATTCACCGTCACTCTTCCCCGTAAGCGGTAAGAGAACCACGCCGTCTAAGTGAGCGCCTGAATAACGGTGTCGGCTAATTCGTCCGGAATAAATGGCTTGCGGATGTAACCGTTCGCGCCGGCCGCCTCCGCTTGCTCCCGAACCTCATCTGTGGCCCGCGCACTCAAGATGTACACGGGGACTTCCGTGTTCCGTTGACTGGACCGCAGGATTGTTAGAACTTCAAAGCCGTTCTTGCCCGGCAACATTAAATCCAAGACAATCAAGTCAAAGTCCTCATCCCGCAAGAGGTCCAGGGCGCGATCCCCATCCTCCGCCAACATGACCACAAGGCCCCGGTCCTCCAGACAAAACTGGGCCAAGCGCAGAATGGACGGATCATCGTCCACCAGTAAGATTCGATGCTGAGAGGTCATTATTGAATGTCCAGCTTACAGGTTTGGCTAGGGTGCTTCCCAAAATGACCACCTAAGAACCACTGCTGATGGTCAGAGGCCTTAGACTTATGAAGAGTTCAGCTCCTCACACATGTTTCCAGCCCCCACCAAGCTCTCCGACAACACCGGACCCAAGAGTGCGCTGATTAAGTTGCTTGATGCCCTTGAGTGCAACGACCCGGGTTTGGGTCGGAGCGAGCTCCAAAAGCAGTGCACGGCCCTCATTCAGGCCCAACTCGAGAGCAAGGCCCTGCACTTCGGCCCTGCCGCCGAGGCTTGGCTACTTCATGATGGCCGTGGGTTTCTTCTCAGCCGGTTGAAGGCGACGGCGCAGATTCATGACGCGATTATAGGTGCGGTCTATGACGGGCGGAACATTAGGGAAAACCCGCACTGTGCGGAACAACTGGAGAATGAATTTTGGGGCCACATCAGCACGCTCCTAAGACGTATGGCAGGGCATGGAACAGGCGGAGAGGACAGCGTCGATTTGATGCAATCCGCCATCGCCTCGGTACTCAGCGAAAATACGCATTTGGAATTCTGGACCCAGGCTCAATTCCTTTCGTACCTCACGCGGCGCATGAGCTGGAAATTGAACAACCATGTGGGCCGGAGGAGGGACAAGATCCTAATGGACGGTCAAGCCGCCGCCAAGGTGCGAGAACACCGGCACGGCCCAGCGACGAGGGCGGCGGAGGCCTCTCTTCACGGAAGGGCTCGGGAACGGATTTCGCGCCTGGGGGACCGGGATCAATATCTGGTCCAGGCACGACTTGATGGGGTCCCCATGGAAGAGCGCGCCAAGAACCTAGGCCTCAGCATCGATGCCTGCCGCAAGGCTAGCCTACGGGCCTGGAAGATGATTCTGATCGCACTCGGGGAGGAACGTGAGTTGTGACTTCTTGAGTCCATGCGCCCGCATGCCCCAATTGGCTTTGGATATCCCTGCCCGCAGGTTTCCATGCCCGAATACCTCATGGTTTCTTGGGATTTTTTGTCTCATCTCCCCCCGCTCGGACTTTTGACTCCTCCCGGGCAGCCCAGTCCGGACTGCACCGCTGGAACGAGCCCCCCCTGCGGGCTCCACCCCTCCCATCAAAATGGATATGCCCAACACAATACACAACACTCCTGAACAACCAGGGGGCGCCGAAATCGAGAAGTTCATCAGCCTCTGGTGGGAGCGCATAGGGGATGAGTCCGCCGACCCCGAAGAGGAGGCAGAGAAAATAGTTGCCATGGTGCCCGCACTCCTCAAGCCCATCTTGAGGACTGAGTTCTCCGAACTCATGCAGTTTGCCCAGGCCATGGTCCACCGGGGGCAATTGCGCGAAGGAGCCCAGGTGGGTGATTACACCCTGATCGGCGTGATCGGTTCTGGGGCCACGGGGACTGTCTGGGAAGCAATCGCGCATGATGGCTCCTCGGTGGCCCTGAAGTTCTTGCACCCCTCGTACATCGCCTCCCCTGAAGGCGCCCGACGGGTCATGAACGAAGCCAGGTACGCTTCCCAGGTGGAACACCCGGGCCTTGTGCCGATACTTGACCAAGTGCACCAGGAAAATATCTGCGCGCTGGCTTCACCCCTAATTGGCAGCGGAACCACCCTCGCCCAGTCCCTCAGCAAAGCCCGCGAAGGCGCAAGCGAGTACTCCTCGAGCACGACCATCCTCTCGCTGCTGCGAGCCATCGAGGGTACGGCCGCGTTGCACGAGGCGGGTATTTCCCACCTAGACATCAAGCCTGGCAACTTAGTCTTGGGGGCAGACGGGCACTATGTGTTGGCGGACATGGGCCTGGCGCGGCTCCAGGGCGAGGCGTCCATAACCCGCTCCGCACAACTCTTGGGAACCCCCTCCTACATGAGTCCCGAACTGGCGCGCGGCGACCGCAAGGATGCGGATGCTCGTTCTGATGTGTGGGCTTGGGGAGTCACCCTCTTTGAAGCGACTTCCCTCGACCGCCCCTTCGGTAGCGGGGGCATGCATGAAATCCTGCGCCAAGTACAGCAACGCACCCCAGCAAGGCTGCAAGATCAGGCCCGCGAACTCTCGCGGGACAAAATCCGGGGCCTACGTTCCATCGTCCACCGTTGCTTGGAAAAAGACCCTGACCGGCGCTACCTCAATGGTGGTGAGTTAGCTGAAGACATGCGGAATCTACTCGCGAATCAGGGGGTAAAGGGCATCACCGAAGTTCGGCGCTGGACGCTCCTTTTTCAACGTAATCGCAAGCCTACTCTTTGGGCCACGGCGGCCATCGTGGTCACCCTCGTCAGCCTACTCGGCGCGAACCACTTTAGGTCTGTGAGCCAGCTCACACGCGAACTGACCATGAGTCTGCAGGAGTCCGTGGCCATGCTAGGAGAGGACCTCGAGCATAATGGTGACAAGTTCGAGTCACTGATCGAGCACATGCAAACCCTCGCCACTGACTCGCGCCTGGGAGAGCCCGTTATGCGTGCACGGCTGCTTGCCACCTTGGCTACTGCCATCACCGAGCACCCCAAAACGGTCATTAAGCACTGGTCCATGGTCGATAGACTGAGCAAGCAAGCCCTGGAAATCCTGCCCAAGGGTGAGCGCCTCGTGCGTGCTGACCTACACTTGCACCGTGCGCACCTGCGCTCAAAGTTAGGTAACGCCCTGAGCAGCAAGGACGATTACTTGCAGGCTGCCCTACACCTGAGAGATGCCCCGGACCCGATCCTGCAAGCCAAGCGAGCTTGGGCCATCGCTTTCTACCAGCGGGTGCATTACATGTTCGGGGCAGAGGGAGAGATGAACCCGACGATCGCAGACATTGATGCGCTTCACCCGCTCGATGAAACGATCGCCATACTCAAGCGCGAGGGCTTACTTGCCTGGGCCCTACGATGTGAGCATGCCCAGGTTCTACTCGCAACCAGTAAGGCCAACCCGGCACCCGGTGATGCTGTGGAGGCTCAACGAATTTCCGATGAGCTTGCCAAGTTACTGACCCCTTACCATAGCTGGGCGCGGCAAGCGCTCAACACGGTTGGGGACATTTGGTATCAAGTTGCCGAGCTCTACCCTCAGACCGTTCACATCTCTGAACTTGGCGCGGATGGAGTTCGCCATTCTGAAGTCATGAGGTTGACCCTTGCCGACCGTGCGGCGTATTACGAGCAAGCACTCACCGCATACAAGCAGTTACTTGTTCAATGCGAAGGGCGGTACGGATCCGAGCACATCTTCAGCGCGACAGCCAGCATCAAGGTGGGCCGAACAATCATGTTACTTAAAGATCCCCACGGGGCGTTCCCTTTCTATGAACGGGGGGTTCGCATTACATCCGATCTCGTCGGGCCCAAGACTGAATTGCTCCTGGATCTGAAGACCGGATACGGCGTCTGCTTAATGGATATGAATGAATGGGAGGCTGCGGCCAAACACTATGAGCAGCACTGGCCGGATTGTGCCAATCATGAACAACTGGGTCCGGGGCACCCGGTAACGATTGTCGCCCATCGGGGCTATCACCACGCCCTGACCTCCCTTGGTCGGCCGGACCTCATTCGTGCGGACTCAACGATTCAGTGGGCCGGCGCCAGTGAGGCCTTCGTTCCTGCGCGCAGTACAATTGCTAATGATCTGTTCACGGCTACCGGCACCGAGTACATCTTTGGCCCCGATGCTGAGGTCGTGCATAACATCGAGGGGCGGTTTGCACAGCTCAAGAAATCGTGGATTGACAATCCTGGTAAGGAGTCATCCTCTAAGGATTGGCTCAATCGTCAACTCCCAACCGTAACGAGGAGCTTGAAGCTCATGCGCGCGATTCTGGATCCCGACGAGCTCGTTTTGGAACTCGAAGGTGCGCCCATCGAGTACCTCGGCCGAATCAAATTCCTGGCCGGGGACCGGAAAGGCTTGCTGGA
>JAPKBR010000091.1 GCA_028823345.1 Planctomycetota bacterium
AAAATGCTCAAGGCGAACAAGAGCCACGACCAGCGCAGGCGTCGGTTCGGTCCCCGGGAAACTGGTGCATCCATGCATGCAGCATAGTGGTCCTTGGCGGGATGCCCAAGGCTGATTGCCCGGGGCGGTAGGTGAAAGCCCTTAAAGCATCGGGCGCTGGGGGCGCGCCTGGCTCCTCCCCCAATGAACGAGGGCGCGACCATCGCTGGCCGCGCCCTCAGTCTCCTCTATTTAGAACAAACGTCGATAAGTACCAGGTGGAGTCACAGGATGCATCTCCAGCTGCAAAGCCTCATCTTTCGCCGTTCCTCGCAAACGCCAGCCGACTGCGAAGGCGCAAGCACACCCCCCCATCCAACCAAGCAAGCCCAAGCCCAACAAAAGACCGTTTCCAGTCCCGGGGCCAACAATCTCAAAAATACTCTCTCTCATGCCCAGAGCGTAGGACAGGTCTGCCGGATCATTGACCCTGTACACGAAATCTTTCGGACACATGAGTTTCGGAAAAGTAACCAGCGGATTACCTCCACCGGAACTTCCACAAAGGCACACAACCAGGGGCCTACAATGCCGGTTTCCCCACGCAGCGGTTGTCTCACCCACGGGACGATCCCCATAGTCCCGCACCCTTGGAAATTCTCAAACATGAGAATCGGCAGCTCTGCCCAACAGACGCATTCGAAAATTAGAGGGATCCGGTTGAACTTTCTCCCGGCTAGACCAGTTCTCCCGAGGAATCACCATGTACGTCGAGTCGGTTCCCGGAGCCAACCAAAAACCAGAACCCCGCCGGTAGCCAGGGACGTCCCCGGGTAAGAAGGAGCCTAAGCCCGCCGGATGAGGACCTCAAGCAAGCGGAACGGGCACTTCTGTACCGCGTGTGCCCCACCTTGCAAGAAAGGTTGCCCGGCCTCTCAAGCCGCGCAACCTTCCTGCCCCTTGAAGGAAAAGGTCAGTCCTGGAGCTGGGTCCAGAAGTCTTCTGGCATGTCGTGGGCAATCTTGAGCGCGCCGTTTGCGCCCCCATAGATCGGCTCCTCGATGCGAACCACTGTGCCGGAGCCCAGGTGCTCACGCATGTAAGCCTCAATCGCCTTGTCGAGGCCCTGGATCATGCTGCCACCACCGGCCAGCAACACCCGATCCTTGAGCTTCTGCTGAAATTCGGGGTCGAAGGTCGCCACGAGCTTGCCGAGGCCCTCCACAACCGGGGGGATCATGCGACCGCAGGCGGTGCGCATGCATTCTGTGATATCAAAGCTGGTTGGCTTGCCATTGACCGGCAGGTCCACCATGATCGCCCCCGAAGTGGGCTCCACGGTGGAGTAGCGCTCCTTGATGGCCTTGATCATCTGCTTGGTGTGCTGGGCGTCCGGGTAGGCACGGCTAATTTCCTTGGCCAACTCGTCGTCCACAAAGTCCCCGGCCGTGGTCAAGGTCAACTGATCGCTGTCCTCGGGCATGGTTCCATGCATCCGGCAGAGATCGACGGTGCCGGCCCCCACATCAATCACCAACACATCCTCCAGCATGTCAAGGCCATAGGCCACGGCGAAGGGTTCGGAGCAAAGCATCACCGAGTCCACGGATTCCCGGGCGGCCTTAAGAATCGCGTCCTTGTTGTGAATGGAGGCCTGGGCGGGCACGCCGATGACGGCGTAAACCAGCTCATCTGGCCGCGGACTGGCCAATCGGACGGTCTCCCGGACCAAGTCCTTAGCGGCCTTGAGGCTCTCCCCATCCTCCTCTTCACTGCTATTGAATGAAAGCACTCCGTGCTCGAGGGGCCGGTGCAAACGAAGGGAAAGGCGCTTGTCCCTGGCTTCTTGGCCAAAGAGTACGTCTTTGCCCAGCAGCTTGCGGGCCACGGGATCCTTGGGATAGCCCACAAAGGACTCGTGGGTTTCCCGCACTCCGTTGGAAGCGGTCACGCTGGTACGTGAAGTGCCCAGGTCGATTCCAAGATAGAGGACTCCCTTGTCCTCTCCATCAGCAAGCTTGTCAGTCATGTTGGTTCCTAATTGATGATCCTTCCAGGGGCGTGGCGGCTCAGAGGAACCGCCTATTCTCACCCTTGCGCATCATAATCAGCCCATCGGGCCAAGCGCCCCTAGGAGTTGAGCGGCTCTTGGGCAAGATCTGCCCTGAGCGCAACATTCGCGTCAAAAATCGAACGCATGGCCGCCGCATGCCGCTTGCCGGTGTTCCGATCCCGACCGGGAATCAGAGCAAATTCCCTGGAAAGGGGCTCAATGTCCCGCCCGATTCGAGCTTGATCACGCAAATGATCTAACTCGTCGGCTTGGACCTCGACGCGCTTCAACAATTTGATCAGGCGCTGTTCGAGTTTGGGATCGGGGTTCTTTCTGTCCTGAGGCCCCTGAGTTCTTGGGGCTCCCTTAGGAACACGCTTTTCAATAGACAGATCCTCCGCGCGAGCCGGGACGAGCATCCAGGAACCCTCGGTGGGCTTAGGATGAGGCCTCGAAAGGCTTGAAAGGTCGATGGGATGGATGACCCTGGAAGGTCCGATTGAGCGACGAAACATGGCAGGTATCCCTAGGCATAGCCTATTTCCCTGATCCTGTGGGGATTCCTGGCGGTTTTCCGGCAGAACAAACCCTTGGTGCGCCCACCAAGCCCAAGGGCCTACAGGCTTGGAGGGCCTTAGACCCCACTCGTAGGGTCCCAGGCACGCACCATGAGCCAGCCTCACGCGTCACCCAGATCCTGCAAAATGAAGGACAAGCTCGGTACCAGAATCAGGGAGACCATGGTGGAAAACAGGCCCACAAAGGTCGTCAGGGGGTCAAGAGCATCGGGCGGAAACGAGTGGATCCAGCCCGGGTCACGGGCCGCAATTTCAGGCACCCATTGAGCCAGCCGCCTGGGCCGCACAAGTCCGCTTCCGTTCACCACGGCCTGGCCTGGACCACTGGATGCCAGCAAGGTTTCTAACAGAGGCTTGGGTCAGGGAAACCGTGCCCTCGGGGGACTTCTTCATGGCCGCCAAGCCCTTGAAGCCCAGGACTCACAAGGCAAGAACCAGTGTGACCCAGGCGATCTGTGCCAGGACTG
>JAPKBR010000002.1 GCA_028823345.1 Planctomycetota bacterium
TCGATCAACACCGGCGCCCCTCAGGATGCCAACGCGATCCCGATTGCCAAGGAAAACGCAGACCTGGCTATGGACGCCGCTGCATGCATCGGTTGCGGAGCCTGCGTGGCGGCCTGCCCCAACGCCGCGGCCATGCTATTCACTGCCGCCAAAGTCAGTCAATTGGCGCTCTTGCCCCAGGGTGAGCCGGAACGGGAGAGTCGTGTGATTGGCATGGTGGAGCAAATGGAAACCGAGGGCTTTGGTCACTGCACCAACCACTACGACTGTATGGCCGCCTGCCCCAAAGGGATCTCAACCGATAACATTGCGCGTATGAACCGCGAGTACTTGCGGGCCAGCGTCATCTCCCGCTAGAAAACGGCGCTGGGAACGCCCGAAGCGCGGGTGATCCCTCAGTGCGCTGCGCTGTGCACAACCAAACGCACATGCTTCCCACCCCAGCCGCCCACTAACTCGACGAGGTGGCTCAATCCGGGTGCCCCGCGCCATGCGTGGATCACCCCCGGAGCTTCCGGGGTGAGCAGCTCCATCCAGCGAATCGCCACGGGCAGAAGGGTTGTGCGAAGTTCCGAGTCCTGAGCCTTGGATCCGCGGCGGGCTAAGCGTGAGGGCATGAAATCCCAATGGATCTGCCAGTCTCCCGCCAAGTGATTTGCGTCAAGGCCCATCAGCTGCAATCGGGTCCGTCCATTCGTGCGGCTCCCATTCAATTCCCCCCCATGGCGCTGGGCGCATTCAAGCGCACCACTTAAACCATGGCCCGTGCCGCCATTGGTTGCCCCGGGTTCGGTGGCTTCCGGAGGCAAGCCGCGCCCATCGTCCTGGACCCAAACCCCAGCAAGACCACGTTCCCGGGCCAAACCCACTTGGACCTTTCCTCGGGGGCCCGCAGCTTCGGCTGCGTTGACGATGAGATTCACTAGTGCGTCTTCCAGCAAAGCACGATTCGCGAACACCTCACCACCTGAGGAAAAATCATCGGTCAATTGGGCAGGCAAGGGCGCTGCGCCAGGACGGACAGTTCCACGGGCGCGCTCCAAAGCGGAATGGGCCACTTGACCAATGACCCACCGCTTGGAAACGGGGCAGGCACCGAGGGTAGCCAAGCCCCCTCCCACTTGTATGTCTAGCGCGCTCCCGCAAAGACCCGACGCATCCATCAGGTGATTTTCGGTGGACTCAAGAACTGCTGTGTCCTGGTCGAGACGTGCACGACAAACCTCTAGCATGACTCCGGTCAGTCGATTGCGAAGGTCATGGACCAAGCTAGCGGAGCGAGCACCGAGGGCGACGAGATGCTTGGAGCGTCGATGGGTTGCCTCCCTGGAAACCAGGCCAGCAACTCCATCGGCCACCGCTTCCCACCCGGAATCCTCCAGATCTCTTGACACCCCAGTCCTGATGATCAAATGGCCCCGGAGGCCCCCATCCCCCATGGCTGGCTGGACTCGCCAAGGACCAGAAATTCGATGCCCGGGCCTTGTGGACATGGATTCGGACTGTCTGGCTAGCTGCCCTAGCAGGTGGCGACCGCCCCGACCGACCCCTCGACCCCGAGAGGCTCGTCCCCCCTGGGGCAGATAACTGAGAGCCACAACCCGCTCTGAAGCCTCGCTCAGCCGATTGATGAGGGTTTCTGGCTCGGGAGGAACCGCTTGGGCACCCCAAATACAGAGCTGCCGGTAAAGGGGCTCGAGTTGGGGACTCATCTCCTGGGGACCTGCCATGGGGACAGTCTGCCTCCCATCCCCCCCCGGGGGGGGAGTTCTCCATTGTGGGCACATGTGTTCCCTTTGGGAAACGCCACCATTTGGGGTGACTAGCCCATCCTCCTGAGCATCTAGGGGGGGCTCATTTATCCACCCCTGAGGCCCCCAATCCGTTGCGGTGGGAGCCTAGGGAGCCTATTCTAGGAGGCCCTCAAGGAAGGCATCTTCCCCAAACTCGATGGCACGCCCCTTGCATTGTCATTGGGGACACGCCTTGGCGGTCCCAGGCAAGGGCCTCCATACCCCACTTGGAACCGACCCAGATAAGGGCCACACGCCTGAAACCAGCAACTCAGCCCCTTCGGGGACCGCACACCAAACCTTCCATTCTTCCCGAGTGATCCACTCATCCCGAATGACCATGAAAAATACCATCCTGATCGGCGCGCTTTTGGCCGCCAGTACCCTCGCCCTCTGCGATTTCTCCACGGGCCACGGCGGCACCTACCGAGGCCCCGGTGACACCGTTCCCCCCGGCGCCGGTGGCGGCGGCGGTGGCGGAGGCGCTGCACCTGGTGCTCCTGCACCCGGCGCACCCACCACGCCTGCACCTTCAGCACCGGGCACCCCTGCTGCTGCACCCGGCACCCCCGCCGGCACCCCGGCACCCGGCCAGACCCAAGGTCCCATGACCCAAGGTGGCGGCGACGCTGGACCTGACCTCACCCGTTGGGAATTCTGGTGGGGCTTCAACAAGGACCCGTACCTGAACCTGAAGAGCCACATCCATGACGGCAACATCCAAACCGGTTCCGCGGAGTTCTTCCTAGGCCACGGCCAGAAGGAGCAAGCCAAGGAAACCCTGCGGCCCACCAAGGAGCAGATCGACAACGTGGTTGTCCCTGCCCTGATCGAAGCCCTCAACAAGGAACGCCACAACGACATCGTGACCGGCGCCATGATTGCATTGGCCAAAATCGGTGACGAACAGGACGAGAGCGGTGAGTCCCGCTTCCAGAAGGAAATCGCCAAGTTCCTCGACAACCCCAGCCAGGAAATTGCAGAGACCGCCGCAGTGGCCCTCGGCATTCTTGCCGACCAAGGCAGCACCGATCTACTCGTTGCCCTGATGAACGACCAGCCCCTTGGGCGCAAGGCCGTGGGTTCCACCCAGGTTTCCCTGCGCACCCGAGCCTTCGCCACCTACGGCTTGGGCCTTTTGGGCTATCGCTCCGGCGACAACGAATTGCGTAAGCAAATCGCAGAGCACCTGGCCGACGTACTGACCTCTCCGAACTTCGCCACCCGCGACATCAAGATCGCCGCCATGGTGGCCTTCGGCTTGACCCGCGTGGATACGGTGGTGACCAACGAAGATGGTACCGACGCAGTTCCGGCACTCACCGAGGAAGAGCAAAAGGGCAACCTGCAGCACGTGGTCTCACGTCAAGCACAGCTCAAGTTCCTGCTTGGTTACTTCAACGAGCGCAACGTGCGCGCCAACAAGACCACCCGCCACTACCTGGTGCGTGCCCACGCTCCTCGTTCCATGGCCATGCTCCTAGAGGACTTGACCGGCGACGAGAGCCTGAAGCAGCGCACTGCCGTTTCGGAAATGTTGATCGAAGCCATGCGCGAGCGTAGCGACTATAACCAGCGCGAACTGAAGATGAGTGCTGCCCTCGCCTTAGGTCAAATCGGCACCTGCGATGACGATGGCGCCAACGCCATCGACAACCAGATCCGTGCTAGCCTGCGCGAAGTTGCCTCCAAGGGACGTCAGCAAGCCCGTCGTTTCTCCCTGATCTCCCTGGCTCAAATCGGTGCCCGTGCGGGCGTCGGCGAAAAGCCCTGGGGTGGTCGTGAAGAAATTGAAGCGGCCCTTACCAAGACCCTCGGTCGCGGCAAGGTGCAGCTCAAGCCCTGGGCTGGACTCGCCATTGGCGTGCAAAGCTGGGACCTTCTTGAAGCGAGTCAAGGTCTAGACACCACTTCCATTCTGGCCCTGCAGGCCGCCACGGACGAATGCAAGCGCCCCGCTGATATCGGCGCTTACGTGCTCGGCCTTGGCATGAGCAAGAACGTGGATGCGATCTCCATGATCGTGGACAAGCTGGACTACTTCAGCGGTGACGACGATGCTCGTGGCTATTGCTGCGTGGCCCTCGGCCTGATCGGCGACCCCCGTCCGGTGGAACAGATCCAAACCCTGATCGAAGAGTCCAAGTACCGCCCCACCCTGCTCAAGCAGGCGGCGATCTCCTTGGGCCTGTTGGGTGACAAGGCCATCGTTCCGAAGTTGGTGGACATGCTGGCTGTTGCCAAGGGCATGGCCACTCAGGCTGCTATCGCCACGGCCCTCGGCCAGATCGGCGACCGCAACTCCATTGAGCCCCTCGTGGACATGCTCAAGAGTCCCAAGATGACCGGTGGTGCCCGCGGCTTCGCGGCAGTGGCCCTGGGCATTGTCTGTGACAAAGAGATGCTGCCTTGGAACTCCAAGATTGGCCAGAACATCAACTACCGCGCAAACTCCTCGACCCTGACCGGCGCCGGCACAGGCATCTTGGACATTCTTTGATCGCGCCGCGCGGCCTCGAGGGGTTGCGCGCTTGATTTGGGGCCATGCCCCACATCACAACGGGGAGCCGCCCACTTGAAAGAGTGGGCGGCTCCTCTAGCTTTGGCTCCACCTACTTACGGCGACGCTCGCACCGAAGTGAACACACCTAAGTGCCTGCGGGCTCAGCGGATAACGCCCTCCAAGACCTAGGCTCGACCAAGGGCATAGGCAGCCCTGATGTGCTCTTGACACGTATCCAGGAGAGCTTCTTGCTCTGCAGGACCCAAGGCTGCGAACCCGCTCACCGTATGCCCCTCCGGGCAATCGAGGTGGTCGCACCAGCAGACGAAGGGCGAAGCCATCTGCTGCTCCGTGGCGTTGTAGTTGAAGGTGATTTCAACGCCAACAGGGATGTCCTTGAGGGCAATGAGGGACCGTCCTTGAAAGTGAGCATTGGGCGCGCAGTGATGATTGAGATACCGCCAATCATAATGGCTCGCTTGCTTGGCGGGATCTTCGGCTGCTGTGGACTCAAGGTGCTCGCTCTCTCCAACCTGCACGGTGTATCGCATAGGTTGAAGGGATACCTTGCCCTGGATCTCAACAATCAACTCCCCTTGGAGTATGGCCTGCCGCGCAAGGATCCGGCGCTGGCCCTCATGTTCGGCAACTCTAAAGCAACTAGTGGACATGGAGTCAGCTTAGGGACCAAAGGCCCGGGATCCAACCTTGGCTCCGTTCCTGCGGGCGAATCCTAGCTCCCCTGCTCAAGAGAGAGGCGCCGAGCATGGGCACCGTACCCACGACCGATAAATCTCAAGGGTCATGCACCTCAGGAGCCTGGCCTAAGGTGACCACTACGCCGCTGATGAAGGCCGGAAGCTCGAGGTTTATGGCATCGGCTGTGGCGCTCATGCGGGAGGTCAATCGTTCTTGCTTTTCTGAACTCGACGGAAGGGATGCACCCAGTTGGCCTTTACGCGCGGGCTGCGCGTCTGAATCCAGACCCGCCCCTTGCCGGAGAAGCGAAGAATCAACTGATTACCAAAGAGGAAGGAACGGATCTTGCGAGCGCGCGTGAGCTTATAGGAGAGTTCGGGCTCCCAAGCGACCGCGTAGCCATTGTCCACGATGTACTCACCGTCGACATCCACCGCTTCGATCGCCCCATATGAGTTAAAGAAGAGCTTCCCCTTCCCCGTGCATTTCAAAACAAAGAAGCCCTCATTGAAGAAGCCTTTGAATCCGTCGAACTTGGAGTCAACGGTGACGCCCTCGCAAGAAGCCAAGAAGGCCCCTTTCTCGAGGAGGAGCTCGCCATCTAAGTCATACTCGACAATGTTGCCTGCGCTACCGGGAGCGAGCGCGATCGAACCAGGTTGCCCCTCTGCGCGCCAAGTGTTCTGAAAGAAGCTTTCCCCCGAGAGGACTGCGCGCTTGAGTCCCTTCAGTAATCCCCCACGCGTAGAGGTCTCGGTGACCACGTTCGTATCCTTCCAAGCCATCGCGCCAGATTCAGAGACGAGGGTCTCTCCTGGAGAGAGGGTCGCCTCAAGGATCGAGTAGCTAGGACCGTTTGTAATTTGATGTTCCATCAGGCTTTCCTCGGGGGCAGAATTCTGCCGAGCTTGGAGCCAAAAGTTCGCGCGTTATGGGATTGCACCAGGAGGCGCCCTGTTCCCTTGAACTTCATCACGAGACCCTCTCCTCCTAGAAAGGAGCGCAACCAAGAGCCGCCGGCCTTTGAAATTTCATAGGTGAGAGTGTCTTCAAAAGCGACCACATGACCCGTGTCCACGACAACCTCGCCATCAAAGGTCGCTTCGCGAATGCACCCGAAGGCGCCAACGAGCAGCGAACCCTGCCCCTCCACAGAAAGGAAGTAAAGGTTCTCGCCCGAAAGCATGCCCCGCAGCCCTTGAAATTTAGTGTCGAGCGCGAGCTCTTCGCTTGACCCGAGGTAGCTGCCGCCAGCGCAGAGCCAGCGCGAACTGCCGTCCAGTTCAACCTCCATGACATCCCCTGGCAAGTTCGGCGCGAGCCCAACCTCACCGGCGACGCCACCCACGGCCGTGTACTTCGAAAGGAAGAAGCTATCGCCACCGAGGAGGCGCTTCAGGCCACCAACGATGCCGCCCTTCCCCTTCGAGTGCGTCGTGACATCGGTGTCAATATCAGCGCTCGTGCGATACATGGCACCAGACTCAGAGACAAAGGTCTCACCAGCCTGGAGCTCTACAATGGCGGACGCGAATGCGCCGCTGTCTTTAATTGCGATTTGCATCAGCCCCTCAAGTAAGGAGTAATCCACCCTGCGGTTTCACTTAGGGTGCGTGTTTGGAGCCAAAGTTTGCCTGTGCCAGCGAAGCGCATGACGAGCCCTTCGCCGCTAAATAAGGTCTGCTTCAATCCGCCCATGCCTTCGATGGAATAATCGAGCGAGGACTCCCAAGCGACGACGTGTCCAGTGTCCACGGTGAGCTCACCATCCAACTCTCGCTCGACGATGGCGCCATAAGCGTTGAAGAGCAAGTCGCCTTCTCCTTCAGCCTCGAAGAGGAAGGCGCCCTCTCCGCTGAAGATCGCCTTAATGCCTCCAAAGCGAGTTTGGAGCGAGATCCCATCGCTTGCTGCGAGGAAGGAACCAGCGGAGAGCATCAGCTTCTCTCCACGCATCTCACGATGAACGATGGCGCCGGGAGTCGCAGGAGCGACCGTTACAAAGCCCGGCTCTCCAGAGCTGAACTCGGAGAGGAAGAAAGATTCTCTTGCTCCGACAGCTCGAAAGAGAGATTTTGCGATGCCACCAGCCATGCGCGTTCGGAGGTCCATCCCCGGGCTCATGCGGCTCATGGCTCCACCTTCGCAAATGAGCACCTCACCTGGGGCTAAGCTGCAAGTCGCCTCCCCAAAGTCCGGATTTCCATCTAGTCGTACCTGCATGCAGGCAGATTACGTCTTGAGTGGCCCCAAATTCATGGCAACAGGGCCTTTTTTTTACACCAGCGAGCTCCTCCAAACGCCTGAGCCACAAAGCACCACCGTCAGGGCTTCACTGGCCGTCCCATACCCCGCCAGAGGGCCCGTGCGCCCAAGATGACCGAGCATGACAGCACTCTCCACTCATCACATGAATCTCCAAGAGCGGCGCGGTCGGAATTTACCCTAGCTTTGAGGGCGTAAGCGAATCACGACCAAGAAGCCGATCGCCAAAAGCACGGCCATCCCAACGGTGCATTGGGCCCGTAGGAGCGCGGCCGCCTGGGCCACATGGGACCGCTTGGAATCGATCGAGCGTGCCACCAACCCCTCCGCACGCCTGTGGTAGAAATCACGACTCTCCTGTGGCAGGTTAGGGGATTCAGTAGCTAGCCGAACAATACGCTGACTCCACTTGGAGCCCTCCTCGATTTGCAACAGTTGGAGGGCCAAGTCCGCACCGTTGATCAGGAGCTGGAGGTCGTCGGGGTGCGCAGCAAGCCCCTGCCGAACGGCCAACAGGGCTCCGGTCAGGTCGCCGCACAAAAACCGGGCCTCAACCTGAGCCCGGTGGCGTGCCAAGGGATCAGCGATCGCGGCCGCAGCCGCGACTGCGTGCACATAGTTACCCGCCTGCAGGTATTCCCTGTAGACCTGGGTTTGGGGATCCTGGGAACCAACCGATACCGCGCTCAGAGTCAGGGCGGCAACCAAGAAACCTGAACCAATCACGGGGCACTCTCCCCAGCCCAATGCACTCGCCCCCGGGCGATGGAAGCCCGCTGCATCTGCTCCAAGGGAGCACGGTCATCCGTCAGGATTTCGTCTTGCTGACCGGGCTGAACAAGAGTGAAAGTCCCCGGGGCACCCAAACTTTGCAGCAGTTGTTCTATGGGGTCGGGAACTTTCGAGGCCAAGGCCCCCCAGGTATTAGGCGCACCGGACAGAACATTCCCTGGATGTGGCACGTCCGCGTCCCGGCGCACATACACGAGGGTGTTTCGGCTGAATGGAACCTCAAGGAGCAAAGCCTCACGCCCGGCGGCGGCGGCCATAGTGGAAGCAACGGACAAGATCAAAGGATCCTCGACACCAAAGCCTGCGGCGTTCAGGCTCAGCCAACCACCGGGGGCAAGTTTTCCAAGCGCCTCACGGAAGAACTCCAGAGTCGCCAAGTGAAAAGGGATCTCCATGTTATTGGCATAGGAGTCCAGGATGATTTGATCAAAGGGCCCAGGCAACTGGGTTAAAGCCGCCCGGGAATCCCAGCCCGCTAACACGCGGTGAGGCGGACTGGGTACCAAGTCCATGTACTCCTGGGCCAAGCGCACCACAGAAGGGTCGAGCTCTACGCCGGTCCAGACCAAATTGGTCCCCTCGGGCAACACCCCTTCCATCACACGCACCGCAGTGCCTGCGCCGAGGCCCAGCACCAGCAGATTCCAGGTGGAAGGAGCTTCCTGCCAAGCCAGGGGCAAACAAAAGAGGTCGTAGTAGTGCCCGTTTCCGAGCAAGCCGGGTTCGGGTTTCCAAACGCTTTGGAACGAGTCCAGCGCTTCGTTGACCACAAGACGCCGGGACAGGCTGCTTCCCTCCCCGGACTCGATCACCCGGATCGACTGGTACGCCGATTCGATCCTCCCAAGCACACGGTCTCCCGGGGAAACCGCGGGAACGTTGAGTTCCAGTTGTCCAGCGCCCAAGAGGGGCAGCCACCACAAGAGCGCAGCCGGCGTGGATCCTGTGCGGCACAGCAAAAGTGTCGCCCCCACCATCAGCAAAACTGCGGCCAGCAAGAAGGTCCCGTGCACACCAAGGACCGGTAAGAGCCAGTGACTCGTGCCAAATACCCCGACCAAACTGCCCAGGGTTGCGGTTGCCAAGACACGGCCTCCCGCTTGGCCTGCACTCAGGTGTTGCCCGCGGGCGAGAGATTCCGTGGCCAAAGGGGAAACCGCCCCTAACAGGAGGGAGGCGGGCAAAAAGAGCAACAGAGATGCAGCCAAACTGCCCCAAGTAAACAAGCCCAGTGCCTGGTCCAGAGCTATCCCCTCAGGCATAAACATCAGGCAAACCCCATTGGCACCCCATGGCATCAGCGCGACCCAAACCGCGGCAAGAGCGATCGCCAACCCCATGGACCGGGCCGGGCGTGCACCGCAAGCTAAGCGCCCACCAAGAACATAACCGAGGGTCAAAGCCAGCAGAACCACCCCGATCACGTTGCTCCAAACCACGTGGCTGGTGCCGAACCAAGGGGCGACCAAACGTACGGCTGCCAACTCAACCACCATAGTGCCGGCACCCGCGAGGGCGCAGCAAACCAGGACCGCGGGGGCGGAAGGGGTGCCCAGGGTCGGGGACTCGTCCACTGTCACTTTTTCGCCTTCGGAGGAACCGAGTAGGCTTTTTTAGCCACGAACACTCTCCCCGGGTCGTTGGTTCCCTGGAAGATCAGCTTCAAGCAGGTGCGATAGCTGCGAGGTAGGAGGTCGGTGTGCTCAACCCCATTGATCACCACTTTGACCGGTTTTGAAAGGTCAACCAGGAGATCGTTGAACAACAATGTCACCGTGGGCACCAGAGTCGCGTCCACATGGATCGTGTTCGTGTCCCGATCCACACGAGCTTCAACCAGGGCCCCCTCCTCGTCCCCGGCGGGGACTTCGAGCCAGTAGGCACGGGTGGGAAAGGGACTGCCGGGAACGAGGGTGATTTTCGAGGGAACCCCATTGCGTTCCGTGTCGTTGAGCCAGCCCAGAATTTCCTTCTCTCGCCCAGAGGGGTCAACTGTGCAGTTCTCCCAGCCCGCTTCCTTGATCTTCGCCTCCCAAGCAGTCACACCGGAACCTCCACCGCTAAACCAGGTGGGCAGGTTGGAGAAATTCTCAGGGGTTGCGTCTCCAGCATCACCAGCACGGCCTATCACCCCGGCAAACAACTCAGGGAACTTACCCGCGATGGAAAGGGCCGCGTTAACTCCTGCACCTCGGCCCGAGATGAAGACCTTGTTGTAATCGACGGCCCAGTCCTCGTAGATAGCACGGAACAGGATAAGCATGGTGCCGACACCAGGCATTCCGGTCCAAGTATCCGCGTCCTTGGGCATTTCCGGGCAAACCAGAATGACTTGGTTGTGCAGTTCCCCGTCTGCCCAGTTTTCGAGCAGGGTTTCCTGGGGAGTTTCGTCCACGTCGGGGACGCACAGCACCAAGGGCCAACTTTTCTTCTTGCCCTTGTCGTAGTCAGCGGGCGCAAGGATCGCGTACTTAAGGGGCCCATCGCCACCGGGCACGGTTTGATCGTATACCCCGTCCTGGATGCTGCCGAACTTGACTCGCTTGCGGGAATATTCCTTGGACATCCAAAGAGCCCGCCCAAGATCCAGGGGGCTGGCGAGGATGTCGTCGATTGGAGCTTTACGCAGCTTGCGCCCCAACTTTTCAAGAACCTTGCCCACTTCGTTCTCGGCCTTCAGCACGCCCTCGCGAGCTACGGATGCTTCGATGTAGTCATTGAAACTCTGGGCGAGTTTCTTGAGATCCGTGTCCTTTAAGTAGGGTTCGTCGAGGGCCGGGGCACTGGCGGGCACGAAGGCAGAGAGGCACAGCAGAGGGACGGTGATCAGGGCAAGTCGCAGCATGATTTTGGGGGGCTCGGAAATGGGTGTCCCTAGGATCGTCAGAGGAGGGGTGAATGGCAAGCAACCCGGCTCGAAACGGGGTTCCAGGAGCAGATTAATGACCGTCGGAATCCTAGTCCCCGGAAGGACTCTAGTTCAGCGGGGCAGCAGAGACACGCCGAATCCTCGCAGAGCCCAGGGGGGCGGGATTTTCCCCTCGGACCGGCTGCGGTCCAGCAGCACCCCGAAATGGGCACTGGAGGCCTGCCAGTCCCCCTCCAGGAGGGCATTGAGGCCCAAAATCTGGTGTGCATCGGGAAATCCAGCCACCAAAAGGCGTCCCAGGTCCGCCCGGGCCAGGCCCTGGTGTCCTGATCCCGCGTGAATGATGGCCCGACGCCCCAAAAGAGCCTCTGCCTCTGCCCCCTGGGCTTTCCCCAGGGGAGGGAGCATGCTGTTCACCGTAACGAGAGCGAGATCCAAGCTCCCACAGCGACGTTGGATCCCCTCCAGGCAGAATGCGGACCAGGTGGCATGAGCCCGTCGATGAAGGGCCACGGCAACTTCCCGAGCTCCCACCTGAAAATCCCCCTCTAGTTCTAGGAAAATCTCAAAGCCCCGCTGCAGGCGGCGCTTCTCCTGATCCCTGGAAAGCCCCTCTTCCCCGATCCCCAAAGCCACCAACCGCACCCGATCGGCGGGCCGGAACCTGGCTGCGATCCAAGCCTCTACCGGCGCGCCCATATAGGAGGGGTCCGGCACCAGTGCGGGAAGATCCCGATGTTCTAGGCCAAGAGCATTGCGGGCCAATTGTCGACGATAGCGTTCGGTGGAGCCTTCCTCGGCCGCCCGAACGTTGAGGCGTGACTCCCACGCGCTGACCAATTTTGCGCGTTCCAGCGGGCCGGGTTCAGCCGCCAGACTGCGCCAAAGCACAGACCATGGTAGTGGTTCCGGAACCTCGACAGGTTCTTGGCGCCCCGAAAAAAGGCCCAGCAATGTCAGGAGACTTAGGTACGGAAGGATCAGATCCACCGCACGCGGCCCTTACCCGACTCATCGCTCGCAGCCTCTGTGTAACCGATCTCCAAAACGGTTTCACCAATGGATTCCAAATGGGTACGCACCTTGACGACCTCTTCCGTATCCACCAGGAGCACCATGCCGATGCCCATGTTGAAGACGCGATGGGCTTCGTTCACTTCCAAGCCTCCTTCTTCTACAAGGGTGCGGAACAATGCCGGGCGTTCCCACGAGGCCAAATCAATGCGCGCGTCGCAGGAACCCAGGATGCGGGGTAAGTTGTCCACCAGTCCGCCACCGGTAATGTGGGCCATGGCGGCGATGCGCTTCTCCTCTAACAAAGGCCACAGAATCGGGTAATAACAGCGGTGGGGAGCTAAAAGGGCTTCACCGACGCTGGGGCCCCCGAGGCTTTCCGGGCGATCATGAACATCCAAACCCATGCGCTCAAAGAGGATTTTCCGGGCCAGGGAAAAGCCGTTTGTGTGCAAGCCGCTGGAGGTCAAGCCCAACAGGGTCTGACCGGGTTTGACCCGCGACCCATCGAGAATCTTGTCCTGTTCCACAGCACCCACCACAAAACCCACGAGGTCGAAGTCTCCCTCGGCGTAAAGGCCAGGCATCTCGGCGGTCTCACCTCCGAGCAAAGCCAAACCCGACTCCTTGCAGGCAATGGCGCAGCCGCGGATCAGGTCACTGACTACGGTGGGTTCCAGTTTGCCCGTGCCCACATAATCCATGAAGAACAAGGGGCGCGCCCCTTGAACCAAAATGTCGTCCACGCAATGGTTGACTAGGTCTTGGCCCACCGTGTCGTAGACCCCGACCTTTTTCGCCACATCGAGTTTCGTGCCAACGCCGTCGGCACTCGACACCAGGACCATGCCTTCGCAGCCCGCTTTGGCCAGGTCGAAAAGGCCGCCGAAAAGTCCAACATCGGAGACCACTCCGGGGGTGAATGTGGACCGAATCGCGTCCTTGGCCAAGCTCAGGGCTTCGTCCTGTGCGTCGATATTGACACCTGCGTCCTTATAGGAAAGTGAAGGGTTTTGGCTCACGCTGCTGGGGGGGCTGGGTCCTTGGACCGGGTACAAAAAAGCTGTTCAAAAAGGGGCTGGATGGGTCATCCACAGGGGAATAAGGATAACGATTCCAGAGCAAATGTCGCCAGGGAAGCCGGATGTCCTACACTTTGATCGCCAGCGGATCTCCCCGGGCCCCCGCCCCCCCACCATTGAACTGACAGCGTGAACAACGACCCCGTGAAACCCATCCTCGTGCTTGGCAGCACGGGTTCGATCGGGACTCAAACTCTCGACTTGATGTCCGACCCAGCCTCTGGGCTCCGGGTGGCCGGATTGGCGGCTAATTCCTCATGGGAGTTGCTGCGTGACCAGGTGGCCCAGACCGGGGCCCCCTTTGTGGCCCTCTCGGACCCCGCGGCGGCAGATGCCCTGCGCCCGCACCTCTCCCCGGAGACAACCCTCTTCAGCGGGCCCGAGGCCCAGTTGGAGCTGATTGCCGCCGCGGACTATGAAGTCGCGGTGCATGGGGTCATGGGCCGCGCCGGCCTCGAGGCCTCCTTTGCCCTCTGTAAGGCGGGTAAAACCCTGGCCCTGGCCAACAAGGAATCCCTGGTGATTGCTGGGGATCTGCTCATCGACGCGATCGCCGAACACGGCGGCCGCCTAATCCCGGTGGATTCAGAACACTCGGCAATTGAACAGTGCCTGCGGGGCGAAGACCTTGCGTGCATCCGCAAGGTCTTGCTCACCGCCAGCGGCGGCCCGTTCCGCGAAACCAGCCTAGCGGACATGGAGAACGCCTCCCAAGAGAAAGCCCTCGCCCACCCCACTTGGAATATGGGGCCGCGCATCACCATCGGCTCAGCCACCTTAATCAATAAGGCCTTTGAAATCATCGAGCTGCACCACCTCTTCGGTTTGGACCGAGACCGAATGGAGGTGGTGGTCCACCCCCAATCCCTGGTGCACTCCATGGTCGAGTTTGTGGATGGCTCGGTGATCGCCCAGATGGGCCCACCGGATATGCGCGGCACGATCCACTATGCCCTCCACCATCCCGACCGACAGCCATCTAAGCTCGCGGGCTTTGACCTGCAGCAATTCAGCCAATTGACCTTCGAAGCCCCCGATTTCGAACGCTTCCCCTCTCTCGAGTTAGGATTCCGTTGCGTGGAAGAGGGAGGAACCTCAGGCTGCTGCCTAAATGCGGCCGACGAGGTTGCGGTGGGAGCTTATCTCGCCGGCACTATCCCCTTCGGAGACATCGTTCGCATCAGCCAACAGGTCCTCGATGAGCGCCCCACAAATCAACCCGACCCAGGGACCCTGTCTGAAGTCCTAGAAGCCGACCGCTGGGCCCGGTCTCTCGCAGAAGGAATCGTCGCAAGCAAAACCGCCAGCACCACATAATGGACCTGACTTCAATTTTCCGGGTAGTCCAAGTCATCTTTGGCATCGGCATGGTGATCTTCGTTCACGAGGGAGGACACTTCATCGCCGCTCGCTTGTGCGGGGTGCGTGTGGAAGTCTTCAGCTTGGGCTTTGGTCCGCCTATCTGGTCCCGTCGCAGGGGCAACACCCTCTACCAATTGGCTCTGGTGCCCTTTGGAGGATACGTGCGCATGGCCGGTGAGGGCGGCGGCTCGGAGGGGCGCAAACCCCTGCCCGACGAGTTGGGATCCAAGACCGTGGGGCAGCGGTTCTTCGTGTATTCGGGGGGCGTACTCATGAATCTGGTTTTCGCCTTGGTTTGCTTCCCCATCGCCTACCGCGTGGGTGTTCCCGTCACCCCGGCAATCATCTCAGCCCCCACCCCGGGCGGCGCCGCGTGGCAAGCCGGCTTGCCCGCTGGAGCAAAGCTGCTTGAAATCAATGGGCACCAATTGCGGGACTTTGAAAGCCTGATCGGAGAAGTCGCCCTGGGTGGTTCCGATCCCGCCAAGCTGACCTATCTAGACGAAAGAGATGGTGCCCTGCACACCAAGACTCTGATACCCATCATGGATGAGGAACTGGGCTTCTACCGCCTAGGCTTGGGTATCGGCGTGGACCCCGCCCACACCCTGCGGGTGGAACCGGACGGACCAGCTGCATTGGCGGGACTCACCGAAGACGCTGTCCTGCTGGCGGTAAAAGGCCAACCGAAGGATCAACCCCTTGCGATTCAACTCGCTTGGGCCTTGGATTCGGGTGAACCCATGGACCTCGTGGTCGATCAAGGCCTAGGTCCCGAGACACTCACAATCCCCGTGATTTGGGAAAGCCTGGCCGAACGCATGCTGTTTGGACTCGGACCCGCACGCCGACAAATCGCCCAGGTCCGACCGGGGGGGCCCGGTGAAAAGGCGGGATTCCTGAAAGGGGACCTCGTACTGCGCTACGGGACCCAAACCCTAGCGGCCGGACGAGACCTGTTGTCCATCTTCCAGTCAGCCCCAGAAGCGTCCGAGTTGATCGTCCTGCGCGATGGCGAAGCTCATAGCCTGCGCCTGCCCGACTCCCTCAGCGAGCGAGGCGCCCTCTACCGCGACCTTTATTTTGAAGCGGAATCAGATGGGAACGTGGTTTGGATTGACCCTCTAGGAGCTGCGGGCCGAGGGGGCATCCCCAGCGGCAGTGAGATCCATTCCATTGCAGGCATGCCCACCAGTGACTGGGAATCGATTCAAAGCGCCTGCGCCAACGCCATCGACCGCGATGGGTCCGCCACGATTCAGTATCGTTCGCCGGGCAGTTCGCCGGATCAAGAACTCGCGTCCCTCGACGTGGCACCCAGTGCAGCGCGCATGCGCATGTTGGGCTTTGGACTAGCGCGGGCCACCGGCATCTTTCAAACAACGAGCCTCTGGTCCAGCGTTCGCGAAGGAGCTCGCTCTTCCTGGCGGTTCTTATTCCAAACCTACAAAACTCTGCAACGCATGGTCAGTCAGGACGTAAGTCCCAAGAACCTCGGAGGGATCATCACGATCAGCCGAGTTTCATACCAGGTGTCATCCATGGGCTGGACGAAGTTGCTGACGTTCCTGTGTATCTTGAGCGTGAATCTCGCGTTCCTCAATGTGTTGCCCATTCCCGTACTCGACGGCGGGTACCTCTTCTTCTTGCTCATCGAAAAGCTCAAGGGCTCACCGGTCAGCGCCCGCACCTTGGGCTATTCCCAGGTCGTGGGACTCGTGCTGATCGTCACCTTGATGGTCTATGTGACCTACAACGATCTGCTACGCCTGATCGGCAACTGACCCGTGAACCTCTGACCCCCCCTGGCCCTTGCGACGCGCTGACCTGTTTCAACTAACCCGCATCTCCTTGGCCCCCACTGCCATTGCCGATCCGATCGCTGGCATTTTGCTGGCAACCCACGGGGATCTCGCGGGGCCCAAGCTCCTGATTCTGATCCCCATGTCCCTTTGCTTGTTTCATGGGGGCATGGTCCTCAATGATTGGAGCGACCGAGACGCAGATCAGCTAACCCGCCCGGAGCGACCAATCCCCTCGGGCAGAGTGCCCGCCCGGTCGGCTTTACTTCTGGCCCTCGTCCTGCTCCTGGGTGCCGTCCTCCTGGGCTTTACACTCGATCCCCGCACCGCCCTAGCCGCGGGAGTTTTAGCCTGCCTGATTGCCTTCTATGACATCTGGGGTCGCGGCGGTTGGCTTGGCCCCCTGAGCATGGGCTCCTGCCGTGCTGGAAACATCGCCTTGGCCTATGCAGCCACTCTTTGGAGTTTGGGCGAACCGACAAATCTGCTTGGGGAAGAGACCTTTCCCATGCGGTTGTGCGTGCCCCTGGCCTATGGCTTGTATGTGTTTTTGCTCAGTCGGTTTGCCCGGGCCGAAGACGGCGAAGCAGAGCTAGACCCCCTTGCTCTGCGGGGTTTCTTGCTCTTGGCCCTTACCCTGCTGCCCTTGCCCGCATTGGTCACCGGAATTAGTTTGCACAGCCCAGTGGGCGGAATCCTTGGGGCCATGCTGGCCCTGTCCGGCGGCCCTGGGCTCTGGCGAGCGGCAATGGATGCGACCCCCTGGACTCGATCCCGGGTCACCGAAACCGTGGGGCTATTACTGCGTCGGATGTTGCTAATCACCGGGTCGATTGCACTAGCCACAGCACCGCTTGGTTCCGTGGGGCTCTTGGGAGCCTTGGTGATTCTGGCGGGATACCCTCTTGCCCACAGCTTGCGCAAGATCGCTCCGCCAAGTTAATCAGAATCGGTCCAACTCCGCGCAGGCTTAAGAAGTTCAGCCCTGCAACCTGCGGCGCACAAATTCCCGCGCCTCATCTTGAGTGCTCACTCGTCCGCGCAGTTGCTCCCCTTCTAGCTCGTACAAAATGGTCCCCATGAGGGGCCCACGCTCGACCCCAAGCCTAGCTAGCTCTTCTCCGTTGAGAAGAGATTCCACTTCCAGGGTTGCGCCCTTCGTCCACTCGAGCAAGCGCTCAAGCGGAGCGGGGTCAGCATCTTGGGCTTGGCAGCGGGCCCGTGCCAGAGTCAAGCCACCTGCGCCATGGACCCCACGTAGGGCCCGGGCCAAGTCTGCGGGATCCCTGTTTTCCTCGGCCGCAAGCTGAACGGATAACGCCCGTGCCTGCCAGATCTCCACCAAACCCCGGCGCTGCTCCCGCGCAAGGGGCAGGGAATCCAAAAGGGCAGCTTGCCCTTGATCCCCGGGATCCAAAAATGCCGCTAAAAGGGTGAGTGGTTTCACCGAGCTCTCCTCTTGCAGAGCGGCGATGGTCCGAACCCGAAGCTCCTCGTCACCGGCAGGCAACTGAGGCAAGGCAGAACCCAGAAGAGAACACTCCACCAGGATCTCCATTGCTCTGGCCGGATCAGGACCCGAGCAGACCTTGACCAGCTCGTCGAGCACCCGCTCTGGACTCACCCGTTGGAGGCCGGGAGCCACAGCTAGAGCAGCGGCATGCAGACCAGGGGCAGGCTGAAGTCCCAAGTTCGCCTCGAAGCGTGCCATACGCATCAAGCGTAAGGAGTCCTCCTCAAATCGTTTCTGTGCGTCCCCAACGGCACGGAGAATTCCGGCCTCCAAATCCTGCATGCCATTGGTGGGGTCGAGACGCGTTCCATCCAGGGGGTCGAGGTAGAGCGCATTGCAGGTGAAATCCCGCCGAGTAGCGTCCATCTCGGCCGATGAATCTAATTGGACTTCTGCTGGATGCCGTCCATCCACGTAGGCCCCCTCGGAGCGAAACGTGGCCAACTCGAAATCAAAGCGCCCTTGCAAGACGCGCATCACGCCAAAAGCCTTGCCCACGGCTACCGTGCGGGGAAAGAGCCGCTCCACCTCGTCAGGCGTTGCTTTGCTGACCATATCCAAGTCATGGGGGCTTCGCCCCAGGACCAGGTCGCGCACGCAGCCCCCCACCAACCAGGCCCGATGGCCCGCCTGCGACAGAACACGGGCCACATCCCTCGCCGCTGCGAGGGCATCGGGGTTCAACCCCTGGCTCCATGAATCTTTCTGCATCCTGGAAGCCTAGCCCCCAGGACTCTACTGTTCACCATCCGGCTCCCCTCTTCTTGGATTGAGCCCGCGCTCCACGATGACTTCACCAGCACCAATCCCCTCTGAATCCCCCGCCGGCACCCGGGCGAACCAGCCCCCAAATCCGCCCACAAGCCTATTGCTTGCTGCCGTGGGCTTGGTCGTGGTCCTGATTTCCATGCCTTGCCTGGCCCAATGGGCCGCAGTGAACAACCAAGAGGATGCAGCCAAGGCCGTGCAAGTTCTCGGGCCCCTTTTGGCCGCAGCCCCGGCAGCACACACCCTGGGCACCCTGATGCATTCGACTCCTCTCCTGCGCCATCGCTTCAGCGACGCGCGGCTTTTTGGCACTGGGCACATGGTGGAACACCACGGATATCTCCTGCAACGGGCCGAGGGCGGGATCCTGTTTGCCTGGCCCCGCCAGAGCGGGCGCACGGGACAAGCCATCTACGCATGGACTTCGGACGCCGGCTTGATGGCCCTATCCAAGGGAAACGGCCGTTGGAGTGGACTCGGCGGAATGCCGTCCCCGGCAGTGCTAACCTTGCCCGGCTGGCAGCGCCTGAACGACTAGTCTCCCTGCTTCGAATCTTTGAGATCCGACTTTACGCTACGGGCCAAATCGGTTTCCCCATTGCGTTCGAGATAGCTCGCGATTGCTTCGAGGGGGCGCTCGGGATGAATGCGCAACCAATGGCCGCCGCTCAAGCGCGTGGGGTAACGGCCCAGGGGTTCGCTGCCCATGGCCTCCAAATCTTGCAGCACTGCATCTGCGGAAACATCGGGGCCTAGGTGCAAGACAGCCATACGTCCTTCCGCATCGAATAGAGCCACGATCGGCAGTTCGAGCTTTTCGTAGGGTCCAATGGTTAGCCCAACGAGAACATCCACCAGTCCCCGAAAGCGCGTGTCCGCCCGGCCACCCAATTCAGAAAGGCCGGACTCTGCCATGTCCGCACGAATCCAGTCCAAAGCTTGGGGTTCGTCGAGGGATACCGGGTGCACGTGAATGTTCCCCGCCTCAAGACGTGATTTTTGCGCAGCAAATTCGCGCAGCAACTCCCGTGAAGGATCGTCCCAACCAGCCCAGGCCACCACAGCCATCGGGCCCCCGGTTGACCCGGTTTCAATGCTTGGACCCTCAAATCGCGGCAATTTCCAGCCGCTCCAGGGGATCGTCACCAACAGGGGCACACGGGATCGGCGGGGACGTAAACCGTCAGCAATCCGCGCAGTTTGAGTCACGGCCTTTGGCGAACGCGAGGGGTCCTTGAGCACCCGGCCGTCCTGATGTAGACGCAGCATCTGGTCCACGGGAACTGATCCGTACTCTTGGACTTGTCCGTTGGGCCAACGCACCCGCACCCCTTGGATATCCTGGGCAGAGCCCAGACCAAAGTGCAGACGTTTGCTGCCCGAGGCCAAATAGCCTTCTCCCGCGTGAACCGTACGGGTATTGCTGTGGCCCGAGGCCTTCACCGTGACCTCAGCGCCCACGCCCTCAGTGTTCGGGGCCAGACCCACGAGCTCAATGCTGACAAAATGTCCTGGGGATTGGTGGGTGTTGCGCATCACACGCAGCAAAGGAGCGGTACGGTTCTTAGTGACCAGATCCAGCCGGCCATCCCCATCCAAATCCATGGCAACGGCCGAACGCCCGTCTTCCACGTGATCCAACCCCAGGGCAGCACTCACGTCCACAAAACGCCCCCGGGCATTCCAGTAGGCATGATTGGGTTCATTACCCGCAAATGACCAGCCCTCTACTTGACCGAGGTGCGTCAGAAATTGCCAGTTGCGTTGGTACTCTTGGCTGATTGGTCCGGTGGCGGGAGAAGACTCCACCACCACGCGCCAAAAATAGCTGGCCGCTTCCTGGTCGGTCCACATGGTGGTGAACCCATTGGGCACAAAGGCATCACTCCACCCATCGTTGTCAAAGTCCATCAGGATCGAACCCCAAGACCAGCCTCCGGGTGAAAGTCCCATGGCCATGGATGCATCCTCGAACTTGCCTACTCCACTACCCAAAAGAAGGGTGTTGCCAGCGGCGTGGTGGTGGTACAAGCGGCGCACTCCCTCTGGGTGGCGTTGCATGAAGCGATCTTCCCGGGTGACTCGTGAACCAGCTGCAGACCACATATTCGAGATGTAGAGGTCGCTGAACCCATCGCGGTTCACATCTGCAGCAGAAACCCCCATGCCCGCAGCCATGTCGAGGCTGCCCGTAAGCTCCGCCACGTCCTTGAACTTGCCGCCTTCATTGCGATAAAGGTTGTTGCGCCCAAAGTCATTGGTCACATATAGGTCCAGATCTCCATCCCCATCGAGGTCATGCCAAAGGGCCGCTAAACTGTAACGATCATTGCCTTGTCCAAGACCGACCTGCGCAGTCTGGTCCGAGAACGCGTGATCCCCATCATTGCGCCAGTAGTGGTTTGCAGCCCCGTTCTGGGCATCGTGATAGGGCAGGGGCGGACTGGCTTGGTGGTCCCCCCGGTGATAGCGAGTGTCGTAGAGGTCCAAATCCCCATCTCCATCCGCATCGCCCGCCACGATCGAGTAGACCTGCGCACCGCCCTCGCCTTCTAGAGCCGTGTGTGTAGGAAAACGCCCTTGGCCATCGTTCCAAAGCACCACAACAGAATCAAAGATCCCCAGGATCACATCCCGCGCACCGTCCCCATCGAGATCACACACAAGAACACCTGCGGTGTCCTCAAGAATATCGGCCCCGTGACCGGCGGGAGCATCCACAAAACCGCCACTTGCTTGGGCAAGTAAATAGTGGTTGGGCCTTCCGGAGTGGCGCCCCACGTAGAGGTCCTCGAGACCATCGCCATTCAGGTCCCCTACTCCAATTCCGTGCATCCCAAGGGCCACAGCCGAAGCAGCCACCTGAACATCCATACGACGGGTGTGTTCCACGGCACCAAGTAGGTTGGCCGCGCCCCCAATAGAAGTCCCAGCTAGGGAAGCCCGGGTGATTTCCTGGTAGATCGGCGCTTTCAACCGGGTCTCTTGCAGGTGGCTTGACTCAATGCCCAAGAGCAAGAAACGTCGGGCAAAGCGCCAATTCATGGCCACCGTCACGTCACGCTGAAGGGATTCATCGGGGCGCGTTGTGTCCTTAGTGATGCCGCCAATCCTGATTCGTAAGGTGGTCTGCCAGATCGCGTCACCGAGGGGTTTCACCTGCAAGCAATGGACCATGATGCGCGCCGTGGTCCGTTGCCAGGGCTGGAGCAAGTCAGTGAAGAGGCCCAGAACCTCTTCCGCACCAAACGACCCACTCCCTTTCCCTTCGCGCACGGAGAGATCACCTAGGGGGCCGACCGCGGCCCATTCCGTGGGCACGATGGCGCAAGCTGTGGTGAAGCGACCACCCATGAGACCCGTGAGGTTCTCGGGACGCTCCGCAAGGATCTCACCCAGAAGGTATTTGAGGGCGTCTTCGCTGCGTTCAGCCACGGCTTCGGATTGCCACTGGTCTCCCTGCGGGCCCGGATCCAAGCGGACCCTCAGGTCATTCCAAGAAGCCTTGGAACTGGCCAGGCTGTCGGCAAAAAGGCGTGCAGGAGCTACCGGGCGTTGGAAGTCCGTCGCTTCCTGGGTGCTGGACCCGCCAGGATCGACCTGAGGCTTACCCCCGTCGTCGCTACAGCCGGTACTGAAGGCCAGTATGAGGGGGATGAGGATGAGCTGTCGCATGGGGTGCAGACGGCATACGGGACGGGTCACTCGCGCATAAAACGCATATCGCCATACCACTGCCACAGCATGCATTGTAGAGCCGGACGAACAACAATATGAGTGGTTTCCTTGTAGACCCATTCGATTCGAGGGGCCATCCGGGAGGCAGGGCCCATGACCGCCAAGCGGTCCGCAAGATAGAGCACCTCGTAGGGACGGGCAATGGGGTCTGCCCCAGCGGGCTCGTTCAGCATGGCCTCCAGCAGGATTTCACGACTCTGGTCCGAATGGTCTTGCCAAATCCACTCGATCAGGGCGAGGCGCCGAAATGGTTCGGACTCATGAATGAGTTGCTCCCTCAGGAAGGCCTGGCCGATCGGGCCGGTATTCCAAATTTGGCCGCACAGATAGCGGAAAGGGGCCTGGCCCTTAACCCTGCCTATCAGGGAACTTTCCGCTGCCCAGAGCAGATCCACCGCGTCCTGGGAAGGGATCATGGCCACGGATTGAATCAAGGACAGGTGACGCGCCCGTTGAGGGTTGGCGGCGAGTTCCTCCTTAAGCAAGACCAGAGCCTCTGACACAGCTTCAGGGTTTGCCCCCCAAGCAGGGCGCAAGCGCCTGATACCCGCTGCACGTTCACCGTCGGTGCCTCGCAAGAGCTGCAGGGCATGTTGACGGGCTTCGGGGTCACCCAGTAAGAGCAATTCGCTCACGCAAAGGTCCCGCACTTCGACCGCCGGATCCGCAAGGCCCAAACGCAACAATTGGGCGCGCCGGTCTAAGTCTCTGATGCTACGGATCACGCCCACAGCCCCAAGGCGTACTTCAAGTCGTTGGTCGTGCAACAGGGCCTCTTCGGCCGGGGCGTCCAGGCCCACGCGGCCCAAGGCATCGAGAGCCATGGCCGCCAGCCGTGGGTGTTCACCCTGGGCAATGGAGAGCAACTCCTCCATCAGGATTTGATTGCCCTGCGCCGCAGCCGGGGCAATGAGATAGAGCCTAGTTGAAGGGTTCACATCGTGAAAATCAGCGGCTTTACCAAAAGCCTCGGCGAGCACGGGATCCGTCACGAGCGTCACATGCATGCAGAACTGGGCATACAAATCAGCATGGTGTCCCATCTGCAACCACTTAAGGGCGTCGGCCAAAAAGCGGTCGGGGTCCATCGCATACAAAGCCTTGCAGAACGAGACCTTGGTGGACGGGTTCCGGCTGTTATCCATCCAACGGAAAACATTGTCGTAATCCTCGGGCATTCCGTGGCGGGTCATTCCATCTGCCGCCGCCATGCGCAGGGGATCCGCCGCGTGGTCCATCCCGCTGCGCAAGATGGTCAGACCTGCGGGATCATCCATCAGGGCGCAGACTTCCACTACGTTCTTGAGAACCCCCTGTAGAAAAGGGTCCGAGGCGCATTGATCAAACAAACGGCGCAACTCCGGCATAGCTTCTGCCCCGATGGCAGCGAGTTCCCGGGTGGCTGCCTGCAGAGGTTCACGGGTACCCATTTCGAGCTTGGAAACCAGCACAGGGATCATGTCCGAAGTATCCCCCTGGAATGGGAGGCCGATAAAGCACTCATCCGTCAACCGCCGAATGCGCACATCCTGCTGTAGTTCATGCTCGAGGGACACGGGAATGGTTTCGCTGGTATTCCAGCCACGCCAGGCCATCAGGCCGATCACCACCAACATCACAACTGCAGGCCAGCGGGCGCCTAAACGCTTTTCACTTTTCTCACTCATATCAATTATCCCCGTCGAGGGCGCCCTGAACAGCAAGCAAACGGGCCTGGGCCTTGACGTATTCCACCCTAGATTGGAGTTCGTTCCGCCGGGCCTCAACAAAGTCCCGCTGGAATTCCAAAACCTGATAGTTGGTGGACAGCCCTTCATCGTAGCGAAGCTGTTCCGCCTCAAATTGTCGTCTGGCAAGGGTCAAGCTACTCACCGCGGCGCGCACGGCTTCGGTGCGGTAAAGCAAATCCCGGACCGCGGCCCGCACCTCCGCAAGAACCGACATTTCGAGTCGGTCGTACTCCAGGTTCGCGATCTTCATGCGCGTTTCCGCCGCCTGGGCTCCTCGCGTGGCGGCGGTATTGCCAATAGGCATGTTCCAAGTCAATTTCGCTGACCATCCGGGGAATTCCCAGGCCACCGTGTCATCGATGGCCGCGGAAGTTGAATCTGACTGACCATCGCTATTGGCTTGCAGTTCCAAATCCAACCCCGAGAGCCTTTCGGAACGGGAACGTAGCACTGAAATGTGGACCCGCTCCACCGCAATCCTCTGCTGGCGCAAATCACTGCGAAGGTCGATCGCGGTGACGAAGGCATCGGCCCAATCCCCCACGCCCTCAGATGAAACCGTTTCGGGCAAGCCCGTGGTTGGCATCAGCGTGCGATCCCAAAGAGCGTGTTCTCCCTCGTCAAGTAGGATCAGCTTGAGGTCATCAGCGCGGCTATCCAGATCTTTTTCCGCCAAGAGCAAGGCCTCTATTCGAGTGGCGGTTTCCGCTTCCGCTTGCAGCACCTCCACCTCCGTGCCGACTCCTGCCTGCCATTCCCGATTGCGCTTGTCCACCAACTCAAGGCCCAGGCGCAAGGAGCTGGCCGCCACTCGCCACTGCTCACGTGCGGCAACAAGGTCCCAATAGGCATTGTGTACGCTTTCGATTAACGCATGGCGCTCCCCCCTGCGGCCTTCACTGGCCGTAACCCAATCGAGACGACGTTCCCGTTGGGTCGCCGTGGCGTAGTCTTCCCAGGCGCCCCGGAGAAGAGGCTGAACATAAGTCACGCCCAGGGCACTACGATTGAATTCATCCCCCACCGCAAAGGAACTGTTTGTGACTTGGCTGGTGGTGTTAAAATCAAGACTGAAACTGCCGCCAGTGGAAAGGGGGCGGCTCAAGCTCATGTTGGCCACGCCCATGCTCGAGTCAATCGAGGTCAGGCCTTCATCGAATGAGTTGCTGGGCGGGGACTCGCTCTCTCCGTAGGAAAGCAGAGTCGTCAGATCCCAATCAAACGAACCCCAGGACCCTAGGTGGTCGAAGCTTGCGGCTTGTTCCTCTAGCACAGCCTTCCGCAGACCAAGGTTGCTCCTAAGGGCGAGCTCCACCGCCGTCTCAAGGGTTAGATCCAGGCTCGAGGAGTGATCACTCCGGGGCCCGGCGAGCAGGGTCGAAGCCAGGTCTTGAGGCTGGGTGGAAGACGGATCTTGGGGGAACAGGATGCTTCCGATAAATAGGCTACCGCAGAGGGTCACTTGCATGGGCGCAGGTTAGCGTGAATGAGGGCGTTCTGCCCATTCCTAGACCAGGAAGTCACTCGGGAAACACACAAAACCGGCCTATCTTTTACCGGGCAAAAACGCACCGGTGTAATGGGCACAAGCGCTCACCGGGTGGCACGGGGCCTGGAAAGGAAAAAACCCTGGCCCCAGCAACCAGGGCTTCAATCCGAATCGCAAAGGTGCCGCGCGGAACCTTCGGCAATACCCCGACGGGTCAAACTCCGGGCGAGGGCTTCCTTCCATTCGGAGGCCAAGGGCCCACCATCGCGGGGCCCGGCGGCCAGCAGGGGATCACGGGACGAGGTGCGACGCATCTCTGCCAGACGCACCTGACCGGCCTCTGTCAGCAAACCATGAGCATCCACCCGTGCAAGGGCGGCGCCCAAAAGCCGTTGGTCCACAAGCTCGCCTTCCTCGGGCAAATCCCTAAGCAGGGAGATCAAGATCCCCTCGGGGTCAGGCCCCAGGCTTCCACGGGAGAGCACATCGAGGGCAGCTTCCACTGAAAGGGCCCGAACCAGGGGATCCTCCCAGCCGGCCGTAGCCAGATTCAACAATTCACCCCGACGGGATTGGGAATCCAACCGTTGGGCTACCACCTGGTTCTCCAGTCGATCTTCCTCCGCGCCAGACTCCAAAGGCTGGGGCAAGTCACGTCCAAGGGCCAACACCTCGTCCTGCCTTAGGTCCCGCGACAACTCGTCCAAGGCCCCGTCTAAATCCCGCGCAGGCAAGTATGCCTCCAGTGATTCTTCGGCCGCATCCCGCAGGCCTGAATCCTGGGGTTGTTCGATGCGCAAGTACATGGTGGGCTCGGGGTTCCTCGGGCGCAAGGCCAAGTAAGCCAACACCGCTGGGGTGAAGAGCAGCTGCAACAGCAAAAGCGCCGCGGCCGCGCGCAATAAAGGTGAGTCCTGGAGTCGTCCACGCACAAAGGACCGTAGCAAGCGCAAGTCGCCCCTGAAGGAAAGGTCTTCCCGAGTGGTTTGCGCGAGAATCTTGGCCACCAGGTCCGAGGATGGAAACTCCTGTTCCTGGTTCGATGCGAGGTCTGACGGCACGGGCTGGAGCTCTAATTCCTGGGCTTCCGATTCGCGGCATTGCCGCATAAAGGCTTCCAATTCGGCGATCTCCTCACGCTCCGCGAGGGAGCACTGCTCCAAAACTTCTTGACGCTCAGCCTCACCCATGGCCGCGGCCAAAAGGTCTTCCGGAAGGATAGGCTTCTTCGGTTGTCTGGAATCAGTCATGAGAGATCACCCCATTGCCCAAGAAATCGCGCAGACGTCGCACAGCATTGAACATCCGCGACTTCACTGTGCCCACCGGGATCTGCAGCAGCTCGCTGATTTGCGCGTAGCCCATTTCTTGCAGCACGCCCATTTCAAAGACCTCACGATGGCCATCCGGAAGGGTCGCGACGCCTTCTTGCAAACGCCCCATTTCCTCCAAGCTCGCTGCGGCCCGTTGCGGGCTGGTTTCCTTTGAAGTCAACATGTCGTGAGGCTGCACCTCAAGCTCGTCCCGGGTCTGGTAACGAGCGTGCCACGGGCGAATCGCTTCTCTGCGCCGGCGGTCGATCCACGCGTTGCGCGCAATGCGCAGGGCATAGGCCTCGGGCTTGCCTTGGGGACGGTAGCTCTGTGCGCTCTGGAACATCTTGAGGAAGGTATCTTGGCAGAGGTCTTCTGCTTCGGGGCGCTGGGCTCCCAGTCGCAGGAAGAACCCCACCAGGCGGGGTGCCTGGGTGTGGACAAAGGCTTCGAAGGGTGCCGTCCGGCCCTGTGAGAGGGCCAGAAGGGGGTCCTCGTCAGGTTGGCTGGGGGCACTCAACACTTCCCCAACGGCAGGGCCGGCAAGAGGTTCACGAGGATTCCCCGCTCTCGGGTAAATCACGGATCAGGTCCATGAGGGCCGCGCAGAGACCCTCAGGAGGGCCCTCGGGCCCCAAAACCCGAAACTCCAACAGGCGCGATGAGGGGGTTTGGTGCAAAAGGCGAATCCCCAGCCGGGGACTTGGCAGCCATTCGGTCACCCGATCCGCCCACTCCACCACAGAAATGCCCTCTCCCAGGAGCCACTCGGTCCCCCCATCCTCCAAAAAAGCCACCTCACGATCCTCCATCCAAGCATCGCAGTGGGAGAGGGTCAGGCGCCCTCCTTGGTGCAGATCGTGCAGTGTGTAGGAAGGGCTGCTCACGGGATAGCCACCGAGTCCAAGGCCAATGCCCCGGGTCAGGGTTGTCTTGCCAGCACCCAAGTCCCCGTCGAGGGCCAGGCACGTACCCATGGAAAGATGGCGCCCGAGCCATTCACCCAGAGCTACCGTCTGATCGCTTGAGTGACTCGTGATAGAACGCAGAATGTGCTCATGCACCATGTTGCCAGCCCCCCTTCCCGCTCCATGCCTCGCGGGAGTCACCTTGACACAAAATCAGTCCAACCGGTGTTTGCTTACGCGCCTGACCGATCACATGAACTCCCGCCAAAGGTCCTCCGGGCTCCAACAGTTTGCGCTTGCTGCGGGGAAGGAGCGCGATCAACTCATGGTCCTCCCCATCGTTCAGTGCATGACTCAAGGCAGTGATCCCGTCACCCTTGGCCGCACGTTCCGCATCCTTGTGAATTGGAAGGGCATCGAGGGTCAACTCCAGCGCCACCTGGGACTGGCGCGCTAATCGATCGCAATCTAAGGCCAAGCCATCCGATACATCCATCAAGGCTCGCACCCCCGAACGCACCAGTAACCGACCTTCATTCAGCCGCGGCTCAAACCGCAAGTGCCTCCCGGCTCTCGAGCCCCCAACTGGGCCAGTGATCAGCAGAATATCTCCCCCCCGCCCACCAGAACGAGTGACTGGTTTACAGCCTGGCTGTAAGTGACCGATTGCGGTCACGGTCAAACCTAGGGGACCCGGGGCGCAGCAAAGATCACCTCCCACCAGGGGAGCTCCGTGCTGTTGGCCCTGTTGGTCGAGGGCAGCGATCATCCCCTGCAAGCGACGGGCTGTGGTCTCTTTGGGAGCGCGCAAACCCAAGAGCAAGCCTGTCGGGATCGCCCCGCATGCGGCCAAGTCAGAAAGGGCTCGGGCTGCTGCCTTATGCCCCACGCGAGCTGCCGGGGTATCCCGTTCAAAGTGAACCCCCTCCACACAAGCGTCCACGCAAAGCACCGCATCAGGATTGCTCCGTATTTGGGCCGCGTCATGACCCAGCTGGGTCCGCAGCCCCTTGGGCCGGGGCCGTTGGCCCAGCCACCTGTGCAGTTTGTGCTCACTCCATGCCATGAGAGCGCAAGGGTACCTTCGCGGCACCCAAAACAAGAATCACGCCCCCCATAATTCGATCCCGATGGATCCTTTGGCCCTCTTGGGGCGGGTCGATGAAGGGTGCGGGGGCCAAGATCAACTCGCTTTCCTCCACCCGAATCAGCCAACCTTGGGTGAGCAGCCCTGCTCGATCGCCGTACAGAAGCCTCTCCCCCTGTCTATCAGGTGTTGCCCATCGGTCAACTAAAACACGCTGCAGGGGGCCGCCCCCCACACCCGGAACAACTGCTCCCTCAAAACGCTGGTAGATGTAGAGACCTGAAAGCAGCATGACCAATAGGCAAACACGCCGCAGGCGCTTTTGGAACAAACGACGATTCACGCCTCGAGCCCCCAATGGTCAAGCAACACCCTGAAGGCTCCGGCTGGATCCGGTGCACCCAGGATCCCGCGTAAGAAAGCACAACCCTTGAGGCCACCAGAGCGCAGGGGCACCAGGTCCTTGGCACCTAACCCACCCAAGCCCCAGGCAGGAAGAGGATGTTCTTGGGCCCATTCGATCACGGAAGCCAACCCCAGGGCAGGTCCCTTGCCAGGAACCTCGCACACCGGAGACAAAAACGCATAGTCCCCAAAAGCCACATCGGAGCGGGCATGGGAACGGTGGTCGCTGACCCCAATCGCTACTCCGGGACCCACCAGGGCGCGGGCCTCATCCCCGTTCAAAGCCCACTGGGAAAGGTGCACACCATCCGCGCCGGATGCCCGTACCAGATGCGGTGCGTCACTGATCCCTAGCCAACCCTGCCCCAAAATCCGGCGCAAGTCCCGGGCGGTCTGCAGCAACACCCGGTCGCTCCAAGCTCTTTCCCGCAAAAGGACCCCGGCTAATCCGGCATCCACCGCAGCCTCCACCCGACCCAGCAACTTGCTCGGTCCCAAATCAAGAGACTCGGCACAGGTCAGGGCCAAGATTGACGGTGGCAGACGAGGAGTCACTCGAGTTCCACCAGCCAATTGAGCTCGCGGAGCAGGGAACGCAAACGCTTCGCGCTGGGACCATCTTTCATTTGAATGCTCAAGTCATCAATGCGGTTTTCGATCAAGGGGCGTACCCCTGGATCTGCGGCCACGCGCTGGGACAAGTCATCGTCCGTGGTACGAAGAATCAAGTCTTCGGTGAGGAATAGAAGTCCCGCCTGAACCGCCCAGTCCCGCACGGAATACAGCACGTTTTGAGGCACTGGGGTACGGGAGTTTTGCTCCAGGATGGATTCCACACGACTCATGGGGAAACCCTCCTGCAGGGCACGTTTGACGGATTTTTCGGTGATCCGGAAATGCCGCACGGGTCCACTTTGTTCGCGCTCACAAAAACGATCCAAGTCATGAACCAACGCAGCGTCGTCCCCATCCCCAAAGTGCACAACTTCAAAGTCCGGGGTCACCACCAAACTACGAACAACGGGGCCTGCGCCCTCGGCGCAACGGATACCGAAGAGACGGGCGCCAGCGGGGGTGACCTTTAGGGCCACCGGGTGCCCCTTCGCATCGTAGCCAAGGTCGATCAAACCCAGCAAATAAAGGCGCTTGCGTATCCAACCCACCAGATTCCAAACCAAGCGTTGGATGTCCTCACTGCCTGTGGACAGGCCCCCCGCAGCGGTGCGGGCGCTGAACCAATCCTCCACCGCCAAATCATCTAGGTTGGATAGGTACTGATTACGCGTCAAGAAAGGCAAGTACATGAGGTCGTACCAAGTGCCCGGTTCCACCCGTCGAATCAAGCGCAACATAATCCGGCGCATGGCAATTTGATGGAAGGGCTCGCCCCCGAGGGAGGGCTCTTGGACGATGTACTCCAAGAGGTCCTCGAGCTTTTCGTCCAATTCCAGGGGTTCCCATTCGCGCCCACGAGGAGTGATCGTGATCGTGCGTTCACCGGTGCGGTCCACAAGCCCTCGTACATGGCTGAACGAGTACATGAAGGTGAGAATCTCGGTCCGCTCAAGTTCACGCCCGGGGTTCGGGATCAAATCGTGGAGGATCCTCTTTTCGGTGGTCTTGAAAATCTGACCCTTCACCGTGAAACGCACGGCGTTGTCGATCAGGTAAGCCTGAAAGCGGGTCAAGTTCGACACCAAGTCCACACCCAGGCCAGCTTCCTCTGCCGGCTGGTCCGGGTCACCCGGAACGGCCACCCGCTTGAGCCAGGCAAGGGCCACTTCGTTGAAGACGATCAGGGTCTCATCGTTGTGTTGGATGCCATAGGGGCTGAGGTCCAAGGGACTGACCGTGCCAACCAAGGACTCTTCCATGATCTTGGCCCAGCGCCGCCCATTCCAGTGGGGCAACTCCGTCTCCATGCGGTCAAAAAGGCCCTGGGGCAACAGCCCGCCGAATTCCATGATTGCCTTGGTGACGAGCTCCTTCACCCCATCGGGCAAACGTTCTACGCGAGCAACGCTGGCCTCTTCGCGGGAGTACATCTTGTAGAACTCGCGCACTCGCTTAGGGGATGTGGGACGGGCACGACTGGGGTCGTCGTAGATCCGTTCGAGGTGTCCCCGAAGTGTGAACCTGTCAAAAACCCCCGAGCGCTGGGAACGGCGGTAGCGCATGATCGCGTCAGCCAAATCCATGGGCATGCAAACTGCACGGACCTCTACGGTGGCCACGGAAATCGATTTAGTCTCTTCGATCAAAGCCCGGCGCTTGAGGGTCGAAAGGGCGGCTTCAAGATCGTATTGGGAAAGGTGGGACAAAGACTTGGCACCTGCAAGATCCACCATGGTCAGTTCATAGCGAGGAGCTTCCAAAATTAGGTCGACAATGGCCACGTTGCGTTTGCCAAGGCCTGCAAGGCGATGGTCGGCGCGCTCCCCATCACGAGCCCAGGCCAAAATCTCTTTGCGCATCTCTGCAGCCTCCGGGGAAACGCCGCCGTTGGCGGATTTCTTACCACCAACCCCAGACCAGTGACGCCAAGCTTCCTTTAGGTCATGGCTACTGAGGAGGTCCAATACCTGACCGAGCCCACCGCGCTTCGATCGAATTTCACCCGGGGTGGATTCGCGACCGATCTGATTTTCTTCCTTCAAGAATGCACTCCCTCATCTATCGCGCTCATGCGCGCAGCTTCTGTAATTTTGTAGGTGTACCCTTGCTCCGTCAGGAACAACTGTCTTTTCTCCGCGAACTCCTGGTCGCGGGTCCCGGCGGTGACCACCGAGTAGAAAACCGCGGCGGAGCCATCCGTTTTCGGGCGCAGGATTCGACCGAGGCGCTGAGCCTCTTCCTGCCGCGAACCAAACGTTCCCGATATTTGGATAGCCACATTGGCGTCCGGCAAGTCAATGGCAAAGTTCCCCACCTTCGAAACGATCAGAATGCGCTCCTTACCGGCCTTGAATGCATCGTAAAGCACCTCGCGATCCTTGTTGGGGGTCTTTCCGGTTATCAAAGGCGCTGCGATGGTACGGGCAAGGCTTTCGAGCTGTTCGATGTACTGGCCGATCACCAAAATCCGTCCCTGGGGATGCCGCTCAATCAGCTTCTGGACCACCTCAACCTTGGCAGGGTTTTCGGAGGACACCCGGAACTGGGCACGGGCTCCCGCCCCCAGATAAATCGTGCGATTGTCCTCATCGAGGGGCACGCGCACCTCCACACAAAAGGCGGTGGCAATGAAGCCCTTGGACTCAAGCACCTTCCAAGGCACGTCATAGCGCTTGGGTCCGATGAGGCAAAACACCTCGTCCTCTTTGCCGTCTTCACGAATCAGAGTAGCGGTCAACCCCAACCGACGGCGGGCCTGCAGGTCCGCCGTGACCCGGAAAATGGGTGCCGGTAGCAAGTGCACCTCATCGTAAATGACCAGTCCCCAATTTTCCGCCGAGAAGACCTCCATATGCTCGAAGGGGCTGGCCTTAGACCGCCTCCAGGTGAGCATCTGATAGGTGGTGATCGTGACTGGCTTGATGATCTTTTCTTCACCGGTGTATTCGCCAATTTGGTCGGGGGTTAACTCGGTTTTGTCGAGCAACTCCTCACGCCATTGGCGTACCGCCACGGTATTGGTGGTCAAGATCAAAGTCTTGGCCCCAACCAACGCCATCACCGCCATGCCAGTCACGGTCTTTCCCGCGCCACAGGGCAAGACCACCACTCCACTACCGCCGAGCTCCGTTCCCCCAGCATGAAACGCCTGAGCAGCCCCATCCTGGTACTCGCGCAAAGCAAAGGCACTCCCCGAAAGGCAGGTACTGCGCAGCTTGATCTCAAGGGGATCCCCGTCCAGATAACCTCCGCGGTCGTCCACTGGGAATCCAATGCGGATCAGGGCTTGCTTGATCAGTCCCCGCTGAAGATCGTCCAAGAGGACCTGGCCTTCGGGACCCAACTCGCAGTTCTTGCGAACGGACTCATGGCCAAGCATGTCCGCCACCAACTGGGGGTCTGAGGAAACCAACTCAAAGCCTTGCTCCCCCCGCTCGATGCGCAACACCCCATAACGGCCTACCCACTCATTCAATTCTGTAGCGATGTTCGGGGGAACCGGCACGCAGGCGAGATCTTCGAGAGTATCGAGCATTTCTTGGGCAGTCACTCCCAAGGCAGCTGCATTCCAAACCGATATTGTGCTTAGGCGATACGTGTGCAGATAATCGGGGCTCTTGGTTAACTCTGCGAACACCGCCAAGCGATCGCGCGCTTCTGCATAGCGCGGATGCTCTTCGGTCATGGGGTGCCCTTCGGAGTCCTTTTGCAGATTCCCATCCGCGTCCACCACACTGCGCACCGTGTGCAGCATCAAGGAACGATCGGGTTGAACGATGAGGGGATTGTCCGGCCTCATGCCTTGGACCTCCCGGGGGCAGCTTTCCTGGCTGCCCCTTTCTTGGGGCCCGCCTTCTTCTTCACACGGCCCCCAGTGGCCTCTGGGAGGGGTTGATTCGGTGAGGAGAGAGCCATGTGGGATGTACTGGGGCGCAGATAGGGCCCGGTTACAGACGCTGCATTGTCGCAAATCTCGCGGGGGGTACCGGTCGCAATTACGTGACCTCCTTTGGCCCCTCCCCCGGGCCCCAGCTCGACTAAATCGTCGCACAGGAGCAGCAAATCGGTCTGGTGCTCCACCAGCACCACCCCATTCCCAAGGAGCACCAGCCGCCTCAAGGCCCGGGCTAGGTGCACCAAATCCGACGCCGCCAGCCCAGTGCTGGGCTCATCCAAAATCAAAATGCTGCGGCTGCCCTTTTCAGCCTTGAGCAACTCAGAGGCAAGTTTGAGACGCTGAGCCTCACCCCCGGACAGGGTTGTGGAGGCTTGGTCCAAGCGCAAATAGCCGAGGCCAACCTGCTGCAGGGATACCAGGGGAGCGTGGATCGGAGGTTGGTGCTCAAAGATCTCCGCAGCCTTGTCGACGGAAAGGGCCAGGACCTCGGCAATGGTCATCCCCCGCCAACGGACCTCCAATACCTCGGGGCAATAGCGCTTGCCCTCGCACTCTTCGCAAACCAACCAAATGTCTGCGAGGAATTGCATCTCCACCAGAGAACTGCCCCGGCCATCGCAAGCGGGACAACGACCCCGGCTGGAGTTGAAAGAGAAGTAGCTCTGGGTAAAGCCCTGGCGGCGCGCATCGGGCGTCCGGGCAAAGAGTTCGCGCAGGCCCGGCAAGACCCCCGCATAGGTAGCGGGCACGCTGTGGGGTGAACGACCAATGGGCGTGGCATCCACCAACACGGCGCGAGTGTTCCCGTCGGTATTCTCGATCTGTTTCCAGCGCCCCTTCGGATCTTCACCGCGTAGAGCGGGCACTAAGCACTCCACCGCAAGGGTGCTCTTGCCTGCTCCCGAAGGACCCAAGAGTCCCAACATGCGGCCATAGTGAACTTCAAGATCCACTCCTTGGAGGTTGAACTGTTGGGCACCAAGAAGGCGGACGGGAGGGGGCTGCTCCCCGTCACAGGCTCCGAGGGGCAACTCAAGGGCGGCAACCTCCGCGGCCAAGTCGATCTCTCCACGTAGAAGTTTACCGGTGGATCCGCGTTTCGAGCGGGCCACCTTAGCCGGAGGTCCAGAGGCCACCAGTTGGCCGCCGTATTCCCCAGCACCTGGCCCCATATCCACAATCCAATCCGCCGCAGCCATGACCGCTGCGTCATGCTCCACCACCAGAAGGGTATTGCCCCGGTCGCGCAGACGGTGCAATGCCCCCACCAGCCGTTCCACATCTTCAGGGTGCAAGCCCACAGTGGGTTCGTCCAACACGTACAGAACCCCCACTAATTCCGATCCAAGGGCAGCGGACAGGCGCACGCGCCGGGCTTCGCCGCCGCTCAGGGTACCGGTGGAACGGTCCAGGGTCAGATACCCAAGGCCCACCTGCTGAAGCATGCCCAAACGCGCCAATAGTTCGCGCTGAATCGGCCCCAGCACTGCTTCGCGCGCTCCTGGGATGCGTAATTTTTGCACGAACCCTAAGGCCCGATCCACATCCAGAGCCAAGACCTCGGGCAATCGTTTTTGCCCGACAGTTACCGCCCGAGCCGCTGGGGAGAGTCTCTCCCCTTGGCACGTGGGGCAGGTGTGCTCGACCATCACGCCCTCCAAGCGTTCACGCCAAGTGGGATCCTCACTGCGAACGGACCAGCGATCGATCTGGCCGCAGAGGCCAGTCCATTGGGCACGAAACTGCTGCTCAAAATCCGCACTCTTCCAGTTCTTGGTGATCTGCACCGTGTACTCGGCCTTGGCCCCAACCCCGTGGAGCACAAGGTCCCGTTGCCTTTGGGTCAACTTACTGAGGGGCTTGGCGAGGTCGATGCGGTGGACCCGAGCGACCTCCTTAATCAAGTGCTCATGGAATCCCTTGCCCCGTACCAAATACCGGGGGAAGGGTTCTGCCAAGGCACCATCGAACACCGACTGATCCCAATCCGCCACCAGGAGATTCACATCGCACACAGGGCGGGCCCCGAGTCCGTGACAATCACCGCAGGCACCGACCACCGTGTTAAAGGAAAAGTGCCGGGGCTCCATGGGTGAAGCGAGCTGGAATCCACACTGGGTGCAGGCCCCACGGGTGGAATACTCCAGCCGCTCGCCACCCTTGATCAGCACGCTCACTCGCCCATGAGCTAGGGTGGAGGCCTGCTCCACTCCATCCGCGATTCGCGCCCGGGAGGAGCTGCTAAAAGCCACCCGGTCCACCACCAGGTCCACTTGTTCCGCCTGGATCATGGCATCGAGGTCCCCGTCCAAGCGCAACTCCACCCCGTCGGCCAAGAGGCGCAGAAACCCCGCTGCGGTCCACTGGGCCCGGCGGGCCTCAAGGGACTCGGCCCGTTTCTCGGGATCGGGCAGTTGATCGGTAATCGGAGCGACCAACCAACCCTTGGGGCTGGAAAGCTCCGAGCAGTCCTTCAAGATGCTACGGGTAACCCCAGCCGCATCCCGCGGAGTCAGTTTCTGGCCATGTTCGGGGCAGCGAAAAATACCTGCGCGGGCGTAGAGCACACGTAGCTGATCGTGCAGTTCCGTACTGGTGGCAATCGTCGATCGGGGATGGGAGCCTCCGGCTGCGGCCTCCACCGCCACCGAAGGACCAAGGCCCTCGATGGAATCAAAGGGAGGCCGGTCCCGCAGTCCCAGGAATTGTCGCGCATAGGTTGAAAGGGATTCAACGAATCGCCTGCGACCCTCCGCGTGAATCGTATCAAGGGCCAAGGAACTCTTGCCCGAACCCGATGGCCCGCTAATCACGGTCATCTTGCCCCGGGGTAAATCCACGTCGACCCCGGTCAGGTTGTGGGTGCGCGCACCCCGCACCTCGATGAAATCTTGACCCGCCCGTTTCTTGACCCGCCGGGCACGGGCCTTGCTCTGCTTCTTACCCTGCCGTTGTTGCCGCAGGTCGCGCAGGGCAGCCCCGGTGAAGGAATCGGGGCAGGCTTCGATTTCTTCGGGAGTTCCCTCGGCCACCACTTCTCCCCCCGCGGCGCCCCCTTCGGGACCCAGGTCCAAGACTCGATCGGCGGCGGTCACCAGGTCGAGGTTGTGCTCGATCACCACCACCGTGTGCCCTCCGTCCACGAGCCGTTGCAGGGCCCCTTCCAATCGCCCCACATCGTCGTGGTGCAAACCGGTCGTGGGTTCATCGAGCAGATAGAGCACCTGACCCCGCGGCCGCTTAGAAAGATGCGAGACAAGCTTCAGCCGCTGGGCTTCACCCCCGGAAATCGTTGTGGATGGCTGCCCAAGAGTCAGGTAACCAAGCCCCACTTCGACCATCAATCTCAAGGGGCGCATGATCATGTTGTGCCCATCAAATAGCTCGAGAGCATCCTCCGCCGGCAGGGCGAGAACGTCGGCAATTGAGTGCCCCTTGTAGGTCACATCGAGCAGCTGCTCTTGGAAGCGCCGCCCACCGCATTCGTCGCAGGGCACGGTCACCGGGGCCAAGAACTGCAGTTCGACCTGCTTGGCACCAGCACCTAGGCAAGCCTCGCAGCGACCACCTTCCACGTTGAATGAGAAGTGGCTCTTGCTGTAGCCCCGTAAACGCGCTTCGGGCAAGGAAGCGAACAGGTCGCGGATCCCGGTCAAGACCTTGGTGTAAGTCGCCGGGTTGGAGCGCGGCGTGCGACCGATGGGAGACGCATCCACCACCACCAAATCATCGATGACCCCCTGCCCTTCGAGGGAATCGTGCTCCCCGGGATCAGGGCCTTCCAAGCCTAAGTGGCGCTCAAGAGCGGGGCGCAGGGTGCGTTGAATCAAGGTGCTCTTGCCCGAGCCGCTGACCCCCGTGATGGCGGTCAAGGTTCCAAGGGCAAGGTTCAAATCGACCCCCTTGAGGTTGAAGGCCCGTGCACCCTTGAGGCAGAGGAACTGCCCATTGCCCTCCCGGCGGGTGGTGCGCACGGGGGTCACAGATTCACCTCGCAGCAAGCGGCCCGTGGGAGTATCCGCCTTCGCCACTTGGGCAGGAGGCCCCTGGGCGACAATCTCTCCCCCATGCCTGCCCGCGCCCGGGCCCACGTCCACCACCCAGTCTGCCGCTCGCAAAGTGGCTTCGTCATGTTCCACCACCACCACCGAGTTGCCCATGTCGCGCAAACCGCGCAAGGCTTCAAGGAGTTTTTCGTGATCGCGGGAGTGCAAACCGATGGACGGTTCGTCGAGTACATAAAGCACTCCGCGCAAGCCAGCCCCCAATTGGGCCGCCAAACGAATGCGCTGAGCTTCGCCTCCCGAGAGGGTATCCGCCGCCCGGTCAAGGGAAAGGTATCCCAGACCCACTTGCAGCAGGAAAGTCAGGCGCCTTTGAATCTCACTGAGCACATCCCGGCCAATGCGTTTTTCCCGATCGTTGAGGTCTAGAGCCTTGAGGGCAGCGGGCAAGCGCTCCACGGGAAGGCCTGTGAGTTCCGGCATGCGCACGCCACCCACGCGCACGGCCCGGGGCGCGGGAGCAATGCGCGCGCCCTCGCAATCGCCGCAGGGCTGAACGCTGAGGAAACGGTCCACCATCTTGCGCCGGGTACCTTTGGCTTGAGCTCGGTTCAAGGCGGGAATCACACCCCGCCATTGGCGCTGCCACACCACGGATCCAGAGGACTTTTCCCCGGACCAAGAGCTCTTGTCCTCGAAACGTTTTTTCGCATTTGCGCCACGCAGGATCACCCTGCGCGCGCTGGCGCCCAAATCCTTCCAGGGAGTGTCCAGGTCAAACCCATGGGCCTCTGCCACTTTGTCCAGGAAGTCAAAGTGCGCTCGCGGAAACAACAGTGCACCACCCTTGGAACGGGTCACCGCCAGGGCACCTTCACGAATGGTCAAGGCGCGATCCGCCACTACCGAGCGTTCGCTGGCCTCGCGCCGTTCCCCGTGACCAGAACAGCCGGGGCAGGCCCCTACGGAGGAATTGAAGGAAAAGAGCCGGGGCTCAAGGGGCGGCACATCTCCGCCGCAGGATGGACAGGTGCGCAAGGTTGAAAGGAGGCGCACTTCATCCCCCGCGATCAACAGTAAGTCCCCGCCTCCCAAGTCGATGGCCTGCTGCACGCTTTCCCGAAGACGCGCGAGATTGTCAGCCTTGGGGCGCAGTCGGTCCACAATGACTTCGATGTCGTGCAGTTGGTAGCGACCAAGTTCCGGTACCTCTTCCAGGCGGTGGATGGTTCCATCCACCCGCACGCGAACAAAACCACGCTTGCGCAGATCTTCGAACACCGCGCGATGGTGCCCCTTACGACTGCGAATCATAGGGGCTCCGATCTGCACCGCTTCGCCCTCATGGGTATCGAGGATCTCCTGGGTCACGGCTTCGGGAGTGGAGGCAACCACTGGCTCGTCGCAACCGGGACAATAGGCAGTGCCCGCCCGGGCATAGAGAATCCGCAAGTGATCGGTGACTTCCGTCAAGGTTCCCACTGTGGAACGGGATCCCCGGGGCACAGACTTTTGATCCACCGCAATCGCGGGCGCAAGACCCTCGATGGAATCCACCTCGGGTTGCCGCAGGTCCCCCAGGAATTGGCGAGCATAGGACGAGAGGGTTTCGAGAAACCGCCGTTGGCCTTCTCGAAAGAGGGTGTCAAAAGCCAGGGAACTTTTGCCTGACCCGCTGACCCCGGTGATCACCACCAGCCTGTCCCGCGGAATATCCAGATCGACCCCCACGAGGTTGTGCTGCCGCGCTCCGCGAATGCGGATGGGAGAGGGGCCGGGGGAGTGGGTCATGGGGCGTTTCGAGCCGCCCCAGCAGTCCCTCCAAGTCCCGTCCATGGGGTCTTGATTGGGTCCGGATTCAGGGGCTCCAAGCTACGCATGGTACCGCCCAAAGCTAAATCGAGCCACGCTGTTCTGGGGCGAGAAAATTAAGACCCGGGCAGATCCTCAAGGAGCTTGTCCACGTCCAGCCCCGCCAGAAGCTGTGGGTGTAAGCCCTCTCCCGCCGCCACGATACTACGGCCCCGCAGCCAGTCCTCCCCCCCGTGGCCATCGGTCACAAGGCCCCCAGCCTCACGCACCAGAAGAGCCCCTGCGCCCACATCATAGGGGGATAAATGAAGCTCCCAGTAGGCATCCAGCCGCCCAGCGGCCACATAGGCCAGATCGAGGGCAGCGGATCCAAAGCGCCGCATACCACGAACATCGGGAAAGAAGTGGCAGAAGTTCCCCAGATTGGAGTTCGCCAATTGCCCCCGGCGGTACGGGAAACCCGTGGCCAAAATCGCATCCCCCATAAATTGAGTGGGACGAACCGTTAGGCGTTGAGCCCCTAGATATGCCCCGCAACCCTCCAGGGCCCAAAAGGTCTCCCCCAAGCGCGGGGCATGGACCACAGCCGCAACAGGGCGCCCATCAACAAACAAGCCCATTGAAACCGCAAAGGCCGGGAGGCTGTGCACAAAGTTCGTGGTGCCGTCGAGGGGGTCCAAGAACCAACGGGGCCGATCATCAGCCGGGTCCGAGACCTCTTCCTCGGCCTCGATAGCGTGTCCGGGACAGGCGGCCCGCAGGCGCTGCACCAAAATCCGTTCAGAGGCCACATCGGCGGCGGTGACCAAGTCTCGCTCGACACTTTTAGAGTGAATGGTCGAGGGATCCAATTGTCCGAGATGCCCCATAAGAACCTCTCCCGCTTCATAAGCGGCAGCCAGGGCGACCTTGAGGTCGGGGAGCCAAGGTGAATCTAAATTATGGGGTGCAAGATCTATGGGTGTCAACTTCAACTCCTGTCAGCATCACTTCACAACCCACGCCGCCAACAACTGGGCGATGCGGTCTTGCATGGGTTTCCAAGCGCGGGTATTGAGTCCGGCCTTGCGCGGGTATTCCACCAAAATAGAAAACGCAAGCCGAGCCTTGCCCTCTTCCAAAACGATCCCCGAGAGCCCACTGGTGCCCCCGATGAAACCTGTCTTGGCGCGCACGGCTTTGAATGCCGGGCCCGAGCGCATGCGCTTGCTCAAACTTCCGCTGGAACCGGCCAGGGGCAGCCCTTGAAGGAACAACCCAAAGGCCCTTGGGTCATGATCCCGAAGGGCCCCCATGGACCCAGCCAACAAGCGCGTAGTCACTTGATTGTCCCGGGACAAACCAGAGCCATCCACCATCACCAGAGAGCTCCCGTCGAGGCCCAAAGAACCCAAGGCTTCGCGCACAGCATCCAAAGATCCGGCCCGGGAACCATCCCCTGCCCGGGCCCCAAGGGTCAAGAACACTTGATCCGTGACGCTGTTGTTCGAGTCCTGGAGGATCGCCTCCAGCTGCTCTGCAATCGGCCGAGAAACCCACCCCAGAGCCGTGCCTGGGGCGGCTTGAGCCTGCACACGGGGCTGACCGGTGATCTCAAATCCCTGCAGGCCAAGGGTCATGATTAGGGATCCCCCAAAGAGCGCGACTGGGTCGGGATGGGCAAAACGGCTGGACCAACGGGGGATTCCCGAGGGGAACGTGCCCCCCACGATCACCCGTGGCCCCTGGACCCCGACGCGAACATCCAGAGCCTTTCCAGCAGGACCTTTCCGTACGGTAATTTCCTCCTTGAGCCCGTGCCCCGGGGGCAAGACGCGCACCCTCAGCATACCCGGAGCAGCCTCAAGGACGGCGCTCAGGCAACCCCCGTTAGCACTGAATCCACCGGCCAGGGCACAGTATTCTTGCCAGTGCTCGTTGGCGCTAGGCCAAGCGGGGCCGGGGCCGGGTGACGCGTAGGTACCGGTGTCCAATACCAGGTCTCCCTCGACCTTGTGGATACCCGCATCCAGCAAGAGCTCCCGAATGCTCTCGGCCCATTCGGGCATGGCGTTTTCCTGGGCGCGGTCATAGACCGGATCGCCTCCCGCGCGCAGAATCAACTGGCCCCGAAGAATACCCCCCTTGACCTCACCCTGGATTTCGACTTTGGTATCAAAGGAACCTGCGGGGCCCAAAGCTGTGAGAGCCGCAAGGACCGTAAGGATCTTCTGATTGGACGCCGGACGCTTCAGGCGCGTGCTCCCGAGGGCAACCAAACGGCTGCGCTCTTCCAGGTCGAGCACAACCACCGAAACCGCGCAGTCCTTGCCTTTGAGCTTGCCATGCGTCTTGGCATTTTGGATTCCTTCCTGAACCACCGATTCCACCTGGGACTGCAACTGGGAGTCATAGCCGCCGAGTTGATCCCAGGATCGGTTTTGGGGCGAGCCCGTGTTCCGGGGGGGGGCCGGAGACTGGACCTTTCCTGCGGGGGGCTGCGCCTCCACGACCTCTCCAGCGACCGGCGTGTCGAACACCAAGAGGGTCCCGTTCGCGCCAGATTCCGGAGTATCAGAGGACCCGCAGGCCACGAGGGCCAGGGAAGCCAGCAACTGAATACCGATAAAGGACAAGCCACAAAGGCCCTTTGGATCGCTGTATCTACGCACGGGCACAGGATAGCGAGAGGAATCTGTGAATCCGAGGGTTCCCTTGGGACTCTTCCTCAAGCACGTCAAAATGCAGCCCCCAGCTAGGGCCACGACCCGCTCCGCGGAAGGCCAAGCCCCGACAGAGAAACTAGTTGGAATACCCGGAGGGGTTCTGTTGATGCCAGCGCCAGGCATCCCCAAATAGGGTCCGCAAATCCGAGCGACGTGGCGCCCAGCCCAGCATGCTGCCGGCCCGGCGAGCGTCACTGATCAAGCCCGCGGGATCGCCCTCCCTGCGCTTGGTGTCCACCGATGGAATCGGATGACCCGTCACTTCGCGCGCCATGGCAATCACCTCGCGCACGCTCACCCCTTGGCCGGTACCCAAGTTGCAGGCCAAGGAATCGTGGCCAGACTGCAATAAAGCAAGGGCACGCATGTGCGCATCCGCCAGGTCGTCGATGTGCACATAGTCACGAACGCAGGTGCCATCGTGGGTGTCATGGTCGCTGCCAAACACCATCACTTTGTCCAGTTGTCCGAGGGCCACCTGCAGGATCAGGGGAATCAGGTGGGTTTCTGGACTATGGTCCTCCCCATGAGTGCCGCTCGGGTCAGCACCAGCGGCGTTAAAGTAGCGCAGGCAAGCGAACCGGGGACCACCATCCTTTTCCCTCTCCGCCAGCATTTGCTCGACCTTAAGCTTGGTTTCCCCATAAGGGCTGATCGGGTTTTGGGGATGGTTCTCATCGATCGGCAAAGCATGCGGCACTCCGTAAGTGGCGCAGGTAGAAGAGAACACGAACTCCTTGACCCCCACGTCCTGGGCAGCGTCAAGCAAACGCCGAGTGCCTTCCACATTGACCAAGTGATAGCCCGCGGGATCGCGAACCGATTCACCAACGTAACAGAGCGCCGCGAAGTGCAGGATCGAACGGGGTTGGACTTGGGCGAAAACCTCACTCAGTCGATTCTCGTCCAAAAGATCCCCCTCAAAAAAGGGCACAGCCTTGGGCACAGCGGAACGGTGTCCGGCGCTGAGGTTGTCCAGAACCGCCAGAGGAACTCCCGCCTGATGCAGCCTGCGTACAGCCTGGGAACCCACATACCCCGCCCCGCCCGTGACGAGGATCGGGCCTAATGGGACCGGGGTGGAGTCTGATGGGGAAGTCATCTGCTTGAGAGCCTAGCTACCTGGACCTGGGGAATTATGCCCAATCCACCCCGGCCTCCTTAAAGTCCCTTAGAAATTGCGGCCATGATTTGGCCACATGGGCTTTCCCAGCCACCCGGAGGCCTGGGATGACCCACCCGAGTAGGCAAAAGGCAAATACCATTCGGTGGTCCCCATGTGCGTCGAGAATCGGGGCTGGGCAGGGTTCGTGCCCCGCAGACACGACCAATTCTGCCTCACCAGCACGGACTTCAAAGCCACAGGCCCGGAGCCCTTGGGCCAATCCTGTGAGCCGCGGGCTCTCCTTTCCGTCAAGAGTGCCCAGCCCAGTGAAACAGCTGGCGAAGCCCTCTTTCGCAGCGGCTGCGGCGAGGGGCACCAACACGGGAGCTAGGTCTGGCTCACCGGACAAGTCCAGGGTCGCCCCGCGGCGGGGACTGCCCGATGCCCAGAGCGCAGGCCGCCCATCCACCTGGGTTTCCCCCGCTTGACATCCGAAGGCCTCAAGATGTTCGACGATACGCACGTCTCCCTGGGCCGACTTCAGCCCCAAACCTTCGATGCGCGCCTCTCCGCCGGAAAGGCAGCCTGCCACGAGGGCCACGGCGGCGGCGGAAGCATCCGGCTCAATGGCCAAGGTTTGTTCGGGTGCTACGAGTGGTCCTTCGATATGAAAGCAGCGCCTGCCGCCGGAGAGGGATTCCTCCCGCACGCGCACTCCGAAATTCTCCAAAACCGATCGGGTCAACTCCACATAGGGCCGGCTGGGTATGTCCCCTCGGACCATGAGCTTCCTTTGTTCGGGCCACGCTGCGAGGGCTAAGATCAGAGCGCTGACCTCTTGACTGGAACCTGGATTTTCCAGAAGCAATTCCTCAGGCGGTTCCACAGACCGCACCCGCAGGGGCCAGCCCCCGGGAACGCCGAGCTCTTGCCGATCGACCCCGACGGAATCCAAAGTTGCCATCAGGGCAGGGCTGCTGCGGGACAGGAGGCTGCCCGCCGCTTGAATTTCGATGGAGGATCCGGGGTTCCATCCAAAGGCCCCGAGGGCCGTGGCGCAACGGGCCAAGGTTCCTGACTCTCCCACCATCCAAGAATGATCAAGGCCCGCGCCAGTGCCAGGCGGCACCCCTCGCACAGCGGCCTGATCCGTACCGGGTTCTTGATGAAGCACCCCCAGAAGCCGAGGGATCCCAAGGGCCGCTCGCACGTCTGCCCCCTCCGGCAACCCGCTCAGACGAGTGGTGCCACGGGCCACACAGGCCGCGAGCAGAGCTCTTTGAGCCATGGACTTAGACGAGGGCACGGATACGCGGCCACCCAGGCAGCCCCCCACCTCTAGCAATCGATCGTCTTTTCCCACAGGACCAAATTTTAGCACACTGCCGAGATTGTAGCCAGCCTCTCTTGGGGTCATACTGTCCCCCCCATGAACTCCTCTTCATCCATGACGCCCGCCTATTTGGGCAATGACCAGGGCCCTGCGGGCCTTGAAAAGATCGCCACCGGCAAGGTCCGCGATATCTACGCCCTCGATTCCGAGCACCTCCTGTTTGTGACCAGCGATCGGGTTAGCGCCTTTGATGTGGTGATGAACGACGGCATCCCCGACAAAGGGCGGGTGCTGACGCGGATCGCCCAGCACTGGTTTGGCAAGACCCAAGACATCATGCCCAACCACCTGGTGTCCACGCGCATCGAAGATGTAAACACCCTCGACAACCAATGGCAGGATCTACTGCGCGGCCGATCTATGATCGTCAAGCGTTGCCAGCCGGATCCGATTGAATGGGTTGTGCGCGGTTACATAACCGGTTCGGGTTGGAAGGAGTACCTGGAGAAGGGCAGCGTCTGCGGCCTAGCTTTGCCCGCAGGCCTGCAGCAAGCCCAACAACTGGAAACGCCCCTAGTCACCCCCACCACGAAACACGAGGTCCACGACATGCCCCTTTCCCCCAGCGAGGCGGAAGAGATGATGGGCAAGGCGCGTTGGGAGGCGGGTACGAAATCAGTGCTAGCTCTCTTCGAGCGTGGCACCCAAGAACTGGCCAAAATCGGCATCTTGCTGGCGGATACCAAGTTCGAGTTGGGCATCTGCAAGGGCGAGGTGCTCTTGATCGATGAGGCCCTCACCCCTGACTCCAGCCGCTTCTGGCCGGCGGATCAATACAAGATTGGTGGGTCACCCCCCAGCTTGGACAAGCAAATCCTTCGGGATTACCTTGAGACCTTGGACTGGAACAAGGAAGCTCCCGCCCCGGATTTGGACCCGGCGATCTTGAACAAAGTGCGCGCAGGCTACCTGGACATTTGCCAACGCCTCACCGGCGAATTGCCCGAGGGGGTGCAGGCATGAGTGTCGCTCTCCTCATGGGTTCAGACTCGGATTTGCCCCGACTGGAGGGTTGCCTCAAGACCCTGCGTAATTTGGACATCCCCTTCGAAGCGCGGGTCATGTCGGCCCATCGCACCCCGGATGACGTCATGTCCTTTGTCACCAAAGCGCCTAGCCGCGGCATTAAGGTATTCATCTGCGCCGCAGGTGGCGCCGCCCACTTGGCTGGGGTGGTGGCAGCCCACACTTGCCTGCCCGTGCTGGGCATCCCCATGGACAACCCTCCCCTGGGTGGACTGGATGCCCTCCTAGCCACGGTTCAAATGCCTGGTGGCGTGCCCGTGGCCACCTTTGGGGCGAACTCCGGCGGCCCTGTGAATGCGGCCCTTTTTGCGGCGCGCCTTCTAGCGGTCAGCGATTCGAACCTGGCCGCCCGGGTGGCAACTCACCGCGAGGATCAAGCAATAGCGGTTCGCGCCAAGGATGCGCGCCTGCAAGAAAAGCTCTAATCAGGCCCCCTCTAGGTCCAGGCCCCGGCATGCCCCGAGTAGAGGCAGGAGGCAGCTGGGAAAGAGCATTCTCGGCACAAGAGAGCCGAGGAGGTACAATCGGGGTCCCATGAGCCAGCACCCCGAAACCCTGTCATGGCACGGCACCCTTGATGGGCACGTGCGCATGATCGAACAGACCCTGTTGCCCACCGAACATCGGGTGATCGAGGTCTCCACTGTTGAAGACATGATCGGCGCGATTCGCCGTTTGGCCGTGCGTGGAGCCCCCGCCATTGGAGTCGCCGCAGCCTATGGAGTCGTGCTGGGAATTCAGCACCTGCACGAAGCCCACAGGGATGAAGTCCTGGCCGCGGCCGAAAACGCTTGCGACCAATTGGCCACCTCGCGACCCACCGCAGTCAACTTGTTTTGGGCCCTCGAACGAATGCGGACCAAAGCAAAGAGCCTCCATGGGGAAGGGGCCACAGGCGCGGATCTTTGTCAAGCCTTGCTAGAAGAGGCACAGGGCATTCATTTGTCCGACCGCGACACCTGCCGCCGAATCGGCGAGCATGGCGCTGCACTGCTAAAGAAAGACCAAGCTATCTTGACCCACTGCAATGCCGGCGCCCTCGCCACGGGAGGCATGGGCACTGCCCTCGCCCCGGTCTATGTGGCCACCGAACAGGGCAAAAACATCCGTGTCTATGCGGACGAAACCCGGCCCCTACTGCAGGGTGCTCGCATCACCGCATGGGAGTTGTCCGAGGCTGGTATTGACGTGACCGTGATCACCGACGGCATGGCTGCCCGGGTGATGGGCGAAGGCCGCATCGATTGCGTAATTGTCGGCTCCGATCGCATTACCCGCGGCGGCGATGTGTGCAACAAGATCGGCACCTATGGGGTGGCGATTGCCGCGCGTCACCACGGTTTACCCTTTTATGTTGCCGCCCCCCTATCCACCGTGGACCCCAAGTTGTTGGACGGCAAGGACATCCCCATCGAAGAGCGGAACCCGGAAGAGATCATCTCTGGCCTTGGGCGCCGCATCACGCCTGAAGGATCCAAGATCTACAACCCCGCCTTTGATGTAACCCCCCGGGAATTGGTCACCGCAATCATCACCGAGGTCGGAGTGATCGAAAACCCAAGCCAAAAGAAAATGGAAGCCGCCTTGAAGGGCGCAGGCATTTGCTTCTAAGGATTCACCATGAAAACATTCCCCAAAATAGCCACCTCCCGCTCCAACGCCTCCACCGGAGCCACCACCACTGGAGCCGCAGTCGCCGGAGCAGCCCTGGCCCTCGCTTCACTGTTCCTGGCCGGAGATCTTTCCCCTGATCACTCTGTACCCACTCCCTCTCGGATGCATCCCCGTCCTATTGAAGGAGACGATGAAGGTGGTCGCGACCAGGCCGCCCGTCGGCGTTGGATCGAGGGTATGCACCTCGCCGCCCCAGGTGTGGATTGGCGCCGCATCGAAGCGGCCAACCAGGAGGCAGAGCGCATTCGGCGCAATGCCCTGGCCGGGGCACCCGAAGGAGCCGGTGGCTTGACCGGAACCTGGAAGGAAATCGGCAGCAACAACATCGCGGGCCACACGCGCTGCGCCGCCTATGGCCCCGAGCGCAACGGAGTGCGCTCCCTTTACGTGGGCTCGGCCAATGGAGGACTCTGGCGCGGCACCCTCGACGGGGATGACTGGACGCCTCTCTCGGACTCACTCTTCGGCGGAATCGATGGGGTCGTGGTGGTCCCCCCCACAGACCTCGCCAATCCTGACATCCTGGTCACCCGACAGGGAAGCTCGATCTTTCGCAGTGACGACACCGGAACAACCTGGACTGTGCCTTCCGGCCTGAGCGGCATTTCCAATGTGCGCAGCCTCTTGGTGCTGCCCGATGGAATCCCCACGATCCTGATCTATGGCCAACGGAACGGGGGCTCCGCGCTCATGGCTTCGACAGACCTGGGCCAAACTTTTTCTGTACGCAAGTCCTGGGGAACCCCTTGGGATGGGGAGCTTTGGATTCCCCGAGTGGGAAACGGAGCAGGCACCCATGTATGGCTTTACCACAACAACAAGATTCGAGTCTCTTTCGACGGAGGCTTTCAGTTCACCGTGCGGAACGGTCCGGGTGGTGCCAGCCAAGGTCACTTGACTGGCTCCGAAGCGGGGGGCGGTGCCCTGTACCTCACATCTAGGGAGGGCAACTCCTGGATCCCCTACCGCAGCCTGGACGGAGGCGTAACTTTCAACCCGATGGCAGCCCTGCCCGACTACTGGGGCAGCCCAAATTCCATGGTTGGTTTTTCCTCCAACCGGGATGCGTTGGTCGTAGGCGGACTCAACGGCCATACATCCAGCGACGGAGGACAATCCTGGAGCCAGATCAGTTCCTGGGGCGAGTACTACGGCAACCCAACCCACAAACTGCACGCAGACCTACGCGCCATTCAAGTGCACCCCCACCCCGATGGGCCAGCCTTTGGGGACATCGTCTACTTCAACACAGACGGGGGCACCTATCGCTCCACCGACGAAGGTCACACGGTGGACAACCTCTCGCTCATGGGACTTGGGGTCGGGCAGTTCTATTCCACTCTTACCGACATCGACAACCCCAACCGCATCCATGGGGGCACCCAGGACCAAGGCTACCAGACGGGTATGAGGACCAACATCAATGGGCCCGGGCCGTCCACTGGCTTCAACCAGATCATCTCCGGCGACTACGGACACTTGACCAGTCGCATGGGATCCTTGAACCGGGTTTACAGCACCTATCCCGGTTTCACCCTGGTGGCCAGCGGGGCCTTCAGTTCCTTGAGCACTGTGGACTTCCCCCAGGGGTCTTCCCACTTGTGGCTGCCACCGGTAGTGGCGGACCCCGCTTCACCCAGCACTTTCTTTTTCCTGGGGCGCTATCTCTGGCGGCAATCAGGGAACGGTTCCAATTGGAATGAGGTGCACCACTCCACCCATGATTTTGGCGCAGGCGCTGGCACCTATCTCTCCGCCATGGCCTTTTGCCCAACGGACTCAAACCTGGCCTGGGCAGCGAACGATGCGGGCCGCCTTTGGAGATCCACCGACCACGGGGTGACCTGGACAGAAGGCAGCGTGGGTATCCCCGGCTCCCATTATTTTTACGGCAACTGCATTGCCCCGCACCCGACCGATCCGAATCGAGTCGTCGCCAGCGGGACGGGTTTCTCTACCCCTGGGGTGCGGATGTCAGTGGATAGCGGCCTCAGTTGGCAAGGCCTCGCTCAGGGACTGCCCCAGACCATGGTCTATGACATCGCCTGGGCCGCAGACGGCAGCGATGATCTGTATGCCGCTACCGAAGCGGGAGCATGGCATTTTGACGCCAACACCCAGCTCTGGTCCAACGCCATGGGCACCCAGGCACCGGCCACCACCTATTGGAGTCTCGAGTCGGTACCGGCCCAAGGGATCATGCGTTTTGGAACCTATGGTCGCGGGATTTGGGACCTGGTCCTTTCCAGCACTCCCGGACTTGGAGAACGTTTCTGTGCTCCGTCCGTACCCAACACCACGGGCGAGCCGGCTACCCTGACGGCAACCGGGTCCCTAGATCCAAACCAAAACAACCTTGCCATTACGGCCCAGAACTTACCCCTCAATCAATTTGGCTACCTACTTTGCTCGCGTAGCGAAGCTTGGATGGTGCAGCCCGGCGGATCCACCGGAATCCTGTGCATGGGGCCCCCCACCGGCCGCTTCATCCAAAATGTAATGAACAGCGGAACTAGCGGAACGTTTACCCATCAGGTGGACCTAAGCGCCATGCCCATGCAACCGGTGGTGCCGGTCTTGCCAGGGGAAACCTGGAACTTCCAGATTTGGTTCCGGGACTATCACCTGCAACCCACTTCTAACTTCACCGAAGCGCTGCGCATCACCTTCCAATAGATTTGCGCCCCTTGGGCACGAGATGAGCACCTAAGGCACTGGGTGGGATTGAGCCACCTCGGCCACTTCCCCTTTGATCCGTCGCCGGACGGCCTCATCTTCGGGCTGCCCGAACAGGTCTGCGATCCAGCCCCCCATTTGGCGCATTTGTTCCAGCCCCAAGCCACGGGTGGTGACCGCTGCGGTGCCGATCCGAATGCCGGAAGCCTGCATGGGTGGACGCGGGTCGAAGGGGATCAGGTTCTTGTTGACCGTCAGGTCCACCGTATGGAGCAAGTCCTCGGCCTGGGCACCCGTCAGATTCATGGAGCCCACATCCACCAAGAGAAGGTGATTGTCGGTACCGCCGGAAACCAAGCGAAGGCCACGCTGCTGAAGGGTCTCGCCCAAGACCCGGGCATTGTCCACCACCGCCTGGGCATATCCCGCAAAGGACGGTTGAAGCGCTTCCCTGAAAGCCGCCGCCTTGGCGGCAATCACGTGCATCAAAGGGCCGCCCTGGCCTCCGGGGAACACGGCCGAGTTGATCTGTTTGATGTGACTGGCGCGGCAAACGATGAGGCCGCCGCGCGGACCGCGCAGGGTCTTGTGGGTGGTCATCGTGACCACCTCAGCGTGGGGTACCGGAGAGGGATGAACGCCCCCTGCCACCAACCCCGCGATATGGGCCATATCCACCATCAAGGCTGCTCCCACCTCGTCGGCAATTGAGCGGAAAATTTCGAAGTCCAAAAGCCGCGGATAGGCGGACGCACCCGCGAGCAATACCGCCGGTTGAACTTCCTTGGCCTGACGTCGCAGGGCCTCGTAGTCGATGCGCTCCCCTTCCTTCTGTACCCCATAGGAGTGAAAGTCATAAAACACCCCTGAGAAGTTCTTGGGGTGCCCGTGGGACAGGTGCCCACCGTGGTCGAGGGACATGCCCAACACGCGGTCCTGGGGGGAACAGAGCGCCATCAAGGCCGCCATGTTGGCTTGAGTGCCGCTGTGGGGTTGAACGTTGGCCCGTTCGGCGCCAAAGAGTTCCTTCGCTCGATCCCGGGCTAGATCCTCCACCACATCCACATGCTCGCAACCCCCATAGTAGCGCCGACCGGGATAACCCTCGGCGTACTTGTTGGTCAGGGGAGAACCCATGGCATCCATGATTTCTTGGGATGTGTGGTTTTCAGATGCAATCAGTTCGAGCTGATCGGTCTGGCGCTGACGCTCGCGGCCGATGGCGGACCAAAGGTCCGCGTCCGTGTGGGTGCTGGTGGTCATTGGAGGCAAGGGAAGAGAATTGGAAGCCCAAAAGGATCAGGCAGGTGGAGCCACTATTGGCCGGGGTCGTGATCTTCGCGCTTGGGAGAATCCCCTGGGCGCGGGGCAGGGGTGCCCGGTTCGGCGGCTAGTTGCGGGGCAAGGGCTTCGCTTTCAGGGCTCAAAGAGCTCGTGCGACTCTTCCCATCGTGCATGCCCGAGAGACCCGGATCGAGGCTACCGTCGGGTTTCCAAACGAAGAAGGCACCCACCGGTTTGCCTTCAGAATTAACGGGTCCGTAACTAAGCCGTTTGCCCCCAGGGGTCCATTCCTGGGCGAAGATCGCCCCGCCTTCTCGGTGCTCATGGGAAGTGATCGCCTGACCCTGGGGACCGTAGGTCAACCAAGTTCCGAGGGAGTTGCCGAGTTCATCAAAGGTGCGCCGTGTTTTGTACTCACCACCGGCGTACCAGTAGTGCCATTCCCCTGCAGTCTTGCCGGCCTGAAACGTACCGATGAACTGCAAGGCCCCACCGGGGAAGCGTCCAATGGATTGTCCCTCGGCTTTGCCCTCCACCATGGTCTTGGTCCAACCCACCTCACCGCCGGGGTGATAGACCAATTCCAAACCGTGGGGCACTCCGTTCACAAAGGGCGTGACAGTCATAATGTCCCCATCGTTGTGGAACTGTTGCACCTTGCCAATGATCGTGCCATTGGACCAGCTGATGCGCTTGGCCACCACGCCATTGGGATAGAAATCCTCCCACACACCGTCGGACTGGTCCCCCGCAAATGAGCCCCGTACCTTCACGGAACCATCCGGATGCCAACCTGTCCAGACCCCGGTTTTTAGACCAGCGGCAAAAGTGCCCTGGCGTTCCAATCGGCCGTTCTCATAGAAGTAGCTCCACTGACCCTCTTCCCGGCCGTATTCCTCACGGCCCTCAGATTTCTTGACGGCCTTGGTTTCTGGGTCATACCACTGGATGGTTAGATCTTGGGACACGTCGGGGTCATCCCCATCGGAGCAGGCGCTCAAAGCCGGCAAGAGAAAGAGCAACAATAAGCCCACGGGGGGACAGCAGGACCCGGAGGTCGATGGACGGCGGATTGACATCGGGGGTATGCTAATGCCCCCGACTCCGGAAGCCCACGGTCAATTCCCAGGACCTGCTATTGGGCCGATGGCAACCCTGTCCTCTTAGGGGCAGAGGGGATTCAGCACTCCCGGACTCCCCTTGTCGCCAGCGCCCCAAGGGCTCGGGGCCTCACACCAGTGCTCCGCAGAATCGTTCCAATTGGCCGACAATCGATGGGTCTGCAATTGCAGGCTGGCCCCAACTGGGTCGACCCAGCCTTCAGAAACCAAGCCATAAGCCACCAAGTCCACTTGGGCACCATTGGGCCGAGCGAGGAGCACTTCGTCCGCACCATTGGCCAGAACAAAGGAAGACCAAACCGCATCCACGGGCACTCCGCCGTTGAAATTGGGGTCGATTTCGCGGCCGAGGACAAGATACCCACGGGGAGGCACGACGATGCCAAAGCCCGCGTTGTCTAGCAAAGTCATGTCGCTGCCCTGGTCCGCGAGGATCCAACCCTCAATATCAATGGCCCCGTTGGTGGTGTTGAACACCTCGAACCACTCCCCTTGGGAATCAGACGCCTGGAGCGGGTCTTTCATGATCTCGGTGACGATGATCTCGCCGCTGCCCCGGGGACGTTCTCGATCCGGTAGGTCCCCCCCCAGCACCCCGGGGGGAGTCCAAACCTGCTGGGTGATCGGCAGGTCCAAACTGGTGTTGGAAACGCCGACCCCACGGACCCGTAGGGTCCAACCCAGGAATGCAGCCTTAGGTAGGGACAACCGTGCTTGTCCTGTGCCATCCGTGGGCACCAAGGCAAGGGTCTCCCAGGGGGCCTCGACCTGAACCCTTGGATCATCTAGCCGCCCGTAAAGCCGCAAGACTTGGCTTGGCTGGGTGCCACACAAGAGGAGGGTGATCGCCCCTGAATCCTGGGTCAAAATGCCCAGGCGCGCACGGGGTGAGGCCCCCGGGTCGGATCGATCCGGGGCCAGATTCCCAGCGGAGCAAGGAAGCGCACACAGAAGAAACGCCGCCAGGAAGCGTGCCGGGGCCGTGCAATGGTTCAAGGAATTCGAATGGAGTGTCATAGTTCGATTAGCTATTGAGGCCGTGCGCCCCAAAAGGGAGCGAATCAGTGCCCTCTAACAACAGGACGAAAATCGTGACCGCCGGTTGCAAACCCGTCCCGGACAAAGGGCATACCAAGCCACCTCCGACGCCTATCAAATGGATCAAAAAGGGCTTCCCAATGCCCCAGCGGGAGAAAACTCCTACAATTTACACCCTTGACGAATCTAGGGGAGTACAAACACAATGAGGAGTCGTCTCTTCCCTGCTTCGAATCATGCAACGCACAAAATTTATCCTGGTAGGCATTTCAGCCATCGGCTTGGCGGTCATTTTCAGCATTGCCGATGCGACCCCTACCACCAGTCTCCAGGGGAACATTCGAGCATTTGAAGTGGCCGGATCCCAACCTGGCGAATTCGTGGACTACTTGCAAGCGGGCCAGGCCTGCGCCATTTGCCATGGCAACTACGACCAGGATGTGGAGCCATATGGCACTTGGCAAGCCAGCATGATGGCCCAGAGCAGCCGCGATCCGATTTTCTTTGCCGCCCTCGCTATCGCCGAACAAGACCTGGAGGGTTCTGGTTTCCTCTGCATGCGTTGCCACATGCCCGGCGCCCATATGGAAGGTCGCACGATCCCCACCGACGGTTCGGGACTCGACCCATTCACGAATGACTTCGATGGGGTCAATTGTCACTTCTGCCACCGAATGGTGGACCCGGTGTTGTCCCCGGACAATCCCTCCGAGGACGCTGGTATCTTGGCAGGGCTCAGCCGACCCTTGAACGTGGAGCCACACACCGGCATGTTTGTTCTCGACCCCGAAGATCGGCGACGCGGACCATTTGATCTGGGGGCCTCGTTCCCCTACCACCAATTCCGTGAGTCACCCTTTCACCGGGAATCGATGCTCTGTGGCACTTGCCACGACGTGTCGAACCCTGCAATGATCAAGCGCAACTCGGGCCTAGGCTATCGCCTATCCAACCTAAACATGGGGCACCCAACCATGGAAAAGGAAGACATGTTCCCCCTGGAGAGAACCTTCGGTGAGTGGACCAAGAGCGTCTATGCGGTGGCTCCGATCGACACGGGCGGACGCTTTGGCGGCAATCAACCCGAGGTGCAATCCTGTCAGGATTGCCACATGCCCACCACTGACGCCACCGCTTGTGCGCCGGGTTTGGGAGGGGTCTTCCGACCGGACATGCCCCGCCACTTCTTCAACGGGGCCAATTCCTGGGTCCTAAAAGCCGTGCGGGCCATCTACCCGGACTATGAGACTGGACTGAGCGACAGCTTGGTGCTTGACGCGTCCCAGCGAACTCTTGAGATGATGCAGAACGCTGCCGACATGGAGACCTTCGAGCGTGATGGTTCACTCGTGGTGCGAGTGATCAACTTGACCGGGCACCGTCTGCCTACGGGCTACGGAGAAGGCCGGCGTATGTGGGTCCAAGTGCAGTTCTTCGATGTGGGAGACCAATTGGTGGGCGAGCACGGAGCCTATGACCCGGTTGCTGCGGACCTCGACACCGCCAGCACTAAGGTCTACGAGATCCACCACGGACTCGATGCCTATATGGCCAACCAGACCGGCAAGCCCGCGGGCCCGGGCTTCCACTTTGCCCTCAACAACACGGTACTGCTGGACAACCGTATCCCCGCCCGGGGCTTTACCAACGCGGGCTACGAAGCGATTGATGCGGATGTTGTGGCCTACAGCTACGAGGACCAACAGCACTGGGACGAGACCACGTTCCGTTTGCCCACCGGCGCCGTGCGTGCCGAGGTCTCTCTCTTCCACCAAACCACCACCCGGGAATACATCGAATTCCTGCGTGACGAGAACCAGACCAATACCACGGGCCAGGACGCCTATGACCTGTGGGAGTTGTTCGGCAAGAGTGCCCCGGTGGAAATGGCCAGCAGTTCCCTGGACTTCAATGTGGGCGCATGCGCGACCCCCATTCCCTATGGATTGGGCAGCCTCAATTCACTGGACCGGCGGGCGACTCTCGATGCCCTCAACGCCCCAAACCTTCCGGTTTTGGATCTGCAACTCAACGGGGCCATCCCGGGCCAAATGGCCCTCCTTTGGGAAGGCACCGGCACCGCCAGCGTGCCCCACTTGGGCGGCGTTCTGCTGATCAGTGGGCCCTACACACGTCGTGGCACCGCCCTGACCGATCCCCAAGGCAAGGCATCCTTCAGTCTGCCCGTGGACGCCACCATGGTGGGTACCACGCGTAGCCTGCAGGTGATCTATCGGGACCCGGCCAGTGCCGCGGGTGCTGGCTTGAGTCAGGGCCTGTTCGTCACCTTCTGCAACTAGAGGTAACGCCACCAAGTTGGGCCTTAGGGTCTAGGCCGCTGGATATCGGAGTCTGCCCCCATTAGATTGGCGGGGAGAGACTCCTATGAAAGTAATGATCCGCCTAGCCATCCCGCTGCTTGTCCTGATCGCCGCAAGTGCCATCGCCCTCAATGCCTTCCTGCCCTCCGCCACCAAGGCCGCTGTGCAGTACGGCAGCCAAGCCGCCCTGGGGGTCGAGGCAACCATCGAGGAGGTCCCCCTCTCCCTATCCTCAACCACCGCTAGGGTAGGCCTCAGCGGCCTAGAGATTCCGAACCCAACAGGCTTTGGTTTGGAGCCATTTCTTCGAGTGGGGCACGCCAGTGTTGCCATGGATACTTTTTCGGTACTGAAGGATGTGATCCAGATCCAGGAGATCCGGCTCGAAGGGACCAAGCTACACCTGGTGCAAAAAGGCGCGAAATCAAACCTGCACTGGTTTCTGAAGCGCCTCTCGCCCACGGGAGATACCAGTGAAAGCACGCAGGCCCCCGAAGAATCCAGCGGGGTCTTGCTGGCTGTGAATCAGGTGGTGATCAGCGGCTTGACCGCGGCCTTGAGCATTGAAGATCTGCCCTATGGAGTGGGTTCCTGGGAGGTCACCCTGCCCCCTATTGCCCTGGACTTGAGCGAAGCGGAACCCGGCGATAGCAGCGGCCTCGTGCGAGAGATCTTGCGACAAATAGTGGCCGCAAGCCTCGACTCCCTGCAATCTGAGTTGCCCCCGGAGGTATGGCAGGTGGTCAGCCCAGACAGCCTAAAGGGTTTATTGGATGACGCCCTGGAGGGTGCACTTCAGTGGAACTCGGAGGCACTCATGGATGGGCTCACGGGAGAGGCCGGCCAAAAAGTACTGGAGGAAGCCCTCGAGAAGCTCCCGAAGAGCGGCAGCCTGAAAGACCTGTTCAACAACTAGCGCGGAGGCTCCTCTTCGCCGCCCCCGTATCCCATGGCCTCTAGCCTTGTGCGGGTCTCCTCAATCTGTGATCTATTGAAGTTGGACGGAAAAGGGTCCGCCAGGCGGTAATACCCGCGCAGCTCAGTCCGCATGTCCCCGAGGACCTTTGCCATGGCCGGATCCTGCACCAGGTTGACCTGCTCTTCAGGATCCGCTTCCATATCGAACAATTGCTCCAACTCCAGATAGGGGGCGCGAATGTACTTCCAACGCCCCTTGCGCACACTGTGAGGTTTGAGGGAGTTCGCCCAATGCCCATTCTTGCGGGCAGCATCTTCAAGTCCCATCCAAGGCTGGGTGGCCTCGGAAAAGACCGCACCCCGCTGGAGTGATTCCCCAAAGAGGAGCGGCCCCAGGTCCACACCCTGCACTTCGGGACCGGGTTCGATCCCCAGGAGCCCGAGAACAGTGGGGTACACATCCACATTAGAGACCACTGTGGAAATCTCCTGGCCCCGGCTTAGTTGAGCCTTGGGATGGGTCGGGGGCAGCCGAATCAGCAGAGGCACGCGGGTGGTGGTGTCATGCACCCAGAGGCCATGATTCCAGCGGTCCGCGTGCTCGGTGAAAGTCTCTCCGTGATCAGAGGTCAGCACCACAATGGTCCGGTCCCACAGGCCGGCCTCTTGCAGCCCCACAAACAGTCGTTCAAGTGCCTTGTCGAGGGCTTCTACTTCAGCCGCATAGAGCGCGGCAAGTTGGGTATCAAGGGGCGCCGGCTGGGGCTGATGCTCGGTGACCAAGGCCTTGGAAAGACCCCCGCGGACCGTGCCAACCAGCCCCGGTGTTCGTACCCCGGGGCCCAAGACCAGGGCTTGACCAGCCTTCACCGCGCGCTCCACTGTCAGTGGGTCTCCCACCGTGTCGCCGATCCGTGAAGCCCAGGCCTTCCGCATGGCGGCGGGCGGGTCGTAGGGCGCATGGGCATCAAAGTAGTGAGTGAAGAGAAACAGAGGTTCGCTCGCATCATGCTCGCCAACATGGGTGAGAGCGGCGCTGGTCACTCGGTCCGCGAGTCGCTGATTTTGGTCGGCCCCTTCGACCCCCACCAACAAGTCAAAGCTCTCGTCAAAGACCTCGAAGCCCTGGTCAAAACCAAAGCGGCTTTCCAACGCAAACGACCCGAGAACGGCTCGGGTGCGATAGCCAACTGCGCCCAAGGTCTCTGCCAGGGTTTGATTCTCGGGAGCTAGATCAAAACCGTTGCGCACCACTCCGTGACGATGGGGCCAGGTGCCTGTCATTAAGGATGAGTGGGCACTCAAGGTCGTGACTGCGGAAGTCTGCGCCTGCAGAAACAGGGCACCTTCGCTGGCCAGTTGATCGATGGCCGGGGTGCGCGCCGGACCTTCTGAACCAGAAATACAAGAGAGATGGTCCGCACGGGTGGTGTCCAAGGAGATCAACACCACGTGCCAAGGCTGAGGCGCCGGGGAACAACTATGAGATCCAAGCACGAGAATTACCGCGAGGCCAAATTGACCCCACGGGAAGCGCGTGAAGATGCTTGGTTGGATGAAGTGTTGCCTCATGAGTGGGTTCCTACGGAAGTGAGTCCGTTGGGTTTGCGTTGAGCCCTATTGCTGCCGCTGTGTCTCATTGGTCAGCTGTGCCTCAACAGAGAGAAGCGTCCCCTCTTCCCAATTGAAGCGGTTCAGTGGTGTCCCCGCCTGATCCATCTGCACCCAGGAACCATGTCGTTGCCCCTCCACCCAAGTTTCTTCCTGCTTGATCTTGCCCGCAGCAGAAAACACCCGCCAGGGTCCATGGCGAATTCCCATACGCCAGGACTCTTCCCCGGCCAGGGAACCGTCCTCGCGCCAATTCTGCCAAAGCCCATCACGCAGACCATTGACCCATATTCCCTCCCGCTTGAGCTGGCCACCCTCGAACCAGAAGCTCTCGACCCCATCCAGGGCATCGCCGCTCAAATGGGCTTGCCGGGAGGGACCTCCCCCATCGTGGGCCGATTCCACGATCTCACCACCGCACCCCGAAAGGGCCAACAGGCACACACAACTCAAGAGAATCAAACTGGTCCGAAACATGTCCAGCCCTGAGCCTCGTCTCAAAAGGGGCCCCGGTCAAGCCTCAGGACGAGGATCTGTGGATTACGGTGGATCCAGCCAACATAAAACCGCCCCTACGGCTAGCATGAAGGCTCTCCCCTACCTGCTTCTCGAAAAATTAGAGACATGAGATCAACCCTTTCATTCCTGTCCAAGGCCGCCATCGTTGGCGCCCTCTTGACGGCATCCGCCCAGGCCCAAAACCTGACCACGACTCTGCTTGCCCAGGGCTTCAACCGTCCGGTACACCTAACCGCGCCGCCAGGCGACACAGCCCGCGTGTTCGTGTGTGAACAACACACCGGACGGGTAGAGATCGTCGAGTTGGCCACCGGTAATATTCTCACCACGCCCTTCATCACCATGACGGTTTCCACGGGCAACGAGCAAGGACTTCTGTCCATGGCGTTCCACCCGGACTATGCCGGCAACGGACTCTTCTACATTGCCCGCACGGCCAGCAGCGGCAACACGCGGGTCACCGAGCACCAAGTCACCGCTAACCCGAACGTGGGCGACTCCGCCGTCTTGCGCCAAATCGTCGCTTGGAACCAACCCTTTTCCAACCACAACGGAGGCCAGATTGCCTTCGGCCCCGATGGCTACCTGTATGTGGGCCTCGGCGATGGCGGCTCCGGCAACGACCCCGGCAACCGAGCGCAAAATGGTTCGGATCTGTTGGGCAAAATGCTGCGCCTTGATGTGGACATCGCTTCGCCCTTCATCCCCCCCAGCAACCCCTTCGTGGGCAACGGCTCGGTGCGCGACGAAATCTGGTCCATTGGCCTGCGCAACCCTTGGCGCTTCAGCTTCGACCGGGCCACCGGCGATCTTTGGATCGGCGATGTGGGCCAAAACGCTTGGGAAGAGATCAACTTCCAACCGGGCAGTAGCGCTGGTGGCGAGAACTACGGTTGGCGCTGCATGGAAGGCAATCACTGCACCGGCCTGTCTGGCTGCACTTGCAACGCTGGCTCCTTGACCGATCCAGTTCACGAGTTCAACCACTCGGGTAACTGCTCCCTCACCGGCGGCGTGGTCTACCGCGGCTCGGCCATTCCAGCTCTCCAGGGCACCTACTTCTGCGCGGACTACTGTTCCAACCGCATCTGGTCCATGGAGCACAACGGCACCGGCGTGGTCAATGTGGCCCAACGCCAAACCGAGTTGAACCCTCCGGGCAGCGCAAGCATCTCCCAGATCACTTCCTTTGGCGAGGACGCTGCGGGCGAGGTCTACATTCTGGAACAGGGTGGTCAAATCTGGCGCATCACCCAGGACTGCGGCACAAGCGCATATTGCGTGGGCGCTGGCAACACGTCCAACCCCACCGGCTGCACGCTCACCTCAAGTGGGTCCACCAGCATGAGCGATAACAGCTTCAGCTTGGTGGTCAGCGGAGCGGTGCCCAATCAGTTTGGCATCTTCTTCTACGGCCCGAACCAAACCCAAATTGTCGGCGGCAACGGATTCATCTGCGTTTCAGGCGGCTTGTTCCGCTTGACGCCTCCGGCTGCCACCGATGTGTTTGGAAGCGTTTTCCGGACGGTGGACTTCACCGCCCCCCCCATGAGCGCAGGCCTTGGGGCTGTGGTTCCTGGCTCGACCTACAACTTCCAATTCTGGTACCGGGATCCCGCCGCTGGCACGGCAGGTGGGGCGACCTACAACTTCTCCTCCGGCATGTCCGCAGTGTTCTGCCCCTAGGGCAAAGCACCTGTCACACGACGCGAGCCGCCAGTCCCTTCCGGGGGACTGGCGGCTCGCGTCATCTATGGGGCCCTTACCTCAAGAATCTGTGCCCTTTGACCCAGGGTTTCCCTGTCCCATGGGTTTAGAATGACGGACGACCATGGACTTGCCGATTCTCCAAGACCAATACCGACGGCCCATGCGCGCCCTGCGCATTTCCGTCACGGACCAATGCAACCTGCGCTGTGGGTATTGCATGCCCGAGGAGAGCTACACCTGGTTGCCCCGTTCGCGCATTCTGCGCTATGGACAGATCACCGAGCTCGTACGCGCCGCCACGGACTTGGGGGTCACCAAGGTACGTCTGACCGGAGGCGAGCCCCTGCTGAGAAAAGAACTCTGGCGCCTGGTCGAACAGCTCGCGGCAATCGACGCAATCCAAGACCTCGCTCTGACCACCAACGGGGTTCTGCTGAAGGAGCACGGCGCGGACATTTTCTCCGCGGGCCTGCAACGGCTCACGGTGAGCCTTGACACTCTTCGTCCTGAGCGCTTCAAGGAGCTCACACGTCGCGGGGATCTCAGTCGGGTCCTGACCGGACTTCAGGTGGCCCAGGGATTATGCCCCACGCCAATCAAGATCAACTGCGTGGCGATGAAAGGCGTCAATGATGACGAGCTCGAAAGCATGCTCGACTGGGCTCTGACTGAAGGATTCGAGCTGCGCTTTATCGAATACATGGACGTGGCCGGAGCCACGGCCTGGAGCAATGCCCAGGTGCTTCCCCGTGAAGAGATCCTGGATCGGATCGCAAAGACGTTTGGCGCACCCACCCCGGCTCCCAAAGACGGAGCCGCCCCAGCAGACCGCTTTCACATTGAAGGACGCGGCAGTTTCGGGGTGATCGCCTCCACCAGCTCCCCTTTCTGTGGCACCTGCGACCGAGTACGCCTCACAGCGGATGGCACCTTGTACACATGCCTCTACAGCGAAGAGGGAACGGACCTTGGCACCGCGATCCGCGCGGGCCATACCCGTGAACAGTTAGCGCAGCAGTTAGCTGCCATCTGGACCCAGCGCAAGGACAGGGGCGCCGAAGAGCGCCTCGCCCTGGCGGATGAACGTGGCATCTTGGCCACCGCCAGCCACCTGCGCACCCGCCCCGGGTGGGAAATGCACACCAAGGGCGGCTAGGCCACGCCCAGAGCGGACAAGAAGCTCCACCTCAACAACACGGATCCGCTATGCTGGTCAGCGTCCCATGACGATCCTCCACCTCCCTAGGCAGGTCAGCCTTCTAGTTGGCCTGTGGCTCACCGCCGCAGCGCTGCTTGTACCGGCCGCCTCGGCCCAAGAAGCGGCCGCCCCCCAAGAGCCCAAGGTGAGCACCGCCCAACGGGTGAATGAAGCCATCGACCGGGGGATGGACTACCTGCTCAAACAACAGGACCTTGATGGCTCCTGGCGCTTTTCCGCGAGTTCGTACCCCAACGGCCAAACCGCCCTTTGCCTCTACACCTTGCTCAAGTGTGGCCTGCCAAAGAATCATCCAGCCGTCACCCGGGCCCTGCTCTACCTTGGGGACCACGACGACCCGCGGACCTACACCCTGGGCTGCTACTTGATGGCCCTAGGAGCACATGACCCCGAGCGTCATCGGGACTTGATGGAGGAATTAGCGGCTCAGCTGACGGAAGCTCAATCCCAGGGTTTTTCCTATCCCGGTGGGCACGAGGACATGTCTCTTACCCAGTATGCCGCCCTGGGTTTGCGAGCCGCTGCCAAGGCTGGCATTGAAGTTCATCCAAAGGTCTGGCGCCGCCTGTTGGACTTCACCCTCAAGCACCAAGAAGACGCTTACAGGGGTCCAGCGGGATTCTCCTACCGTATCGGCAGCAACGCCACCGGTTCCATGACCACTGCGGGCATCGCCTGCTTGGCCTTGGCCCGCGAACAGCTCACGGTCCATGGGCAATTCCGCCCGAAGGACGCTCGCGAAGTGGACGCGGCCATCGAAAAGGCCTGCACCTGGCTTGCAGAGCACGCTGATTTCGAACACAACCCGACCCCCGCCGTCGAGACCACCTACCATCTTAAACATCACCGTCACTACTGGCTCTACGGTTTGGAACGGGCCGGAAGCCTATTGGGAACAGAGACCTTTGGAAAAATCGAGTGGTACAAAGAGCTCGTTCGATCGGTCATCGACCAGCAAGGCAAGGGAGGCGCTTTCGGTTCCCCCTTTGGGCAGAAGCAACCGAACACCTGCTTCACCCTGCTCGCTTTGCGGCGCGCCACGGCCGCAAGCACGGGCAAGCGCACTCGCCGAGGGGACACCTATAAGACTGAGGCCAAGGACGCTGCCATTCGCATACGCGCCGCCGGCGACACCCCCATCAGCATTTGGATCGAGGGCTATGGCCCTAAAACCCTCGAAAAGTACGAGTGGCCCGAGGACAAGGGCAAAGGCCCGCGAGTCGTGCGGGTCGAGTACTTTTCCGGCGACGAGCTGATTGGCACGGTGCAGGGTGATCCGCAGCGCCCGGCCGCTGGCCTCAAGCTCGCCATGCAACACCGTTTCAATGGGCCGGGCAAATACCCCATCCGCGCCAAAGTTTGGCTGGTGCACCCAGGAGAAACCGTGGCGGACAAGACCCCGGTGGAATCCCCTCCCATGGAAGTCACCATCGATGAGGTGCTCACACCGTGGATGATCGAGTACGCCACGGATGGGGGCCGCAACCTGTTGCAGCACGTCCCCAAAGAAGTATTGAGCAGTTCGGACCTCAACGGCGGGTGGTCGAAGAATCACGCGGTGGACGGACGGATGGGATCGGGCTGGCTGAGCAAGGGGGACGACACCGAGCCGTGGCTCCGCATCGTTCTGGAGAAACCCCTGAGCGCGTCTGAATTGGCCCTCTGCCCTGCAACTCAAGGCCTCATGGAAAAACGCACCATCGGCAGTGCCACCAAGATCTCAGTCTCGATCAATAAGCGACGGGCTGTGGAGTTTGACCTCAACCCGGATCCGGGCCGAAAAACCATTCTCGACCTGGGCAAAAAACACCGCATCCGACAACTTGAGATTCGCATCCTCGCAATCACCGGTGAGGGCGCGTATGCCTCGTCTGCGGGGTTCGCCGAAGTGGAGCTTCGGCTGGTCAAGTAGGGCTCTTCGCCGCCCGCTGCAAAATCTGTTCAGGCACCCCAATGGGAAGGACCTGCACCTGCCCGCAGGCCTCGCGCCCCGCTTCCGTTTCGAAGCCAACCTTGGGAGCCGCCAGGGTCAGGGTGTGTTGGGCCTGAATCACCGCCCCGCTGCCCGAGTCCGCGTCCATGCCAGAGGGCAAGTCCACAGCCCAGCAGGGCCAACCGAAGCCCTCCGCGATGTTGCCCGCGCACTCCAGCCATGCGCCCACGTCCCCCCGCAAATGCCCCTCAAACCCAGTGCCCAAAACGGCATCTACAAGTAGACCCTTTGGACCAACCGCAGTCAGGACGCGCCCCAAGCCCTCCGGTTCGGGGCAATCTTCAATGTGCATCTGGAGGGCCTCACAAGCCCGTCGCTGGACCGCTGCATCGGGACTCAGCTGGTGACAAGGGCGAAGCGCGACCAATATGGGCTTAACACCACGCACCAGCAACTGTCGCCCGAGGGCATAGCCATCGCCCCCATTGTTGCCCGCCCCCACCAGAATCACCGGCCTGCGCTGCTCGGATGCCAACGTGGGTAAAAGGGCCAAGGCTCCGAGCAAACCCGCGTTCTCCATCAACACCAAACCCGGTAGACCCAACTCGCTCTCGGCGATCGAGTCCACCAAGCGACTTTGTGCTCGGGTTAAAATGGGCAGGCTCAAGGTTCAGGTTGCGCAGGGCGCGACGGGTAAAGGGTCAAAAGCATCCGCCGAAGACTTTTCCCAAGCGCACCGCAAGGATTCGGGGACCGGATCAAATAGAAGGCTCCCGCGCTCGACCCTGCCGTGCAGATCCGCAAGGGATCCCACCTCGCCCGAGGGCGTGCGTCGCAGAATATGACTTGGGGTCAACTGACTGGGAGAGCTCAGGGCAGCGGCCCCAAGCAGTTCCATCAGGCCCTCTACCGTGTACCGCTGAAAGGTGGCCACCCGGCGAGCCTTGTCCTCAATGTCCAAGCCAGCCACCAAACTGGGGTTTTGGGTCGCAACTCCCACAGGGCAATCATTGGAGTTGCAGCGCCTAGCCTGAATGCAACCCAAGGCCAACATCATGGACCGGGCCGAGCAAACTAAGTCCGCCCCAAGAGCCAGGCGCGTAACGACATCGAAGGCTGAGACCACCTTGCCCGAGGCGATCAGCCGAATCGAACCCCGGAGATCAAAGCCCTCCAAAATATTGTGGGTCAAAACAATCGCCTCGCGCAGTGGCATACCCACCGAGTTGCTGAACTCAAGAGGAGCCGCCCCGGTGCCCCCTTCGCCGCCATCGATACTGATGAAATCGGGTATGTGGCCGGTTTCGCGCATGGCCTTGGCGATGCCCATCAATTCCACCGGACGGCCAACACAGAGCTTGAAGCCAACCGGTTTGCCGCCAGCCAACTCGCGCAGCTCGGCGATCCAGTTGCACAGTTCCCGGGGCGTTCCAAAAGTACTGTGCCCCGGAGGAGAAAGCACATCCTTGCCCACGGGAACCCCGCGCGCTTCAGCAATCTCAGGAGTCACTTTGCTGCCGGGCAAAATGCCCCCATGACCAGGCTTAGCCCCCTGGGACAGCTTGATCTCGATCATCTTGACCTGGGGATCGGCAGCGCCCTTGGCGAATGATTGCGGGTCAAAGTGGCCCTCCCCATCGCGACAACCGAAGTAGCCGGTGCCGATCTGCCAAACCAAGTCCCCTCCGTGTTTTCGGTGGTAGGAGGAAATCGCCCCTTCGCCCGTATTGTGATAGAAATCGCCCTCTTTGGCACCCTTGTTGAGGGCTTCCACAGCGTTACTTGAGAGGCTTCCAAAACTCATGGCCGAGACATTGAGCAACGCCGCGTCATAGGGCTGCGTGCATTCAGGGCCTCCAATCAACACACGTGGAGCATCAGCTATGCCCAGATGAAAAGCCTGAATCGAATGGGCCAACCACTCATAGCCATCCGCATAAACGTCCTGCTGGGTACCGAAGGGAACCGTGTCCAGCTGGCCCTTAGCGCGCTGGTACACCAAGCTCCGTTGTTCCCGGGAAAAGGGCACACCGTCCGTGTTGGACTCCACGAAGTACTGATTGATCTCGGGGCGAATCGCCTCAAAGAGATAGCGCATGCGACCGATCAGGGGAAAATTCCGCAGAACCGCTCGCTTGGTCTGTATGGCGTCCGCGGTGGCCATCAAGGCCAAGATCACCAGTAACCCAAAGGGGGCCCAGAAGACGGGGAACGCAAGAGCCGTGACGGCGCAAAGGGCCAACAGGGCAAACAGAATGCTAAAGATCAGAGTTCGCATGGCGGAGTAACTGGACTGGAAAGGCGTGGCTTAAGCCAGCTCTAAGACGATCTGCAAGCGGATGAAATCCACATCCTTGATGCGCACGCTGATGGCATAACCCTCGGTGAAGGACAGGCTGCGCTTCCCAGCCATGACCGTCAAGGTAGAACCCTTGAGTTGAATGCGTCCACCTAAGCTGCGAGCAGGCATGAAGCCTCCCACATTGAACTCCGTCAGATGAATTTCCAACCCCCCACGGGAAACGCGCACGACCTTGGCGTCGAGCTTCTTATCCACGTGGGGCTCCATGAATTGGCAGACCTTCAGGTCCTTGATGCCGGTCTCCGCCATTTCGGCCATCTCCGACTGGGCGGATGCGTGGCCCGCCGTCACTTTCAAATCCGCGACCATTTCGTCGGCCTTAAGTTCATCCCGGACCTCATCAGATCCCGCCTGGACCGCGTGCAGCCAGCGGTGCACGATCAAGTCGGGATAGCGCCGAATGGGCGAGGTGAAGTGCAGGTAGGACTTGCGCGCCAGGCCGAAGTGCTTAGCTATGTCCTCATGATCCTTGACCTCGTACACCGCACGCTCCACCAGACCCATAATGCGTCCTATCAGGGCCTCGGCGTTGGGTCGCCGGCGGGCTTGACGAATCAAACGGCCCACGTCCCGGCCCGTCAAATGCTCCTTTTCCGGCACCCGAATCCCGTGGTCCAGCAGCATCTTGGCAACCGCTTCGATTTCCTCGGGGTCCTTTTCTGGGTGAACCCGATAGATGGTGGGCAGACCGCGCTCGAAGAAGAAGTCCCCTACGGCTTGGTTGGCCGCCAGGGCGGTTTCTTCGATCAGGGTGTTCGCAAAGATCTTTTTAACATCCACGATGCGCTCCACTTCCCCCTTTTCATCGAACAGGAATTTCTTCTCCCGGGAGTCGATGCGCAAAGACCCCTTGGAGTCGCGCAACTGCTGCTGAATGCGAGTCCAGGCGGCGAACCCCTCGATGGATGAACGTAGAGCCTCTAGAGAATCTTCCACGGGCTTTCCGTCAAGCAAGTCTTGAACCTCAGTGTAGGTACAGCGCCGCACCGAACAAATTACGCTCTTGGCCATGGAGTAACTCTCGCGCTCCCCCTTGGCGTCAAAGACCATGAACACCGAATAAGCTAGGCGGTCTCGCCCACCGACCAGGGAACAAAGCCCATTTGAAATTGCCTCGGGCAACATGGGCACCACCTGATCTGGCAGGTAGACACTGGTCCCTCGGGCGAGGGCCTCATTGTCCAGCACCGTGCCCTCTTGAACATAGTGCCCCACGTCCGCAATGTGCACGCCGATCTTGACCCGCCCATCCTCGAGCTCGGCGTATGAAATCGCGTCGTCGTAATCCCGCGCATCCGCCCCATCGATTGTGTAAATCTGCTCAGAGCGTAAATCGAGTCGGCCCTGCTTGTCCTCTTCTGTAGGGTCAGAGCTAAGGGCTCCGCAAAAGTCCTTCACATCCTTAGGGAATACCGTGCGCACACGGAACGAGCGGAGCAACTCAAGCTCGTCCGAATCCTCATCCCCATAGCAAGCCGCACCCTCTTCCATAGGACGATCCGCGCGGGGTCGATCCCCGATTCGCGCTCGGGCCCCGAAGTCCGGGTCGGGCAGCTCGGCGAGTGCCTTGTCATCCACCTCGACCTGGTCGCCGTATTCGTCCTCGAGGGTCCAGCCCTTGTCCTTGGCCTTCTTCTCCTCCGACTCTGCCGGTGGCATGTCGTCCCCACTACGAGCTTTCATCAAGTCCCGAAAGCTATTGAACTGTCCGTCCTTTCCCTCAGCCATGCCTGTCAGGATAGCCTTCTGGCCATGCTCCATCCAAGGTTGGCTGGATACGGGGGAGATTGGCTCAGCGCTGCAGGATCTCGGTAATCGCCGATTCCGAGGCCCCAGCAGCCACGCCGCCCCCAATCACAAAGATTCGGTTGCCATCTACCACGGGGTAAAGCCCGTGTCGAGGGCTTGGAAGCGGGGTGTCCTCGGTCCACTGGTCCAAAGGCGCGGTGTAGACCTGCACCGAATCAAAAACCTGGCCCGATGATGTCTCCCCCCCAAAGATGAAGAACCGCTGCCCATGCCAAACCGCACGACCCGTACCACCCCGGCCGATTGGCATGGGGCTAAGGGGCGACATGGGTTGGGAGCTATCGACCCAAATCCCGGTGGCCGGATCAAAGCGTTGGACGTTGTCGAAGCCCGGCTGGGGCCAATTGCCCCCAGCGCGTCCGCCAAAGACCCACAGATAAGTGCCGTCCGTTGCGGAAGCCGCATGATTCACAGGGGTGGGCATGAGAGGCAGGGGACCGTTGGGATTCCAACTGTCGAGCACCGGGTCATAGACCCCCGTATCACCGACGGTACCGGTGACCGTAATGCCACCACACACGTAGACCAAGCCATCGATCAGCGCGGAGGAACAGGATCCCGCGCCCCAGGGCATGTCCGCGCCGGTGGTCCAACTATCGGTTTGAGGATCATAAATCTGAACCTTGCCCCAGGCGCTACCCACCGAGCCGAAGAGGTACAGCTTCCCGTCAATGACTTCCGCCGCATGGTGGTGCCCAACAAAAGGCCGTTGGGCCAAAGTCTCGTCCCAGACGCCTGTGGCCAAGTCCATGGCGTAGGTTTTAGAAGTTCCCTCGCCCACCAAAATTACGCGCCCATCCACCACTCCAGCGGCCACTTCTCCAAGGGCATCCGGCAGGTCTTGGCCGGTAGACCAGGCCCCTTTAGACCAGCCACGGGTGGCGGGCAACCAACGGAACGCCTCGGGTAGGACAGACTGGGTTGCACCCACTTGCACGCTAATGTCCATCAAGGTGGCCGAAGCGGACCCAGGCATCGATGGCAAGATTCCCACGATCCGCGTAGGCTCCACACTGATCAACGTCGCGGACACACCACCAAAGAACACGCTTGTGTCGAGCAAGTCACCAAAGCTGCGCCCGCCCAAAACAAACTGGGCACCTCCAGTCTCCGGTGCCCGCCAAGGGTGAATATCAAAGACCGAAAGGGATCCGCTCAAGCCAGCAGCGGGCACGATAAAACGCACCTTGTTGTCACCCTGATCCGCACAGATCAACGCGCCACCGGGCCCCGTGGTTACATCCAAGCCATTTGCGCCGGTGGCTAGGATCGTGACCCCAAGCGCACTGCGCCCATCGTCACTCATTTGCACCCAGCGAGGAGCAGCGTTCCACTTCTGGCTTATGAGATCCCCGCGTAATTGCCCCCCAAAAGCGGCTGAGCGGTATTCAACAATACCATCAGCCGAGGAATCAAGGGAAGTCAGGGGGGCGGTGTAGGCTCCCGGAATGCTTGGGTCTGTGGTCTCGTAGTAATAATTCTGACGATCGTCCGTATGCCCACGTGCGCGGTTCGGGTGGCCAAAATAGCGATCATCCTCCATCAACACCAACTCATCGGAGTCATCGGGATGAGGCAGCCCGCCGGCGCTGGAAGCGCCAGTGCTCGCAGGTCCATAACCAAAGTTGGGGCCATTGTCGGTGGCATAGAGCAACCCTTTGGTGGTCAGAACCAAGTCATAGGAATTGCGCAACCCCGAAGCGACAACGACCACGTCTCCGCCGTCGAGTTCCGAAATTTCGCCGTCCGCTTGGTCGGCGCTGGGGACTCCCGTAGCGCGAATCGCGTAGGTCACATCTCCATCGAAAGAAGGCCACCATAGCGGAGCACGAATCACGGCTCCGGAAAGGGGCGACTCTGGAAGATCCCCCATCAACGGCCACTTGATCCCAGCATTGGTGTTACCCCCGACGGCCACCAAGAGGTTGCCATCATGGTCAAACACGATGCCGTTGATGCCGTGGTCATGGTTGGACACGGGCAAGCCGGTGATGACCGGAACGGGAACATCAAAATTAGGACCCTCCAAAACACTGACTTGGCCGGAATAAGGGGAAGGCCCCGAAAAGATTCCTCCGCCGTTTGCGTAGTGTGTTCCGTGCCCCACATACACCTTCAGGTCCCCGCCGGCCACCGAGTCGTAGGGATCAAAGGCGATCCCCAAGAGGTCGTGGTTCATGAGGTTGGAAACACCGGCGTAATTGCTGGAGGAGAGAACGTTCCAGGACGAATCTAAGGTGAGAGCGGTAATATTCCCGGTCAACTGCCCCACATAGAGTCGGCCATCGGGTCCAAAGGCAGCACATGTAGGTTGCCATACAAACACTGCTTGACCGGGAAGGTCGTCCCACACGATGGGTACGGGACCAGTAGAGGAATACTCAAAGTCCACTGCATTGCTGGATCCCGCGGGCGTCTGCACCCAAACACTGATCGTGCCATTTCCCGGGGGCGTCACAAACAATAGACGCTCCGCCGTGTAAGCGGCCAAGCTGGAAGCCGGAACACTGGTGCTCCCCCAGTGCAGGGTTAGTTGATCCTGGGGATAGAACCCGAAGCCTTCGATCAGGATCGAAGTCCCCCCCGTGTCAAGTCCCAGGCTCGGCATGCTGTGAATCACGGGAACGATGCCATTCTCATCGTGCAAAACGCCCACAGCAAAATCAGGAACCGGCAGCCCGGCGATGGTCGCGACCAACGCTGCCGGCAAGTCCGAGGTGCTGCCCACGGCGAATCTGGCCACAAGGGTGTGTGTACCTGGAGAGAGTATTTCCTCAGCGCTATGGGCGATGCCGTCAACGAATACCCGCGTGTCCGTACCCCCTAAAGGAACAAAGTGATAGGGCTCGGTCACGTTCACTTCGAAGATGCAGCGCAACTCCAACATCACGTCCGCGGTGAAGGGCGAGGCGCCAATGGCGCCCATCATTTCCGTCACACGCAAGGGAGCGATACGGGTGATGTGATTCGCCATTGCCGGTGGTGCATCGAGAAAGGTGCCGGGATTCCCCAAGGGGTCGTGATAATAGAGCGCAAGGACCTCTGGCACCTGATCTGCGGAATGAACCTGCACGACCTCGTGTACCGTGGCACTGAATGGAGGTGTGCCATCGTCCGTAATGGTCAAGGACAGATCTGTCAAACCCAAAGGCAAAACAAGACTGGCATCTACCGAGCTAGCAAATGGAACTCCGTTTGACTCCCAGTCAAATCCCACCAAACTCCGGCCAGGCTCGTGGGTGTGGGACGTGGCCCCACTCAGCGAAACTAACTCGCTGCCATCCCCGTCATAGTCCACAAGCAGTGCCGGGGTGCTCGTGATCGTGGGATGCAGGAAGCCCCAGTTCGAGTCGGACCCGCCCTCGCCATGCACCTCAAGTACGGTTTGCACAAAGCCGCCGCTCAGGACAAGATCGAAGTGATGGTGTTCGTGTTCCGTGGGAGTGAAGGTGACCGGAATCTGCAGGGTATCACCAGCCTGAATCCAAAAATCCAGGGGGTAGATCACATCCACGTCCGCACCGCTGTAAGTGGTGCCCTCCAACTCGACCCCAAAGTCCTGGGCCGAACCGATACTCGGCAGCATCGCGAGCTCGGTCACATGGGCCCCTAATAGCCCGCTGTTCTGCACATCAAGCAATAGCTGAAAGGGTACGCCCTGGTCCACCGTGCCAAAGTCCAGCTCATCCCCAGGGGTGAACTCCAAAACCGCAATGGCCCGAATCTCTATGGCCTGAAAAAGGGCTTGGTCCACGCTGGCAGTCAAGGACAGGTTCAAGACTCCATCATTCACCACCACCGGAAAAGCTTCTGTGGCCACCGCCATGTCCACTTGTCCAGCCGCGGCAATCACATCGTAGGCGGGGATCAAGACTTCACCCTCGGCCGCAATCTCAAACACCCGCTGGCCGGTCAAAGTGTGCTCCGGCTCGGCGAAGTGAAAAATGACTTCATAGGGCCCGGACGGCAAAGCAAAGGCGTAGCCCAATTGGGGCCCTTCCCGCAGTTCCTGGTAGAGGCCATCATCCTCCGTGCCCGCCACGTCGCGCGAGTGGGAACTGGCAGTCCCAGCGCCGTCGGAACCATACTCAGGTGCGTACTCCAGTCTCCCCACGGTCGTAAAGGGCAGAGGTCCGCTGCACATCAAAATGTCCTCCCCCAAGGTCCCAAGGGCAAATCCGTTCACGGCAACAACCTGCGCTCCGGGATCGCCACCGGGCGTTTCCAGTACCCGCAGCCAAGCACCATGGTGGCCCGAAGCATCAGGCGCAAACCAGAGCGCAAGCTCGGTGCTCTCCCCCGGGGCTAGTAAGTGCGGCCCGGGGCCATCCACCAACAGGACATCAAACTGCTCGGGGCGCACACCGCCCCACTCAAGTCCGAGCACGGTGCGTGGCAAAAGCCCTGTGTTGGTGATTGTGATCGTCTCAGGCAGAGAGAGTTCGCCCGCTCGGGTCTGGGGCAGCACAACCAGATTCGGCGCAACCTGCAAACCCATGGGGGTTACGGTGGCGCGGGTGGATTCGTCGTCCCGAATACGCATGCGGTGAACCCCAAGAGCCCCCACGGTCGCGCCACTCAAAAGTCCAGGGTCTAGTTCCAGGCGCAGCAATTCCGTGCCTTCTACATCTGCGTCGTCCAAAAGATCCACCGGCACGTCATAAGTCAGCCCTCCAGGATTGATCTGAAAAGGACCCGCCGGCACGTTGTAGTCAATTCCAAAAGTCGCACCACCCCCCAGGGTTCCACTGAAAATCACAGGCAAGCCTGATGGTGCATCGAGTTCCACGCGCACCATCACCGTACCTTGGTTTTCTGTCACCAAGGTCTTCGCCAGCTCAAACTGCAGCGCGGGCGCAGCATCGTTGTCCATGATCGTGGCCGAGTGGGAAGTCAGCAATCCCAAACTCGCGTTGGTCGGAATCCCGAGTTCCACCACCAGAGTCTCGTCCAATTCATGGAGAAGGTCATCAACCAAGTTCAAGTTCACCAGCACAGACTGGCTGCCTGCGGAAATGACCACCGGCGAAACATCTACCCCAAAATCCGCCGGCTCCACCGCGGTCCCTCTAATCGTGAAAGGCACGGTCACGTCGAGACCCGGAATCGAGTCCAGACTAATGCTCAAGGCATGAGTCCCTGCGCCCTCCAGCACCGACGAACTCGCCAGATCAAAGGACAAGAGTGGCGGAAGATCCGCATCCAGCAAGGTCAAATTGTGTTCAAAAGGCGCACCTAAATCTGCACCACTCGGCGTCAGAAGAGTCACCACCAAACCCTCGTCCCCTTCATGGATACCGTCCACGGTCGCCACAAGGTTCAAGGTCACACTTGCGCTGCCCGCAGGAATGACCAGGGGACTCAAAGGCGACACAACATAGTCGCTGCCCTCAACAGCAATTCCCGTCAGGTCAAATGGAACGCTCACGTCGTTGCCCTGGATGGCAGAGAGTTCAATCACCAGATCAACGCCCAAACCTCCCTCCAGCAGCGTGCTTGGTTGGGACGGGCTAAATGCGACTGTGGGTCCCCCCTGAAAAGGAGCCGCGTTGACCGAGGCGCTGGAGAGCGCAAGGAGCACCAGCCCAAGGGGCCGGAGAGGAAGAAAAGACGAGTGACGCATATAGATACTGGAGCAGCGGATCGATCCGATCTGAGACACTATTTTGCAAAACTGCCTCATTCTGTGCCACCCATTGAATCCCAATATGAGTCACTGGATAAACTGAACCCTCCGAAACCGAGCCGGGGCAGCGCCATGAGTCATTTCTGCAACTTGCATGGGGTTTCCTTTTCCACAATTGGCAACGCCCCAGAGCTGGAAATGGTCGGCGGAGCAAATCGCGTCGCATGATCCCCAGAACGAGGTCGTATTGCCCTGATAGGTCGGCCGCCGAAGAAGGCGCCCCAACCGCCCACCCTGGACCTCGCGGGCAACTTCACAAGTGAACTGAAAGTTGACACGGCGCTGGTCGATGGACCAGGTGCGCACGCTGTCGGCAAAGATTGCACCGTCCTCGGTATTGGCGACCATTTCATCGAAACTCATCTTCCCGGGCTGCAGGCTCAGGTTGGTGATGCGCACGATCGGCGGGTCGTACCAGCTTTCCGCCCGGGAACACCCACGGCTCGTGCTTTCGTCCACCGCCCCGGCCACTTCGCGGTTGGTTTGGTAACCCTTAAAAACCCCCTCCTTGACGATCGGCCAGGAACCACTGGGCACACAATCATCATCCCAACCGCGAGTGTCCAATCCACCGGGCAAGGTTGAATCCGCCTGGAGATTGACCAAGCTAGAACCGTATTCCAAGTTTCCCAAGTGATTACGCGTAGCAAACGATGCTCCGGCCAAATCGACCTCGTGACCTAAGACTCGGTCAAGTTCAGTCGGGTGCCCCACGGACTCGTGAATTTGCAGACAAAGCTGGCTGCCCCCCAAGATCAGTGTATGTGGCCCTTCAGGGCACAAGGGAGCTGAGCAAAGGTCCGCCGCCTCATCACGCATGCGCCCCCCATTGGCAGGCAGGTCCATGGCCCGCACGACCTCGAAGCCACCGGCCATAAAGTTTCCAGAGAAAGATGCGGGATAGGAGCGCCGTTCCACAACCCCATGTGCGCTGGCGGTGGCAGCTAGTCCTCCTCCTGTACGCACAAGTACTTGGTGGAGCTGGGAGCCTTCACTGCTCGCTTGCCATTGCTCTTCCCGGCGCAATGAGAGATTCACCACACGCGAGACGATCTCGTCGCGGCCTTGCATGGACTCATCCGCCTGCCTCATGAGGCCCAGCTTCTCTTCAAGAGACACGGCAAAAGGATCTTCCTCCACGGGGGTGCTCCACTCACCGACTTGCCCCTCCAAGGGAGCAAGTTGAACCGGCTTCGTGCGTAGGCGACCGAGATCTCGACCAGTCTTCACCGCCCGTCGGGCCAAACCCGGAGCGACTTCCGCAAGATCTTTATGGGTACCCGGCGCAGCGGCAAAGCCCCATGCACCATCCTTTAGAACCCGCACGCCCAGACCGAAATCCTCGGGCGCATCGGCGCGCACGAGGGAGCCGTCCTGCATAGTGAGTTCCTCACAGGCCAGCCGTTGGATGCGTGCATCCGCATAGTCAGCTCCTGCGCGAAGAGCTTCTTCCACCGCCAATTGTGCGATTCCTTGCATATCTGTTATTTCCTTAGAGTTCCGTCGCGGAAGTGAACCGAAAGCCGTCAATGCGAAGAGCAGGACAGACTATTTCCCCGTCAAACAGGGCGCCAACGATCTCGGGGCGGTTCCCAATCCCGCTCACGCGGGTCAAGGCCTCGACCAGGGACTGGGTGAAGCGCAGGTTGCAAACCGACTCCCCCACTTGCCCACCTTGAATGTGAAAAGTGCCTCCACGGGTCATTCCCGTCAGGATCATGTCCCGGGGCTCGATCAAGTTGGTGTAGTGGAACTGACTGATCAAAAGGCCATTGTCCACCCCACTGATGAGTTGCTCGACGCTTTCCATACCGGCTCCCATCACTAGGTTTTCGGGGGCCGGGCCAGCAGAGCTCGGCTGGGGTGCCGAGTGGCCGGTGTTCGGTAAGTCCAGCATCTTGGCCCAGCGAGCATCGGTCACCGGCTGGCCAAAGGCCCCGTCCTGGATCAGAGGCACGCGGGTTCGAGGGGTTCCTTCCCCATCGAAACGCCAGCCCGGATGATCGGCAGAGCCCGCATCGTCATGCAGCTGCAATCCATCGGGGAACATGCGCTCGCCAATTCGGCCCACCAGGGGTGAGCGGCGTTCGTGTAGTTCTTGAGCCCCGAAGCCAGCGTATCCCAAGAATAGCATCAGGGACGAAACGGCCAAGGGTTCGAGGACCACCGTGTACTCCTGGGCGGGGAGTAACCTGGGATTGCGTCCGCGCCTCCCGCGATCCACCGCGCGGGCGATGACCTGGTCCGCATCAATGCAACCCACATCGCAATGGGTCTGCTCAGCAACACCACCGTCACCGGTACCGTCCGTTGGGGTGGCGGTCAGGGAAAAGTGCGCCCGGCTCAAGGCACCTTCAGCCACGCGCCCAGAACTATTGACCAGTGTGCGCGAATAGACCGTGGTACGAGCCAATCCCGCAGGGGCCAGATCCGCCTCAGCACAACGAGCCATGGCACGCTCAATCCACTCGGCCTTTTCGCGAAAACTATGATCCTGAGTCGGTCGGTGCGGAGCACTGCCGGGAATCTCCACCGCACCTTCAAGGGGCAAGCGTTTGGAGTCGGGAGCCGCAGCACCGGCGAGGGCCATGGCACGGCCCAAGGCCGCGCGGGTTTCGGTCTCACCAAAGGTACCCACCGTGGCGCGCGCCTCCTTCCAACCGGCGTCGCTTTGAAGCCGCACGCGAATGGAAAGGCTGTGACGTTCCCGATCTCCGTTTTGGCTAGGGCCTTCGGGGGAGAAACGCACGAAGCGGTCCTCTTCCGACTGAAGGGTCACTTCGGTCTCGTCCGCAGGGCTGGCTTTCACCAGGGCTTGACAGACTTCCAGGGCATGATCAGAACTGAGTAAGGTCATTGGATCGGCGGCTCCAGGTCCAGGGGGATCGGGGCACCTGTGAGCCTAATGCTCTGCCCCCCCCGCTTCAATCCAGGGGTAGGCTACTTTTTGGTTTCAGGAGCGCGAGGCCGGTCAACTGACCACGAAATTAACCAGTCGTCCCGGTACCACAATCACCTTGCGCACGGTTGTGCCCTCCAAGCGGTCGGCCACCGCATGGCGGGCCAAAGCTTCAAGATCCTCCCTGCTGGCATCCTGGGGAGCATCAATGCGTCCTCGCAACTTACCCATCACCTGCACCGCCAACTCAAAGGTATCGCTGGCCAGATAACGCTCATCAACCTCGGGCCAGGGGGCGCTGCCCACGGTGCCAGCCTCATGGCCCAGCCGCTGCCAAAGCTCCTCCGCCAAGTGCGGAGCAAAGGGCGCCAGGGCACATACCACTCGCTCGGCCTGGTCCCGACGGAGACCCGCACGTTTCTTGGTGGCGGTGTTGAGCCATTCCATCATCGCCGCCACTGCGGTGTTGAAGTTGAAGTTCTCGAAACTGTCGTTGATACGCACCAAGCACTGGTTCCAGGCCCGCTCGATCTCCAATGCCTCACCGGTGGGCTCACCGTCGCTGGCTTGCAAAAGGTCACTGCGCAAGGGCGCATCCCCCTCTTGGTCCACGAACAAACGCCAAAGCCGCTCCAAGAAACGCCTGGCTCCGGGCACATCCCGGGGATTCCAAGGTTTGGAATCCGACAGGGGGCCCATGAACATCTCATACAGACGAAAGGTGTCCACTCCATATTCATCGCAAACCACATCCGGGTTGACCACGTTCTTGAGGGACTTGCTCATCTTGGCCACCACCTGTTCCAGGGGGGTGCCATCCGCGGTCAGAGTTGCCTTGTTCCCATCCAAGGACACCTCGTCCGAAGGAACCAAGCGCCCCGTTGGATCCTTGTAGGCAAAGGCTTGCAACATGCCCTGATTGAATAGGCGCTGGAAGGGTTCAGGCGTCGGTACGAGCCCCTCATCAAAGAGCACCTTATGCCAAAAGCGCGCGTACAACAGATGTAGCACCGCGTGTTCCGTGCCCCCCACATAGAGATCCACATTGCCCCAGTACTCCAAGGCTTCCTTCGAAGCAAAGGCATCGGAGTTCTTTGGGTCCATGAAGCGCAGGTAGTACCAGCATGATCCCGCCCAACCGGGCATGGTGTCCGTATCCCGCAGGTACTTTTCGCCGGTTTCAGGGTCGCTCACCTCGACCCAGGAGGGCACCTTGGAAAGGGGCGGCCGGCCGTCTTCGCTGGGTGCAAAGTCGACCATCTCCGGCAACACCACGGGCAGGTCTTCGTCCCGCACTCTCTTGTGGGTGCCGTCCGCTGCGTGCAGGATCGGAAAGGGTTCGCCCCAGTACCTCTGACGGCTAAAGAGCCAATCCCTCAAACGGTAAGTCACCTTGGCTTCGCCCACCTTACGCTGCACCAATTCACCAATCGCTTTTTGCTTGGCATCCTCTGTATTGAGGCCATTCCAGAGGGGCGAGTTCACCGCGACCCCATCACCGGTCCAACATCCCTCGGGGCTAGAGCCATCCTTAGGCGCAACCACGGGCAAAATCGGCAGCCCGAAGCGTGTTGCGTATTCGTGGTCCCGATCATCATGGGCGGGCACACACATAATCGCGCCGGTCCCGTAGCCCATCAGCACATAGTCGGCCACATGAATCGCAATGCGCGCGGCGGGATCCTCTGGATCCATGAGGGGGTTCAGTCCAAAGGCCCCTGTGGCCACGCCAGTCTTTTCCTTAGCCAGATCCGTACGGTCGAGCTCGGACTTGGTGGAGACGTCGGTGCGGTAGGCACTGATTTTCTCCATTTGTTCTGGAGTGCTGATCTGATCCACCAAGGGATGCTCTGGCGCCAAAACCATGAATGTGGCCCCATAGACCGTGTCCGGTCGGGTGGTAAACACGCGAATCGCCGCGTCGTGGCCCGCCACCTGGAACTGGATCTCGGCCCCTTCGGAACGACCGATCCACTCGGTCTGCATGGCTTTCACTGAACTGGGCCAATCCACCAGTTCCAAGTCCTCGATCAGACGGTCCCCGTAGGCTGTGATCTTGAGCATCCACTGGCGAAGAGGCCGGCGAACACAGGGGTGATCGCCCCGCTCGGAGCGGCCACTAATCACCTCTTCATTGGAGAGCACAGTTCTTAGATTCTCGCACCACCAAACCGGAACTTCGGTCTGATAGGCCAAACCTCGGTCATAGAGGCGAGCGAAAATCCACTGGGTCCAACGGTAGTAGTCCGGCGTGCAGGTGGCAAACTCTCGGTCCCAGTCGTAGCTCAGCCCGATGTTCTGCATCTGGGACCGGAACGTGGAAATGTTCTTGTCGGTGGTTGCCGAAGGATGCTGACCGGTTTGGATCGCGTACTGCTCAGCGGGCAACCCGAAGGCGTCGTAGCCCATGGGGTGCAGCACGTTGAATCCCTGCATACGTTTCTTGCGCGCAATGATGTCCGTGCCGATGTAGCCAATGGGGTGCCCCACGTGCAGGCCAGCACCGGAGGGATAGGGGAACATGTCCAGCACGTAGTACTTGGGTTTGGATGCGTCAAATCCCGCATCACCCGGCCCGGCAGTACGGAAAGTCTTGTTCTTGAGCCAATGGGCCTGCCAATTGGATTCGAAGCTCTTGGGGTCGTAGGACTGGGTCACGGGACTGAGGGGGCTGTTATTAGGGGTGGGCAGAAGGATGGGCCCGTGCGGGATCGGGCGATCCGGGACGGTCCTCGCCCCGGAACGATCCAGGACCAAAAGCACGGGGAAAGGGCCCTGAAACCGCAGCTAAACGGGACCCCGCTTGGCTCCTAGACAGCGATATGGTTGCTCCCTACTGCCAAGCCGGGGGCACAGGGTAGTCCCCGACCCCCATCGATAGGCCTGCGGGTTGCGGTTTTTTGCCGCTGCTGCTTGACGAGAGGCCTCCAAATCACCATCCTCTTCGCCTCAAGTCGCCTTTGACAGGGGCGCAACCATTGAAAGGTGGAGTGGATCCCCAGCGCATGCTGGACCACCACCACCCACAAATGGGGCATTAGCTCAGTTGGTAGAGCGCTTGAATGGCATTCAAGAGGTCAACGGTTCGACCCCGTTATGCTCCACCACCCAATCAGGGGGTCGCAAACGCGACCCCCTGTTCTTTTGGGTGCCCGTCATTCAGCACGACTTGTTCGTCCCAAACGAGCAACTCCAATCTGAGCCCCAGCGAATGAACGGTGCGTGATTCCAGAAGGGCTTGCGCTTCGTAGGGACTGGCTCCTATCCGCCAGGTGCTCTTTGCTCCCAAAATTGCTTAGGGCAGGGGCTCTTAACCTGCCAAAATCCTAGGGCCTCAGCCCTGGGGGCACTGCCATGACAAATCTCACTCACGCGGACCGTATCGCCAAGCTTGAGGCCATGAGGGCCGCGGGCAAGGACCCCTATCCTGCCCGGGGCCTCGCCGATGCGACGCCCCTAGCAGAGCTTTTTGCCGCTGCCGGTAGTCCCGAAGAACCTGGTCCCCTGCTGGGGAAAAGGGTCGCCGCCGCCGGACGGCTTTTGGGCCTGCGGGATTTCGGCAAGCTGGTGTTTGCTCCCCTGCGGGATCGCACCGGCCGCTTGCAGTTAGGTCTCAAGCGTAACGACCTTGAAGAATGGTGGCCCGAGCGCAAGTGGCTCGACGGTGGCGACTTGATCGGCGTGCGCGGAATACTGGGGCACACTCAAAAGGGCGAGCCCACGATCTGGGTGGACGAAGTGCACCACTTGGCCAAAGCCGTCGCTCCGCCCCCTGAAAAGTGGCACGGGATGTCGGACACGGAAGCCCGGTATCGTCGACGCTACGTGGACCTTTGGGCCAATCCCGATGTTCTCGCGGTCTTCATCGCCCGTGGTAAAATCCTTTCCACCCTGCGACGCACCCTTGAGGATCAGGGTTACATCGAGGTCGAAACCCCCACCCTACACCCGATCGCCGGTGGCGCCGCCGCAAGACCGTTCGTGACCCACCACAATGCACTGGGATCGGACCTCTACCTGCGAATCGCGCCAGAGCTCTACCTCAAGCGCTTGATCGTCGGGGGCATGGAACGAGTCTTTGAACTCAGCCGGAACTTCCGCAATGAGGGCGTCTCCACGCGCCACAACCCCGAGTTCACCATGCTTGAGCTCTACGAAGCTCAGGGCGATTACCTGCGCATGATGGAGGTCACCGAACAGCTGTTCGAAAACTGCGCCCTTGCGGTCAACGGCACCACGGAGGTCACCTTCCGCGGCAAACCCTTTAACCTCAAAGCTCCCTTCAAGCGGGCACGCTACGCTGATCTTTTCAAGAGCGCCAATGGCTGCGAATTCGACGACGAGGCAGCGGTTCGGGCGCGTGCCAAGGAACTCAAAATCGAGGATCACGGGGACTACTGGAAGCTGATGAACGACGTGTTTGAGGACACGGTGGAGGACGGACTCGAGGGCCCTATCTTTGTCACCGATTACCCTCTTCCGATCTGCCCCTTGGCCAAACGCAGCCCCAGCGACGAGCGTTTCGCGGAACGCTTCGAGGTATTCATCGACGGCATGGAGTTAGGCAACGCATTCAGCGAACTCAACGACCCGGCCGAGCAGGAACGCCGCTTCACAGAGCAAGTCGCATCCAAGGACCCGGAAACCCCGGGCGAAGTGGACATCGACTATGTGCAAGCCCTCGAATACGGCATGCCCCCCACGGGAGGTCTCGGTATCGGCGTCGACCGCTTGGTGATGGTCATCACCGGTCAAGATTCCATCCGCGACGTGCTCCTCTTCCCCGCCATGCGCTCCAAAGAGCAGGCCGAGGCCCAACCCCAAGAGGCCTAGTCGCCCCCGATCGTGTACCAAACCTTCCTCAGCTTCCGCTATCTACGCGCACGCCCGATCAGTTGGATTGGCGTGGCGGGCATATTCGTAGCGGTTGCCGCCCTGATCCTGATCCTCTCGATCATGTCCGGGTTTTTGGCGGAGACCCGCAGTCACCTGCGCGGCTCCCTCAGCGACCTCTTGATCCAGCCCCACCTGGATCGAAACTTGATGCACGAGGGCCGGAGTATTTTGCCCAAACGCGACGTGCCCGGGGTTTTGGAAGTGATCCTAGCGGACCCACTTGTTGAGGGTGCCAGCGCCCACTACACCTGGTACGGAATGCTCGCAGCCGCCGGCCGAGAACGCATGCAAAGCGATGTCACCTATGGAGACTTGGCCCTGGTCAAGTTGGTGGGCATCGATCCAACAGAAGAGGGCACGGTTTCCAGCCTGCGCGAGGACCTCGGCCGGGTCTCACTGATTTCTGACGAACGGGTGGCCGATCCAGATGACCCGTTTGGCCCTATTCCCGGTTACGAGCCGGATGGACGGCCCCTAGACAAGGTTCTGGTCGGAGAGCAACTGGCCCGTTTCTGGGGCCTACGCCGGGGTAGAACCCTTGAGTTGGTCACCGCCGTCCTGGACCCGGAAACCGGCAGTCCGCGGGAAGCCGTGTCCCGATCCTTTGTGGTGGCCGGTACCTTTCGCTCTAAGAACAACGAGTTCGACCTGTCCACCCTCTACCTGCCTCGGTCTGTCATGGCCGACTGGTTTGGCGCAGGCCGCGGGTTCACCGATGTAGCGGTGCGGCTAAAAGACTATGAGGGCACCAAAGCAGAAGCCCAAAAAAGCCTCGCCATCAATCTGCACAAGGCTGGCTACCTGCATGACCCCGAGATCAGCGGCGGATCAGAAATTCGGACATGGGAGGATTTTCAGCGTTCTATGTTGGCGGCCATCGAAAACGAAAAGGGCCTGCTAGGAATCATGCTCAGCCTCGTCCTGCTGGTGGCTGCGTTCTCCGTTTTTGCCATCCTCTCCATGCTCGTCCAAGAGAAACGCCGGGACATCGGCGTGCTCTGCGCCCTCGGGGCGACCCAATGGGGAGTGATGGTTACGTTCTTGATGATTGGCCTTTGGGAAGCCCTGCTGGGGACCTTGCTGGGCCTGGCCGCCGGCATTTGGTCCGCCCATAACATCAACGCCATCGAGCAAGCCCTTTCCAACACGTTTGGCTTCCAGATTTTCAATCGCGAAGCCTACGCCTTTGACCACATCCCCACGGTCATCGAAGGCAGTGGCGTGGCCGCCATCGTCATTGGCGCCTTTGCAGCCAGCCTAATTGCCGCCGCGCTTCCCGCCTGGCGCGCCGCACGCCTCAACCCGGTGGAGGGGTTACGCCATGAGTGAAACCAACTCACCGATCCTGAGCGTGCGTAACGTTCGCAGGGCCTTCAAAGCAGGGGAGCGAACCCTCGAAGTGCTGCACGGGGTAAACCTCGACGTAGCGCCGCAGGAACGTCTATGCCTGATGGGATCATCCGGAGCCGGCAAGACCACTCTCTTGAACATCATCGGCCTGCTGGACCGACCGGACGAGGGGCAAGTCATCCTCAAGGGCCAGGACGCCTGGGCCCTGTCCAATTCCGGCCGCGCCGGCCTGCGCAACCACACCCTGGGCTTTGTTTTCCAGTTCTATCACCTTCTGCCAGAACTCAACGCCCTCGAAAACACCACGCTCCCCGCACGCCTCGCCGGGGCCCGAGGTGCCCGACTGCGTGAATTCCGCGAGAAAGCCAAGAAGTCCCTCATCGCATTTGGCCTAGGGGAACGGCTTACCCATCGCCCCGGCAAATTGTCCGGGGGCGAACAGCAACGGGTCGCCATCGCCAGGGCTCTGCTCATGGACCCGCCGCTTTTGATTGCTGACGAACCCACCGGTAACCTGGATCGGACCACCGGGGATCGCGTCTTGAACCTGCTATTCGAGGAGCAGCAAAAGCGTGATTTCGCTTTGCTCCTGGTGACCCATGATCAGCGGCTGGCCCAGCGCTGCGAGCGCGTGGTGCACATGGAAGATGGACTGATTCAGGCTGATTCGGTCACGCCCATCCCTCACTAGTCTTCGTCGCCGCCGCCGCCAGGATGAAAGTCCAACTTATCCAGCGGCATACACACCGAGCTCACCACATTGCCCGAGTGTCCGGCGACGCGCTTCATGAACCTCAAGCACAAGCAGGCTGCAGCTCGGTTGCGCGAAGAATCTTCCAACCAGGTGCTGACTTGAGTCTCACATGCCCTTCGCACATCCTGCTCGTCCAGCAAGAATTTGCGGGCTGCCTCCTCGTTCTGGGAATCAAACACGCTCGCTGCCCTGAGCAATAACTCAGAAGTTTCAGCAGCCCGAAGGCGGATGCTCTCGCGCTCCTCGTCATTGATCCCTGAGCTGTGCACTGCAAGATCCAAGAGATTCTTAGCGTAGTCTCCAATGCGCTCTGCATCCTTGCCGATGCTCATGAGCACGAGGGCCATAGGGAAACCATTGGGCCCATGGACCGTAGCGTGCACAACCAGTTCCCGGCGCAAGGCCATTTCGTTCCGATTGATGCGGCGGTCGGTTTTGAACACATCCTCGCGAACATCAGCGGGGTCGCTACCGGTCAGGATCACGGTCATGGCCGAATCAAAGATGTGGCGCCCATCTGCAAGCATCTCTTGAAAGCGCCGCCGCATGGGGGCAGCACCGTCCGGGTCACGCATATTTTTTAGCCAGTCACTCATACTCAGTTCTTTCGTCGCTAGGTCAGGTTCTACTTAGTGAAACACTAGGTACCCAGCTAAGGGTAACAAAATGAAGACTCCCACAACGTAGAACACGACCCAAAGCACATTGCGTTGGGCCCTCACCGCCAAAAGACGGGCTAAGCGCAGGGGAATGCGGCGTACCGCGGGAATTGGATAAAGGATGCATACTCCAATCAAATTGAACAAGGTATGCACCAGAGCGATGGTTAGCCCCGCTTGATTATCAGCAGCAAGAGACGCCAAAAGCGCGGTAACGGTAGTTCCGATATTCGCCCCCATCATGATCGGGAAGGCATTGCGCAAAGTCAGGACCCCCGCAGCGCACATGGGCACCAGCAGGGAAGTTGTGATGGACGAAGACTGCACCGCAATGGTCATCAAGGTTCCCACCAGAATGCCCAAGAACCCGGATTTGCCCAAAACACGGTTCAGGGCGAGTTCCAATTGCCCGGAGATCAATACCCGCATGTTGCGCGTGATGTAGATCAAGCAAACCGCGATCAGTGCCAGAGCAATACCCACTAGGACAATGGACAGGGCTCCACCTTGAAGGCCAAAGCTCGTGAAAAGTTCCAGGATCGGCTTTTCGCCCGCCTTGACCGCCGCCTTGATAGGGCTCTTGTATTCGGAACCGGAGCTACCCTGGAAAAAACCAGAAAGGACGGTGGCGGACTTCTCCAGGAAGCCCGTCATCAGTTCCAGAGGAAGCAACGTGAAAACCAGCATCAGGTTGAAGAAGTCGTGCACTGTGGCCGCAGCGAAGGCGCGCCGGAATGCGCCGCCCTGACGCACATGACCAATGGAGACGATGGTGTTGGTGATCGTGGTGCCAAGGTTCGCCCCCATGATCATGGGCACAGCGGCCTTGAGCGGCAATGCGGTGCCCCCAGATTGGCCCACGAGGCCAACGATGGTCGCGGTTGTGGTGCTCGAACTCTGAACAAGAACGGTGGCCAGTACGCCCACGGCTACTCCGGCGAATGGGTTGGCTACTCCCGAGAAAAGATCCGTTGCCGCATCAGCACCGAGCACTTTGACGGCCGAACCCATCAGGCGAATCGACACCAGGAAGAGGTAAACCAATCCCACGACAGCACCCATACGGAGGAACTTCTGGGAGGTGGGGACACCTAGGGGACCCGGATTCAGATCGACATTCGACATGCTCTTGGCGGACTATTGAAGAACAACCGCCCTATGTCAATGATCGTCAGGAGAATCGCTTTCTTCGGACAGGGACGCCTTCCAACCTAGGCGGTCCCGAAGCCTCCGCCAGGGATCCAAGCCCCCTGGGGCCAGGAGCGGATAGGTCAAGGGATGGCGCTCGATGCTGGCAGATTCCCCCACGGCTAGGTCCTGGGCAGGCTGTCCGTCCACCGACACGGCCACGGGTTCCCGGGCGGTCAGGACCCCAAGGCTCAGGGTGGCGTCTGGACGCATCACCAGAGGCCGATGGGCTAGGGCATGGGCACTGATGGGCGTCACGACCACAGCCTGCATGGAGGGGGCCAAAATCGGTCCCCCAGCCCCCAGAGAGTAGGCCGTCGACCCAGAAGGGGTCGCGAAAATGAGGCCGTCTGCATGGTAGTCCGAGACCCGTACCCCATCGGCTTCCAGGCGTAGGGCCACCATGGACCCGGCGGATTGGCGTGAAAAAACCACATCATTCAGGGCCAAAGCTTGGCGGCCATCGGGCATGGTCAGGGAAATGCGCATGCGCGGCTCTAAGGTCGCCCGGCCCTCCAGCACATCCAAAATGCTCGCTTCCCACTGATGGGCTTGAACGGGCGCGAGGTACCCCACCCTGCCAAAATTGATCCCCAAGATTGGCACGGGCATCTGGGCAAAAGCGCGGGCTGCGGAAAGAACCGTCCCATCCCCGCCGAGCACAACACAAAGATCAGGGGGCGGCCCCGCAGCCTCTACAGATCCGGTTTCGAGGGCCATGCAATAGGTTCGGGCGTCCTCAACCAACTCCACATCCAAGTTTCGGTCCCGTAGAAATCCCTCGATCTCCTGGGCCTGCCGAAGGGCTGAGGTACGGGTCACGTCACTCAGAATGAGCACCCGTTGAACAGGAGAACTAAATGGTCCGGGTCGAGGCCCCGATCGATGATCGGGCTCAATGGTCATTTGACTCGGCTCCCGCCCAAGAGCGCCCGCACCTGTCGGACCAAGCCGGCTCCATCGAGCCCCACCTGACGCAGCTGTTCTTCGGGGGTCGTGGCATGGTCGAGGTAGCGATCAGGCAATCCCAAGATCCGCACCCGGGCAAGCCCGTCGCCCTCGGGCAAACGAGAAGCCACTTCCAACACCGCAGAGCCAAAGCCCCCCATGCGCTGATGTGCTTCGATTGTAATCACGTTGCGGAACGCGCGCAGATGGGCCGCCAGCAACTCTTCGTCCAAGGGCTTGACAAAACGGGCGTCGATCACCGCCACCTGAACACCTTCTTGGGCCATAACTTCTGCCGCCGCGAGAGCCTCACTCACCAGGTGACCCAGAGCCCAGATAGCTACACCACCGGGCTCGCCCTCCCGCAGAACCTCGGCCTTACCCGGTTCCATGGGACGTCGCTCAGCTTCAGGCAATGTCTCTTGCGCCGGACAGTTGGCCCGGGGAAAACGCATGGCCCCGGGGGCATCCCTCGCCACCAAACTCTCCAGCATGCGCCGGGTATCGGTGGCATCTCGGGGCGAACCAATCACCATGTTCGGCAGGGTCCGCAAGTAGGCCAAATCGAACACACCGTTGTGGGTTGCGCCATCTTGGCCCACGGGGCCCGCCCGGTCGAGGGCGAGGACCACCGGCAGGTTCTGCAGGGCAACTTCCTGGAAGACCTGGTCGTAGCCCCGCTGCAGAAAGGTTGAGTAGATCGCCGCAACCGGGCGCAAACCGGCTTTTGCCAATCCCGCGCAGAATCCAATCGCGTGCTGTTCGGTGATACCCGTGTCATGAAAGCGCGAGGGATAGCGCTCGGAAAATTCGGTCAAACCCGTGCCGCCAACCATCGCGGCGGTGACTGCGTGCACGCGCAAATCGCGCTCTGCAAGACCGTTCAATGCATCCCCGAAGGCCTTGGTGAAAGGCACCCCCTGGGGCGCACTTGGGACCACTTCGGCCTTGGGGCTCTCCACCTTTCGGGGCTTGACCGCATGCACACGCTCGGGGTGCAGGGGACCATCAGGGTGTCCCTTACCCTTCTCCGTGAGCACGTGCAAGACGACCACGCCCTCCAAATTGCGAACCCGCTGCAGAGTCTCCACGAGACCATCCACATCGTGCCCGTCCACCGGGCCCACATAGCGCACGCCTAACTCTTCGAACACGTGCCCCGGCACCACCATGTGGCGCACAACCTCTCCAAGGTCGTCCAGGGTCTTGTCCAGTTTCGGTCCAATCACCGGCATGGCGTGGATCAACTTTTTGGTTTCATGCCCCGCCCGCTGTACAAAGCGCATGGAACGAATGCGGGTGAGATAGCGTGAGAGCGCGCCCACAGATTGACTGATCGACCACTCGTTGTCGTTCAGAATCACCAACATACGCGCCCCGAGAGCGCCCGCATGATTAAGGGCTTCAAAAGCCACTCCGGCACCTAGGGCGGCATCGCCGATCATGCTAACCACATGGGGCGGGACCTTTTCCCGTCCAGCCGCGACCGCCATGCCAAGGCCCAAGCTGATCGAGGTCCCCGCGTGCCCCGTGTGAAACAAGTCATACTCGCTCTCGTGGGGATTCGTGAAGCCACACATACCACCCGTGCGGCGCAGGTTTTTGAAACCCTCCCGACGACCGGTAAGCAACTTGTGGGGATAGCTTTGATGGCTCACATCAAAAATGATCCTGTCACGCTTGAAGTTGTAGACATGGTGCAGGGCCACGGTCAGCTCCACCACACCCAAGTTCGAGCCCAAGTGTCCCCCGGTTTTTTGCACGCTTTCCAAGAGGAACGCGCGCACTTCGGCGGAAAGGGTACCCAGTTGTTCTGCACCCAAGGCGCGCACGTCTTCGGGCCCGGAAATCTGGTCCAGAAGGGGATAAGAGGTAGAAGTGTCAGTCATCGCAGTACCGGCTATGCCAAGTAGTAGGCAGTCTAGCGGGACGGTAGGTAAGCTGCAAACCTGACCCTCCCAGAGGCTCATCTTCCTGTCTCATCCCGAGCGTCGGGCGATCCACCCGGGAAGAGCTCCCAGGATGCCCTTTTCGCCCTCAAGCTGGGCAACCAATTCCGCGACCCGAGCCCGGGCCCCAGCGACACCCAAGAGAGCCACGATGGTTGCCTTGCCAGCGGCCTGATCCTTGCCCGGAGTCTTGCCCAAGTCCGACTGGGAGGCGGTCACATCCAACAGATCGTCCGAGTATTGAAAGAGCAACCCAAGCCCCAAGCCATAGGCCCGACAGCGCGCTTGCTGATCGGGGTCCGCACCCGCCGCAATCGCTCCGAGTTCTGCGGCTGCTCCCAAGAGGGCTCCTGTCTTGGCCTGGTGGATCGCGGACACCGCCGCCTCATCCACGTCCTTGCCCTCGGCAGCCAAGTCCAAGGCTTGTCCTCCGACCATGCCGACCATACCCGCCGCCCGAGCCAAGACCGAGACCATGCTCGCGGCGCAGGGCCTGTCTTGAGAACCCAACACCTCAAAAGCCAAAGCCTGAAGCCCATCCCCCGCCAAGACCCCCAAGGCCTCCCCGTGAACCACATGAGTGGTGGGTTTACCCCGGCGCAAATCGTCGTCGTCCATGCAGGGCAAATCGTCGTGCACCAGACTGTAAGTGTGGATCAACTCGATGGCGGCGGAGGGCGCCCAGGTCCGTTCCGCCAAGTCCTCCGCATCACCAAGGAAGGACGCAGCAAACCAATGGACCAAGGCGGGCCGCAAGCGTTTGCCCCCCGCATCGATGGGATAGCGCGCGGCCGCCAACATTTGGGGCGGAGCCTCCTTGACCAGATTCAAGGCCCGCTCCAGAGCGCGGTCCATGGTGGGACGCAACTCAGCAAGGGCGCGGCCAGGGTCGATCAATTCAGGCATCCTTATTCGCAGAGTCAGCGCCGAGTTCTTCAACCTTCTGGCGATAGCCTTCCAGTTGGTTGCGAGCGCTGCGTAGGAGTTTGACACCCTCGCCATAGCGCGAAAGGCTGTCCTCGAGGGTCAATTCGCCCCCCTCCAGCTCGGCCACGAGTTCTTCCAAACGGGCAAGGCGTTCATCGAAAGCCGGCTCATCGGGGGATTCCCCCTTCGTGGAGGACTTTTTCTTGGGGGTGGCTGCCATGCAAGACACTATACCCACTAGAGATCCCAATCCAAGCACTCTACCCAAGAGGCATGTGCCTGGAGCCCGTCGCGCGCCCCACCTCGCCCACATGTCCGCCTCACCATTCCCAGTCCGCACCACCACCTGGGCTTGCTCAATCTGTGGTGCCGACGCCCCGCGGGCCTACCGCATGGGGATGTACACCATCGGCGACACCCGCTTCAACCTGGTGCGCTGCCGTGATTGCAGCCTGGTCTATGTGAACCCACGCCCTAATGAGGCGACCCTCGGGGCCATGTACCGCGACGAATCCGACTACGCCAATGGATACAACCTAGGTGTCGAGGACCAGAATTACTTTGAGCGCAAGGACGAGTTGATCGCCTTGGCGGGAGTCGCCTGGGAGCGCATCGAACAGGAAACCGAGAGCCAAGGGCGTGCATTGGAATTGGGCAGCGCCGGGGGATTCTTCTTGGAAGCCGCCCGCTGCCGAGGTTGGGATGTGGCGGGCGTCGAGCTCTCGCCCCACGCCGTCCGCTACTGCAAGGGCGAATTCGACTTCCCAGTCTTCGAGGGCTGGCTGGAAGACGCACCCTATGAGCCCGATTCCTTTGACTTAGCCATCGCGGACAACGTGCTCGAACACACCACTGATCCGCGGGGCACCCTTCGCCAATTACGGCCCCTGATCAAACCCGGTGGACATGTTCTGGTAATCGTGCCTACCTACGTGAACTCAGCCTTCTTTCGCCTGGTGAATCTGACCCAGCGTATCCTGCCCCGCAAGCTGCTCGGGCCCAAACTGTGCAGCATGCTGAAGATCGGCGACTCGGACGGGGGCTATCCCTATCACATCCTGGAGTTCAATCGGGCAAACGTGATTGAACTGGTCAAGAGTGCAGGGTTCGAAGTGTTGCGCGTCGAAGGATCCTTGCCTAGACCCGCACACCTATTCAAGGCCAAAGACCTATCCCGAGTGAATCGCCTATGGAAGGGCATTTTCGTCCTACTCGATCATCTGATGGCCCTACGATTGGCCCCCGCAGCGCGTATCCGCCTGCTTGCCAAGCGACCCGTTCACTCGACGTAGTAACCAGTCGCGCACACGCCCCGGTCAAACACTCGCTCGCCCGTGACCGCATCCAGCAGGACCATCTCGGCACTCAAGAGCTCGGTCGCCGCATTCCGATCACTTCGCCGCCGGGGCACCAAGCTCAAGGGGGGATCGAGGGCTTCCCCCTCCGGATTCGCCATCAGGAGAGCCTTGCCTCGGGGACTGGGCGGCGCATCCGTTTCAGCCTTCTCCACCAGCACCAACCCGGGTTCGGGGCTTAAGTGGATGCCGCCCAAGCGGTCCACTTTGACCTGGGTGTAAGCAACACTCTGCCCACGGGGATCCGGGGCACGCGGGCGCATCCAAGCGAGATAGTCCCCCAAAGGAACCCGGTGCTCGGAGTTCCACAGGATCCAATCCCCCTCGCGCAAGTCCAAGGACATGTCGATACGGCCGTGAATCCCGTAGAGCGTCAAGAGGTGCGGGCCACGACTGCTCCATTCCGGCGCCAGGTTCACCTCCAGTTCAACTGCAGGATGGACGGTCAAGTTGAAAGAACACGAACTCGTCGCCTCCACCTGAACCCCCACAGATGTCTTGCCCTCCAGCATGGCCGTGACGGGAGCCACGACTCGCACGTCCCAAGCACCTTGGGGCAGGCCTTTGAGGATCAAGGGCCCATCCTGGGGAAAGGGAAAATCCAAGACCAACTGGGCCTTGGCCATGGAGAAGCGCAGAGGGATCGTCACTTCGACACCAATAGACGGATCAAACTCTCCCCCCGGCCACTTCAGGTCCGCGTCGATGCGGAGTTGCGTCTTTGCACCTGCGATCCCCGGGAAATGCCCCAGCCAAGCGACCCCCTGGTCCTCCACCTGTAAATCCTCCACGACCTGCAGATCCACGCTACCGTCGGTGGCTCCAGCACAAATGGCCAATACCCCTGCGCCTCGATTCAATCCCTCAAACAGGGCGCCTCCCCGGGTCAGATCTTTTCGCTGGGATTGGCCGAGATCTGCAAGAACAGCCCAACCCGACGATGGCTGCGGGGCCCAAAGGATTGCACTGCCAGCGCTTGGGGCGGCCACGACCCAGGGCTTCCCCGCGAACTCATTCCGCGGGGGCAGGACCCCAGAGCTCTGTCCCTGTAAATGACCATGGGCCGCATCTAGAGGAGTCCAGACCAGAGACTGACCACAGGACCAGTCCTTCACACCGGGGGGCACGAGCCAAGCACTTGCTCCGGATGGCACGGGCAGGTTGGACTGCCACAACAATCCTCCGGACGAATCAGGGGCCAAGGCCTCTTGGGCCGCACGCTGAACATCTTCCTTGTCTAGGTGATCGAACCGTCCGGGCCAGCGTTCCTGCAAGGCCAGGGCTAAATTTTCCGCCGAAGAGTCCCCGGGGAAATCCTGGGGGTCCGGGGACAAATCCAACAGAAAGCCTTCCGGGCAGGGATTGCAGATCGCGAACCACTGGGCGCTGCCCGGATCCACCTCATGGGCCGACTGCTCCCCTTGGGGCACAAGGGTCACAGCCGGGTCCGGACCCACGCACAAACTGGGCAGGTATCCAGGAGCGCTGCACAGACTCCACTCTCGTCCCGAAGAATCCCGCAAGAAGGGACTGGATTCCCCCCCCTCAATCGTTTGGCCCGTGGGCCCCACAAGAATTGGACCGGCGGGACGACAGGCCATGATCACAAGCAATGCGAAGGACCACTTCACGGTGAATCTTCCCCGAGAGAAGCCTTCAATTCCGGCGGCACCACCTTGAACGCCCGGAGAAATTGCGCCCTGCTCACTCGTCGGCACTCGGCACCGAACGCGGCGGCCACAATCCCCTGTGCATCCGCCCGCACAATCCGATCCAACGTCAGGGTGGGCCAAACCAATTCCGTCCGGTTGTCCACCAGGCCGATACCAATGCCCTCCAATAGGGAAGGCCCATAGGTGCCTACTTGTCCGTTGAAGAGGCTTTTCAAGACTTCCACTTCAGGCTCAAATTCACGAGCCATCAAGCGTCCAATGAAAATCCCGAGGGATCGCCCCGCCCCGTCGCGCAGTACATCTGCATCTTGTCCTTCGCCAAAATCAGCCCCGTGAAAGGCTGCAGCAACCTCCGTTGCCCGGCTGACTAGGTGCGGCACCAGGCGCGCCAGTGGCGCATAGGCCTGCTTCCAACAGGCCCCTTCCATAAGGTGCACGACCCGAGCATCACCACCCCGTGCAATGCGCACCAGCATGTCACGGATCGCACCTGCCTCGTCATTCTTATACCCAGCCAGGGTGCGTAAGCCCGCGCCCGCTCCCCGGCACCAGTCGATTTGATATTCCGGAGGAACCGACTTCAAGAGGACTTGCAGATCCAAGCGAGGAGCATCTTTGGGCAAGGCTTTGAACCTATCCCGTTCCTCCGCATCCACTTGCCCGTCCCCATTGGCATCCCCCATCATGGACAATTGGGCATGGTAAAAACCAAGGCCCCGGTGCATGCGCCGCGCGTCTAGATCCGGCAACTTGTTGGCCCAAGCGACGGCTTCACCCCGGGACACACCACTGCTGTGCATCACAAAGGCCCGTGCATGTTGCGCAAAGCTAAACCCCTCGTAATGCCAGCCAATACCGGTGAATCGCCCCTCAACAGCCACTTCGCGCAGGGGCTGCAGTCCTAACAGGCCCATCGTCCCTACCAAGGCGAGGCCCAACTTAGCCCGCAGGTCCCACCCTGGCCGAACCAAGACTGCAACCGCCATCACCGATAGCAAGTAGAAGTGTGGCAAGAAGTAGCGATAGCCGCCAACCTCCACCGGGTAAGCGTACTTGCCGTTGGCCAGGTTCGAAAGGGCGAAAGCCAAGGCAGCGAGAGGTGTCCAACAAACCAGGGGCAGTAATTTGAGGCGGTCGTAGACCACCCTGCTTTCCTGCTGGCTCCGGGCACCCATGATGCCGCGCAAATGCCGCGTCCCATGACGGACCAGGGGCAAGCCCAGCACCAAAAAACAAACAACCCATAGACCCAACAGGGACCAACCCAGAGCGGGGTGCGTATCCCCATGAAAGGGTGCCTGCTGCATGTCCTCGGTCAAAAAAGTCCAAAAGCGACTACCCAAACGGGCGCCGCCCCCTTCGGATTCTTCCGCAAATTTTGCCGTCAGGAAATGCAAGCCACGGGGCGACACATACAAGTTCATGAAGATCAGGGGAGCCAGCCCAAGGGCAAGGCCTGGGCCCGCAAAGCGCAGATCGCGCAGGGATCCGCGGAGCCCTCGTACCATCACGTGCAATCCCACCATGCAGCCCACAGGAATCACAGCGGCCAAAATCACAAACAGATTGACCCCCGCAGCCACTCCCATCAGGAATAACTTGCGCGGGGTGCAGCCGCTGCGATGAGCCGCATCAAATGCCCACAGGGTGAGCGCCATGTACAGCAGGTTCTCAAAATGGTTGCCAGTTCCAATCAGCGAGTACTTTTGCAGCAACTCGGTGGGGCCGACGGCGAGCAAGAAGGCGGCGGCCAGGGCTGCCCGTTCACCCAGCAAGCCTCGCACCCAATAGAAACCGCAGATCAATAAGAGGAGCCCCAGAAGGAGGAGCATCATCTTGTAGGCCATGTAGCTTGGGCCAAACATCTCGAAGAAAGGCGCCGCCAAGAGTCCGTTGATCAGGGAACCGGCGGAATTGTCGTAGTGCAGCCCAATGGGCTGGTCGAGTCCAAGCTGGAAAATGCGTCCAAGCACCCCCGGGGGGTAGAGCTCGAACATGGGAAGGGCCACGTGATCAAAGGCACCCAATAACCAGTAGATTCGAATCCCCAGGTAGAGCACGCACGTGGCGAGGAGCAGGGCATAGGTGCTGCGCTTCATCTTCGCAATCCTACATCCGGGATGTTGAAATTCATGCGGGGATTCCAGGGATGTTGGAGTGGGAGGCTTCAATCCCACGGGGCACTGAGGGTCCAAAGGCTTGACACTCCAGATCCCCCTGGATTCGTGGGGTGCGCATAGGTCCCCGTGGCCGATGGAGAATAGACTAGACATCCCATGCAACTCTCAACCATGCGCCGTATCGACGCCCTCGTGGGCCGACCGCTCTGCTTCCTGCTGGGAAGTTGGGCGCGCGGTGTTGATCGCCTCAGAGGGGGGTCACCTCCCAAACCGCCCCGCCGGGTGCTTTTCGTGGAGCTCTCGGAGATGGGCAGCACGATCATCGCCGCCCCGGCCATCCAGCGCGCGCACACGATCTGCGAACAACCTCCCTGCTTCGTGATATTCAAGCGTAACGCTGATTCACTACGCCTACTGGGGCTCTTCAAGGAAGAGAACATATTCTGCCTGCCGGACACCAGCTTGATGGCTATTGCCTTTGGTGTGCTGCGCTTCCGCCGCTGGTGCCGCCAACGGGGCATAGACACGGTGGTGGACCTGGAACTCTTTGCCCGCATCTCCTCGATCCTGACCGTAGTCTCCGGCGCCCGCACTCGAGTCGGCTTTGACAACTACCGGGCCGAGGGCCTTTACCGTGGGAAGCACTTGACCCACCCGGTCAACTACAACGTATACCAACACATGAGCGCCAACTTCATGGCTCTTCTCGATGCGTTGGAACTTCCCGCCAGCGAAGAACCCGGACCACGTTGCGCGCCCAAGCCAACGGACCAGGTGGTGAGCACACCGATCAAGCTCGACCGCCAACGCCACCTCCAATCGGAACTCGCAGCTCGCTGTGATTTGCCCACGGACGCACAGCTGATCACGATCAATCCCGAAGCTGGCACTTTGCTCCCAATCCGCAACTGGCCCCAGAGCAATTACATTGAGCTCATCCAGCAGTTGCTCGCTCGGGATCCACGCAACGTGGTGCTCCTCATGGGCGTACCTGATGGGCAGCCCACCATTGACCGAATCCAACAAGGGGTCAACGATCCCCGTTGTGTGGACTTTGTCGGTTGCACCAGGGACTTGGACGATGTGTTGCAACTGTGCCACCTATCGCAGGTGCTGATCACCAACGACTCGGGTCCCGCTCACTTCGCAACCCTGACGCCGGTCCCGGTAGTCACCCTCTTTGGGCCCGAGACACCAACCCTCTATGGCCCCCGGGGCAAGCGGGCCAAGAACCTCTTTGCGGGCATCGCTTGCTCTCCCTGCTTGACCGCCTTCAACCATCGCAATAGCAGCTGCACGGACAATGTTTGCCTGCAAGAGATCAAAGTTCACCAGGTACTCGAGGCAGCTGGTTCTCTGATGGACGATCCGTCCCTACGGGCATAATCCCCCCATCAACCCCTTGAACAAGGTCGGCCTCATTGCCCGCGCTCAGAACTGATTCCCGAGCGATCATGCTTGCCCTCGTGCTGGCCTGCGCAGCATATGCTCCGGCCCTAGTGGGCGGATTCGCCTATGACGACGGGGAAGCGATTCGTCTCAACCCGGTTGTGCAAGGCCAGTTGCCCGCCCTCCAGGCTTTCGCCCAAGACTACTGGCACCATATTTCGGACGCTGGACATTACCGGCCCCTCGCGACCTTGAGTCTGCGCTGGGATAGGTTCCTTTGGGAAGACAATCCAATGGGCTTTCACGCGACCAGTCTCGCCTTGCACTTGATCGTGGTTTTGCTGGGAGGGTTCCTCCTGCAGAGGCTTCGACCCAAATCCCCCGCGTGCTTCTTGGGTCTCATCTTCTTCGCCTGTCACCCGGCCCTAGGGGACTCGGTGGCCTGGATCAGCGGCCGCACCTCAAGCCTCTGCGCTCTGGGCGGACTCTTGGGTTCCCTCTGGCTGCTGGGCAAACCCGGCTCGTCCCCATCCCAACAACGGGTTCTATGGGGCGCAGCTTTGGCCCCGTTCCTCGCCTGCTTGGGAAAGGAGGATGGCGTGCTGTTTGCCCCCTTGGCAGTGTTCTTGGGCCTTTGGTGCGGCCGGGGTCGCGTGGCTTGGGCGGGAGCATTGCTGGGCGTTGCCGCGGCCGCGGCCCTGCGCGCTTGGGCCCTGGGCGCTCCAATACCCAAGGCCCATGGTGCGCCCTTAGGGCACCTCTCTCTTCTGGAACGTGTTCCCCAGGGCGCCCTCGCCTGGCTTGGGGGATTGAAACTCGTGGCCTTGCCCTGGCAGATATCTCCTGGTCAAGAGGCTTTAGATCGAGCTTCCATGAGCCCCTGGGTCGGCGTCCTCGTCTTGCTCGCTGGTTTGGCCCTAGGCATTTTTGCCTTCACAATGCGCAAGCGATCCAGCCTGCTGGCGGGAAGCTTACTTTTGGTGTTGGTGAGCATTCTGCCCACCCTGGAAATCATTCCCGCCGGCGAGGTTTTCGCGCCCCGCTATCTGTACCTGCCCCTGTTGTTCGCCGCACCGCTCAGTGGCGCCTTGCTCTACCGAATTCCAAGAGCTTGTTTGCTGGCACTCCTCTTGGTTTGGATCCCCTTAGGTTGGCAAGCATCCCAGGCCTACACCAGTCGCGCCGCCTACTGGACCACCCGCATGGAGTACGGCGAAGAGACCCCTATGGGTTGGAATGCTCTGGGCAACGCCCGGCTTGAGGCCAAGGACCCCACCGGGGCCCGGGCGGCATTTGATCAGGCCATCAAACTGGATCCCCATTACAGTCGGCCCTGGGTCAATCTAGGCACCCTCACCTGGTCCGAAGATGGTCCCGCCGCGGCCCGCCCGATCTTGGAGCGCGCTTGCCTCGAAGGCCCTCAAAATCCCGCGGCCCATGGGAACCTGGGGGCTGTGCTCTTGAGCCTTGGGAAACCCATCGAAGCCGAAGGACACTACCTGCAAGCCATCGAGTTGGCCCCGGGAAGGGGTGCCCTCTGGCGTGGCTTGGCCCGTGCCCTACTGGATCAAGGCCGCCGAACGGAAGCACTGCAGGCCCTTGATAAAGGGATTCAGCAAATGGGCCAAGATCCCGCCAGTGAGCGCTTGCGCCTGAAGATCCAAGAGGATGAACTGTCCCCCCCATGAAAGCCCTCCCACTCCTAACTCTCTTTGGGCTCTCCCTTTTGGCGACCTCTTGCAGCAATGAAGCCGCCCAAACTGACGCCCACCCGGGAATGTCGCTCTACAACGACCGCGGCCGTGGGGCCTGCGTAATCTGTCATGGGCCTGACGGTAGCGGCACAATGCTCGGCGTGGACCTGCGCGGTAAACGGGCTGCTTGGGACGAGCAAAAACTCGCCGAGTACATTGCAGATCCAGAAGCCTACGCGAACAAGACCGAAGGCATGGAGTATGCGCGTATGCCCAAGCCCCCAGAGATGCCCGCAGCCGATCGCCTCACTTTAGCCCGCTATACCTTGACCCTGATGAAGTAAGGGCGGGGACTACTCGGGCCATTCAAAGGAAAGATCCAGAGTGCAACAACCGTCGAGGGTTGCATGCACCGGACATCCTAAGGCGGCTTGCTCCAAGCGCTTGCGATCCTTGGCCTCGGTGATTCCGGGCACGGAGATCACCAGTTCCAAACGCTCGATCTTGCGCACGGGAGCGCTGGCCATGAACTTGTTCACGCGAATGGTCGCGCGGCTCAAGTCCATCCCATGGCGCTCTCCCACAATGCCCAGCAGGGTCATGATGCAAGTGCCCAAGGCCGTGGCAACCAAGTCCGTGGGCGAGAACGCTGCACCCTTGCCCTGATTGTCCAGGGGTGCATCGGTGGTAAGAGTGGCTCCGGAGGGACCGTGAACCGCATGGGTGCGCAGGCCACCTTGATAGGTGATGTTGATTTCGACCATGCGCCCAGTCTAGCCCAAGGGCAACGCCCTCAGCGTCCGTCGAATGCGATCTCCCCGTCCACCAGGGTCAACAGCACACGCGCCTGCAACAATTGCTCCGCGCTCATCGCGTCCAACTCAAACGGGTCCAAATCAAGCACCGTGCCATCGAAGGCAAAGCCCACCTTTAAGACTCCACGGGTGTTCTCTTCCCCCAGGGCAAAAGCCGCACCCCGGGTGAATGCGCCAATAGCTTCCGCAGCACTCAAGCGCTGATCGGGGAGCCAGCCCCCGGACGGTTGGCCCTTCCCATCCTGGCGGGTCATGGCCGCATAAATGCCCTCAAGGGGCTCTGGGCGCTCCACCGGAAAGTCGCTGCCAAAGGCCAGGGGCGAAGTGGCAGAATGCAGGCGACGCCAAGCGTAGGCCCCACGCACCCGGTCGGCCCCAAGACGCTGTTCGGCCCAACGCAAATCGCTGGTGGCGTGGGTCGGTTGCATGGAGGGAATCACCCCAAGGGCGCGCAGGCGATGCCAGTCCCCTGCCGCCACCACTTGGGCGTGCTCCAGCCGCGGGCGCAGATCCCGCAGGGAGGGGATTTCGGTTTGCACCACACCAAAGGCATCCAATACCTGTCGGCAGGCCGCGTCACCGATGGCGTGAACCGCCGGCTGCATTTGGGCCTCGGCGCAAATACGCACCAAGCGCAAAATGTCTTGATCTTCAAAGCGTCCCAAGCCCCGGTGTCCCGGTTCGTCCTCATAGTCCGCCAACAGCCAAGCTCCTCGGGAGCCAAGAGCTCCATCCACCATCAACTTGACCCCGGCCACCCGGAAACGATGGTCCCCCAGATTCTTCAGTTGCAACAGTTCCCCCGGCCCCAAAAGCGAGTTGCCCGGCAGGTACGCCGCCACACGCAGGGGCAACTGTCCCTCCTGGCGCAACCCGGCCAAGACCTTCAGGGATAAACGATCCGTGCCCATGTCGTGCACGCAACAAAGGCCCACGGAAAGTGCCTTTTGCACCCCGGCCAACATGCGTCGTCGCACGTCCGCCTCCTTAGCTGGAGGCAACCAGCGAGTCACATGGCCCATGGCCCGATCGATCAAAACTCCGGTGGGTTGACCCGCTGGATCCCGCAGGATGCGTCCCCCGGCTGGATCCGGAGAAGAACTCTTAGCCCCCAGCAAACCGGCTTTATCCAGAGCCGCATGGTTGACCAACACCGCGTGTCCATCAATGCGTTCCAGTAGTACCGGATTGTCAGGCACCGCTTCCGAGAGGGCCGAGTGATGGGGAAACTCTGCCCCGGGCCAACGGGTCTGATCCCAACCACGCCCTTGAATCCAGGCTCCCGGAGGCAAGTCCTTAGCGGCCGCCGCCACCCGTCGTATCAGTTCCCCATAGGACTCGACCCCCACCAAATTCACCTGCTCAAGCATCTCCCCAAGGCCCAACAAATGACCGTGCGCGTCCTGCAAACCAGGAATCAAAACCATGCCTTCTAGGTCCAACTCGGGTACCTCTGGCCCCTGCCGGCGCAGCTCATCCACTTCCCCCACGGCCACGATCCACCCATCCTGCACCAGCATCGCCTGCACCGGCTCCAGGGCCACGAGCCGTCCGTCCAGGGACTCATGCACCCCGGGCCGAATCGTGCCCCCAAAAATCAAGAGGTCCTGGCTGGGAATCAACGCCGCCCCAAAAAGGGCAAGGGAAACAATGCTCATGCCCGCACTCTACCAGTCCAATGCACTATTATCTGATTCCGTGGAGAGTCTAAAAGCGGAAAACTGCCTGGGTCACCGGCCCCTAGGCGCTACCACCGGACACTGTGTAACCCGATGAATCAACGAACCGAGCTTCGCACGACCGCTGATCACCAAAACCGTTCGCCGGACAGGGAAATCTTATGGATAAAGAAGATCAAATCATCATGCGCCTCGAAGTGATCGAACAAGAAGCAAAGCTAATCCGCGGCCTCCTAACGATCCTACTGGCACTCTCATCAGTGTTCATGCTCGTCCACTTTATGTAATGGCTGTTTCTTTGGATCGGCGGGCACTAGGCCCGTCAGCTGCGGCCTCGGGAATCAAAGCCCACCCTCCAGGTCCGACTCGGGCACATCCTACCCTTGCTGGCGCAGGCCCCTCACTTCGCCCAGGGCCACGAAACGTCCGTCCACGGACCCATGCACCCCGGGCCGAATCGTGACCCCAAAGATCAACAGGTCTTGGCTGGGAATCAACGCCGCCCCAAAAAGGGCAAGGGAAACAATGCTCATGCCCGCACTCTTGTAGTCGAATGCACTATTGTCTGAATCCATGGAAAGTCTCAAAGGAAAAACAGCCTGGGTCACCGGCGCATCGGCGGGCATTGGCGCCGCCACTGCCCGCGCCCTGGGCCAGCAAGGTGCGCATGTGTTGTTGTCCGCCCGCCGCGAAGATCGCTTGGAAGAGTTGGCCGCCGAACTCCCCAGCGCCGAGGTCCTGGCCCTCGATGTGTGCGACGCTGCCCAAGTGAAGGCCGCCGTGGCGGACCGAAGCTTGGACATCGTGGTGGCCTGCGCGGGCCTTGCCCGGGGCTTGGATATGCTCCAGGACGGGGACCCCACGGACTGGGCGGTGACCCTCGACACCAACCTGAAGGGCGTGCTTCATGTGGTGCATGCGGCCCTGCCTGGTTTGATCCGACAGGGACACGGGGACCTGGTGTTCTTGGGCAGCGTCGCCGGCCGCCAGGTCTATCCCGGAGGCAACGTCTACTGCGCCAGTAAGTACGGGGTGCGTGCTGTCTACGAGGCCCTGCGCATGGACGCCGGCGGCAAAGGCGTGCGCTACACCACGGTGGATCCGGGCATGGTGGAAACCGACTTCACGTTGACGCGCCTCGGGGACCCCGAGGCTGCTGCCAAGGTCTATGAAAACATGCATCCCTTGAGCGCCGAAGACGTGGCGGACGCGGTGCTCTTCGCGGTCACGCGCCCCAAGCACGTGAACATCGGGGAAATTGTCCTCTGGCCCACCTGCCAGGCCTCAACACGGGACGTAACCCGCGACTCTTGAGCCACCAACGGGCCTCCCGGGTTTACAATCCCAAGCCACATCTCCATTAGCCAGATTTCCCCACATGACTCCCCCCCCCGACGAACTCGATCGTGAGATCGCCAGTGCACTCTCCGGCATCAACCTGCAATCCCTCGGCAACGAGGAGAAAGAAGCTGAGGAAACCGCCGGAGAACGCCTATGGACCGGCACGATCCAAGGCATCAACGGAGACGACGTGATCGTGGACATCGGACCGCGCGTGCAGGGAATCGTTTCCCGCCGCGAGTTCGAAGAGGACCCGGTGGTGGGTGCAACCATGAGCTTTGCCCTGCGAGGCCGCGAGGAAGGCCTTTGGCTCTTGTCCCTCACGGGCGCAAAGGAAGTCGCCGCTTGGAATGACCTTACGGTGGGCTCCCACGTGCGTGCCCGGGTCAGTGGTCAGAACAAGGGCGGCTTGGAATTAATCATCGGCAAGAACCGAGCCTTCATGCCCGCCAGTCAAGTGGCCATCGGGCGGGAAGAAGACATAGCGCGCTTCATCGGCCAAACACTTCTCTGCGAAGTGCTAGAGATCGACCGCAGCAAGGACCGGGTGTTGCTCTCCCGGCGAAAGGTCCTGGAGACCGAACGCAACGCAGCCCGCACCGAAGCTGTGGGCAGCCTGCAAGTGGGCTCCATCACCCAGGGCAAGGTCACACGCGTCGAGCCCTTTGGCGGGTTTGTCGATCTGGGCAACGGCCTTGAAGGCCTCTTGCATGTGTCCAACATCAGCCACCAGCGTATCGAAGACGCCTCCACCGAATTGACCCAAGGCCAAGAGCTCAAAGTCAAAATCCTCGACATCAAGGATGGCGGCAAGCGCATCGGCCTCGGCATCAAACAACTCCTGCCGGACCCCTGGGACGATGTACATGAGCGTTTCCCCGCGGACCGCGAGGTCACCGGCAAGGTCACACGCCTGGCGGATTTCGGTGCGTTCATCGAACTCGCCCCGGGCCTCGACGGCCTTTTGCATGTGTCCCAATTGGGCCGCGACCGGGTGCGACGGGCAGGAGATGTGCTCTCCATGGGCGAAGAAGTTACCGTGCGCGTCAGCAGCGTTGACATCTCGGCCAAACGCATCTCCCTCACCCGCTTGGACTCCCGCGGAGCAGTCTTGGGATCCGAAGACGCGGTGGATGCCGACGTGATCGACAAGAACTTGGCAGGCCCCGGAGAAGGCAACCTGGGAACCAACCTGGGCAACCTGTTCCGAGATGCCATGAAGAAGAATACCCCGGACAAGTAAGTCCGCCCCCGCCGGTTGGTGGGACTTCAGTAACTCTCTTCGGGGCTTGGGAATTCCATGCTGCGCACATCAGCCCTGTAGCGGCTGAAGGCGTCCTGCATATCATCCGCCACGTTCGCATAGCGTCGAACGAAGCGCGGCTGAAAGCGCGTGTAGAGTCCCAGCATGTCGTGGCTCACCAGAATCTGACCATCCACGTGGGGGCCGGCGCCGATGCCAATCACCGGTACATCCACCGCCGCAGCAACTTTCTTCGCGACCTCCGCAGGCACTTTTTCAATCACGATGGCAAAGGCTCCTGCCTCTTCCAGAAGCACCGCATCCCGCAACAGAGTGTCCGCCTCTTCCTGATCACGAGCGCGTACCTTATAGGTGCCAAAGGAGTGAATCGACTGTGGGGTCAAGCCCAAGTGCCCCATGACTGGAATGCCCACGCGCACCATACGGCGCACCGCTTCACAGGCCACTTCGCCCCCTTCCACCTTAATCGCTTCCACGCCCGCCTCTTTGATCATGCGGCCCGCGTTACGCAGGGCTTCATCGGAATTGACCTGATAGCTCATGAAAGGCAAATCGCCCACCACAAGGGCACGTTCCACACCACGGCGCACCAAAGCCGCGTGATAGAGCATGTGGTCCAGAGTCACAGTCACCGTGGTGTCGAGACCTTGGACCACCATGGCCACCGAGTCCCCCACCAAGATCACATCGACTCCGGCCGCATCCACCAGGCTGGCCATGGTGCAGTCATAGGCAGTCAAGCAAGCGATCTTCTCGCCCCTGGTTTTCATCTCCCGCAGGATCTGGGTGGTGACCTTTTTCTCGGACCTCTTGGAGTGGCTGGACATGGGTTTATTCTAGCCCGAAAGAGGAACAGGGACCCAAGTTGTAAACCCTGCCCCGGAAAATCGGCCCCAGGGACGCCCTAGCTGTTCCCTACAGCATGGAGAGCCAAAGCCGCCCCTGCCCCGTCGATGGCGGCACTCATGATGCCCCCAGCCCAGCCCGCTCCTTCCCCTACCGCCTGCAGATTGGAAAATCCCTGGACCAAACGGGTGGTCCGGTCCCGGGGAATGCGAATCGGTCCGGAACTACGGGATTCGACCCCCAGCAGCAATCCCGGCGCGCCACTATAGCCCGGAATTTGACGCTCAAAGCGCTCCAGAGCAAGGCCTAGGGCACGGGTCACAAACTCCGGCAACATCTGGTCCAAGCGTGCGGGCTCTGCGCCGAACACCAGGCTGGTTTTGAGATCCCCGGTACTCATGCGCCCCGTCAAAAAGTCATCCGCCCGTTGGGCAGGGGCCGCATAGGTCCCACCCCCCGCGTGAAAAGCGCGCTGCTCCTGGTCCCGCTGGAAGTCCACCCCACGGAATGGATTGCTTTCGTCACCGGGAAATTGATCCGGTGTCACGGTGACCACTAGACCTGAATTGGCCCAGGGAGAGGAATGGGCCGCGTTGCTCATGCCGTTGGTGCACAGGGTGCCGGGTTCGTTGACGCTGGCCACGACCCTTCCACCGGGACACATGCAGAAACTGTGGGCCGCTTGGGTGAGTCCATCGGCCCGGGATGTCAGGCTATAGGACGCTGGGCCCAAGACCTCTGCTCCTGTGCCATAACGGGCTTCGGTGATCAATTCCTGGGGATGCTCGATGCGCACGCCAAACTGAAAGGCTTTGGCTTCAAAGGGAACGCCCTGGCCCGCCAAAATCTTCCAGGTATCCCGGGCACTGTGTCCGGTGGCTAGGATTAAACCATCGCAGGCCAAGGTTCCTCTGGAGGTACGCGCACCGGTCACGCGCTGGGGCGCACCATCCTCCAGCTCGAGGCCTTCGAATCGCGTGTCGAAGGCGAAGTTCACTCCCTCATCGATCAGGCGCTGGCGCAGCCGGGGCAAGATCGCATGCAAGAGATCGGTGCCAATGTGAGCACGTGCATCAAAGCGAATCCCATCGGGTGCGCCGCAGGCAACCAATTCATCCAGGATCGGGACCTCAAGGGGATCGTCCACGCGCGTGTAGAGTTTGCCGTCGGAATAGGTCCCCGCGCCCCCTTCTCCAAAGAGCAGATTGGATTCCGGGTCGAGGGCCTTTCCACGGTGAAACGGGACCAACCGCCGGTGACGATCCTCAAGCACAGCCCCCCGTTCCAAGACCGTGACCGATGCTCCGCCGAGGGCCAGGGGCAATGCCGCGAACATCCCCGCCGGACCGCTGCCCACCACCACCACGTGCCCACGCCCCACGGGGCCCGCGGGTTGTGCCGGGGTCAGACTGCCGGGCATCGGCGCCGGGCGCACGCGACCACTGCGCTCTTCCCGTGAAAGGGCCTTGGACCCAAAACGCTTGGGCACAACCAAGTCCACCTGCACAGGTAACTTGGGGGGGCGCTTGCGCGCATCCACCGAGCGCCTGGAAATACGCGCGCCGCGCAGGGCAGACTCATCGATCCCTAGGCGCTTTTGGGCCCGGGCTATGAGTTCGCTATCCCCTTCCTCCAATCCCTGCACAAGCCCCGAAAGGCGCAGGGTGATGAGGGCTTCTGGACGGGGATCAGGCATGGTTGGGAGAGGGCAAGGTCACCGCTCGAAAGCCATCTTGCCAGAACCTAGGCCTGGCAAGGCGAACTCACGCCCAAAGCCCCCACCCCATAACACAAACTCTTGGGCGTGAAGGACACCAGCGAAGAGCAAACCCCCGACATCCCTGGGGACCGGGCCCAAGCCAAGCAGTGGCTTGGGGAGTTGCTTGCGGAAACCCAATCCTGCCCGGGTGCACGAGTCGTGCTAGCCCTCGATCCGGAGGATTCCGCCGAGTTCACGGATACCCTGCGCGAAGAGGCCCACGGGGAGCACGCGCTCCTGCGAAGAGGCACGGACTATGGGAGCTGGCTCGAATTGCGCACGCGCCTGGAACCCTCGGACCCCGAGCCTCGTTTCTCCGCAGCGGAACCAATCCTGTTCCCCGGGCATTTCGATCCCGCGACCCTGGCCCCCGAGGCGGGTCTGAAATTGCTCAAGACTCTGGCCGACCCGGATGCTTTTTTGGCCTGGGGTGAAACCCAAGGCAGCCGCAAAGATTTTTCCTGCAAGGCCGATTCCGATCCCCTCCAAAATCCCGGGGCCGATCGCTGCAAGCTGATCTTTGAAAAGCCCGGGACCGCACGCACCTGGGCCAAGGCCAGCATGCTCTCTGAACTTCCCGGAGAGACCTCCATGCGCCTGCGGGTTTCCGCGGGGAGGGAACCCGAGGACGAGGGCAACCGGGACCTACCCACCCACCGCACGGTGGCCGAATTGGGTGAGGCCCTGCTCCCTGGCATGCAGGCCATCGCCCAGGATCCCGGCCTCACAAAGAAGCTCACCCAATTGCTCGGGGGCGCGCCGCTCCTGACCCAACCGATTGCCTACTGGAACACCCCCGGTGGCGGCGCCCTCTTCCATCACGACGCCTTCAAGGAGGAACTGAAGGGCGGCCAACGGGGAGTCTGCTTCGTTCAAGCCAGCGGACGCACCGCTTGGCTAGCCCTCTCCACGGAAGCCTTGGCCCACGAGGTGCAGGCATTCTTGCGCGGATTGCTCACGGGCGAATGGCCCGATCTGGAAGAGCTCTTCTTGGGTGACGCCACCACCAAGAGCACCATGCTCTGTTTAGCCAGCGATCCCGAGAGCATCATCGACCAGCTGATTCTGCCGGGCTGCGGCCAGTTGGCAGGGATTGTCAACCAATCCCCAACCTTCACGGCGCTCTTGGCGGATCAAGGGCATGCCCTGGTCTTGGAGCCGGGAGATGTGCTCCTGTTGCCCAATCAAGGCTTGCGCAAGACCCTCATGCACTCGGTTTTTTGTGCCTCCGATGAAGCGACCTATGGGCTATCCATGGCAATCCGCGAAAGTCAGCCAGTGCGCAAAGTGGACCAGACCGTCCATCGCCTGGGAGGCGGTCGCAAGCGGCGCCATTCAGGAAGGGGCCAGTCCCGCCAGGGGAAATCCGGCGGAGGGAAATCCAGCGGCAATAATTCAGGACATTGAAGAAGAGGCTCGAGAGGGTAAAGTTGCACCACGACGAGCCCAGTACCCGGCATGACCCAAACCACCGACAAGACCCACCAGCAGATTCTCGCAGCCCACGGATGCGACGAAGACCTCCTGGAGATCGGCGCCCCTGGCATGGGTGCGCGCATCCTGCGCACCACGAGTCACCGCCCGCAAGGCACGTTGGATCTGTACAGCTTGCCAGTTGGCCTTGGGGAGAACCTTCCCCTCTTGGTTCATGTTCCCGGCCACCCCACCTCCCAAGACCTGGCTGCCTGGCGCAACACCCTCTGGCCAGAGTTTCACGTGGGCACCCTTTGGACCAGCGAAGCAGGCCAATTGGTGCAGACTACCTTGCAGGGCAAGCAAAAGAACCAGGGCCAGGGCCAGATTGACGGCACGATCCTAGTGGCAGCCCGGCGCCGAGAAGTCTTGGCCCCAAAAGCCACCATGGAAAAGTTCGACGCCAACGCTGCGGGCTGGAATGGATACCCCGGAACTTCCAGCTATGGGCACTTCCGCTGGATGCGGCGCACGGTTGCGGATCGCGCGGGGCCCGGCGCCTTCAAGCGCATTTTGGATTTTGGTTCAGGCGCCGGCTGGGTTGGTATCGAAGCAGCCCTCACAAATCCCGGTGCATCCCTGGCGGCTTTTGACCCTTCTCCAGAAATGGTGCGCATCGCCGGAGAAAACGCCGCGGCCCAGAACATCAGCGGCTTTTGCGGCCGAGTCGGCTTTGGAGAAGCGCCCCCTTTCCCCGCGGAAGGAGAAGCCCTCTTCGATCTGGTGCTTTCCTCTGGAGTGATCAGTTTTTCCTCAGATCCCGAAGCCTGGCTCGATGGCTTGGTCAATAACTTGGCTCCGGAAGGAACCCTGGTGATTGGCGATGCCCACGGGGGGTCCCGTGGCTTCGAACGTCGGCGCACGCAAAAGCCCCTCTTGCCCGTGCGCGAGTTGTCCGCCTGGCGCAGAGAAGATGTGCGTCGCGGTCTAGAGCGCCGTGGCTTGGTGTTTGAATCCTGGGCGGGCTACCAATTGACCCGCCCGATTCCTGAAGTCATGCACCTGAGCGAGACGCGCACAAAAGGGCTCTTGGCCCAGCCTCTTCTGCTGCTCAACCGAAGCGCCGCGGCCCTCAGCCGGAGCCTTGGGTTCCCCGGGCAAGACTGGTTTGACTCCTGGGTCATGCGGTTTTCTCGGCCCCTGGGCTGATTCCGAGGCGCACTCATTTTGATACCGGGGCAAGACCTGAGGCCCTCCGGGCCTATTGTGAACCCCGCTCGCGCCACATTCGGGTCCATTTACGCCAGAATGGCCCTCCAACCGTAACCAAACAGAACCACCTAGGTTCAATGACCGAAGATAACCAGCGTGCCCTACTGGCCCGTTATTCAATAGTGACCCAAAACACCATTCTCATGATCAAGTCATCCCACATCTTTTCTCTCTTGGCGCCCCTCGCGCTGCTCCTGCCCGCCCAAGCCCAAGACTGTGGCCAGGACTCCTGCGACGGGCAAGAGCGCGCCCAACGCACATCGACCCAATCCGTTCAGGACCCCGCCCCCAAGCCGGAGCGTCGCCAGGGCACCGATCGCGATGGAATCAAAAATCGTCTCCTGAAAAAGTACGACGCCAATAAGGACGGCAAACTCGACCGAACAGAGTTGGCCAAGGCCCGCAAGGACGGCGCCCTACCCAACCGCGGCCAAGAGCCCCAAGACAAGAAAGGCAAGAAGCCCCAGGGCGAAAAAGGCAAGAAGCCCCAGGGCGAAAAAGGCAAGAAACCCCAGGGCCAAAAAGGCAAGAAGCCTAAGGATGGCGAAGCCCGCACTGAAGCAGCCCCGAGTTTCACCCGCGAAGATTACAAGAACGCCAAGAAGAAGCTCGACGCAAGGGTCGCCGAAGGAAAGGTCACCCAGGAAAACGCTGACAAGAGGCTAAGCAGCATGCGTCAGGCCATCGCCAAAAAAGCCAAGGACGCCAAAGGCAGCACAGACGCCGCAAAAAGTTTCACCCGCGAAGATTACAAGAACGCCAAGAAGAAGCTCGACGCAATGGTCGCCGAAGGCAAGGTCAGCCAGGAAGACGCTGACAAGAGACTGAACCGGATGCGTCAGTCCATGGGCAAGAAGCCCCAGGGCGAAGAGCCCCAGCCGGACGGCAAGCGCCCCGAACGGGAGGCGATCAGAAAGCGTATCTTGAAAAAGTACGACGCGGACGGGGACGGCAAGCTCAACCGAAAGGAAATGGCCCAAGCACGGAAGGATGGCGCTCTGCCCGGCCGCGGCCAGGGCGAGAAGCCCCAGGACGGCGAAGGCAAGAAGCCCAAGGAAGGCGAAGGGGAAACCCCCAAGAAGCGCAAGGGCAAGCGCGGCAAGATTGGCTGAGCTAACGAATCTCTCGGTTTCCAATCGGAACCCAAGTGAATAAGAATGCGCCCCCGGATGATCTCATCCGGGGGCGCATTCATTTCTAGGCCCGTCGATGGCCTGGAAGCCTCAGCTGGCTCCGTCCGCCACTTGCCCAGCTTCCTCGCCTTTGGGAGTCCGGCCCCGCTCGTCTTCGAGCAACTTGAGGGCCGCGGTTGCGCGACCACGCCCCGCGTACTCTTGCCAATTGGCCGTGCCGTAGTCGATCAGTTTGGCCAGCATCCCGGGCAGGTCTTCCCGTGAAACAATCGAATCCAGCTGGCCCTTTTCCATCAGGAACTCTGCCCGCTGAAATCCGGGGGGCAACTCTTGGCGAATGGTGCTGGCAATTACCCGAGGCCCGGCAAAACCGATGAGGGCACCGGGCTCCGCCAGGGTTAAATCGCATACCGTAGCAAAGGACGCGGTCACGCCCCCGGTGGTCGGGTTGGTCATGACGCAGATCGACAGACCACCCGCGTCGGACAGTTCAGCCAAGGCGGAGCATGTTTTGGCCATTTGCATCAGGGACAACATCCCCTCGTGCATGCGCGCTCCGCCGGAACTGGTGAAAAGGACCAGGGGATATTTCTTCTCCCTTGCAGTCTCGGCGGCGAGGGCGATTTTCTCGCCCACCACTTCGCCCATGGAACCACCCATGAACCGAAAGTCGAGCACTGCCAAAACCACTGGCCGCCCTTGAATCTCACCGGTGCCACAGATCAACGCATCGTTCTGTCCGGTGCGTTTGACCGTGCGATCAAGTTTCTCCCCATAGGGCACAGAGTCCATGAAGTTCAAACGGTCGAGACTCGTCAAGTCCGCAAAGTGCTCCTCCCAACTGCCCTCATCGAGAGTGCTCTGGATGCGAGCGGGCCCCGGCAGGGTGAAGTGAAAACTGCACTTGGGACAGACCATGCCATTCTCTTCCAACTCCTTGCGGTAGATCGTGGTCGCGCAGCCTTCGCACTTCATCCACAGGCCACCGGGCATATCCTTCTTCTTGAAGCGTATGCGCGAAATACGGCCAGACTTGCCTTCGTCTTTGGGTGTGTTACTTGCCATGGTTGTCTCGGGTAATCGGGTCGAGTTCAGGAGGGATTGGCAGCCACGGCGGCCTCGGCCAATTGACGGAATTCGGTGATGCGCTGCTTCACATCGGGAGCGCCAAAGATGGCGGAGCCGCTGACCAGCACATCAGCGCCGGCCTCGGCACAAAGGGGCAGGGTTTCGCCGTTCAGGCCCCCGTCCATTTCCACGTGCCCCTGGAACCCCAGGGTCCGCAGGCGGCGGACCTTGTCCAACACTTCGGGCATGAACGACTGGCCGCCGAAACCGGGGAAGACGCTCATCACGAGCACCATGTCCAACTCGTCCAACAACTCTTCCCAGGGCTCCAGGGCAGTGTCCGGGTTGAGGGCCAGCCCCACCTTGGGGATGCCGTGCTCGCGGCAAGCGGCGATCACTTCCCGGGCACCCGCCACCCCATCCACTGCTTCCGCGTGAAAGGTCCAGACATGGGCGCCCGCTTTGGCGTAGGCCTCGACCCACTGCAGGGGGTTCTCGATCATCACGTGCACGTCGAGGGGCGCACGGGCCACTTTCGCAAGGGCCGCCACCACCGGGGGACCAATGGTCAGATTCGGCACAAAGTGCCCATCCATCACATCGATGTGCAGCCAATCTGCACCCGCGTCTTCAATGCGGAGCACCTCTTCCGCCAGGCGTGAAAAGTCAGAGGAAAGCAAACTGGGGGCAATCAGCATGGGTCGCGGAGACATGGGGGGCCAGAGGGGGGACTCGAGAAGGCCCCAGCCTACCCAACCGCTCCATCGGCACGACCGCAAAATCCGAACTTTGGCGCAGGGGGGGATCAGTCCCTGGAAAGGGCAGCGATTCCCGGCAGAATTTTCCCCTCCAGCAACTCCAAGGAGGCCCCGCCCCCGGTGGACACGTGGTCCACCTCACCGGCCAGTCCCAGCTGCTGGATCGCCGAAACGGAATCTCCGCCGCCCACTATCGTCAAGCCCTGGGCCCCAGCCAGGGCCCGGCCCACGCCCCGGGTCCCCTCGCTAAAGGCCTCGAATTCAAAGACTCCCATGGGACCATTCCAAACCACCGTGCCCGCTTGGGTCACCCGCCCGGCAAAAGCAGCCTGGGTGACGGGCCCGATGTCCAGGCCCATACGCCCGTCGGGAATTTCGATACCACAAACCTCGGCCAGCGCATCGGCGCCAAAGTGATCAGCTACCCGATGATCCACGGGCAAGCAAAGTTCGACTCCCCGTTCTTGCGCCTTTTTAAGGGCCCCTCGACAGGTATCTAGATGTTGCTCTTCAAACAAACTCGCGCCGATCGAATGGCCCTGGGCAGCGAGGAAGGTGTAGGCCATGCCACCCCCAACCAAGAGCGTATCCACCTTGTCGAGCAAGGCATCCACCACCGCTAGCTTGTCCGAGACCTTGGCTCCCCCCAAGATCGCAACCAAGGGTCGCTTGGGGTCTTCGAGCACACCACGAAAGGCATCTACTTCTGCTTCAAGCAACAGACCAGCCGCGGAGGGCAAGTGCTGGGGAATGCCAGAAACGGACGAATGCGCTCGATGGCAAGCACCAAAAGCATCGTTGACAAAAGCGTCTCCCAGGGCGGCGAAATCCCTAGCCAACTGGTCGTCCCCTTTGGTTTCCCCCCCATGAAAGCGCACGTTCTCCAGCAACACCACCGAACCCAGAGCCGCGCCCTCGATTCCCGCTTGCGCCACGGGCCCCACGCTCTCATCCAGCTTGACCACTTCGCTGCCCAAGAGCTCGGCTAAACGCACGCCAATCACATCGACCCGCAAAGCCTCCACCACCTGCCCCTTAGGGCGGCCGAAGTGGCACAGGCACACCGGTTTCGCGCCTCGCTTGAGCAGACTGCGTAGGGTGGGCAAGGCTGCCCGAATGCGCGTGTCATCGATAATCGCGCCAGCATCATCGAGGGGCACGTTGAAGTCCACCCGTAGGAGAACCACTAGGCCCTCGACGGGCAAATCAGCAAGGGTGCGGCAGGTAAGACTCATAGCTTCTGCAGATCAAAATCGGAGACCAGGGGCAATCGAGAAACCTTCCCAATTGCCCCCAAACGGCAAACTTTAGCCCTTTTTGGAGGCAGCCTTCTTACGCTTGGCGGGCAACTTCATCTTGTGGGAGAAGCGCATCAGCTGCACCACACGGTTGGAGTAACCCCACTCGTTGTCATACCAAGAGACGACCTTGACCATCTTGTCAGCGATCATCATGGTGGCCCCCCCGTCGACGATGGAACTGTGGGGGTCCCCCACGATGTCCTGGGAAACAATGGGGTCGTCCGTGTAGCCCAGGACGCCCTTCATGCCCTTACTCTTAGCGGCCTTCGCGAAGACCGCATTAATCTGCTCGACTGTTGCCTTCTTCTTCAGGACGGCAACCAGGTCCACCACGGAACCGTCGGGGACGGGAACGCGCATGGACATACCATCCAGCTTGCCAGCCAACTTGGGCAGAACCTTGCCAACGGCCCGGGCTGCGCCAGTGCTGGTGGGGATGATGTTTTGGGCTGCGGCGCGCGAACGGCGCAGGTCCCCGTGGGGCAAGTCGAGGATCCGTTGATCGTTGGTGTAGGCGTGAACTGTGGTCATCAACCCGTGCTGGATGCCGAAGTTATCGTCGAGCACCTTGGCAATGGGTGCCAAGCAGTTGGTTGTGCAAGATGCGTTGGAGATGATTCGGTCGGATGCCTTGAGGGAACCCTCGTTGACCCCCATGACCACCATGGCGTCGATCGCGTCCTTGGGCGGCACGGTCAGCAACACGCGCTTGGCGCCAGCAGTCAAGTGCATGGAACATGCCTCACGGGTGGCGAATACGCCGGTGGCTTCCACCACAAAATCAATGCGGTTGGCCGCGTGGGGCAGCTTGGAAGGATCGCGCTCAGCGGTCACTTCGATCTTGACCCCATCCACGCGCATGCCGCCCTTGACAGAGGTGACTTTCCCGGGGTAACGCCCGTGCACGGAGTCGTACTTCAGGAGGTGGGCCAGCACTTCCGGCTGGGTCAGGTCATTGATGGAAACAACCTCGCAGCCGGGGGTGTTTTGGATGATCCGGAAGACGTTTCTGCCGATTCGGCCGAAGCCATTGATCGCGATGCGCATAGATTCTGTGGGAAGGGGGAGGGTTAGCTTTTACACTCTTTGAAAGAAGGAGCATGAGGGCTAGGGAAGGTTTGAAGGTGCTGACGATCGCTCCACTGGAGAACCTTTGAAGGTCTCCGATTTTAGGACGATTCGGCGGGAGAGAATACGAGTCTCAGCCGATTGCATCAATACGCGTCTTTATTCCTGTATCTGCTCAGACCATGTCCAGCTCCCAATCACCCCCGCCCAGGCCCACGGATCCGTGGCCCCAACGATGGGCCGGTCTTGCCCGAGCCGCAGGTTTGCGCCCCACAGAACCCGTGGCCATTGCCCTCTCGGGGGGCGCTGACAGCATTTTCTTGCTGCATGCCCTGGCCCGGGCCGCCGAAAAGCCCCGGGTCCTCGCGATCCATGTGGATCACGGACTCAGAGGCCAAGATTCCCAGGATGACGCCGCCTTCTGCGCCCGCACCGCCGCCCGCCTGCAGGTTTCCTTTGCCCGCCTGAGGGTCGAACTGGACCCAAGCCCGTCCGGCCTCGAAGAACGCGCCCGCCACGCCCGCTACCAGGCCCTGGTGGAAGAAACCCAAAACAACGGCCTCGGCATCCTGCTCACGGGGCACCACGAGGACGACGCCCTCGAAACCCTGCTCCAACGCTGGACCCGGGGTAGCGACTTGGCTGGCCTGCCCGGCCTCAAGCGCCGCTATACCATGTCCGACACCTCGGGGCGCAAGCTCACGGTGGTTCGACCCCTCTTGCCCCTGCGCCGGGAAGAGGTGCGCCAGATCCTAGTAGACGCCCAAATTGAATGGCGCGAAGATGCCACCAATCAGGATCAGATTTTCACGCGCAACCGCATTCGAGAGGGCCTACTCCCATCCCTGAATGACGCCAGCGAAGGTCAGGCCATTGATGGTCTGCGGGCCTTTGCCTCCGCGGTGGAATCCCTCGAAGGGGAACTCGCCAGTTGCACGGCACACATCACCTGGAGCAGCCGGAGCGATTTGACTCACTCGTCAGATCCCGCCCTGGGCTCTGCTCCCCAGCGAATCGAGCGCACCCGTATCAGCGCCCTGCCCACTCCACTCCAACGGCGCACCCTCTGGCGCCTGATCCAAGAAGGTTGTGGCGGCGCGCCCTCCCGCAGCCTATTGGATGGGGTAACCGAAGATCTCAGCGCGGGCCGTTTGGCCAAGCACACGCTCCCCGGGGGCTGGCTCCTCGAGCTTTCCCGGCATGAGCTAAGCCTGCTTCGCCCGCCCCTGGACCCTGATGCCGAGCCCAACGCCCTTGAGGCCCCCTGGACCCAGTCGATCCCCCTTGTCATTGACGGCACCACCATGCTGCCCGATGGCCGACGCTTGACCACGAGTTGGGTCGAGACCCCTGGGGATCAAAACCACCCCAGCCGCGAGGACCAGGTCGAACTCGACTCCGAGTCCCTGCCCGAGAACCTCTTGGTCCGCCTTCCCCAGGCCGGAGACCGTTTTCAGGCCCTCGGCGCACCTGGGAAGCGCAAATTGACCCGATTCCTCTCCGATGCGGGCATTGCTCGGGAGCAACGGGCTCAGATTCCCCTGGTTCTAGCTGGGGACGAGATCATTTGGGTTGCTGGTGTTCGTCCCGGTGACCGGCACCGCCTCCGGGAAGTGACCCGCAGGCGCCTGCGGCTCACCATCGAGCCTGCTGGTGAAGGCGCGACCCCAATCTCGGAGCAATCTGAGCGCATCTTGGGCCCTTCGGCAGTGCCCCATGTGGAATCGAAGACCGGCGAATCGGTCTGAAACAAATTGCTCAGGGCAGGTCGAACCTCCCTGGATCCTAGAAAAAAGCTGCCCCAACCCCAGCGAATTGGGACTGAAAGGGGTTTCCTCGCCCTTGCTCGTTACTATTCTCCCTGCCATTGAATCATGGGAGCCCTGCAAGACAACCTGAAGCGCCTGAAGGCGCGCCTGAATGACGCCGAGCGGGCCGCTGGGCGGTCTGTTGGTTCTGTACAGCTCTTGCCGGTGACCAAGACGGCCGACCCTGCCTTGACCCTGGAGTTAGCCCAGGATGGAGAGCTGGAGTTGGCTGAGAACCGGGTGCCCTTCCTCGAACAAAAGGCCGCCGAGCTGGCAGCTGCAGGGGTTCAGGTGAGGTGGCACTTTATCGGGCACTTGCAACGGAACAAAGCCCGCCGGGTGCTCAAACTGGCCGAGGTGATTCACTCGGTGGACAGCCTGCGCTTGATCGAAACCCTCGCGCGCATCGCTGAGGAAGAAAAGCTACGGCCCCGAATATTCCTCGAAGTGCTCTTGAGCAGCGAGAATGAAAAGAGCGGATTCGACCCCGCGAACCTCAATTCGGCCATCGAAGCAGTCATCGCTGCACAGTGCTTTGACCTGGAAGGGATTATGGTGATGGGGCCGCGGGAGGCCGATGGCACCCAGCAGGTATTCCAAAGGGCAAATGCCCTAGCGCAAGGACTATCAGATGCATTTCCGGATGCGTTCAGTAAGGGTCATTGCCAGCTTTCCATGGGCATGAGCGGAGACTTAGAATTGGCGGTGGCTGAGGGCTCCCATGTGGTGCGCGTGGGCAGTGCCCTTTTTGAGGGACTTGTATCCACCGGCTCTTCCGCACTGAAAGATCCGAACAACGCCTCGGAGGGAGCCGCATGAGCACTCGCCTAATCCTCCAACCCCAGGGCGGAGGGCCCTCCACCGAACTTCCCCGCCAGGGGCGACTGCTCATTGGAAGTGATCCCGAGCGGGCGGACTATGTGCTGGAAGGTGCGGGTATCGAGGCACTCCATTGCGCCATTGGTCGACTCAAAGGGGGCGGCTGGGCGATCAAGGACTTGGGCTCCCGGTACGGCACCAGCGTCAACGGCAAACCAGCCTCTGCGGCGCGCCTTGCCGTGGGTGATGTGCTCGTGTTGGGCTCCCGCCGCCTGATCATCCAGGACCCCGCCGCAGGTTCTGCTTCCCAACCACAAGCCCCGCAATCAAGCCCCGCGGCTCCCCTACCAAACGCCCCGGAATCAGCCCCAAGGCCATCAACAGCGGCGAAGCCGGCATCTTCACCAAGCCCCCGCTCGGCCGCTCGGCAAACCCCTCCGATCATTCCCGGCTACACGATCAAGCGCTACCTCGGCCGGGGCGCCAGCGGTACGGTTTGGCTGGCCCGGCAAGAAAGTTTGGCAAGGGAAGTAGCTCTCAAAGTGCTTTCCCCCAAGCTCGCCCAGGATGCGGATTTTGTCGCCCGCTTTCAGGCCGAGGCTCGCGCGGCGGCTGCCCTCAATCACCCGAACGTGGTGCACGTCTATGATGTGGGAGCCGCCAACGGCTTTCACTACTTGTGCATGGAGTTTATGGATGATGGCTGCCTCGAAACCCAACTCATCTTAAACGGCCCCCTGCCTTGGCGCGAGGTGCTCAACGTTGTCTCCGATGCGGCACGGGGACTTTCCTATGCACAAACCCAGGGCCTTGTGCACCGGGACATCAAGCCTGCAAACCTCATGCGCGGCTCCGATGGACGCACGCGCCTGGCGGACTTGGGGCTCGCCACCTCCATTGAAGCAGTGGAGGTGGATGGAGTTGAGGATGGTCAGCGCAAATTGGTGGGCACACCCCAGTTCCTCGCCCCCGAAGTAATCCGTGGAGACCCCGCTTCCCCCGCCTCGGATTTGTACTCCCTCGGCGCCACCGCTTATCGACTTCTCAGCGGACACACACCCTTCGAAGCGGAAAAAGCCGCGGACGTACTGCGCGCCGTATTGCGCGACGAACCCGAAGCCCTCAGTTCCCGCGTCCCCGGCCTTCCTTACCCGGTGGCTGCGCTTGTGCACCGCATGCTGTCCAAGGATGGCGCAACCCGCCCAGCTTCGGCCAAGGTGGTGGTAGACGAAATTGAGAACATTCAGGACGGCCGCTCGAGCGCCAACCTAGAGGGAATTGCTGGAAAGGCCCCCACGAAGCGCGGACCGATGATCGCTATCGTGCTAGTGGTCGTCGCCTTCCTCACTTGGTACTTCATCAACCTCCCGGGGCATCCCAAGACAGACGAACCCAACGGTCCAAAGGTTTCAGGGACACAACCCGACGAACCTCAACCCCAAGGGGCCCCCACCAGCGATCCCTCACCGAACGTGCCCCTCACGGAAACCCCGGACCCGGCCACCGTTACCGTCATCACCAGCAACGGAAACGGGGGAGCCCAAGCTGGCGATGACCCGACGGACCATGACACGGCAGAACAAGCCTTCGAGCGCAATGCCCAAGTGGCCCTAAAGGCCCTTCAAGCCCAGACCTTGACCGATTCCCAGCGTGTCCAAGCCCTGCGGGATCTCGCCATGGAATGGGCCGGCAGCTCCACCTCCACAGATGCCCTCGCCACCGCCGAGGCCCTCGAAGCCAACCAAGGGGCGGACGAAGCCACAGAGCAGAAACTCAGTACCCGGCGCGATGCATTGCTTGAGTTGCTCCGTACCGCCGCCACTTTGGATCCAGCCAAGCCCGGACTCTCCGGCATCTTAGCACGCCTGGAGCAAGTTCCAGGCCAGTTGGACTTTGCCCAGGACTTGGGTTTCCAGCAGGGTAAACAGGCCATCCTCGACGGGTTGTTTGACGCAGCTCTGGTCCGAGCCGCGCGGGTTCTCAGTGATGCCGCCAGCCAACAAGCCTCGGGAGAATTCACAGCCCTTCCCGGACTCCTACGGACCTTCATCGAGCAAGCAGACTTGCCCCCTGAAACCCCACAGGAAGACCAACGTATATTCCTTCTGCGTCAAAATATCGCCAGCGCTGCAGCAATCCTGCGCAACCTTTCCAGCCTGGAGGCCACCTTCCGTACCACACGGGCGGATTCCGAACAGGAGCTCGTCAAGGAAGCCCTTACGGGCACGGGCGCCGAAGGCCCTGGGGTGCTGGCGATGCTGCAAGCGGGGGACCTGGTCCAAGCAGACGCAGCCATCCTGTCCCTGTTGTCGATTGTGCAAACCCCCACCCTCGCGGGTCCGCTCCGAATCCTCCAGGCCGACACCCAAGCTGGACTGCGTGCCCTCGGGATCCTGAGCCAGAGTTTCAACTCCCCCGGCTGGCGACGCAAAACCGTGCTGGATTTGCGCCGGGGTCAAGCTTCCTACGAAGTGGTGACCTGCGACGATCAAGGCCCCATGGTTCAGGTGGATGGTACCCTCACCCATCTGGGATGGGCACCATTCCTGGCCAGCGCCAAGGGCATGGATCATCTCTTTGACCGGCGCCTCGAGCGCTTCTTCAGCGCCACGGAAAAAGCGGATATCAGTAGGCTCATGCGCTTGGCAGCCGTGCTCGAGAGCTTCAACATCGCCCTGAATTTGATGGACCAACCCGTGGTCACCGACCAGCGGGTCCGGAAATTGAACCAGCCCTTCGAGCAAGCCCTTCCGCCCGTGGGCGAAGAATTACCCGCCCAAGAGGCCGCCCAGCTGCAACTGGAAATGGCTGCGGCCCGAAGCCTTGGACTGGGGCTGCGGGACCTTTCCAGGGACAATCCCCTGGCCGCCAGCACCCACCTCGAACGCCTTGCAACCGAATACCAGGCCAGCGTGTTCCTCCTGCTGCTGCACACCCTCCCCGGGGATTCCTAGATGCTCACCCAAGCGGAGCATTTGGAAACGGGCATCGCCGCCTGCCTTCCGGGAACCCCGTGTGATGTACTCGTCCTCGACCAGGGCGGGCTGGCAACGGACCAAGGGGATGCATCCCTTGTCACCGACGCTTGGCCCGAACCTTGGTCCCATGCCCACGCCCGCCAAGACACTTCCGGCTCCCAACGGGTTTGGTGGGTTTCCTCCCCAGCCCAACCATCCAGCGGCTGGCCCACGGCTTTCCCTGTCTGGCTGGCCCAAGCCGCCGGAGCCCAGGCAATGCTGATTTTGGCCCGCGCCCCCCAAACGCAAAAGGGCCCGCGCCACTTGACCGATGTGGTGGACCTCACCCAACGTTCTCCCCTGATAGGCCTGGGCCCTTCCCCCCGTGGGCCCCTCTTTCCCGATCGCACGGGGGTTTTAGACCCGGAACTTGCCCAGCGCGTACAGGCACTGATTCAGAGCACGCCCGCCATTGCCGCCGACGCCGCCCAAGACACTGGCGCCACAGGCGACGCAGGCTCAGGCCCCTGGGATCTTGTACTCCCCGGAATCTCTGCTCCCCTTGCCGCTGCCGCCCACGTGGGCTTGCCCGCGGTGGCTTTGGCCCTGGGAGACCCGGCCGAGCCCAACCGGTCCTATCCCTGGAAACAAATCATCCAAGCACTCCTCCACGTGCCCACGGCCCTATGACCCAGTCCATTGCCATCCTGGTCTCCGGTAGCGGCCGGCACCTAGAGAACTTCGCGCGCTTGACCCAAAACGGATCGCTTGACGCCAAAATAAGCTTAGCCCTTTGCGATCGGGACGGGGTGGGCGCCATCGATCGAGCCAGGGCCGCGAACTTGCCCTTGGTGGTCTTGGACGGCCAAAGAAAGCTCGACACCAAGGCATTTGGTGAAGCCGCTTGGGCCGCCATTCGGCAAAGCGGGGCGCAAACCGTTCTTTTGGCGGGATTCCTGCGTCTGCTGCCAATCCCGGAGGATTTCCGAGGCCGCATCCTGAACATCCACCCCTCGCTCTTGCCCGCTTTTGGGGGCAAAGGTTTTTATGGGAACCGGGTCCATCAGGCAGTGCTTGCCCGGGGCTGCGCAGTCACCGGTTGCACGGTGCACCTGGTGGAAGAGGAATTTGACACGGGCCCGATTCTGCTCCAGCGCTGGTGTGCTGTGGAGGCGGGCGATCACCCCGGGGACCTAGCCCAGCGGGTCTTCGAGCTCGAGCTCGAAGCCTACCCGGCCGCCCTCAGGCAGTATCTCGTCGCCAGCGAAGGGTCCTAAGACCCGAACGCTGCATCTAAGCAGCGAGATGGGGTGGGCAAGGGGTTTCGAACCCCCGACCTCCGGAACCACAATCCGGCGCTCTAACCAACTGAGCTATGCCCACCATACGCCCCGAGGGGCATCTCGCTTCTTCGTAGAAGCGTGGGGATAATCAGCTTCTGAGGGCTCCCAGTCAAGGGAGAGGTGCAAGATTCCGGGGCGAACCTGCGCTCAATTTTAGGCGCGCGGGGAAACGAGGCTCCCCAGCAGGCGTTGGAGCAAGCCCCGGCGCGCGGGTTCCACCCGGGCCAAACGGCTCTGGGCCCGCTCCAATTGGGCCCGGACCTGAAGCACTTCCTGCTGCAGGGAGCCAACCAGGACCAAAGCCCGGGACTTCTGGGACTCGACCTGAACCAATCGGTCTTCAAGGCGATCGGTGAACCGCGCGGTTCCCCGCTCTATCAAGAGCGCCGACTCCAAATCCCCTCGGGCATTCCGCAGGCTGGCGCTCAGGGCTGCTCCGCGGCGGCCCAAGGCGACGATTTCCTCCTGATAGGCCCGCTCCCGGCGACCGGGCCCTACAACTCGCACGGGTTGGACTGAAGGTCGGGGAATCAGATCAGAGTCTTGCTGCTCAAGTAGGGGTGCGCTCACACCTGTCTCATCGGTCCATGTCCTGGGGAGCTTGCCCACCGGAAAAGCAAATCATCCCGAAGCAAAGACCCCGTCAGGCTTTGACCCAGACCTCGGGTGGCCTATTCTAGAGCGTGCCCAAGGACCAAAAAGACGCAGCTCCCGATGGTGGAGAGCAAACCCCACGCCCCAAGAGCTTCGGCAATATGGGGCCCGATCACTGGTCTCGGTCCCGCGGGGACAAGAACCGGGAGTCCGTGGAGTACTACCGGGACCGCTCCCATGCTCCGGGGGTACGCGAGGGTGGCGGCCCGCGCAACCATTACTGCATGGCTTGCGATGGGGTGATCCCCACGGATCAATCTGGCGACAGCTGCCCCCACTGCGGGAAGAAAATCGAAGGGGAGACGCGACGCTATTTCAACTGGGTAGAGATCGATCAGACCCCCCCGAGCGACCGCAAACTGCAACTGGCCCTGCTGGGGATTTTTATGGCAGTCGTGGGCCTGATTTGGTTCCTCCTCTCATGACCCCCCACCAGCCAAAGAGATTTGATCGGCAAGAGCGCTTTGCCTCCTTGGGAAAGGAAGGCCAAGAGCACCTCGCCGCCGGAAAGGTTTTGTTGGTGGGCACCGGTGCCCTGGGCGGAGTCTTGGCCCAATCCATGGTGCGCGCTGGAGTGGGAGAATTGGTCCTGGCGGACCGGGACATCGTGGAACTCAGCAACCTTCCGCGCCAAGTGCTGTTCGATGATGCCCATGCTGCCGCGGGCCAAGCCAAGGTTTTTGCCGCCGAGGAAACCCTCAAGCGCATCGGCGGCCCCACACGCCTCACCTGCCACGCGGTGCACGTGGATGGACGCAACCTAGCCGAGCTTGCCGAAGGCTGCGATCTCATCCTCGACGGCACGGACAACCTGGGCACGCGTTACCTGATCAACGATTACTGCGTGCAGCAGGGCATCCCTTGGATTTATGGAGGAGTCGTGGGCGGCGCCGGGTTGGTGCTGCCAATCATGCCGGGAAACGGTCCCTGCTTGCGCTGCGTGTTCCGCACGCCTCCCCCGGCGGGCACCCTGCCCACCTGTGACACGGCAGGGGTGATCATGCCCGCGGTGGGTTTGGTCGCTTCCATGCAAGCGGGCCTTGCCCTGCACATCTTGAGCGGTGCGCCCCTACCCGAAGCTGCCTTGATCGAGTTGGACGCCTGGAACGGTGAGTGCCGCCGATTGGTTGCCAAGGCCGATCCCGATTGCCCCTGTTGCGGGGCGCGTATTTTTGAGTTTTGGGAACAGGCCCAAGGGGAAGAGACCTTGACCCTCTGCGGCCGCAACACGGTGCAAGTCATGCGGCCGGGAACGCCGCCGGACTTGGACGCGGTGGCGGCTCAACTGGAACAGGTGGCCAAGCGTGTCGTGCGCGCGGGCCCGCTCTTGCGGGCTGAAGTGGAGGACTTAGTGCTCACGGTCTTTCCCGATGGCCGCACCCTGATCGAGGGCACGGACGACCCCATGCGCGCGCAAGGAATTTTCGACCGCTGGATCGGCGGATGAAGCCCACCCTCGTGATCCTGGCGGCTGGAGCATCCAGTCGCCTGGGGCAACCCAAGGTATTGGCCCGGGTCCAGGACTGTGGCAAGACCGTTCTCGATCACCTCTTGGATGCCAGCGAGAACTGGTGCAGCCAAACGCCCCTGGTGGTGGCCGGCGCGGATCATGATCCCATTCAAAGCGCTTGCAAGAACGCCCAAGTCCTCAACCACCTTCAATGGAGTCAAGGTCGCACCGGTGGCCTGGCCGCCGCGGTACGCGCCCGCCCCAACCAGGACTTCTTGCTTTGGCCGGCAGATTCTCCCTGCTTTGGGACCGAAGATGTGGGGCTCCTGACCCAGACTTTTGGGGCGGCCCAATTCCCATCTATGGGCTGGCTTGCCCCACGCTGTCCCGATGGCGCTTTTGGGCATCCAGTGATTCTCGGTCGAGAACTCTTGGCTCTGGCCCTCGCTATGCGCCCTGACACCCCCCTGCGCGATCTCCGCAAGCACGCCACACCCCTTTGGTCCGTGGATCTGTCTCACTCTGGGGCTCGAATCAACCTGGATACCCCAGCGGCACTCAGGGAAGTGCGCGCATGGTTCCAAGAAGGTCGATAGGGATTGAGCCACGGCCCCCTAGCGGTCGAAGAAATAGGCTGGGGAACACCTCCCCGAATAGCATGAGTTTCCAGGGAGATGTACGCGGGATTGGTTTAGCTGAATTGCTTCAGGGCTTAGCCCGTGGACGCAAGCAAGGCGTCGTCACACTCAGCTCCCGGGGCACTCCCCGGGTACTCGTGGGCCTATCCGAGGGCAAGGCATTTTTGCTGCCCGCAGACGAGGAGCCAGTGGACCACTGGCAAGAACTGGTCAAGGACGCCTGGATCGACGCTGTAGGCACGCGTATCGAGCACTTGCACATCGCCGAAGTCGCCCGGGCCAATCGCCTCGAGCAACTCTATTGCCTCTTGGATGGAGACGGGGCGCATTTCCGCTTTGAGCCGAGGGAACTCCCCTTCGACGGGGAAGGACGAGTGCTGGCCACTGGCAACCAGCCCCCCATTAGCCCGATCCCCATCGAGGGGCTCCTGCTTGAGTACGCGCGCATTGATGATGAACGCGAAAGGGTCCAAGCCCAACACCAGCTTGCCTTTGATGATTTGCCCGCGGTGTACGATTCCAAGGCCTGCGAAAGTTTGTCCCAGGTCCTTTTACAGGAAATCGACGGGCGCTCCACGGTGACTGAAATCGCAAACCGTCTGGGCTGGACCCTACGCCAAACCGTGCTCTCCATTGGGCCCGGCCTGGCGTCCGGAGGCCTTTATGCCCTGAGCGGCGATCAGTGCCTACTGTTGGCCATGGAAGAACTGCGACGCAAGGCCTGGCGCCGAGCGGCCGTGCGTTTGACCGCCTGGACTCGCCGGGGAACACCTGGAGCATTAGATCCGGACCCTATTGAAATCCTAGTGGGAGAATGGGGTAGCGGGCGCCTGGTGTCCACCGTGCGCTTGATGGAGGCTCAAGCTGTCTGGATCCTGCTGCGTCGTATCGACCACGGACTGATGCAACCGGCCCAGTCCGTACTTCATTGGATCGAGGCCGCGCGCATCTTCCCCGAAGATCCGCGCATCCAGCTCCATCGCTTAGCCCTGGAGGCTGCCGATGGAGGCAACCATGAACGGCCCCCCATCGCAGATTTGCACAAGCTTGCACGGAACCAAATCGAAAAAGGTTTCTTGCTGCGCGCCCAACCTGCCCTGCGCTTGGCCCAAGACCGTGCGCCGGACACCGCAGCCGAGCGCCTTGAGTTGGGTCAGCTCTTGCTCGCATCGGGCCTTCCAGAAGAGGCCGCCCCCTGGATGATCTCGGCCTGCGAAGACTTCGTGGCCCGGGGCCTGAGCGACCGGGCCGTGTTAGCCCTGCGGGAGTTGACCGCTGCCCTACCAAGGGAACGGGAAGCGCGCCTCTTGCTCAGCCGCGCGCGGCGCTCCACGAACTCCGCCCGGCGTATGCGCAAGCGCCTCTTGTTCACCATGGCCGGAATCGCTGGATTCGCGGGGATCGCCCTCGTGCAAGTCAACACCCAACGTCAGCGCAGCAGCCAATTGGCCGAGGTGCACGCCCTCTTGCCCACACCCGACCAAGCCAGTTTGGCCCTGACCCAAAAGTTCCCCGGCGACGAGGGTGCAGATGTACTTGCCTTGCGCCGCGTCATCGATGACAAGCAACGGGCAGTAGAACTCAACCAACGGGATGAGTGGCTCGCCGAGTACGAAGCCGTGGGGCACGAAGCCCACCGGGGGGATTCTCTGCGCGCCCTGGACTTGGCCCGCGCCCTGAGCCAACCGCCCACCCTGCGCTTCGTCCAAGGCACCTGGCCCCTCAAGTCGGACCTGATGGCTTCCATTCCAGAAACCCTCGGTGTGCAAGCCACTGGACTTGGTGCCGTGCGCCTGGACGACGCAGATCAAATTGCCAGCGAACTCAACCTGGCCAGCCTAGCCCAAGCCCTACGTGCGGCCCTGATGAGCCCCCCAGTGCCAGAGGAGAAGTCCTTGGGCCAAGGCCTTGATGCCCTCGAAGCCCAGCTGGTAGGTCGCCATGCCCGGCGCGCGACCCTGACGAAGGAAAGGTCCCAAAAGAACCTGCGCGCGGATCAAAACCAGCTATTGGAAAGGGCCCGAGGTTTGGACGAGGCCCGTGAGCTGGAGCGTTCCCTCCAGGTCTATGGACTCTTGTTCCTATCGGATGAGGAAGGAGCCGTGCGTGCTGCCCTAGCCGAGGAGCACGAAGATCTCTTGCGACGGGCCCACGCCCTCAAGCGCGCAAGAGAATCAGCCCGCGTGGGCCAACTCCATGAGGCAGCTAAAGTGCTCAATGAGCACATGCAAGAGCCAGGTGCCTGGTACTTGCCCGTGACCATCACCAGCGACCCCACTGGCGCAACGATTCAATTGTCCGGAGGCACCACCAAACACACGCCCTTAGTTCACGAAATGCGCATCGACGATGTTTTCGCCGGCCGCTTGCATGTGGACGGCTATCTGGACCAGGATTTTAAAATCCTGGGTCCCTGCAATCAGCACATGGTGCTCTCGCGCATCCCTGTTCGATCCTGGCGTAGCTCCGGTCGGGTGGATGCGGTTCCGGTGCCCGTGAGCAGCGACCACATCCTGGTGGACCGTAACGGCAATCTAGCCCGGGTCGGCTTGAGCGGCAAACTCATTTGGTCACGGAAGGTCGCGAGCCTATCCGGGGTCTCCCGAGCCCCCGTGTTCCTGCCCCAATTAGAAAATCAGCTCCTGGTTGTGACCGAAGAAGGCCAAGCCTATCTCCTAGCCGCGGACTCTGGCGAGCTCATCGGCCCCTGGGATCTCAAGAGTCCCCCCAGCGTGGGCCCCACCCAGGGCACGGACTTTGTCCAACTACGCCTAGCCGATGGCCGCGTGGCCTTTTGGACCGATAGCCTGAAGCCGACGATCTGGCCCAACGCAAACGGGCCTCACCCCCTGGCCAAGGACCAGGAACACCTGCACGGTTCCAACTGCGGTTTGCAGGTGCAGCGGCGCGGGGACGGCCCGCTCACGAGCATGACTTCGCGCTTTGGGGGTTGGATCTTGACCCAACGGGAGGGCACCTATTCGGTGGCTCCTGCCGATGCCCCGGACCAGGGGTTTTCCGCAGCTTCGAAGGGGCGCTGGAACTGGGCTGCCTTTGAGTCCCGGGAAGATGGCGAACTCCTCTGGATCTCAGATGGTGCGGGCCTGCGAGCCTTTGCCCTGATCCCCCGACCCTAAACATTTGGCTTGGGGCCCGGCGCGGTTATGGTTGCGCCCATGCGAATCAGGAATCCGTTCCCCAGAACCCGCGACTGGTCTCGGGCAGGCGCCCTCTTGGCCATGGCTGGAGTATTCCATTGCTGCGCCGGGACGCCCGATACTGGACCGTCAGAGGGCAGCCCAAAGGACCCAATACCCATGGTCCATTGGGAGCGCATGGACTCGTCGGAGTTCGCAACCTTCGTGCGTGGACTTCAAGAACCCGAGTGGGATCCCGCGACCCACAAGGCCCTGCTGGAAGCAAGTAAGGAATTTGGGGAGACCGCCCTACGCTCCACGCTCTTATTGGCGCGGACAACCTCCCCCACCATCAGCGAGCATTTCCTGCAGCACCTCGAAGAACGCGTGGCTCCCCCAAGCCGCGGCGAGGGGGGCAATCAAATCACCCAGGCTGCAGCACTGCTCCTGCGCCCGACGCCTCTTACCCCAAACCAAAGAGAGCGATTACTCGCCCTTGCCATTGGCCCTGTGCCGCACCCCAACCTTGCGGTACGGGTGGAATGCGCCGGGACGCTCTTGGCCCTCGACGAAGCTCGAACGATCCCATTCCTCATCCGCGTCCTGCGTGCGCGCACCCCGGCGGAGCGAGACGATCCCCCGGACTGGCCCCGTATAGATACCCTTGCCTGGGTTAAGCATCGCTCCTCCCGCGCCCTTGCGGAACACTTCCAGGTGCCCGATGTTTTTAGGCCGGATGGTTCATGGCAACACCAAATGGACGAAGCCGCAGCCTATGAGGAGCTCGCCCAAGGGGCTGCTTCCCTGGACAAACAATGAAGTCCCTTGGCACATCCGTGCCTCGTCGCGCCCCTAGGGCCTGATACGACCCATCATGCGCGGGAAGGGTGCAGCCTCGCGCACGTGCTCGAGGCCACAAATCCAACCCACGGTGCGCTCAAGACCCAGCCCAAATCCCCCGTGGGGAACTGAGCCATAACGACGTAGGTCCAGGTACCACTCGAACTCGGCCTGGGGCAAGCCATGGCGCTCGATCTCGGCCACAAGGGTGCCCAGGTCCTCTTCCCGTTGGCTGCCGCCAATGATCTCCCCCACGCCCTCCGGCGCAATCATGTCCACGCATAGGACCTTACTGGGGTCTTCGGGATCTTCCTTCATATAGAAAGACTTCACCGCTTTGGGGTAGCGAGTGATCATCACCGGTTGGTTGTAGCGTTCCGAAAGGATCGTTTCGTCGGGTGCGCCAAAATCTTCGCCCGCCACGAAATTGGAGTCCGGGTGTTCGAGCAAAATCTTTGAAGCTTCCTCGTAGGTGATACGAGGGAATTTCCCCTCCACGCATTCGAGCTTGGAAAGATCCCGTTCAAGGACCGCCAGTTCCGGCTGACGACGCTCCAGTACGTCCTTGACGATACGGCAGATCAAGTCTTCGGCCAAGGCACACACGTCGTCCAGATCCGCAAAGGCCATCTCCGGTTCCAGCATCCAGAACTCGGTCAAGTGGCGGCGGGTCTTGGACTTTTCCGCGCGGAAGGTGGGTCCAAAGCAATAGATCTTGCCTAGGGCCATGGCGGAGGCTTCGGCATAGAGTTGACCGGACTGGGTCAGGTAGGCCTTTTGGTCCTCAAAGTAATCCAGCTCAAAGAGGTTGCTGGTTCCCTCGCAGGCGCTGGGGGTGAACATGGGCGAGTCCACGCAGGCGAAGCCACGCTCATCAAAGAAACGTCGAATCGATGTGATCACTGCATCACGCACGCGCATCACGGCCCACTGACGCTTGGAGCGCAACCAAAGGTGCCTCCTCGACAGTAGGAAATCTGCCCCGTGTTCCTTGGGGGTGATCGGATAGTCGTGGGCGCTCTGGATCAACTCGCCTCCACTGACCACTAGCTCGAATCCTCCGGGGGCACGAGGGTCTGCGCGCACTTCACCGATCAAGCGAAGGCTGGACTCCTGCCCCGCATCCGCGATGCTGTCGAACAACTCGTCGGGCACAGCACCGCGCTTGACGACGCATTGGACAAAGCCCGTGCCATCGCGCATGTGCACGAACTGCAGTTTACCCTTGCCGGTTTTACTGTGCATCCAACCTGCTAGCTCCACGGTATCCGAGGCGTGCTGGGCGAGGTTCTCAATGGAGGTAACGGAGGTCATGATCGTGGGAAGGTTTGGGCTGGGAACAAATGGCCTTGGGGAGAAGGCGAAGAATAGCAGGTTGCGCGGCAGGGACACCCTGGATCTTCAGGGTTTCAACAGGCACGCCAAAGAGATTCTTCCCTCAGGGGAAAATCGAGAAGGGCGGACGCAACTGGACCTCGATGATCAAGCCACCTCGGACCTTCACACGGCCCTTATAGGCCGAGCCCCCACGTCGTGCTTCCACGCGGACTTCACCATCGCCGACGAGCAAGGCTTCGAATTCTTCGGCGGGTGTCAGGATCTCAATGCGTTCATAGCCCTGGGACAGGAGACGATTGATGATCCGCTCACCAAGGCGTGCGGGCGCCGGGGTCGAGACACCGGATTCGGGAGCCACGACTTGCTCGCGGGCCTCAAGGGCCTGGGCCAAGCGCTGGTCCCCTCGCTTCTGCCCATCGCGGATATCCACCAAGAGGTGCTCAAGGCGGCGCAACTCAAGCTGATCCTGGGACTCCCCGATGGACTGCAAGGAAGCATCGATCGAGGCTAGGCGGTCTAGGGCCTCAAGGCGTTTCCCCAGGGCCCCCAGGCGCACCAACAGCACACCAAGGCCCAGCAGGATGCCGGCCAACAACAAGATGCCCAAAAGTTCCAAGCCCATGGAAGACCCTCCGGAAGAGGCTTCTTCCACGGCCAGAAAGGAATAGCACATGATCCACATGGGCCTCAGCCTACTCTCTCCCCGCGCCCCCGGTCGGAATATGTCCGTGCCTATCCCCCTCAAACCGCGCCCGAGGGGAAGGGAACCCGTTTCATCCATGCAATCGGTAACCCCGGGCCGCTATCCTGCCCAAATATGAACCGGTTTTTACCCTTGGCGGTCTTCGGGGCTCTGATCGCCGCTCTCTTCCTGGTGCCCTCTCCCTCCGGTGACCGCCTGACCGCTTTTGAAGTCGGTAGCCTGCTGGATGAAGCGGCCCAACCGATTGACGACGCAGCCCCCGGCCAGACCCTCGCGGAACGGGTGCTCGCCAGCGCCCCCTCTGATTCTGGCCCCCTAGAACTTTCCATCGGCGAGGTGCGTTACTCCTCAAACACGATGGAAGCCGAGGACGCCGAGCAGGTGGAACTCAGCAATCAGGCCCGGGCTTCCTTGGTGCGCGCCCTGCGCACCGCTGCTCAGGGGACCACCGGTACAGACGACCAACCACGGGAGTTAGTCCTTACGGGTGCCACTGAAGCCGCAGCCGATGGACTGAATTGGACTGTGACCACAGAAGCGAGTCAGGTCACGGTCACCGTGGCCGAGCCCTCCGGCAAACAGTACAACTCCGAACGCACCTACCGAGCCCCGGGTCGCAGCTCCCTGCTCCCTCCCCTGGTAGCCATCGCCCTAGCGATCCTCCTGCGCAAACCGGTGATCGCCCTCTTCATCGGCGTCCTAGTGGGCGCCTTCCTGGTCAAGTCCGCTGCGGGCCTGGATTTCATTACAGCCGCAAGCCAGGCTCTGCCCGACGTGTTCACCCATTACTTCCTGAACGAAGTGGTGGATAGGGCGCGCTATGAGCTCATCCTGTTCGTGATCTTCATGCTGGCAATGGTGGGCGTCATCACCCGCGCCGGTGGTATCCATGGTTTGATGCAGTCCATCTCGCGAATGGCCTCCAGCGCCCGCCGTACCCAAGTAGCCACTTGGATCATGGGTTTGGCCATTTTCTTCGACGACTACGCCAACACGATCCTGGTGGGCTCCGCCATGCGTCCGCTTACCGACCGCTTCAAAGTGGCCCGGGAGAAACTCGCTTGGATCGTGGACTCCACCGCCGCCCCAGTCGCAGGCATCAGCATCTTTTCCACCTGGATCGCCTTCGAAGTCAGCACCTTCAGCGCCCAACTGCCCGATGCAGGACTTAGCGCCAGCGATGGCTATGGGATCTTTCTTCAAACTCTGCCCTTTCGCTTCTATTGCTGGCTGACGATCTACTTCGTGGGCTTGGTGGTCCTAAGCGGCCGGGACTTTGGCCCCATGCTTAGTGCTGAACGCCGGGCTCGTAGGGGTGCCGTCCTGCGGCCAGGGGCCACGCCCCTTGTGAGCAGCGCCGGCACCGAGCTGAAACCCGCGGCCCACGTACGCCCCGCTGCCCTAGTCGCCATTATTCCTCTGATGGCTTTTCTGGTCGTTACCATCGGCTGGATTCTGAACACCGGCGGCGCATTCTCCATGGGCAGCACCTTCTTCTCCCTCGAAGGCGTTACCCAAGTGTTGTACGACGGCAGCGGGTCCGGCCCCTTGATGTGGGGTTCCTTGACTGGCTTGATGATTGCCCTGGCCATGGGCATGGCCCGCGGTCTAAGCCTGCCTTCAGCCCTGGATGCGGCTTGGAAAAGCCTGCGCGCCATGGGCGTGGCTCTGGCGATTCTTTACCTGGCCTGGATGGTCGGCGCGGTGTGCAAAGACATGGGGACCGCCGCTTGGCTTTCCCTGACCCTCTCCGATGGAGTGCCCTATGTGGTTTTGCCCACGGCCCTGTTCCTCCTGTCGGCTATGGTCGCCTTCAGCACAGGGTCCTCTTGGAGCACCATGTCGATTCTCTTGCCCCTCGTGGTGGGCCTCGCCTACCAACTTGGCTCCCTGGGTGCGCCCCTCGGTGTAGACCCGACTTTGCTGGGTCAGGGCTTGGTGGTGCTTTCCATCGGCGCGGTCTTGGAGGGCGCCATTTTCGGAGACCACTGTTCCCCGATCAGCGACACCACCGTGATGAGTTCTATTGCAACCGCCAGCGATCACGTGGACCACGTACGAACCCAGGCGCCCTACGCGGTACTTGTCATGGGAGTCAGCATGCTCATGGGGTATCTGCCCTGCGCGCTCCTGCTGCACCGGGGTTGGACCTGGTTGCCCTGGGCTAGCTTGGGCTTGTCCATGTTGGTCTTGACCGGGATCGTGTTCTTGTTCGGCCGTCGGGCGGATGCCACCCCTGCCTGAGCCACCATGTCAACCATACCCAGCAACTCGCGCCTCGTGCGCGGCATGATCATCAGTTGCGTGGTTTCCCTTCTGGTCTACGCGGGCATCATCGCATGGGCAGACACGGATGGCGTGCTGAAAGCACTGCAGCACCTAGAGGCAATCCATTTGCTCGGTGCCGCCGGGTTGGTGCTCTTGGGTTACGGACTGCGCTTTGTGCGTTGGGAGCTCTACCGCAAGCGGGTAGGCGTTGAACTAGGCACCGGGCCCAGCCTTTTGATTTTCCTCTCCGGATTGGCCCTGACAGTCTCCCCTGGAAAGTTGGGCGAGGCTTTCAAGTGCGTGCTTCTCAAGGATGAAACAGGGGCCCCAATTTCCACCACCGCCCCCATCGTGCTGGCGGAACGCTTGACCGACCTGCTGAGCCTCCTGATTCTGATCGCCCTCGCCAATTTCTCGCAACACGCGGAGCACGCCTGGATTCTATGGGTCACCCTGGCCGGCTGTTTGGGATTGGTGGGTCTGATTGCCTGCCCTCCCGTGACCCGTTTGGCCGTGCTTCTGCTTGGGCGCATGGGCCGCTTGGGGCGTCTCGCCCCCAAGCTTGATAATGCCCTCAGCAGCGCGCGCCAACTATTAGCCCCGCGCCTCTTGATCCCGGCGGTGCTGCTCGGTGTGGGTGCTTGGAGCTTCGAGTGCTTAGCAGCCTGGGGCATCGCCCTGGCCATTGGGCCGCCGGACCTGTCCTACTCCCAGGTAGTGGCCGCCTTCAGCCTGTCCCTGGTAGCGGGGGCCGTTGCGATCTTTACCCCGGGCGGACTGGGGGTCACCGAGGGGCTCTACACATCCCAATTAGAACGGCTCTTCCAGGCCTTGGGGAGTAGCGCGAAAGCAGCCAGAGCGGGGGCCGCTTCGGCAACTCTCGTCACACGTCTGATAACACTTTGGTTCGCAGTCTTGGTGGGGATCTGCGCCCTTGGCTTGCACCGCCGCCGGCGCAGGATCCTCGCGGCAAAGAGCTGACCTTTGCCTAGACGCCGTAATGGCTCTTCAAGGCCGCGGCATAATCAAGGGCCTGCTCGGCGTAGTGTTCGGATAGCTCTGGGTGGACTGGCTCGGAAGTGCCCGGTGCACCCAGGAAGGGCGCGCTGAGTTCCGGAAGGGTCACAACCCCAGCACCTTCCACACGCCCATGGGTCCATGCGGCCTGCAAGCCTGCGCCCAGAGCAGCAGCCTCGGGCTCTTCCAATACACGCACCTCGGCCTTGAGCACGGCTCCCAGAATCTGGCGCCAAAGTGGATTCTGCGCGGCCCCACCCACCAGGTGCAGTCGGGAAGTGTCGACCCCCAAGCGATTCAAGCGCCCCACGCCCCAGCCCAAGTTCAAACTGGTGCCCTCCAGCGCCGCGCGATAAAGCATAGCCCCGTCCAGATGCTGATCCCGCATTCCCAACAGAGTCCCTGTGGCCCCGGGTAGATCCGGCACACGCTCACCCGCCAAAAAGGGCATCCACAGGAGCCCTTCGCAACCGGCCTTGATCTGGGTAGCGGCCCGGGTCAAATCCCCATGGTCGCGCCCGGTCAGACGCACCACCCCTTCGGTGACTCCGGTCAAGTTCATGACACACAGAAGAGGCAACCATCCGCCGCTAGAATCGCAAAAGGGCGCGATCAAACCCTCCGGGTCAATCACCGGCTGATCCGAGTAGGTGAACACCGTGCCCGAGGTGCCCATGCTCACGACGCAGGCACCCGGGGTGCTGGCCCCCGCGCCGATGGCGCTCATCATGTTGTCCCCACCGCCGCTGGACACCAAGGTCCCAGGGGCAAGGCCAAATCGCTTGGCCCCGGCTTCGCTGACCACTCCCGCGGGCTCACCCGCCCCGATCAGCCCGGGCACTTTGCCCGAAAGGGCCGGGTCCACCGCCTCCATTGCCCGCTTGTCAAAGGTGCGTGTCCTTGGATCAAACCAACCCGTGCCCGACGCGTCCCCCGCTTCCATGCAAGCCTCACCGGTCAGGCGCAGATTCAAAAAGTCATGGGGCAAGAGCACGGTCTTGGTCTTGGCCCAGGCATCCGGCTCATGGCGCGCGACCCAACGCACCTTGGATGCTGTGTAGCCCGTAGGAATTGGACGCCCCAGAATATCTGATAATTCCGCCGCCTCTTTTGCTGTTTCCGTGTCGCACCAAAGCTTGGCCGCACGCACCGGTTGCCCATCCCGGTCCAGCAACACACAGCCGTGCTGTTGGCCGGAAACCCCAATGGCACTGATGGTCTGCCCCGCCTCAGAGGCGGCCGCAATCAGTGGGCGCAACACATCCACCGACGCCTGTTCCCAGGTGGCCGGGTCCTGTTCCGCTGCGCCGGGGGCCAAGCCCTCGATTAAACCATAGGCACTGGCCGAGCGAGCCAAAACGAGGCCCCGTTCCGGATCAATCAACAATCCCTTGGTGGACTGAGTGCCCACATCCAATCCTACCACCAGCACGATTTCAGCCCCGCACGCCCATCATGTGTTCCACAAGCAACTGATCCAGTCGCTCGTAGCCGAGCCCTTTCTTGGCGATGGTATCCACATCAATGGAGGCGGCCGAAATTGCTTCAGCGGCTTCGGTACTGTAGCCACCGTTCAGCAGGGCATCGAGGGCGTCGTCGGTGCGCTCCGCAATGATCTCTTGCACATCAGGATCCGCCTCAAAGGCTAGGGCTCGGCTCTTGAGAATCTTGTAGGTGCGCATGCAGCCCACGGCAAACTCCCAAACCCCTTCATCGTCTTCCGTGCGATACGCATGGGCGTCAAAGTGCAAGGGCCCCGTGTAGGGGTCATTTCCGGGGATCCCTTCCAAGAGGCGGACGGTCAAGAAAGCCTGCTTGAGGTCTTCGGATCCAAAGCGAAGATCCTGGTCATAGCGTCCGATACGCTGACCGTTCAAGTCGATGTGGTAGAGCTTGCCCGCTTCCATGGCTTGGGCGATGTTGTGCACAAAGGAAAGCCCGGCCATGGTTTCATGGGCGACCTCGGGGTTGACTCCGACGCGCTCGGGTTCATCGAGAGTCGAAATGAAGTGCAGCATGTGACCGGTGGTGGCCAGATAGATGTCTCCCCGTGGTTCGTTGGGTTTGGCCTCAAGGGCGAAGCGCAGGTCGTACCCTTGATCGCGCACATAGCCGCAGAGGAAGTTGATCGCGTCGCGGAAGCGCTTCATGGCATCGATGGGACTCCGACAAGCATCGCTTTCGGTGCCCTCACGTCCGCCCCAAAACACATAGGTCTTGGCGCCCAATTCGACCCCCAGGTCCATGGCGCGCATGGTCTTCTGCAGGGCAAAGGTGCGCACGCGCGGATCGTTCGAGGTGAATGCGCCGTCCTTGAAGATCGGCTGACTGAAAAGGTTGGTGGTGGCCATGGGGACCACCATGCCGTTGTCCTTAAGGGCGCCTTTGAATTCCTTCACGATCCGATCGCGCTCGGCGGCGCTGGCGCCGAATGGAATCAAGTCCTCGTCATGGAGGTTGACCCCATAGGCACCGCACTCAGCCAACTTGGCCACGATGCGGTTTGGGCTCTGGGTGGCTCGCACGGAGGGGCCAAAGGGGTCGCGGCCGGGGTTGCCCACGGTCCAGAGGCCAAAAGTAAAACGGTCAGCAGGGGTCGGTGTGAATGTATCCATGGTGTGCATATCAATGAGTCGTGGGCCATCATGCCCTCTTATGATGGCAAAAGGTGAAACGATGAGCGATACAGAAGCCAATTGGTCCGGTCCCAGCCCCATGAAGAAACGCACGAGGCCCGAACGGAAGATATTTGGGGCCTGGCGCGTGGCCAGTTGGATGGCCCTTGGGCTGCTGAGTCAGGCGTGCCTTTTGAACTCCGCGCCTGCGCCTCCCAGCCACCCCTACGTGCTGGCCTTGGGCACCGCCCAGGACGGAGGCCTGCCCCAAATCGCCTGTCACCGGCCCTGCTGCGAAAGGGTGCGCAAAGACCCGACCCAGGCGCGCATGGTCACCAGCTTGCTTCTGGTGGACCCCCATTCCAATCAACGCTGGCTCATGGATGCGGGTCCGGATTTACCAAACCAAGTGCAACTGGCAGATCAAATTGCGCCCCGGCCTAGCAGCCTCGGGCGGCCGCCCCTCTTTGATGGGATTCTCCTGACCCATGCCCACATGGGACACATATTAGGTCTGCTGCACTTGGGTCGCGAAAGCTACGGCGCTGAATCCCAACGGGTCATTTGCACCCCGTCGGTGGCGAGTTTCCTTCGGGACGAGGCCCCCTGGAGTTTGTTGGTGACCGCGGGACACATCGAGATCCAAGAACTTCGACCCAATACCACGTTGAAGCTCAATGACCGCCTGCGGGTCGAGCTCATCGAAGTTCCCCACCGGGGCGAATTCAGCGACACGGTAGCGATCCGAGTCGAGGGCCCCAGGGGCGCAGTCCTGTACTTGCCGGACATCGACAAGTGGACCCGCTGGGACCGGGATCTCGCGGCGGAACTCTCCCGGGTAAAGCTGGCTTTCCTCGACGCTACCTTCTTCGGTCCCGATGAACTTCCCGGCCGATCCATGAGCGAGGTCCCGCACCCCTTTGTGGTGGAGACCATGCAACAGCTCGAACACCTGTCAGCCCAGGAGAAATCCAAGGTGCGCCTGATCCACCTGAATCATACAAATCCTCTGCACGACCCTGACTCCGGGGCACGGGCCGAAGTGCATCGCGCAGGGTTTGGGCTCGCAATCCAGGGTCAGCCCCTGGGCCTGGACGGCACCTCCTGGGACTGACCCTTGGACCAATGCCTCAGCGCCGCTCAGGGAACAGCGCCAACAACTGTGTCTCCGCGCTTTTTCCCTGAAGGATCGTAATCCCCAAGGGCGCCTCACCCTTGGAAGTGGACAGTTTTCGCATACCCAAAAGTGTTCCCTTGGGGTCGAAGTCCAGCACAAGGGAAGCTTCGCGCTCCCCCCTATTCCAGGCGATGCGACTCACACCGGGGCGTTCAGAATCATCCTTGAGCCGAGCCACGTGACTACCTTCCCCCGAAATGCGGCCATTGCCAAGGAGCACCGCCAAGTCACGCTTGGGAGAGTCTCCCCTCGCAAAGAGCCGCGCGTGGCAATGCAACGCCAACTCGTGGCTTAAGCCCCCGGGCACATTGCGCAGCACGGTCTGGCCCTCAGCACGTCCCTTGAGCTTGCCATTCTCCAGCACCAAATCCGCGCTCAGTTTTCCGTCCAAGAACAGCCGGTGACGCATCAGGGTTAGCCCCTCGTCCGCACGCACACGCACCAGGGTGCGCCGCGTGGGCAAGACCTTCTTGCGGTCTACCGTCACCGATTCAATTTCAAGCCAAGGCCCCTGGGCGTCTTCCCCGAATGTTTGGCGCAATCCCCCATCCAAATCCATGCCCGCAGCATCGCCCATGGGTTGCACTCGGAACGCGTAGTCTGGCTGGCGCGCCACCATCGCGCGCAACCTTGAAAGGGGCGTGGACCCCGGGGCTGGCTCGGCCAACAACTTAGCGACCACCGCATCCACATGGGAGTTCGCAAGGTCCGCATAACGCAGCACCCCATTGCGATCGATCACATAATAATCGGGGTATGAATTCACACCATAAGCACCCACCGTGCTGCCGCTGGAATCCACACAGATCGGGTAGTCGATGCCCTTGGCCTCGGCGAATGCCTGGGCTTGACTGCCTCCCTTTTTACTGTGAACGCCGATCAATACCAGACCGTCATCCTTGTACTGAGAGTAGAGATCCTTGAGGTGCGGCACGGCACTTCTGCAGGGGCCTCACCAGGTGCCCCAAAAGTCGATCAGGACCACCTTGCCCTTGAGCTCCCCCAGATTCAGGGGGGCAGTGTTGAACCAGCCGGTGACCGCCAAAGCCGGGGCTTGCAAGCCTTCAAGATGGCTCAGGTCTTGCTCCCGGGGGAAATCCTGGGAGACGGCAGGGGCGACCAACAACAGGGACGCGAGAGAGATCGATGGAAGAGACTTCATGGTGTTGGGGAAAGGGGGACACGGTGAACACCCAGCCTAGGCCATCGATCCTTGCTGCCAAGCATAAATCCGACCCGGGAACGGCTGTCTCACCCAAGGGTCCCAGGCCCGCTTCTCACAGGGGACTTCTGCGGCTGAGAATCAAAGCCAGCAACCCCAGGCAGGTGGCCAAACCGGCCAAGAGAATGCGCGGTAAGCGTTGATCTTGACCCAAGCGGGCCGCGGCTCCACCCTCGAAGGTACCACTCACTCCGCCGGCACCCACCGCCCCTCGTTCTCCCAAGGCAACTACGTCTCCCGTTGGAACCAAGGCACGATCGAACAGGTCCCCAAAGGAGCGTGCCAGGCCTCCGAGATCACCGGCGGGTGGGGCAAGTTCGAACAGTTGCACATCCACGAAGCCTGGGGACCAAGCCACCGCAGGTAGCCCACTGGGCTGAGCCCATGCCCAGGGGCGTCCCTCCGCAGGGTGAATCAAGTGGCCCGAGAAGCTCCACCCATCCTGTTCGATCTGCTGCACTTCGGGCGCTCCTGCCACCGGCCCCATGGCACAAGTGATCAACAGGGCTGGCTGTTCGTCGGTCAAACGGTGTCCTCTGGACTCGACCCAAATCCGCGCCAGGGCCACGATTTGGGAAGAGGCTGGACCGCGCACTTCCACACCTTGTGGTCCTTGGCCTGAGGGTCTAAGCCGGGAGGCTATCCCATCAAAGAAAAGTTCATGCTGACCATCGAGGGCAACGACTCCGGGAACCACGCCTCCCCCACTGGCCACAACACAGGCGTGCACCGGCGCGTGGCCCAACATGCGGTCCGTGAGCCAAATCGTGCGGGGTTGATCAAAGCGAGCCCAGTCTGGTTCCGGCCGAGGCACGCTGCTTACCCAATCCCGAGGGGGGCGTTCTCCCCGGTGTTCGATTGTCGACGCGTCCCCCGCAACAAAAATGCGCGCCGCGCCCCGATCCAGGGCAGAGTCCAAGAGTTCCAAGGCAACACCTAGGCGCGAGCCCTCTGAGCCACTGGCCAAACCCATGGACGGGCTGCGATCCACGATCACACGCCAAGGGGGATCGGTGGCTTCCCCTTGCCAAGCGGGCCCAGCCATCCCCAAGACTGCGGCGCCCATGGCACACACGAGAGCCCAACGGGCCGGGGGAATGCCTCGCCGCCGCTCTTCACCGGCCACTTTCTCCCGGGGCCAAAATTCAAGGGTCCCAAGCAAGCGCCCGATGGGCGCGCCCTTTTGCAGGGACCGCCACAGCACAACCCCAAGGCAGACCAACAACCAAAGAGCCCAGGGTCGTTCCCAAACCAGCATCTAGCGCCCCTCCAGGGCGAGGGCCACCCGTTCTTCAAAGGGCACATCGCTGGCCCCTACGGACCAGCCCATGCCCCGACTGCGGGTGCTGCGCTGCCAACCCTCCAGCCAGGCCTCAAGGCGGCCTTCATAAACCAAGGCAGCTTCTCCCGGGGCAAGCCCGGGGCGCTCTTCCGGCCCTTCGGGATCGAACCAATGCACCGCTTCACCCAGCAGTTGATTCGCCGGCTCTAACTCTTCGGGGGCTAAGACTTGCAGCAGGACCATGCGCCTCCCAGGCCGCCGGTGAGGCTCAAGATCTTTTGGGCTCAAACCCACGAAATCACCGATGATCACCACCAGCCCCACTTCACGGGGCGGCCCCCAGCCGGACAGAATGGCTTCCGGGCTGGCGCCCACCTCGCCCCCCGCGCGCAGGTCCTTGAGTCGTTGAATCAAGATGCCCAGGGGTTGGCCGCGCCGAAGGGAAAGGGCCGGGCCAAGCCCACTCTTCAACTGCACGCGCACACCCGCGCGCATGCCGACGGCCATGATGGCACCCGCCAGCTGCGCTCCAGCATCCAGTTTGCCGGGAGAGCCAATCCCCATGGACCCCGACGTATCGAGGACCACAGACCAAACCTGCGCTGCTTCCCGGCGTGTGCGGCGCACAAAGGCTTGATCACTGCGCGCCAATAGATCCCAGTCCAAGCGCCGCAGATCCTCCCCCTCCCGATAGGGACGATGCCCGATGAATTCTTCACCAGCTCCCAAGAGGTGAGCTTGCCCCAAACCCTCCCGGCGTTCTCCCTTGGCTGCCATCTGCAGCACCAAGCGCTCCAAGCGCCGGACATAGTCCGGGGGCAAGTCCACCCCGGGAGAAGGCAGCTCTGGTTTTTCGGGATGGGCTCCCATCAGGGATTTCGGCGCAGGGCCATGAGGGTCCAATCATCATCCCGGCGGCCCCCACTGAATTCCAGAGCCGCTTCACTCAGGCGTTTGCAGAGGGCCCGTGGATCTTCACCCCTTTGCCCAGCATCCTGCAGCACCTCGGAAATTCGTTCTTCCCCAAAGAGCGCGTGTTGCGCATCCCCATGGGCCGCTTCGCTGAGGCCATCGCTGAACAACAGCACCATATCGCCGGGTTCGAGGCCTGGTTGCACTTCGGTTGCATGCTCGAATCCCGGAGCAACCCCAAGGGCTGGGCCACTGGACTTCAGCGCCTCAACAGAATTGGTGCTGGCGCGGTAGACCAGAGTGCAACCGTGACCCGCGTCCACGGTTTCAAAGCTGCCGTCCTTACCCACAACAACCAAACAAAGAGTCAGGAAGGTGCCCCCGTCCATGCGCTCCGCCAAGTCCTCGTCCACCAATTGCACGATGCGCGAGGGGTTGTCCAAAATCTTGCAATAGGAGCGCAAGGCTGCTTGGGCCGAAGCCACCACAAGCGCCGGACCGACACCGTGCCCCGTGGCGTCCCCCAACATCAACGCGCTACGCCCATCGGACAGCTGCGCTACATCGTAAAAATCACCAGTAGCATGTTCCGCTGGCAAAAACCAACCAAAGGCCTCAAAGCCAGGGGCCACCTTGAGATCCTTGGGGATCATGCTCTTTTGAATTTCAGTGGCCAAGGCCATGCTCTCTTCCAGGCGCGCCTTTTCCAGGGCGTCACTGGTGCGCTGGGCGTTTTCCACTGCAATGGCCACATGTTGTGCCAGTGCATGGAAGAGGGCCAAGTCCCCGTCGGTGAATTCGCGGCTGGCCGCTTTGGTATCCACATAGAGAGCACCCAAGCGATCCGCCGTGGCGCCTGTGCTGCGCACCCCAAAAGGCACGCACATCACCGCACGCAATTTGAGGTCCATCACACTCTGTCCCAGGTCCATGTCTCCCTGTCCCGAAATCATGGTGTGCATGGGGACGCCCGAATCCACGACCTTGGCGACGATGCTAGTGGACCAGCGCGCCTCCTCGTCGAGGGGTCGTCCCTGGGAGTCCCGGGCGTTGCGCACGGAGGGTTTTCCCCCCGACTGCTTAGCGAGGAACAGGAACCCGCGCTCGGCCGAGGTGGTGGAAATTGCCGTATCCACCACATAGTCGAGAAGTTCATCCAGATCCCGGGAAGCAGACACCCGGGCGATGGCGTCCAGGAGGACCTCCACGGTCTTGCCATCCGTGCGCGCGTCCCCCGAGAAGAGCAACACACTGCTGATCGCATCTGCCGATCGAGCGCTAGGAAGAGGAGCCGGTTCCAGGGAAGGATCCGGGGTGGGACTGGACGGTCTGCGCTTCCAAAAGGCCATGTTAGGCCTAATTCTAGCCCCCATGGTCCGCAAGGACCTCATCTGATCGGCAATAAAAGGGTCATGGGATCTCAACCTCTATCTAGCCAGGGTCCGGTTGCTATGATCTCAGTCCTATGAAAACTACCGTTGAGCCCCACGATCAATACGCCACCCTTCATCTGCGCGGCGAATTCGACACCTTTTCCTGCCCCGCATTCCAGGAAGAGATCGCCACACTCCAGCGTTCTGGCCAAGCCAATATCGTGGTCAATCTGCGCCTTGTGCGCTTCATCAACTCCACCGCCCTGGGCGCGATCCTCAAGGCCTCTCGCAGCCTGCAAGAGGCCGGTGGCAAGCTCCTCATCAGCCACCCCAGCACTTTTTGCAGGGACATCCTGGAGAAGATCGGCCTCGATCGGGTGATTGGCGTCCACAACTCGGACGAGGAAGCCGGCGCTGCGTTTGCTTCTGGAACCAAACCTCCCGCCGCTGACGACAACGAGCACGACTTCGAGGCGGACCCAAGCTCCGTCCTCTTCCGCCCCACCGATCAATCACGGGTCGAGCATTTCCTAGGCACCCCCAAGACCGAGAACACGGTGCACGGACACGCCTTTGGCCAGCAATGGACCGGTGTGGGGCGGATGACCAGCCTCGACCTCACGGGCCTCGCCTACAAGTGGTCTGGCGGAAAAACCGGACTCGCTGCCTTCGACATGGGTCAACTGCTCGCCGTGGGCACCACCCTGACGGTCAAATTCAAGCTGCCCCTGCTCAAGAAAGGATTCAGCGAGGCTGCCGCCGAGATCACCGAACTCACCGAGCGTTCCGATTCGGTGGAAGTGCGCGTCACCTTCAGCGACCTGGACAAGGACACCACCGAAGCGGTCCGCCAATACATGGCGGACATGTCCTATCTCAAGGACGAACTCAAACGCGCCACCAACTAGCGCTGGCACTGGGCCTGCAGTTCCATCACGACTAGGCGATGCGCAAGGCACCACTTGGGGTGGAATTGCCGGATTCTCCGAGCAGAAGTTGTTCCACGCGAGTGGCCACCGAATCCCAGGCGAGCTCTTCGACCGTTAGGCTTTGAGCCATAGCGGACCAGCGTGCCCGGCGCCCGGGATCAGATGCGGCCACGCGCAGAATATGGGCCAGGGCGGCTTCGCTTCCGTCCTCCGCCAACATTCCCACGCCCCGTTCCACGAGACTGGCTTGCAAGGAACCTGGCACTCCCAAGAGTGGCGTACCCGAAGCCAATCCACCCAGTGTCGTGAGCCTCGGACCACGGCCGCTGCCGTCCGGGTCCACCATCAGGGTGGCTGCACTCACGAGAGCTGGAAGTTCTTCCGGACGCGGTCGCTCCACAAGGATCATGCGCGCGCCGATGCCCTTGATGTTGGCCAATGCACGGAGGTTGCTCATCTCGGGTCCCTCGCCTGCCAACACGAGGGTCCAGTCCTCACTGGCTCCCAGGGTGGAAGCATAGGCCCGCACGAGTTTCTCCAGCCCGCGCCCGGTCTGGAATCTACCGGCAGCGAGGACCACTCGACCCTCGACCCCGTGCCGTTTCAAGAGGTGCGAGTGCATTCCCCGGCGGAACTTGCTCTGGTTGACGCCTCCAGGAATCAAGCTAATCTGATCCCGCTCGATACCGAATCCCTGGGCCTGTCGGAGGGCCAGATCATCAAGGGCAACCACGTGCTCAACTGTCTTGCGCAAGCGCCGGCCCCATAGGTTCTCGCCCACAAATCGCAGCACCCGTTCCACGGGGTGCCCAACCACGGGGAAGCCCTGTTCAAACATGAAGAGCGGCACACTCAAGCGGCGCGCCATGGCAGCCGAGTGCGAACCCGCGGGAGACAATCCGTCATAAGCCATGATCACATCCGGCATGAAGCCTCCGATGCCCGGCATTAGGCTGCGACCGCTGCGGGGAATTGCCCCGGGAGGCGCACCAAACCCACGCACCGCATGCCCACGACTGATTAATTCCCGAGCCAACTCACGGGCATGATCTCCCCCACGGCGGTGGAGGGTGAATGGATTAAGGGCTAGGGCAATGCGAAGGGAACGCATAATTGAGGGGGTAGGCTTGGGAGGGATGGACGGTCTATGGGGACCCTAATCCTCTCTTATCGGCCATTGGATAATGGAATCCCCTGAGTGAAGCCTGATTCAAATCCAAACCGCACGGAAAATCTTTCCCATCCGTGAGCCCGCTCACCCATTTCAGTAAGAAATCCTTTCCAACACCTCGATACAAAAGCTCCATGGGACGAAAGAGTGGTTACCCCCCCGCTGCCCCTTTTGAAGTAGCTCCTTATGACACAATTCCATAATCGCCAACCCCGGCGCGCCCTTTTCATTGCTCGCTGGAATGTTGTGCTCCAGAAACCTACTTTCGGCCACGCTCGTACCATGGCCGATGTGTCGTTCCTTCCTGGTGTGACTGACGCCCTCTTTCATGCTGGTCAACAAGGCTGGCAAATCTACCTCTTCGGCAACGAAGACCAGGTCCCCGACGGTCGTCAATCCCTCGAGGATTGGCTCGCCATCGATGCCGGGATTCTCGAGCATCTGCGCAGCCATGGGGTACAAATCACTCGCAGCTATGCGGCCACCGAGCACCCGGAAGGAGTCCCCCCCTATGACAAGGAGTCGGTCTACGCCCTGCCTAATACCGGGGTCATGCACCACGCCCGTCAAGAGGACGGCATCGACCTGGATGAATCCTGGGTCGTAGCCAACGACGTGCTCTCCCTTGTGGCTGGCTGGCGCGCTGGCTGCCACACCGCTGGAGTCGCCACCCCGCGCATCATGCAAGCGGGCAACCTTTCGGTGGAACCGGAACTCATTGGCCGGGACCTGGGACACACCCTGGCCTCCATGGGAGCACGGCCGCGCATACGCCGCAGCGCCTGAAAGCTCAATACGGGACCTGCTTCCTTCTTGAACCATTTGCCTAGCCGTGAGGCGCGGCAGAGGTGCAAGAGACGATCCAGGTCCCGATTTGTATGGATCTGCTAGGATGAAGAAGAGCCCCACCTCTTCATCCTATGCATCAAATCCTTACCCCGACCCTCGTCATCTGCGCGGCCATCCTGGCCCTGCCCCAAGCCGCAGCCCAAAGCTCCTTCACGATCATCGCCACGGGTAACTCCAGCGACGCCAACAGCGACGGCACGGCGATCTGCGGCAACGACAGCCAAGGCGCGTTCCTCTGGACCTCCAGCGGCGGATACCAGCCCCTGGGTCAACAGTCCGCGGTTGGTGTTTCCGAAGACGGAAGCACAGTGCTTGGTCAGATGAATGATCCCACGACCGGCGACAATGTTGCCGGACTATGGACCGCCCCCACTGGCTGGGTAAACCTGGGCAGTTTTGGAGGGGGCTGCGGCAGTGATGTGGCCAATCCCTACGACCTAGCGGGCGATGGCAATGCGGCAGTGGGACTCGGTTGGCAAGGCTGCACGGGTATCGCCTTTCGCTGGACCGTCGGCGGGGGCATCATGCAGATCCCCCATTTAGGTACCGGCAGTGCCCGGGCCAGCGCGATCTCTGACGACGGCGCCTGGATCGGCGGTTGGGATGCGGCCACCAACGGCTCCCGGCGGGCAGCCCTTTGGGACTCCAATTTGACCGAACAGTTGATTCTGGTGAGCGGCAGCAATCCCAACGGAGCGGGAGAAATCAACGGTCTCTCTAGCGACGGGGCCTTCGCTGTGGGCAGCGAAGGATCCGGCGCTTTCATCTGGAATCAGACCACCGGCGCCACCAACCTCGGGCAGATTCCCGGGGGAGGCACTTTTGACAACACCCTGTTGATGTGCGTGGATCAAGCGGGCCAGATTGCCGGGGGCACCTTTGGCTTTGGTCCGTTCGGCGGCGCCATCATCTGGACTCCGACCCACGGCTATCGCTTCCTGGCCGATGTGCTCACAGGCCTGGGTATTGACGTGAGCGCCTGGGAACCCGCCATAGTGACGGCCATCAGCGACGACGGCAAGACCCTGATCGGCCATGCCCGCGCGGCGGGCAGTTTTTCAACCTCGGTCTTCGTGGCGGTACTGGATGGAAACTCCGTGGGCACGGACTACTGCAACAGCGCGGTGGCAAACTCCAGCGGCAGCTCTGGAAGCATGTCGGCTGCGGGAAGTTCCCTCGCCAGCGCGAACAATCTGGAACTTCAGGCCAGCGACTTGCCCCCGGGGAAATTCGCCTTTTTCCTCAACAGCGCCTCCCCCGGTTTCATTCCGAACCCAGGCGGCAGCCAGGGACACTTGTGCCTGACCGGAGCGATCGGACGGCACAACGCCCAGATTGGCATGGTTGATCCGGCGGGGGTCTTTGCGATCTCGTTGGACCTGACCAGCCTGCCACGTCCAACGGGCAATGTATCCGTGCTGCCTGGAGAGACCTGGTTCTTCCAGTGCTGGTACCGGGATTCGAATCCCGGTACGACCTCGAACTTCACGAACGGTCTGGAAATCCTGTTCCAATAGGGCTTATTGTCGGCAGACCGGCGAGGGATGACTTGACCGCGGCCCGCTCCCCTACGCAGGCTGCTGGATCGAGTTCCTCACCAACCGGTCCAAGATCATGAAAGCCCACGCCCTTCCCCTGCTGCCCCTGCTCCTGCTCCTTCCCGCCTGTGGTTCCGACGCGGGGGGTGGCGGCGGCGGCGGTGGAAGCGGAGACGGCGGAGGAGTGATGGGCTTCGTCAGCACATCCAGCTTCAGCTCCGAAGCAGGAGGAAGCCTCCAGGTCTTTGTACAGAGGAGCAGCGCCGGTGGCGATCCATTGACCGCCAACCTCTCCCTGGGGGGCAGCGCGACCTTCGGTGACTACTCCTCCGACGCGGTGGTCAGCGTGACCATCCCCGCGGGATCCGCAATCGGCTCGATCACCATCACCATCAACGATGATCTGTTGCATGAGGACTCCGAGTGGATCAACTTCTTCCTCTCAGGAGATCATTCGGATCCCCTGGCGAACAACCACACCATGACCATCGTGGACAACGACCCGGAGCCGCTGGTCTCCTTCACAACCAGTGGTGGCTCCCAGAACGAAACGGACACCGCGTCCATTCTGCTCACCGCCCAACTCAGTGTGGTCTCGGGCCTGCCGACCGTGGTACCCATCGTGATCAGCGGTGACGCCAGCGAAGGGGTCGACCTCGACTACACCCTTGCTGCTGCTCAGATCACGATCCCCGTGGGACAACTGGGAGCCTCGGTGCTCCTGCAGATCCTCGACGACCTGGACCCCGAAATTCCCCATGAGGACGCGATCCTGACCATCACCAACCCGATCGGGGCAGTCACCGGTGCGATATCCCAGGCCATTTTCACCATCGCGGACGACGAGGGCCTGTTCTTCGATCCCGTCAACCTCACATCAGGAACCAGCAGCTTCGGAGACGAAGCCAGCGCCTTCTGCAGCGCCGACCTGGACGGGGACACCCTGCCCGACTTGGTGGTGGCCAGCACCAGTCCTCTTGAAGAGATCCTGCTGTTGACCGGCGGCGTGGGCAGCTTCACTGCCACCTCCATCGCCAGCGGCCTGAGTGGTGCGAGCCATGTGGCCACGGGGGACTTCGACAACGACATGGACCTCGACATTCTTTGGGGTGCCAGCACCACCGGCGAACTCGTCTGGCTCGAAAACCCCTCCTGGACGCCCCACGTAATCCAGGCTTCCGGCGCCATCGGCCTGCACGATTTCGAAGTGGGCGACCACGACGGGGACGGCAACCTGGACATTCTCTGCGCCCTCGACGATGCGGTCTCCTTGGTGCTGCAGCAAAATGACGGCAGCGGGACTTTTAGCGCCCTGAATGTCACCACCGCCGGCGACCCGCTCTACACGCGCATCACCAGCGCCGACCTGGCCGATGACGGGGACACGGACTCGGTGGCCATGGCCGCAGACCTCCTGGCCGAGTTCGCCTCCGACGCGAACTCTCTCTTCTGGAGTCAAGACATCAGCAACCCCGGTGGAACCTGGAGCGGATTGCAGTTCGCCGACTTGGGCTACTCGACCCTCACCAAGAGTTTGATCGGGCACAACACAACCCAGACCGGAATCCGCGGGTTTTTGGACCTGGCCGGAATCTGGGAAGAGAGCGAATTGCTCGCTGGAGCGGGCTCCTTGAGTTCCCTCGCCGCCGCCGATCTTGATCTGGACAACAACATCGACCTGATCACCTCTGGCGACGGCACCTGGCAGGGCTGGCACCAGAACCTGGGCGTCTTTGGCGGCGGTTTCAACTCCGACACCTCCTACCCCATGCCTGCCTTGAGCGCAGACCTGGGGATACGACTGATCGACCTGGACAGCGACGGAGACCCAGACCTCGTACGCATGACAGCCGCCGGCCTTGAGTGGCACGAGAACGCGGCCCAGTAGGGACCCCCACCTCACAAGAGCACCCAAGCCAG
>JAPKBR010000063.1 GCA_028823345.1 Planctomycetota bacterium
TTGAAAGTCAGGGAAGAGTGCTGGAGGTATTACTCCCCTTGAATATTGGGGCAATCAAGGGCCTGAAGTGCTCATTTCTGGATTTATAACCCTTAATCACCGGCTGGGATGTCCATATTTGGATCTGTACCTATAATCAACCTGCAGGGAGGCCTTCTAACTATGATTCGTCAAGCATATACATTCGTCTTTATCACCCTACTCGTGGGTCACGCTACTTCCCAGAATCCACCGCCGGCGGGGCCGTTCGAAGCCCTTTTCAGCGTGGACTACCACGGTCCCCTTGTGGGCTCGCCGGATTCACTCGGGCGGCCGGTGACGGAAGGCGATCTCCTGGGGGGGGGCATTCCCCAACTCGGTGGGGTGGACTTATCGATTCGTCATTCAGGCGGGGACCTAGGCCTCAGCCAGTACAGCGCTTGCGCCGGACTTCCCGGTGGCAGCGCCTGCGGAGTTGATGTGGACGCAATCTCGTTGGGACGGGATCTGCGGTTGCTTGGGTCGAGCCAAGAGTACATCGTGTACTTCACTGTGGACGAGTATGCGAGAGGGGGTGATTGGCTCAACTTTTCTTCCAATGTGCGCACCGAAAGCCCGGCCGGTGAGTCTTCGTCTAATATTTACTCCACCTTCATTCTTCCGGCTTTGCCCGTCTTCCCCCAGGGTGGCGGTCTTTTCCCCAGGCAGCATGGACTGGCATTTGATGGAAACGGCCGCACTTCGGGTACGCTCGCCACAGGGCTCGCTCCGGGCATCGGATTGACGGAGCCGAATCTTCCGGGTACGGGTCTGCCCATGAATTCGCAAGACCTGGGGTCGAATATGGATGCCTTGAGCATTGGCCCTGTGAGCAATTTGCAAGTTGATACGGTCTACTTCTCATTGGACGGCGGAATGATCGACCCCACGCATGGATATGCGAATTCGAACAGTGCTTCATTTGAGCAGACTCGGCCTGGGACTGTCCTGCAGAGCACCGGTTCGGTGGTCACCACCTACGCGAGCGCGACCCAGTTAGGTCTCGGTCCTTTAGATGATCTGGATGCACTGATCCTGTGGGAAAATGGCATCCCTGGGTTCCAGCCCAATGATGCGCCCTACTCCTGGTTGGACGCGGCCAATCCGACAGACATGCTGCTCTTCAGTCTGCGCCGGGGCTCGCCCCTCTTGGGCGAGCTCGATTCCTTGATGAGCTTGCCCATGGAAGAGGGTGACCTCCTAGGTCCTCCCGGCCCTAATGGGGTGATGCCGATGATCTTGATTAGTGCCGAGTCCATGGGGCTCAAGACCAAGCGTTCCGGCAATAATCCTGAGGGCGATGACCTGTCCGGGGCCACGGTGCGCGAGAAAGGCGAGAAGATCATCGATTGCAACAACAATAACATAGCGGACCATATTGATATTTTCTTGGACCCCCTGGCCGATTCCAACCCCGAAGACGGCACCCTTGACGAGTGCCAGCAACCGGATGGTCCGACCTGCTTTTGCAGCCAAGGTTCACCTTGCAGCAATAACTATTCTACGGGTGGCTGCGAGAACTCCACTGGTTTGGGCGGACGGCTGCTGGGGCAGGGAAGCTCAAGCATCTACATGGATGACCTGGAATTCGTCGTGGGTCAGCTGCCTTCCCAGACCTTCGGAGTCCTGTTTTATGGACTGGCCAAAAGAACCGTGCCGGTAGTGATGGGGGCGGGCCTGCGCTGTACGGGCTCGATCCAGTTCCGCTTTGGGCCACCGATTTTCTTCAACAGTAACGGCTTTGGTGTGATTGGTCCTGGCCTAGGCGCCTATACGTCCACAAACATGCCCGCGGTGGGGCAATTCACATTGGGATCAACGATGCACTTCCAGCTCTACTACAGAGACTTGCAGGCTCCCTGTGGTGGTTCCAGCAATGTGACCAACATGGTTTCGGTGAAGTTCACCCAATAGGGAGGGGCGGAGGTCAGTGCTGGAAGGCACCATTGCCCAGCTTGGGGACCTCGCCTACGGCGAAATCCAAAAGGCGTAGCTCCTGTTTGCGCTCACCGCGGAATTCATTCCAAACCGGTGTGTGAACGATGTGCAGGTCCACTCCCATTTTTAATTCGTCGAGGCGTTCGCCTTGGAAGAAACCCATGGTGCGGAAAACCGTGCCGCCGTCGCGTACCTTGAGCATCAAGTGTTTGCCGTCGCGGGTGGCCCGGGCGGGTTCCGCGAGACGGCAGTTGCAGGAGAGCAACACCGGGCTGGGGTTGCCTTCCCCAAAGGGCTCAAGCTTGTCAATTTGTTCCTGCACCTCGCGGCCGACTTTGGCCATGGGGATGACCGCGTCGATGGTCAGGGGGCGGGGGCCGAAGGATTCCGGGGAGAGGGTCTCGCGGGCCGCGTTGCAGAGGGCCTCGCGGTAGGCGTCCACTTGATCGCTGCGGATTTCGCAACCGGCAGCGGCGGCGTGGCCTCCGTAGCGCAGCACATGTTCCGAGCCCGCATGCATGAGTTCCAGGATACTGACCCCGTGCACCGTGCGCGCGCTGGCCCGGCCGGTCTCCCCGTCGAGCCCAATGATGATCGCCGGGCGTCCATGTTTTTCCACCATGCGACCGGCCACAATGCCCACCAAGCCCTGGTGCCAACCCTGGCCCGCCAGCACGAGGATCGGATAGCGCTCTATATCCGCAAATTCCTCCGCGGCCTTGTCTGCTAGCTCGAGCAATGCGGCGCTCATGTCCTTGCGCTCTTGGTTGAGGGCTTCGATGTTGTTGGCCATTTCGCGCGCCTTGACTGGGTCCTCTTCCAAGAGGAGCTCCACCGACAGGGCCGCAGTTCTCAAGCGACCCGCCGCATTGATGCGCGGCCCAATGCCGAAGCCGATGTCGTCCGCCGCGAGGGTCTTGTTGGTTAGTTTGGATACTTGCAAGAGCGCCCGCACCCCCGCGTGCTTGCTGATCTGCAGGGCCGTCAGCCCCGCCCGGGCCAGGACTCGGTTTTCATCGAGCAGGGGCACCACATCGCCAACGGTTGCAATGGCCACGAGGCCCATGGCGTCCACCAGGAACTCCTTGAGATCGGCCCGCACCATGCGCTCGCCGCTGATCGCCGTGCAGAGTCCCCAGGCCAATTTGTAGGCCACTGCTCCCCCGCACAATTCCCGGAAGGGATAGTCGCAGTTGGGCATCTTGGGATTGACGATGGCCACTGCCCGGGGCAAATCCCCCCGGGGCGGTTCATGGTGATCGGTCACGATCGTGTCCACGCCCAGGTCCGCAAGTTCGTTGATGACATCCACCGCGCTGGTGCCATTGTCCACGCTAATGACCAGGGTTGCGCCGACCTCCTTGACCTTGCGGATCGAGTGTTGGCCGAAGGAGTACCCGTCCTTTTGGCGATCGGGGATGTGCCACTCGACCCGTGCTTCGAGGATGCGCAAGAGGCGCACGAGGATCGTGGTCCCCGTGATTCCGTCCACGTCATAGTCCCCGTGGATCAAAATCACCTCGTTCCCGTCCACCGCCTTTTGTAGGCGTTCGACTGCCTCTTTCATCTGGGGCAGGCCCTCCGGATCGTGGAGGAGCTTGGTGACAGGTTTCAGGAGGCGGCTGGTGGCTTCGCCCGGTTCGTGCCCACGGTTCACCAGCAGCTTGGCCAGGAGGGGCTTGATCACCTGTTTCCGTTCGATGTCAGAGACCTTTCCGGGGTCGGGAGCGCAGAGATTCCAGGGTCGAGCGGGGGGGTGGTTCATCAGGGCTACAGTAGACCCCATTCTCGGGCCGGGACTTCTCCGGAGGGAAAAACTTTTCATCTCCAGCGGATGCTCGGGGTTGGATGCTTGGCACGTGGCCCCCCGAATCCCACACTAGGCCCATGGACTCCAGTTCAAAACCGACCCAAGGCAACCCATACCGCCTCTTGCCCTCCGTGGACGAAGTCTTGCGGGATCCGGGCGTCATGACTTTGGCCCCGAGCGTGGGCCGAGCGATGCTGCGCACCTTTGCTCAGCGGTTGGTGGAATCTTGGCGCGAGGAGATCAGCGTTGGGAGCTTGGACGCGCAAGGCCTTGAGAACCGGCTCGCCGGGGAGGGCCTTGGGCTCGCCATGGGCGCGTTGGTGGATCAGGATCGCGCTCGGGGCTTGCGGCGGGCGATCAACGTGAGTGGCGTGGTGCTCAACACAGGCTTGGGTCGTGCTCCGGTACACGTGGAGGTGGCCGCTCGTATGGAGGTAGCGGCTCGCTCGTTCTGCGTTCTGGAAGTGGACCGACTCAGCGGCGAGCGCAACCGGCGAGACGAGCGCTTGAGTCAATTGCTTGGGCGACTGGTTGGTTGCGAAGAGGGCATCGCCGTGAACAACAACGCCGGGGCGGCGCTCTTGACCATGCATGCTTTGGCCTCCGGCAAGGAGGCGATTGTCAGCCGTGGGGAACTGGTGGAGATTGGCGGATCCTTCCGGGTGCCCGAGGTGATGACCGCGGCAGGCGTGCGCATGGTGGAAGTGGGAGCGACCAACCGCACGCGCATCGCCGACTACGAAAACGCTCTGACCGCAGAGACCGGACTCTTGATGAAAGTTCACCCATCCAACTTCCGAGTGGTGGGTTTCACCAGCGAGGTTCAACCCGCAGAACTCGCTGCCTTGGGCAAACAGCACCGGGTCGCCAGCGCTTGGGACTTGGGCTCGGGCTTAGTAGAGGCCAACACCATGCGTCCCCTCGGGGCAAGTGTGGGGGGCGAAACCGAAGTGGCCGATGCCCTTGCCAGTGGAATCGACATCGTGTCCTTTAGCGGTGACAAGCTGCTCGGTGGACCCCAGGCGGGATTGATCGTCGGTTCCGCCGAAGCCGTAGCGCGATTGCGTCAAGATCCCATGTACCGCGCCCTGCGTTGCGACAAGGTGACCCTGGCGGGTCTGGAAGCAACCCTGGAGTTGATCCTCGCCGGGCGCGGAGACGAGCTGCCCACCCGGCGCATGTTGCTGGCCACGGGGGACGATCTTGAAGGGGTGTCCAACAAATTGAAAGACGCCCTAGTGGACCTGGGCTTCCAAGTGCAAATCGTGGCGGGAGAATCTCAGCCGGGTTCAGGTTCGGCACCGGGAATTTTCTTGGAGGGCCCGATCTTGAGGGTCACGGACCCCGCGCGCTCTCCTGCCGGCCTCGCGGCGGCTCTGCGGGCATCGGACCCTCCGGTCTTCGCACGCGTGCAGGGGAATGCTCTCCTGCTCGATCCACGCACCCTCTTGCAGGGGGATCAAGAGGACTTACTCAAGGTCTTCGCTTCCCTGCCCAATTCGGCGGGTGCTTGAGCGTATAGTTCGCGCCTTCGAGTAACCCCAACCCACCAAAAGCCATGAAGCCCGACCAAAAGCGTCTCACCGATTACGCCGCCTGCGCAGGCTGAGCCGCCAAGATGCCCATGGGGCAACTCGCGCAGGTCTTGCGCGAGGCAAATCTGACTACCGATGAGCGTTTGCTCGTGGGTCCCCAATCTGTTGATGATGCAGGTGTGGTTTTACTGGGGGAGCAAGACGGGGTGCTGCCCGGTTCGCGGGTGGCCTTGGTCCAGACTGTGGACTACTTTCCACCGGTGCTCGATGATCCCTACGCCTATGGGGCAGTGGCAGCAGCCAATGCCCTTTCGGATGTTTACGCAATGGGTGCGCGGCCTATCTCTGCCCTGAACCTGGCGGGATTCCCCAAGGACTTCGAGCCCGAATGGATCGCCGAGATCTTCCGTGGGGGCTTCGACAAGTTGCGCGAGGCGGACACGGTCTTGGCCGGTGGGCACACGGTTCAAGGGCTCGAGCCCATGTTCGGCTTTTCAGTCACCGGGGTGGTGGATCCAGGGCGCGTGATCACCAACAGCGGAGCCCAGGCCGGAGACCGTTTGTATCTGACGAAGCCCCTCGGCATGGGATCCTTGACCACCGGAGGCAAGCGCGGCAAGGTTCCCCTAGACCTCATGCGCCGGGCGGCCGAGAGCATGGCGACCCTCAACCGCGCCGGTGCAAACGCCATGGCAGAAGTGAACGCCCGGGCCTGCACGGATGTGACCGGCTTTGGGCTCATGGGGCACGCGTGCAACATCGCCAGGGCCAGTAAGGTGACCCTGAGCTTCGACGCAGCATCCTTGCCGATCTTTGAAGGGGCCTTGGAGTTGGCCCGAGCCGGAGTGGTTTCCGGTGGGTCTGCTCGTGGCAAGGCGGCAATCGGAGATGTAGTTCGCGTGGCCGATGGGGTCGATCCGGACTTGGTACGCATCACCTTTGACGCGGAAACATCCGGCGGTCTTTTAATCTGTGTGCCCGCCGAAGAGGCTGAAACCTTGGAGAAAGCCCTTCAGGCCCAAGATGTTCCCGTGCATCCTGTGGGAGAGGTCTTGCCCGCTGGGGACCATTCGATTCTTTTGAGCTGAGCCCTGTCGCTTTCCACCGAGCCTTTTCTATGCGTAACTACACAGCCTTGCTTGCCCTTCTATTGACGGGATGCCTGAGTTCTCCCGCCAAGCAAGAGCCCTGGCAGGCCCGGGTTATTTGTGACCTGGGCGTGAAGATGGGGGGCTGCGCCGTGGGGGATCTCTTGCCTGATGTCCCGGGCGACGAGATCGCGGTGACCACTGGCGACGGCTTGGTCGCGCTGGTTTGGGCCGAGGGCGGTGGCTTTAAGCACGAAGTGATCGCCGCCTTACCAGGCGAGGCCATTCAGTGCGCGATCGGAGAGCTTGACCCCACTAGTCCCGGCGCTGAGTTGGTGACCGTGGGTAAGCGCTTAGGAGGGGAAGATGAACCTGGCCAGGGCGTGGTCTTGCTGCATCGCCGGGGCAAGAGCGGTTGGGAGAGCACTGAGCTTCTGGCCACCGAGGCATTGATACACGGGGTAGCCATCGGCGATGCGGACCCGCTTCATGCGGGCAACGAACTCGTGGTGGGCGGTTTCACCAACCGGGCTTTTGTACTGCGTCACATGGGGGATGGGCTCTTCGACGTGGAGGCAACCGTGGACACCAGTGCCCCTATCAAGGGCATTGCCGTAGGTTTGCGTGGTGCGATTCTTGCCCAGGACGACGGGCGACTGGTGGAGATCGTGCGGCACTCCGGCGGCTTTGAACCACGCACACTCTTTGAGGGCATCGACTCTCTGGCGCGGGTGGCAGCGACCCGCGACGTGGTCCTTTTCTGTGGCAACAGCGGCCACTTGCGTGTTTGGCGCAAGGAGAATGTGGAGACCCTGTTGACCAGTGGTGACCGCTTGCGAGGAGCCGTGCTGGCGGACTTGGACCCTAATCGCCCGGGCATTGAAGGGGCCACCACGGGCTATGACGGTTTTGTGCGTTTGGTCTGCGGTCAGAACGGCACTTGGGTTTCCTCCTCGGCTGGTCCCTCCCTTAAAGGGGGCTTTAACTGTCCTACCATCGGTCACGATGATGGGCGCTTGCATCACCTCGCCGCAGGAGAAGTGGGGGAATCGGGTATGTGCCTGGTGGCCTGCGGTTACTCCGGGCGTTTGATCCTTTTCTCTCGCTGAGCTTTGCAGTCGCCTGAATCCCCAGCGGATCCGTTTGGAGATCATGATCAGCTCTTTCCGGCGGGACAGTTCGTCGGGCCACCGCCGCTGATTTTGGGCCATCGTGGTTCGCCCCGGGAGGCTCCCGAGAACACCCTTGGTTCCCTCCGCCGGGCGTTGGATGTGGGGCTTGATGGAATCGAATACGACCTTCGCGCGTGTGCCGGGGGGGAGTTGATCCTGCTGCACGACGAGACCCTGCAGCGCACCACTGACAGCAAGGGGCCCCTCGCCCAGCGGAACTTGGCGTCCTTGATGGGGGTCGACGCGGGGAGCTGGCATTCCCACGGTTATCGGGGCGAACGTCTTCCCCTTTTCGACGAAGCCCTTGAGCTGGCCCTGCCCGATGGCCGCCCCGCCATGCACATGATCGAGATCAAAGAGCGTGGGCTTTTGGAGGCTTTGCTCGAACGCTTAGAAGACATTGGGGCCCGGGTGGACCTGAGGGTCGCGGCCTTCGATGGATTGGAGTTGGCCAAGCTTCCCTCCGGCGGCCCTAAGGGCATGCTGCTGGTGGATCGCGTGGACGATGGGGTGATCTCCCAATTGGCCGAGCACCGTTTCCCCGCCCTGGGTGTGGGCCCCGGGGGCTGGGATCATCCGGCTTGGTCGCGTTTGCCCAAGGGCGTCGAACGTTGGGCTTGGTCGGTGGACAGTCCTGCGGATTTGTTGCGGGTTTGCAGTGGTGAGTTCACCGGCTTCAATACCAACGAACCCCACCGGGCCTTGGCCGCTCGGGCGCTCATGCGTCTGGTGCCGGATTTGAAAAAATGGCCCTTAGAAGTGCCCCGTCTCATGGTGGTGCCGGAGGGTTTGAATGACGTGGATCGCGAGCGTGGTGAATGGTTCGGGCGCTGGGAGGCCCGGGTTAAATTCACGAACCCCTTGCCCGTGCCCATTGAAGTGCGCCTTGGTTTCTTCAGCCGAGGGGGAGCCTTTAACGTAGAAGGGCTTCCCACGGCGGCTACGGTTCAAGTGGGAGAAACCCTGGACGTGTCCGTGCGCATCGATGGGGGAAGCCGTTCCCCCGGGCCGGACCCCTTGGTTGGCGCGGCCATGAGTTGGCAAGGTAGCCTCTGGCCTGGGTCCCTCGCGGCTGGGGGGCGCCTTCTGTTGGACGCGCCCTTGGTTCGTGAACGCCGGGCATGGGCCGATACCTTGACCGCCCGGCTGACCCTGCTGGCGGAGAGCGCAGGGGACCTTCCCGCCAGTGTGGTGCTGCGCCGCCGGGGGCAACGACTTTCCCTCAGGATCGAGCACGCTGGCGGTCTAGAGGACCCGGTGTTGGTGGCACGTCTGGGCCAGAACATCGAGCGCGGTGCACCGGGGGTCGAGTTGATCTTGCCCCGGAGCTTCGATAAGAACCCCTCGGGCTTGGAGTTCAGTGTGGGCATTGAAGGTCTGCGGCATGGGGTCCTGCGCCGTCGCCGTTGGGCCGGGGGGTTGCCCCCTGGACTGGGGCATGGTTCTCCCGGGCGGTTGTTGCCCGAACGTGAGGCATAGGCCGGGGAATCCAGTGGGGGAGTCCTCCCAGACCCACCGCCCCAGGGTCAGAGCTGTGTAGAAGAAGGGCGGTCGGCCCGACCACAGGCCCCTGGTGACCGCTATGCTTCCGGCCCCAAGGGGGAGTGGATCGGAGCTGGTGTTCCGCCCGGCCTTCAAAGCCGGTTGGGTTGCGTGAACAGCGTGACCGGTGGGTTCGATTCCCATGCACTCCCGCCATTTCCCGTGGCTCGCGGGTTCTTTGCCCTCGGTAATCCGCTCGTGGACGTGGGTGATCTCTCAAGAGGCCCTTTCTTTCGCGGTACCAAAAGTCGAGGATGAGCCCATGGGAGCTTCCGTTGAGATCACCTCGGGCCTGCGGGCGTCCTTTGATCAGGCCTTTGCAGCCATCGATCCGGGATACCAACCCCGCCTCCAAGCCGAATGGGATTGGCGGACCCGCCAAGTGCCAGGTGGCGCACCAGCCGAAACCTTACTGGACCGAAGGGGTCGCGTTCAGGCCCACTATGCGGCCCTCGGGACCAGGGTATTGGACGGAGAGCAGCGCCTTCCGGTGGCCCAGGTGGTGGACACCTTTGCCGCCAGCGAGCTCAGCTTGCCCCGCCGGGTGCGTGCGTTCACCCGGGCTTGCGAGAGCTTTGTGGAGAGCACTTGCTTGCCCGCTGCCGGTGGCTTTGTCCTTTGCTATGGCTTTCCCGTGCGGCCGGCGTGGCGCATCGGACGTGCACACTTGGGTTACACGGTGCTGCAGGAGTTTTGGCGACAAGGGATCGGCGCGCAGGATGCCGCGCGCTCCTCGGTGGCAGGGGACTTAGCTTTCGAGGAAGACTGTGAATGGCCCGCGGAATTGGACGCTTTCTTTGCCCAGCACGCGGGGGAGTTGGGTTTGCCTTTTATGCGGGATACTGCATTCCTTCGCTGGCGCTTTGATCAACGCCCCAACGTGAAATACAGCCGTTGCCTTTTGCGCCGAGGATCGGGACTCGCGGGCTGGGCTGTGTTGCGTGTGACGGACTGGTCTGGAGAACGGGTTGCCCTTGTGTGCGATCGCTTTTGTGCGCCGGGTGATCAAGAGGCCGAGCTTGCCTTGGACCAGTGGCTGGGGACCCAGGCCTTGGCCGCGGGCGTGACCCATTTGGTCGCCGCTGGGGGCGAGCACAGTCCTGAATTTCGAAGCGCTCAGGAGCGAGGTTGGCGGATTGCCCGTTCGGACTACTGCATGGTGGGGCGCTCCTTTGATCCCGACCGACCCGATTCCGATTGGGCCCGTCGTTTGCGTTGGACTCTTGCGGATACGGATTTGGTTTGATGGGTGAGCAATCCAACAAGCTGGAGGTTCGGCCCCTTGAGCCCCAACACATCGCCCAGGTATTGGGCTGGTATTCCATGCGTAAAGGCACGGTCATGGAATGGCTCTTGCTTGATGGGGCCCGGCCGGTGCACTCCCTCGTCGCCTGCGAGGGAGAAACCGTGCGCGCCCTCCTGCCGGTGTTGCGGCTGGGGGATCCGATTCCGGGTGAGCGTCCGCCCATGTGGGAGTGGGGTCAGCCCCTGGTGGCGCCCGGGAGCGATGCCGGGGCAGCCCGGGGGTGGGTCGAGACCTTGGCAGCGGCCTTCTTGCGGGGCCAGGATGATCCCGAGGGCGTGGTGCTGACCTGGAACGATACGCGGGATCCCGTGCCCTTCGACGGATTTGAACGACTGGGCAGTTGGTCCATGCTGCAGGGACTGCCGACGGGAGCGGAGGATGGGGCTTGGGTCATGCGGGAGGCTTTGCCCCTGGACGATGCTGCTGCTGCCTTCATCGGGGCTTGCGCTGGAGCGAGTGCTTGGGTTCCCCGGCGCAGTTCAGCCTATTTGGACTGGCGCTATGGCCGTGCGCCGGGGGGCGGGCATGAGACCACTGGTGTTCTGGAAGGGGGAGAGTTGCGCGCGCTGGCAGTGACAGGGCCCCCGCGCTGGGAGGATCAGCCCGAGGAATGCCTGGGGGACGGCCCCTCCACCCATGTGCCCTGCCGGGTATTGCCGGTCTATGAGTTCTGGGTCGCGGAAGGTGCGTGCCGTCCCGGGCAAGCCCTGCTCGGGAACCTCGCCGGTCAAGCCCGCGCCCAAGCCTGTGAATTGAACTTGGCCTTGCCCTCTTGGCAACCCGCCTTTGACTTGTGTGTGGGCATGGGGATGCGGGTTACGCCCACCTCCCGGGATCTCTACGCACGCCCCGCCGCTCTTGCGCCCTCCGGTCCCAGGGCTTCCCAGGCTTGGAACAGCCGGGCCCTGGACTTGGAAGCTCTGCGCTGTGCCTGGCCCTGGTCCCTAGGGGACGCACACTTTTCCTGGTGTCCGTTCGAAAGCTCAGGTCCAGCGGATTGATTCTTGCGTGGGACGGCTATCGCCCTAGTATCTTTGCTATGACTGCCTCCCGCCGATACTGGTTGCTCAAGAGCGAGCCTGATGTGTTTTCCTTTGAGGACTTGCTGGCTTCCCGGGGCAAGCGCACCGGTTGGGATGGCGTGCGCAACTATCAGGCGCGTAATTTCATGCGCGATGACATGCAGGTGGGGGACGGGGTGTTGTACTACCACTCGCGGAGCAAGACCCCTTCCATCGTTGGCTTGGCCCGTGTAACCCGCGGGGGCCACCCGGATCCCACCCAGTTTGAAGAGGGCGCTAAGGGGTTTGATGGGAGCAGTGACCCCAAGGACCCCCGTTGGTTTCAAGTGACGATCCAAGGGGTGGAAGTCTTGCCCCAGCCCCTCTCCCTTGGGGATTTGAAAGAGGAGAAGAGCCTTGCGGACATGGCGCTGGTGCAACGGGGACAGCGGCTCTCGGTGCAACCGGTTGGCGCTAAGGAGTGGCGCCGCGTGCTTCAATTGGGGGGCATCAAGGGCGACCCCACGGGGTCCTAGGGGCGAAGGAGAGGTAGAGAGGGGTTCGGAATGGGCCCCTCAGGTGCCCCTGGGGCTGAATTTTCCGGCTCCCCCCTAAGTGGACCTAAGTGCTTGCCTGGAAAAGAGTTAGGGCTCCCAGATGCCCAAATTCGGGGCCTGAACCCCCACGCAGCCGCTCTAGATCGTGTTTTCCCCCTTGATCCAGACTGCCCTTAGGGTGTCTCCTAGGAGCATCCAACCCCCCCAGAGCATCCTAGCCCTGGGATAACCCTAGAGACTAGATCCCAACATGACTGCCAACTTCGACAAGCTCAGCTCCACGATCGAGGAGACCCGCGCCGACATCCTCAAGGCTACTGAAGGCAACAAGGCCGCCTGCGCCCGTGTGCGCAAGTCCATGATGGAGGTCAAGAACCTCGCAGGCGCACTCCGTAAGGAAATGCTTGAGCTGCGGGATTCCGGCGGCAACAGCGACGGCTGAGCCAAGACCTCTTCAATTCCCAGGAGCTCCTCTAGGAGCCCCAGGGAATGACATGCGCGCGACTCCCCTTCACATGGGAGCGCGCGTTCGTTTTAGGTTAACCCTGGGCGTTCCTAGAGGGGGCGCCACACCTCAAGGGTGCTGTCACCGGCCATGAGGCCCGCAAGCCGCGCGCGCGTACCCAGGGTTTTCACCGCAGCAAGGCCCTCTTGGCCCAGGTTGCGGGTCCATTGGTTCACATACAGGTCCACATGTTGCCAGAGGACTTCGTCGCTGAGCTCTTGGGCATGGCGCTGCATGGTGCCCAAGGCCTCTTGGGGATGGGCGCGGCCATAGTCGAGGCTAGCCACGAGCGCCTGGGTCAGGGCCTGAAGGATTGGATCGCCGAGGTTGCGCTGGGCAAAGAGCCCGCCCAGGGGCAAGAGTTCGCCGGTTTCCGACTCCCACCTTTGACCCAGGTCCTCCAGGCAAATCAAGCCCTGCTCTGTGAAGGTAAAGCGTCCCTCGTGAATGCATAGACCCAGGTCGCACTTCTCGGCGATCAAGGCTGGGGCAATGTGGGAGAACAGCACCTGTTCCATACGCATGTGCTCAAGGGCCTCGCCGTGGAAGAGGCGCAGCAACAGAGTCGCGGTAGTGTGTTCGCCGGGGGCGAGCAGATGTTGGTTTGGGCCGAGGCCTGTGCTTCCTTTCCGGGCCAAGAGCAACGGGCCATTGCCCGAACCCAGGGCGGATCCCACCGGCAACACCCGAAGTTTGTGGGCCTGGCCCAATGCGAGGGAGTACGAACCCTTGGCCACATCAAAGCGACCGGCCAACAAGCCCCGGTTCAATTCTTCGATGTCGAGAAGCTCGAATTCGAGCTCCAATCCGGGGGTGGTCACCGCGCCAGACAAGAGTCCGTGGAACAGGAATGTGTCGTTGGGGCAGGTGGAGAGCCCGATGCGCAGGGCGGTCACGGGGAGTCATCAGGGGGACCGAAACCCGCCTGCTCCCCAGGGGCTTCCAGAGTCTTGAGGGCCAGGATGCGCGCCGCATCGAGGGCATCCTGCACGCGCCACTTGGAGGTGTCTCGCTCTCCCGCGTGATTGGAAATTCCACGGATGATGGCCAGGGGGGTGGCGGCGAGGGAGCAGGCGAGGGCCACCGCGAAGCCTTCCATGTCTTCCGCTTTGGCGGTAAAGCGTTTCCGGCGGTCTTGGGCCTGTGCGAGGCCCGCGCTGGCGGCGCAAACCGTGAGCAGTCGGCCTTGGCCCCCCGGCAGAAGGAGGGAGTCGTGGATCGGGGTGAGGCCCCCGTCCGGTTGCCACTGGGGCAGGCCCATGGCCTTGGGCCCGATGCGTTCGGGACCTTCCCCGGCGCCGACCCCATCGAGCAGAACTTCGCCCATGCGCTGGGCCGTGCCCACGGGGAGCATGTCCCCATCCAGGGTCCCCGCGATGCCCAGCAGCAGCACCCGGCGCGGGGCGAAGCGGGCGATCAGCTGGGCGCAGCGGGCGGCGGAGGCCACCGGGCCGAAGCCAGCGACCTCTAGCAGGCCCTGACCGCAGCCTAGGCCCCCGGCGCGCTCGATGCCTAGGGCTTCGAGGCGGGTAGGGATCAGGATGAGGGTGGGGCTGCCTGGGCTTTTGGCCATGCCCGCAGCATAGGGAGCGGGTGGCCCCAAGTCTGCCCCGGGGCCGGGGAGGTTTGATTCTACGGGATTTCTCGGGGAGGCTGGTTTTCAGGGGCTCGCAGTTGCTACAAAGCTTCTCGTATGCTTTCCCGGCCCAAAGGTCCCTTTCGATTCCCCTGGCTCAGTGCGCTCCTCGGCGCTGGCATAGCCTTTGGATTGCAACGTAGCACCGCGCCGGATTCGGTGATAGCGGCCGAACCCGAGGCTTTAGGCTTGCCGGTTCCTCTTGTGTTGTCGCCGGTGACGGGTCCTCGGGACACGCCGATCAGAGACCTTGGTGCGGAAACTCCGGGGCCCGCAAGGGAAGTGCAGGAAGAAGCCTCAAGTGAGTCCCTTGTTGGGGCACGCTGAGGGGGTTTTTTCTTGCCCCGAGTGATGCGGGGACTCAAGACAGCCGGATTCCGTCCAGTTCGTGTCCGTGGGGCCCTCTCCTCTGCCTTACTTGGAGTAGGGGGAAACCAAACCCTGCACAAATGGCTAGAGACAGGCAGAATACACTGCCGGCCGTTGATCCGTGCCGCACCGAAAGGAGAGATTTGCAGGAACTGCGGCTTGATTGCCAGCGTCCAGTAGGCTCTCTCCCTCGATCTCTTAATCCTTAGAACACTCACTCCGATGAACCTGACCCTGATTTCTCTCCTGTTGATTTCTGCCCTGCCACAGAGTCCTGAAGCGGATGGTAACTTTCC
>JAPKBR010000092.1 GCA_028823345.1 Planctomycetota bacterium
CTCGGGTTTGCCTCAGAGTCCGATCAGGTAGCAACTGACAAGGAACTGTTGAGAACTTGTGCTCTCATGGAACGGGAAGTGATGGATGCGGGTAACTCGCCGATCATGGCCCTTTGAGGGTCGAGCCGGCTCACTCCAAAGCAGATATAATTCCACGGTATGTGGATCCCCGTCTTATGTGTCTTGGGAATGATGCCGGGGAGTGCTCCACCCCAGCTGCCCGTAGAGCCCACCGCTCGTTCTTTCGGCGTGGATTGGCTGCTTGATGCACGCCCCTACGAGGCCAAAGTCTATCAATCGGTGGACGGCCGTTCGGTGGTCTTGAGTAATGGACTCGCGCGCCGTGAAATCCGGGTTGAATCAGGCTGTGCTACGGTTGCCTTGGATAATATGTTTCACGGTGAGTCTATGCTGCGCTCGGTCAGACCCGAAGCGCACATCACGGTCAACGGGGTTGAGATCCAAGTGGGTGGGTTGCTGGGTCAATCCAATCACGCCTTCTTGCAACCCAACGTCGCCGCCAACTTAACCGCGGATCCGAAGGCCATGCAACTCGTGGGCTATGAAGTTGGAACACCCGTTGCCCCCTTTGAATGGAAGCGAGTGCGGCATCACGCTACCGCTGCAGCTTGGCCGCCAGCGGGCGTTTCCTTGCGATTGGACTTTGCCATGCCCGAAGGCGTTGGCGCGGGCCTGCGCGTAAGCGTTCACCATGAGCTGTACGATGGACTGCCCTGCACCGTCAAGTGGCTGACGATTCACAATCCAGGCGATGTGGCGGTTGAACTCGACCGCTTCACCAGTGAGATCTTGGCGGTTGTGGAATCCGAGAGTCATGTGGAGAACCGCAAGGGAGTTGCTCTTGCGACTCCGAACCTGTGGGTCGAGACTGACTATGCGGCGGGCGGTGACGGGGTCAGCAGTCAACGCTGGTCGGTTCACTGGGAGCTGGACCCCCTTTACCACACCCAGGTGAACTACCTGCGGCAAACCCGGTGTCTCTTGGAGTGCAAGCCAGAGTACGGTCCCGCGCAGACACTTGATCCAGGCGCGAAATTTACCACCTTTCGCAGCTTCGTTTTGCTTCACGATGGGGAAGATCGCGCGCGGAATGGGCTCGCCCGCTGCCGCATGTATCGCACGGTCGCACCGTGGGTGACCGAGAACCCCCTGATGATGCACGTGCGCTATGCGGATTGGAAAAGTGTCAAGCTCGCGATCGATCAATGTGCGGAGGTGGGTTTTGAAATGGTGATCCTGACCTTTGGAAGTGGTTTCAACGTGGAGGACAACAGCCCCGAGTACCTCGCCAAGATGAAGGGATACGCCGACTATGCCCACTCGAAAGGGATCGAAATTGGAGGCTACTCTTTGCTTTCAAGCCGGCGCATTGGAAACGGAAACGACGTGGTGTCTCCTGAGGGCGAAAGCCCGGCTCATGGAAATTGTCCGGCCCTGACCAGTGATTGGGCTCTCTCGTACTACAAGAAGCTGCACGAGTTCTTCCCCGCTACGGGATTCAATCTGTTGGAGCACGACGGGCCTTATCCCGGAGATCGGGATGTGACCGCGCGCCCCCCTCTGCAGAAGGGCGCTGAGGATTCCCGCTGGGTGCAATTTTGGATCGCAGCGAACTACTACCGTTGGTGCCGTGGCCAGGGCATTTACCTCAATACGCCCGATTGGTATCACTTGAATGGATCCACGAAGTCGGCCATGGGCTATCGCGAAGTGAACTGGTCCCTGCCCCGGGCCGAGCAAGTCTTGCACACGCGGCAGAACATCTTTGATGGCACTTGGACCAAGACGCCGTCCATGGGGTGGATGTTTGTGCCCTTGACTGAATACCAGGGCGGGGGAGCGGCCGCCACGGTCGAGCCATTGCACGAGCACCTCGACCATTATCGTCAGATGATGGAGGGCAACTTGCTGGCGGGGGTGCAGGCCTGCTACCGCGGGCCTCGCCTGTATGACACCGATGACACAAAGGCCATGGTCAAGGCTCAGGTTGCTCGCTTCAAAACAAATCGCGCGATCCTCGAGAGCGACATTGACCATGGCGCCAGTCGCCGTCCAGATGGCCGGAGTTTCGATTGGGTTCTGCACGTGAATCCTGACTTGGAAACACCTGGCATGCTGGTGGTGCACAACCCTTTAGATCAAGCCGTGGAGCAAACGCTTCAGCTCGATCCCTACTACACCGGCTTGCGTGAGACAGTCCTGGTTGGGTGGGAAGATGGGACCAGTCGAGTGCTTCCCTTGGACGAAAGTGGGCTGTTGAGGATCTCCGTAAGGGTGACAGCGGGAGGGGTGCAAGCTTTGACCCTGAGGCGTAACCCGTGAGGACTCAGGGGTGCAACGGAGAGGGGGATGAAGAGGTCCGTCCGGTTAAATCTCTTCGTAGGTCTCGATCGTGATGTCAGCCACCACATCACCGGTGTGCTTGGTGCCCAAAGGTTCAAATACCAGCAAATGAGTTTCTTCTTTAGCCGTGGGCTTGTGCTCTACCCCTCTAGGGACAGTGAAGAACTCCCCGGGATTGACGACCACAGATCGGTCCCTTAGCTCCAGCGTCAACTGACCCTTCATTACCATGAACAATTCATCTTCATCGTCATGCTTGTGGAAGACGAATTCTCCTTGAATCTTGGCGAGTAGAATTTGCTGCCCGTTCAGTTCTCCGATCTTCTTGGGAGACCATTGGTCTGAAAATTGGTCAAACTTCTCTTGGAGGTTAATTGCGTTCATGTGGAACCCGTCAGGGAGGTAAAGGGGCGTGAAGGTTGGCTTGGAGGGGGAGGACAGGCTTGCCTCGGGATTGCCTGACACTCTACTTGGAGTGGTTTCCGTCTCTGCTGGAGTTGGGGGCTGGTAGGATCTGGGGCAAAAGCTGATGGGCGAAATAACAAGACGAGACTTTATCAACGGCACGCTGGTGGCGGCGGGGACATCCATGCTGCCGTTTGACGCAATGGGCCAGGACGCCATGGCCGCCCTGGATCCAT
>JAPKBR010000003.1 GCA_028823345.1 Planctomycetota bacterium
TGGGCTCTTCGGCTTTCGCCTCGTCAGCCTTGGGCTCTTCAGCCTTGGGCTCTTCGACCTTGGGCTCTTCGGCTTTCGCCTCGTCAGCCTTGGGCTCTTCAGCCTTGGGCTCTTCAGCCTTGGGCTCTTCAGCCTTGGGCTCTTCGGCCTTGGGCTCTTCAGCCTTGGGCTCTTCGGCTTTCGCCTCGTCAGCCTTGGGCTCTTCGGCTTTCGCCTCGTCAGCCTTAACCTCGGGAGCCTCCTCCTTCTTTGCTGAATCCGCTCCATCACCAGCCGAGGGCTTGTCTGCCTTCGGGGGTTTCGGCATGGGCTTCACCAGCTCATCCGCGAGGGCGCCAAGACCACGGTCAAGGGCCAACTGCACTTCCGGTTCCGGACGCCGATAGGGCAAGTACTGATCTTCGAGCTCGAAACGATCGGTCATCTGCCGGACGGCATCGAGCGCAGCCTTGTCAGCACCGTCCTTCTCCATCGCCTTGAGCACAGTGCCCCGGCGTCGATCGAGCTCCACCAATTCCTCGCGGCGTTGGCGCAGGCGACGGATATGGGCTTCGGGTAGACCACGGGTCCGATCACGGCGAAAGCGCCCGATGAAAGGAACGGAAAGGCCGGCATCGAGCATGTCGAAAACGGCACGTACATTATCAACTGAGGACTTCGCTTCGCGGGCGAGGGTCTCGAGGATCAGGGAATCAGTCACGGCTCGAATAGGGAGCTTGGTGTTAGGGATGGCCAAGGGGAAACACCACAGTGGGTCGCCGCCTATAGACATAGGGAGAGGTGAAGGGTGAATCCTACCCCGTTGACAGAGGGGCCGGGGGGGATTGTGGGCAATCCGAGACTTCCAATAGTCGAAATAAGGTGCGCCCTTGGGGGTGATTAAGCCCCTGTGGAAGCCCCCGCCAAAGCGGCGCAGCGATCCGGTTCGAAAAAACGGGGCTCAGCTGGGCTTTAACTGCGCATGGCCTGCACGAGGGCTTGGCCAAAGCGCATGCCCGCAGACTCATCCTGGGCCGTGACGAGGCGTCCGGCAGTTTCGATCTGTCGGGTGGTAAACTTCCCCCCCGCACTGCGTGTATCGGCTTGGCAAGCCTCGGCTCCGGTCACCCGGCTGCCCTTGACCACGCCTGCGTGAGCCAATGCGCAAAGGGCGTTGCCCCAACTCGCCACCACCTTGCCATCCGCATGGGCGTCGCGAAGCAAACGCGCCACACGCTCGTCTCGGGCTAGGGGATTCTCCCCGTCGCAACCGCAAATCACGATGCCCTGGTAGGAGTCCATGGCTTCCCCATTGATGTCCCCATCCACCACGACCTCGTCCTGAAGTCGGCCCACCGCGGGGCCATCGCCTCCAAGGGTCACCGCGCGGGATCCGATCGCTTCGTTGAAGAGACTCGACCTCGCGTAGCGCAGGATCTGATCTCCGAAGTTCTGCTCGGGAACAATGAAGAGCACATTGCTTGCGTGTGTGAGGATCGGAAGACCGTCCGCATCGACTTCCGGTTGATTTTCTTCGTTGGCCATGGTGTTCCTATTGTTGTGCTCGATCCCAGTGGTTCAAGCATGCCTTACTGCATCACGCCCCTGACCCCTAGGCCAAGAACTCAAAGACCGAAAGCCGGCCCTCCTCGGCCAGCAATCCGGCGCCATCCGCTACGGTCCAATCAACCCGCTCATCCAACCCCGGCACGGTCCAAACCCCCAAGGGGCGGCCAGAAAGGGCGTCGAGGGCATTCAACTGATTGCCCCGCTCCAAGTACAGCTTACCCGAATCGGCAGAGATCGAGGCCTCGGGCAATTCATCCAGATCTTTTGTCTCCAGCACCTGAATCCACTCGGGTTGACTCATGGAACTGCCGGTGCTCGACATGGCGATCAAAGAAAGGGTGTCCCGGATGCCAGCGGAATGGTGCAAGGCAACCGAACGCATGAGGTCCGAGGCGGCTTCGCCTTCCAAAACCTTGTCGAGGCTCTCGGTCAAGAGCACAGCCACACCACCGGTGGCCACAAGCCCATGGACCACGGGCAGGAGCGGCGGGATCATGACTTCCAGGAACTCGCCGTTCTTGGCGTTGAAGGCCAAGAGACCCTGGCCACCGCCGCGCGTGGAAAAGATCACCAGCACCCGGCCGTCAAGGGGCACGCACTGGTGATAGCGCTCGCCTTCGCGGCTGTAGCTCCAGGTCTCATTCAGCCCGTTCGGGTCTAGAGCAAAGATGCGCCCCGGAGAGCAGCAAATCACGCGCTCGGTGCTGAAGCTCGCCTGGTCAAAAACCGGGATCGTGGCCTCATCGAGGATCTCGCCGGTCTCCACCGACATGCGCACCACCCGATGTCCGTGGGCAGAGGGTCCCAGGACGAGCACTTGCCCACGGGCGCCGAAGCCCACGGCAAAGCCCCGGCCATAGCCCACTTCGCATGGCACCATCCAGCACTCTTCCCCTGAGGCGCGGTCGAATGCGCCCAACTTTCCGGGGATCACATCGTCCGACCACTTGCCTCCGGGGGGAGGGTCATAGCCGTGAAACAGAACCGGTCCCTGGGAAGAGATCCCGATTCCATCGACGACGCTGGTCAGCTCGCGGCTCCATCTTCTCTTGGCTGTGCTAGGCATGGGTGAGCAAGGATAGCATCCCGCCCCAGGAAGTTCTCATGCCAAAACGCATCAGCGCCATTTCGTGAGAGCCCCCTGGGGCGGTGCATTGAGTGCTTCGTGGTCGACTACTCGCCCAAGATCTTCTTGGCGATGCTGACGGGCACGTCACGGTACTCGTTGAACTCCATGGAGAACTGGCCGCGGCCCTGGGTCGCACCCCGCAGAGCGGAGGAGTAGGCGAACATCTCGGCGATGGGCACACATCCGTGCACCACGCGCAAGTCACCTTGACTGTCCACCTCGGAGATCTCGCCCCGGCGTGAGTTCAAGTCACCCACGACCGAGCCCAAGAATTCTTCCGGCACGGTCGTTTGAACCGTCATGTACGGCTCGAGCAACACGGTGTTATCGGCAGATGCCTGACGGTAGGCCAATACGCCGGCCGCTTCGAAGGCCTTTTCGCTGGAGTCCACATCGTGGGACTTGCCATCGACCAGGGTCGCGCGAGTGGAGACGAAAGGGATGCCGCTGCGGCCGCCACTCTCGTGGTAACCGGCCAAGCCAGCGCCCACCGCGGGGATGTACTCCCGGGGAACCGCACCGCCCTTGATCGCGTCCACAAACTCGAAACCGTCTACTTCGGGATCGTATTCGATCCTCACGACGGCAACAGCGTAGGCACCAGAACCACCGGACTGGCGGATATAGCGAGCCTCGGAATCGACGCTCTTTTTGATGCGCTGCTTGAACGCAACCTTGGGAGCACCGGTGCGCACATTACAGTTGTGGTCGTTGCGGATCCGGTTGATGATCACTTCCAGGTGCAACTCGCCCATGCCTGAAATGATCAGCTCGCCGGTCTCTTCGACAGTTTGGGCGCGGAAAGAAGGGTCCTCGCGCTGGGTGCGCCCGAGGATCTCGGACAGCTTGTCCCGGTCGGGGTTTTTCTCCGGCTCGATGGACATGGAGATCACCGGCTCGGGGAAGGTCATCTTGGCCAGTGCGATGGGGTTATCCTCGTCACACAAGGTGTCGCCTGTAATGGTGTTCTTCAGACCAATCACAGCTGCGATATCGCCGGCGGGCACGGAATCAAGAGCCTCTTGTTTTTCGGCGTTCATGCGCACGATTCGACCGATCCTCTCGGTCTTGCCGGTCCGCGGGTTCAAGAGACGCGTACCTTTCTGAAGGGTACCCGAGTAAACCCGCACAAAGGTCAGGTCGCCCGTGGGCTGCGCGATGGTTTTGAAGGCCATCATGGAAACAGGCTCGGTGGGGTCCGAACTCCGGGTAATGACGTCGGTCTTGTGGGGAACTGTGCCTTCGACCGGGGGGATTTCCACGGGGGAGGGCAGATAGTCAAGCACCGCGTCCAACACGAAACGCACGCCCTTGTGCTTGAGGGCCGAACCCGCAAGCACAGGACAAGCCTGCAAGCTCAAGGTGGCGGCGCGCAGGGCACGCATCAGCATGGCCTCGGGGATATCTTGGTCCTCAAGGAAGAGGTCCAGCAACTCGTCATCGCTCTCCGCGGCAATCTCAACCATATCGTGGCGAGCCAAATCAGCGGCATCTTGGTGCTCGGCGGGAATCGGGCCTTCCATGTAGTCTTGGCCATTGGTGCCATCAACGAAAGTGATGTGCACCATGCGTACCAGGTCGATAAAGCCCTCGTATTCCTTTTCGGTGCCGATGGGCAATTGAATGGGAACGGGGCGCGCACCAAGGCGTTCGCGGATCGTATTCACGGCGAACTCAAAGTTCGCACCGATCTTGTCCATCTTGTTGATCAAGCAGATCCGCGGCACTTTGTAGCGGTCGGCCTGGCGCCAAACGGTCTCCGATTGGGCCTCAACGCCGTTCTTGGCATCGAAGACCGCAATGGCTCCGTCGAGCACGCGCAGGGAACGCTCGACCTCAATGGTGAAGTCCACGTGACCGGGGGTGTCGATAATGTTGACGTCGTAGCCAAGCCACTCGCAGGAAGTCGCTGCTGACTGGATCGTGATGCCTCGTTTCTGTTCCTCTTCCAAGTAGTCCATGGTCGCGGCGCCGTCGTGGACTTCGCCGGTCTTGTGGATCTTCTTGGTCAGGAAGAGCACACGTTCGGTGACGGTGGTCTTACCGGCATCGATGTGCGCCATGATCCCGATATTGCGGTGATGCTCGGGACCTTTGGACTTAATGTTAGAAACGCGCGGGGACTCGCTCTTGAGGGTGGCGGTCATGACTGGCTCTGCCTCTTATTGGGCAGCGTCGGGCTGAGGAACAAAAGCAGGCTCAGCCCTCTTGGGGGTCGAACCAGCGGTAAAAAGGCAAATGCCTAGGAACCTTGTGGTGAGCCTTTCGGTTTAGCCACAGGGTTTACAAGCCAATCAGAATAGATAGATCCCGGGCCCCGTCAAGCCTCCGAGTGAATGATTCCTGATTCAACACCTTGCTATTCTCAGTCAGCGGGCTGAATAAGCGGCCCTCGGGGGCTTCCATCCCAGTTCACCCCGCCCTGGGGCATCCCAGGGCCCCTTTCTTGAATTCCCTCTTTCCAGGCCTGTAGGTGCCATGGGATGCCCTCCGCGAGGGCGGGATCCGCGGAACTGGCCATGAACATGCCCAGGTGTGGCTCACCCGTGGGGCGACGCGCTGCTGAGGCCCCCACCTGGGCCAGGGGAGACCCCACCGCGACCGGGTCCCCGACCTTGGGCAAGACCGAATCCTGCTTGAGCCCCGAAAGCCAGAGAAACTCACCGCTGGCGACCTCGATGACCACATAGTTCCCCAAAAGCGGAGCCCGGCCCTGGGGCCCATCGGCCAAGGACTCAAGCACAGCCGCGATCAATCCATCCGTGGGAGACTGAACCTGGGCACCGAAGCCCAAGTAATCCCCGGCGGAGGCAGATTGTTCCGGATCGATCCCAGGAAGCAAAGTCGTGCCCTCTTCCTCGCGAACCAAGACGACTCCAAAGCGGCGGGCCGGTTCGAGCACGAGGGGATTGTGCTCGACACCCTCGCCCGCCCAACGCACGCGCCAAGTCCCTTGTACGGGCAACTGCACCTGGGCGTGACTAGGAGCCCGTTCCCTTGGGGCGGGATAGGGCACGGGAAAAGGTGCCAAGCCAATCGTGCCCGCCAAAGCCACCACGGGCCAAAGTCGCTTGCTCTGAATCACGGGCTTGTTCCGCAGGACCGCGATGAAGGCCCAAGCCCCCACCAGCAGGCCCACAAGCACCAGCACAAATCGACCTTGGGAATAGAGCCAAATCGGCGTGGCTCCACCTGGCCTCATGGCCAAAATTCCCCAGACCAAGAGAGTCAACCCAAAGAGCCCAAAGGCAGCAAAACCCCAGGGTTCGATAGTGCGGTCCTTGCCGAAAAGCAACCCGTCCAGGGGTGTCGTAGATTTCTCTTCGGGCGTAGAAACCTTGCCCTTTGCCCGCCCCTTCTTCTTTCCGCGGCTCATACTTGACCCAGAGGACGATTGCGTCCCAATCGTTCGTGGGCACTAATAAATTCATGGGAGCAGAAAGCCGCCATCAACGAGATATCGCCCGCCAAAACCGTGGCCGCGACAATCTCGGCAAAAGGCCGTGCGCCTCCGTTTCCGCTGCACCCAAGCAAATCCAAGCATTCTTTGGCTGTTCCCTTTTGGCTACCACCACCCACGGTCCCAACGATCAAGGATGGCATCGTCACCGATGCATAAAGGTCACCCTCACTGGTCAAGTCCAAGTCCAATTGCCCCGTGGAACTCTCGGTCAAGTAGGCCAAATCTTGACCGCATGCCAGCATCACTCCCGCCAGTCCATTGGCTGCCTGGACCATCCAATTCTGGGTCCCCAACTGGGCAAAGCCCACGGCGTAACTGCGGGCGCAGCGCACCATCTGTTCCGGCGTGGTGCGCGCGGCCTCCAAGAGCACGTTCCGCGGGACCACCCCTTCGGCAATCACCGAGCGCCCGCGACCTTCCACCTGGGCCCGGGCGTTGGCGCGTTTCTCCACATCCTGACCATGTACAAAGCGTTCCAGCGCCGAGGTCTGATGGGCGAGGTCCGCACTGATGCGATCGCTCGCTTCGGCGGCCATGTTGACCCCAATCGCATCGCCGGTTTGGAAAACCAAACGCAGGATCAGGCGTCGCCCGAGGAGCTCCGGCTCCACCCGTAGCAATTCCCCATGACTGGTGTGTTCCTTGGCCAAGACCTTATAGCGCTCGGTTTCCCGAATGGCCACATCCCTGGCAGCACTGGCGGCCGCCAGATCCTTGTAGCTCAACATGGGATGCTGGGAGAGCCCATCGGAAATCACCCGGGCACTGGTGGCGCCCCCGGCGTTCAAAAGCCTCATCCCGCGGGAGTAACTCGCTACGAGGGCGCCCTCGTTGGTTGCGAAGGGAACATAGACCTGGCGCGGCCCTCCCTCGCCCTCCAGGGCCAACGGCCCTGCGATGCCCACGGGCACCTGGGCATAGCCGATCAGGTTTTCCACGTTGCCTTGGGCGGTTTCCAGGGGAACGGGTGCGCCCCCCAGGTGGGGAAACTCGACTTTAGCCACGCCCTCGCACAGGGCACGCCTTCGTTTGACGATCTCCGGGTGATAGTCGTCGGGTCGATCGCGGGGGATGCGGGGCAAGCCCGCTTGAAATGATGCTCCAGCCATGACAGCAGGGTAGCGATCGAGGAGTGCGGGGGGAACCGCTTGGGCTAGACTGAACCCCGCCAGCGCCGAGCGCCGGCTGATCGGAACTTCCTGCCCGGGCCCCAGCGCGGCCCTGAACTCACCCAAGCACACAATTCCATGTCCCTCGACATCTTCGGCGCCCTGACCGGCCTTTTCGTCATCGTCTACGACGGCCAGCACGCCCTGCGTTTCACCCTTGGCCGCGCCCAAGCGGTGGTTGGCCCCGGTATTCACTTCAAGGTCCCCCTCCTGCAGGTCTTCAAAGTGGAAGAGACCAAGCACACGACCCTCGACCTTGAACCCCAAGTCATCCAGCTCGACGACAACCTGATCTACGAGGTCGATTGCAAGGTGCTCTACCAGGTGGTCAACCTGCGTAAGGCAATCATCGAGGTGGACGATCTGGTGACCGGCCTGCAAAACCGGGTGGTGATGGCGGTGCAGCGCGTGATCTCCAAGCGCGACCGTCACACAGTCACCGACGTGGATGGCATGTGCAAGCAAATCCAAACCGAACTGCGCGGAGTCGAGGACCAATGGGGCGTGCGAATCCTAGAGCTCGGGTTCTCCAACATCTCGCCATCCCCCACCACTCTCGAAATCACCCAACTGGAAATGCTGGCCCGGGAAAAGCAGAACCTCTTTGGGAAACTGCGCGAAGACGGGCTGTCCGAAGAATCCGCCGTGGCTCTGATTGCCGGCGCGGTGATCAGTGTGCACCCGGACGAACGCATGCCGAGCAACAAGGTCGGCGGTCCCGGTGAAGATCTCTTAGTGCAGCACCTTGAATCGGAACTTCAAGAGGACGCCACGGACCGCGCCCGTCGAGAAGCCGATCGACTCCGGCACGGGGAAACCCCCCAGGATCCAGACCTTGAAGAGGACGAAGGCAAGTAAGCACCCCTTGCGATGATAGAACGCCTTCTCCTTGAACTCGGCGACGACCTGCTCGTCGTCCTGTTGGTCTCGCTGTCAGCCATCGTGCGCGCCATGTTTCGCACGATTGACTCGGGGCACGAAGGTCTACGTTTCACCTTCGGCCGCGCCAGCAACAAGCTCGGCCCGGGGCTGCACTTCTTTGTGCCCTTCGTGCAGACCATGCGGATGCTCCCCTCCCGGGCCCGCACCCTGGATCTGCCCGCCCAACGAGTGATCACGAGCGACGGCCTCGTGTACCAAGCGGACGCAAACATGATTTATCGGGTGGTCGACATCAAGAAGGCTCTGATCCAGGTGGACCACCTAGAGAAGGCCATGCTGCAAATGCTGGGTCTTTCGGTGCAAAGAGTTTTACGCGGGACCAGTCGCGCACAGACTCGAGACACGGACCGCTTGAACCAGGAACTGCACGAAGCACTCCAAGCGCGGCTCTCCCAATGGGGCGTCCATGTGGAGAGCGCGGGATTCCCCTCGATCGCCCCCGGTGCCCAGAGCATCCGCATCACCCAGCTCGAAAAGGTGGCACGGGAACGCCAGGGCGCCATGGGGCAAATCGCCACCGTCACCGGCAGCGACAGTTTGGCCACGGCCCTTGTGGGCACGAGGCAAATGCCCATACCCCGCACGCGGTCACTGCAACGCATGGCCTTTGCTCGCCGCCGAGTGAACCGGGTGCGAACAGTGTTGCGCAAACGCGGTTGGTCCCCGGCCCAAGTGCGTCGAGCCGAATGGCACATGCGCTCACGCCTGCCGATCAAACAAAGGCGTGGCCAACGCTAGGTCAGCTTGCGGTTCAAACCCTGCTGGGCCCATAGGGCCACGACGTAACAGGCGGCCCCCGCAAGCAACACATTGGAGAAGCCCAACTCCATGGAGGCGATGGCCGCGAGGACTGCACCGATCACCGTGCCCGCAGCATTGATCGCCCAAGCCCAGGGAACCAGTTCCGGACTGCTCTTGCTCAGCAGCGCGATGCCATGGGAGAACGGAACACCCAGCACCAAACCGAAGGGCACCACCACCAGCCCTCCCACCAGCAAACGCAAGCCGCTGGGCAGGTGACCCGCGAAGCGCACGATCTCTGGCCCCATTTCATTCCAGCCCAACACCAGCAGCATCAACGCGGCGGGCACCAGCCAGAAAGGGGCTTGGGCGTGCCCAAACCAACGGGCACTGACCAAACTGCCAATTCCCGTCGCGATCAGAATCGCGGTCAAGGTGATCACGATGGAAAACACCGGATGGCCGACGATCAACACCAACTCTTGCATCAGGGTGACCTCGATGAAGATGAATCCCAGCCCCAGGCTGAGGAAATAGCCCAAGGTTGCGAGACGCGGACCTTGGCCCTTGGGGCGCTTCTTTTTACCCAGTAGGGGCAGGCCCAAAAGCAGGCCCGACATGAGAACCGCAAACCCCAACTGCACAACCATGAACAGGGGATTGCCCTGAACCTGGGAAGCCGGCGCGTGGATCAATTCCTTCGCGGAGGCCCAGTCGGTGAAGCGCGTAAAGTGAAAGAAGAAAGGACGATCGTCCCCCACCGGATCGATGCGACTGCGGGCGCTGGCTTGAAACGCGCGTTTGTCCGGCGCCGTCACAAAAGCCTCGACCACACCACCGAGGCGCTTGCCTGGAAAGTACGAAGCGTCCATCCCCGCGTTGTCCAGGTAACTCTGCAGGCGACCCAATTGATCCGGAGTGAACGGTTCCCGGCGGCAAAGGATCGCCGCAAAATCCGCCGCATGGATCACGGCCACGCAATCCTCGAAGGCTCCATTGCCCACCCCTCGCCAAGCCGCGTGCACCGTGCCCAAGAGCCGCAGCACTTCCACGTCACCCGAAAGCCGGGTCAGCTGCACTGCTCCCCCGGGCTTGAGGATAGAGAACATGTCATGCACCGCGTCGCTGGTGTAGAGGAAGTTCTCCGCCAACATATAGGCGCCTGACGCCAGGGCTGTCCAAGTGTCGATGCCGGACATCTGCAGCAAGTCGAAACGCTCTTCCTCGCGAATCAACGCGGCGCGGCCTTCCCCGTGCACCAACTCAACCCCTGGTCTATCCAACAGATCCGCAGAGTAGGAAGCAAAAACATCCCGGTGCAGATCCACGATCTGGCGGTTGAGTTCCACGGCCTTGATGCGCTGCGCGCCGCCCTCGTGGGCGCCCCACAAGTCACACCCACCTCCAGCACCGATGATGAACACGCTCTTCGCCCCGAGCACAGTGGTGCCCAGGGAATACAAGCTGCGGGTCAGGTTCGCGCGGCCCTCCGGCGTGCCGCTAAAGTCGTGCATGAAAGTGCCCGAGGAGGAATCCTGGGCGATGAACAGTTGCTTCTCCGGGTGCTCGGTGACGGCCCGACCGGGCATGAACATGCTGCGCTCGTCTTCCTGCACCTGGTACACGTCCACGCGGGAAAGAGCGCTCCAGCGGGAGTAGACTTTATCCGTTCCAAGCCGAACCTCTTGGCCCCGGGCTAGGCGGATCTCGTTTGAGGAAGGAATCGGCAGCCAACTTTCTGCGCTGGGACTCACCAGCACAAAGGCTAGGCAACCGACCATAGCCGCTGCCCCTAGCCCCCGTAGGAACTTGGTGTAGGCATGGGGTTCATAAGCCACTAACACGGCGCCAAACAGGAGCGCGGAGGCGACACACCCCGCCCCTCCAGCTCCGAAGCCCCACAACAACAGGGGACAACTCAATGCTCCCGCTGCGGCCCCCAGAAGATCCGCGCAATAGGCCCGGTGAATGCGCTCAGCATGACGGGCCAGCAAAAGCCCGATCACCAAGCCGCCCGTGGCAAATGGAACCGCTGCGCCCAAGTTGTAGAACAGAAACGGCAGGGCCGCGCTCAAGTCCCCGAAGCGCACGTCCGGGTCAATCGGAAAACGCACCATCCACAAATAGGACAGGGGCATGGAAATTGCCGCCAACCAGAGGAACCGACGCAACCATAATTCCTCGCGCCCTTTGATTCGGTCGCGTATGGCAAACAGCAGGGAGCCCGCAGCCCCCAGGCCCAAAAGACCGTTAGAGACGATCAAGAAGCCATAGTGAAAGGCCAGGCGCAGGGCGCAGATGCGCGTGACCAGCACCTCCCACAGGAGGGTCGCTGCCGCAACGAGGGCGAGGATCAGGTAGTCGCGCCGGATGGTCGGAAGGTTGGATTGGGTCATCACTTGGGTGAACTTATGCTCTTGGAGGCGGGGGCATCGGCCTTGAAATCTTCCGGCCACCAAGCGTCGGCCCAGGTGGCGGGCTCATTCTCCCACCGGCGCCAATCACCCGTGGCATGTGCGTCCAGGTAGTTGCCTCGCTTGGCAAGGCCGCCTCCAGGATGATAATAGGTCCAAGTCCCCTGCTTCATGCCGCGCACATAGGCACCTTGATGGGAAAGGCTACCATCGGAATGAAAGTGGGCCCAATCCCCGTTCTTGACTCCCTTGGACGCCAGGCCTTGGGCGCTGACCGTGCCGTCTGGATGGAAGAAAACCATGCTGGCGGGATAATCCACGTGGGACACCCGCATTTCCAGAATGCCGTTTGCATAGAAGGATTTCCAAAGCCCCGTGGCCTCCCCATCCACCCAGTTTCGCTCCGCACGCAAGGCCCCGTCCGGCCAATAGAGCAACTCGGGCCCGTCCAGGAACGCCTGTCCATTGGAGGCATAGCGAATGCTCCAGCGCCGCACCACATTGCCCGTGTTCCGGTCCAACCGTTCCAGGACCCGCAGGCCTTCCGGCGGCGGAGTGGGCATGGGTGGTCGCGCCCAACGGGACTCGTCCTGGGTGCAAGCTGCCAAGGCCAATAGAACGGAGAGGCCAAGGGACCTCGACATAAATCCCATCAATGGGCTCCGTTCAAAAACAATGCCCGCATCAACATGCCGGAAGCCTGTTGGGACCAACCCCGGTACTGGGGCTGGAAACCAAACAGGTGCACTCGGCCCTTCCCATAGGGCGCGGTAACCCAAGCACCACGGCCAGCGATCACCCCGGGGTTCTCTACCCAACCGGACAGCAGGGTCCGGCGAGGCGCATAGGAAAGGGGCATTTCAAGCTGCCGGGCCTCGGGAATCCGAGCGGCCTCGCGCTCTTCTCCGGTCATCAACCGGAACGCCGCGCTAGAGGAGAAGAACACCGCTTGGCTCGGTTCGAGACCCGCGGTCCAAAAACTGTCATTGGGAACAGCGCGCAGGATGCTGCCGGGGCAGGAGAAGTCGCCCTCTTCCTGGGTCACATCCACCAAGGGCAAGGCCAACAAATCCCGGGCCCAGGCTGAAGAGGCTCCGCAGGCAACCAAGGCTCCACCCCCGCGCACGAATTCCTCCACCGCCACCGCGCCCTCGGGATCCAGTCCGCCGGCATAGCGTTCCATCACCGTGCCTTCGGCGCGCCCCGCATCCATTTGCCCCGCTCGGTTGCCGGGCAACAGGAGTACATCCACCATTTCGGACACCCGTCCCCCGCGCAAATCCTCGTTGCGCACGGTCACATAGGGAATGGCCCAGGTGTCCAGCAGCCAGCGCATCCAACCCTCGGGCATGAAACCACTCCATGGGGCATACAGTCCAATGCGCGGCAGATCCCTGAGCACCAAAGGGTCTTCATCCGCGTTGGCCGCTTGGGATCCCGGCACCATCAGTCCGGCGCGATCCCCAGCACCCAAGAACGAAACCGTCTCACCCGCTTTCAGTTGCGCGGCCAAGTGACTCCAGCTCAAGCTATGCGCGCTCGACATCCAACCCCGCGGAATCCCCGCAAGGCGCGGGTCACCGCTGAAGGCACCAGCAGCCTCCACTTGGGTCCGCACCAGTTCCAAGCTGTCCGGCGCAGCCTCAAAAAATTCCACCCGGCGCACACCCAACAACAGGGGCAAGGTCCAACCCGCCACGTCGTAGGGCGGATCTCCCTCGGGATATCGCTGCACCTGCATCAGGTCTTGCAAGTGCGCCCCATAGGGTTGGTCCCGACGGGCCAGCAAGGTCCCCGGAGGAAACACTCGCCCGCTGGCTGTAAACGGTTCAGTGGTGCGATGCACTTCCAAACCCGAGTCCAGCAGGATGCGCACCAGCCGTAGGGCTGCGTCCGGATCAGGAGTGTCCTGGGGAAGAATCCAGCCCCGGACCCCTTCACCCGCGCCCTCCTCCACCGTGCGCAAAGACGCCGCCAGCTGACCCCCACGCCAAACCTGCGGTTCACGGCTCAAACTGCCCAAGAGGCTCTCACCAAAGGCCATCTCGTAGCGAATGATGTCTCCCAGTCGCCACCAACCACCGGGCCAAGGAGCCGGAAAACGATTCGAGGGCACATAGCCCCCCAAGCCGCGGGGTGCGCGCAGCTGATCACGTGGAAGGAAAATCGGCGAGGCTAAATTACAAGAAGCAGCCTCGGTCAAGAGCCCCACCACGTTGTGCCGCACGGGCACATTGCGGTTGCCCCCGTTCCACCACATGTCATAACTCACCCCGGTGGAAATCCCCGTCAGCCCCTTGGCGGTCATATCGAACAGGGTGCGCGTGCCCAAGAGGTCGATGCCCGTGATGATTCCCGCGTCGAGGTTTGGATTGAGGGGGTCGCGAAAGGGCGGCACAAAAAAGCGCTCGCGAGTCGAACCCTGCTGGTGCACGTCCCAGTACACCTGGGGGAACCACCGCTTGTACAACTCGCGGGTCACGATCTTCGTCTCCGGCTGGGTCAGCATGAACCAATCCCGGTTGTTGTCATGACCGCTATACAACTGATACAGACGCAGAAGGGACGAACTCTCGAACTCAGTGCCCACGCAGCGCCGGTACCAGTCCACCACCGTGTCAAGCCCGTCAGGATTGAGGGTCGGAAAAAGCACCACCACGCACTTGTCCCGAGCGCTCTTCCAAGGTTCTTCTTCGCTGGTCGCAAGCAACCAGGCGAACTGCATGCCGAATTCCGTGCCCGCCACCTCGGTGGAGTGCATGGAGCACGACACGGCCAAGGTCACCGGCGCGTTCTCCACCGCCTTGCGGTGGGTCTCGGCATTCCAACCCCGTGGATCCGCGAGAATATGGTTGAGGTTGCGGATCTCATCGAGGCGCGCGAGATTCTCCTCGCTGGAGATCACGATCTCCAAAAAGTCCCGGCCTTCGGCGGTGGTCCCAAGCTTGCTCAACAACACATGGGAACTGTGCTCCGCCAGCTGCTGATGGAACGAGCGGGTCTGATCCCAATCCGCCAATTCAAAGTCCGTGCCCACCGGACGGCCCAGATGTTCCGCCGGACTCTTGAGGCCAGCGCCCGCTGGAGAGTCCTGGGCAAAGCTCACCTGTGCACCAATCAGAGCCACCAACAAAGCCAAAATCCAAGAATGTGATCGGCGGGAACGGTTTGAGTGAGGCATAGGCGCTTAGGGGGTCTGGAAAAAGAGAACCTGAGCAAAAGAGCCTATCAATCGAGGTCCTGCCAGGGGATCCTTCCTTTCGGACCTCCCCAAGGCGATGCTGGGGGGACCTGATCCCCGATGACGCCTCCCAACGAACAAGTAGACCCTGAGAGCTCCGGCATTCCAGCCGAGGCAGAGGCTCAGTCGGCCAATGCTGGCACCCTCGACGACGGGAACCAGGCGCCCCTAGCGAACCCGCCCAGCATGGACTTTTGGCAGGCCGTTTACAGCCGCCGCTCGATCCGCCGCTTCAAGCCCGACCCGGTACCTCGGGAGTTGATCAACCAAGTGTTGCACGCGGGCATTTGGGCCCCCAGCTCATGCAACTACCAGATGTGGGATTTGGTGGTGGTGGATGACCCAAAAATCAACTTGGACCTAGCCCAAGTGTCGAGCCAACTGGGCAATGCACCGGTGAACATCGTGGTTGCCTACGGCAGAGGCTTCAGCGAAGAGAACTATGCCAACGTGCAATCCGCCGCGGCCCTGATCGAGAACATGAGCCTGGCCGCAGGGGTCTTGGGCCTCGGCAGTTTCTGGATCACCCAGGTAGGCGATGGCCGCTTGCTTGGGGCCAAGGTCGGCCTGCCCCCGGACCGCTGGGTGGTTGCGGTCTTGGCTCTTGGTTATCCCAAGTCCGTGCCCAAGAAAGGACCCAAGCGCAGGCCCCTCAAGCAGGTGGCGCACTACAACCACTATGCGGGCAAACCGATCCCCTCCAGCGCAGACCCAACGGACTGGGACCCCGAGCTGTTGACGATCTACCAGCGCGCCCGTGTGTTGAACGGTTTGCGTCACAACAAACCCAGGGCCTGGGAAGTGCGCGCCTTGGATCAAGCTGTGGAAACCCTATTGCCCGCCATCGAGGGCAGGCTCGAAGCAGACCAATGGCTCGATGTACTGCCTTGCACGGGCATTCTCACGGACCGCCTCGGACGCAAGAACGGAAGGGTCGAGTGGTCGGTTCTTGAGCGTTCTGAAGAAGTCGCCTCCTGGTGCGCCCGCCGGGTCAAACCCCCGGCAGAGCAATACATCTTGAACTCGCCGGGCCAAGATCTTGCGCCCCCCGAAGAACACTTCGACACCCTCACCTGTTTCTTCCGCATGGAAGGCTTGCGAGGCGCAGAAAGAAGAGACCTGATGGCCCAGATGTTCCGTTGCCTCAAACCAGGCGGGCGACTGCTGGTTGGTTTTGTCTCCAAGAGCTCCTACCACAATTGGACCGAAGGCCTGCGTTCCCGGGGACAGGGGCCGGGCGGGGTCGAGTATGTGCTCTCGCCGGACCCCAACATTGGCCCTTTTGAAGCCCTTGCCCCGGCTGAGGTAAAAGCCATGGCGTTGGCCGTCGGCTTCGTGCCCGCAGGGCAGCTCGGATTGCAAGCGACTCCACCGGCGGAAGAAATGGAATTCAGAACGCGCAACTTTGGCCCCCGCGTGGGCCGCTTGCTGCGCGGCGTGGGGTCCGTTTTACGACTGCTCGAATACTTGCCGGGGTTCACCCGGAGCCGTGGACGCTTCCAGTACCGCCTCTACACCCGGCCCAAGTCCTAGGACGTGGACCCGAGCTTTGCGCTGCGGGAAAACACAACCCAACGCTCCTGCCAACTGCGCTTGGAGACAGCCTTGGAGACGACCTCATCCACCGTTAGCCCGAACTCCGGGCCCAGAACTTCTTGCATGTCCGGCACCCCGTAGCGATGGGGCGGTCCGCCCTCTTCGACTGGCTTGTCCCCGGGAAACAGCAGCACCGCAAGTTGGCCCCCAGGGGCCAGAGCACCCTGCACCGTGGTTCCCCAAGCAGGACGGGACTCAGGTTCGATGGCGCAGAAAAAAGTGTGCTCGAACACAAGATCGAATTCTTGCTGGCCCTTGAAACCCAGGGCATCGCAAATCTCAAGGCCTCCTCCACCCTCGGCCAAAGCCTCCCGCAGTCCAGCACCAAGTCCTCCCGCTGCAGTCACCAACTCCACGCAATCCAAACCCGTGACGCACCAACCCGCGGCAGAAAGCGCCAAGGCGTCGTGCCCATGACCGCAACCTGGGACAAGGGCCTTCGCCCCTTCTCTTGGTGGAGCTAACTGGCCCGCGTCAATCCGAGCCTGCAACTCGGGATGGGCTTGCCCCAAGTCCCAAGGGGTGTTGGTGGTTACGTAGCGCTCGCGCCAATCATTAGGGGTCATGCTCATTCGACGAACAGCTTGCCATATATCCAAGGCCTCCCCGGCTACCTCTTGGTGCGCCGCCCCTTCTTCTTGTCTTGCTTGGCTGCTGCCAATCGAACCGAGGTCATGGTCCCGCCCGTCCCATCCACCAAGCCCTGCCAGTGCCCGGTGATTCGCTTGCCCGCATCGACCAGCACCAGATCAAAACTAACCGGGGCAAAGCGCACGCGCTCGAGAGTCAGCTGCACAAACAATCCCAAATCCCAATGAAACCCTCCCGTGGGTGCCCCATCGGAGAGGATCAAAACACTGTCGAGTTCTCCCCCCGCAAGGGTCAACTCCAGGGTCTCCCACAGATCCCCCGGTCCCGCCAGATGCAAGCCATCGTAGTACTCTTGAGCCCGTTGCCCCATGCGCCGGTCCGCGAGCCTGGGCTCGTCCGGCCAAGGGTGGGGCTTGGCCGCATAGGGCACCAATTGGAACAGAGTTCCCACGGGTAGGCGGCGGAGAGTGTTCTCGATGTAACCATCCAATACCTCCTTGCGAGTGTTACCGGTCTTGAGTTTCTGTTGCACGGAACCTGACAGGTCAATCAGCAGAGCCACTCGATTGCTGTTCAAGGGCAAGCGTTCGCCGCCCGACGCGGCGCTGCGACCCTCTGCCTTTGGGACGGGGCCACTGCTTACGGGCACGGGCAAAGGCCCGGGTTTGAGTTCCTTGAGCCACGCCCGCCATGGCCTCGGGTCCCCGCGATAGCGCAAGCCCGAGAGCTGCTGCAGGGCATGACTCACTTCCTCTCGCAGACGAATGGCTTCCTCCTGGGAGAGCGCGTCCACAAGCAGCTCAACCGAGCTGCGCCGTGGAACCCGTTTCAGCACGGAATAGAGCGCACGTCGCACGAGCACATTTTTGTCCTTGGCCAAACGCCGACAGCCCTCCTCTAACTGAGAGACGCCCACCTCGGGCCCCTTCCCCTCAAGGGACTGATTTTGGGACGCCCACTCTTCAAGGGCCAACAACCCCCCCACCCGTAACTTGGGTTTCTTGGAAGCGGTGGCAGGCAAGGCCAAGGAAGCCAAGCGCATCCCGTCCACCTGGGCCAGGGCCATCAAGGCACTCGCGTTCACCGCTCCCGAGGCACGGGATGAGCGCGCCAGGGAAGCGAGCCGGTTGACGAGCTGATCCCTCCCGCCCACGATGCAGTCGCGCTGGGCCAAGCGTTCCACCGAGCGCAAAAGCAGCCGGGTGGTTTCGTCATCCGCGCCCCGCAACCATCCGGACAACTGCCGGGCCTCGAACGGCCCCGCCATCCAACCGGTGATTTCCGCGATCCGCCAACGGCGGCCGAGTGCCTTGGAACGCAACCCCTCGCGCCCCGCCCACTTTTCCAGCACGCGCTTTTCATCACAGTCCCGAAGTGCCAACTGGGCAGCATCTGCCGCCTCGGCTTGGCCATCGTCCAAGACCGCAAAAATCAGCTCCCAAGCTTCGCACGTGTCCAGTTTCTTCAACTTACGCACGGCACTGGCCCGACCGGCGGGTCGCGGAGCGGAAAGTTGACTCTTGGCATCCTCGAATTGGGCGCGTAGTTCCCTCTTGCTGAGTCCATCCTGCCCACCACTCTGGGCCCCAGCCCCCGGCAAACACCCAAGGACCATCAAGAGGCCAAGGCTCCAGCTCCACCATTTTCTTCCCACGTTATCCATAACCCAAGAACGGATCTGTGGCCCTCCAGTTTCACCCCTGGCTCAAAAAAGCTAGACTCCCCTCATGAGCAAGAAGCAAATCACCCTGACCCTAGCGTCGTTCTTTGATTCGGAGCACTCTTCCAAACTCAAGAGTTCACGGGAGGACCAGCGCCGCATCGCCTCGGCCTTCTTGGCGGTTTGCTACGACGAGATCGGCAAGGCGCCCCATGAGCTTGATGGCCAAGACATGCACGCGGCCCTCGGACACAGCATGCCCGCGCGCCTCAAGCGCAAGGATCCCGTGGCGGACGATGTGCCCCCCTTGCTGCATGCTTTGGTGGATCACTTGGCCGAAGAACACGTGCTCTCCCATGCCTTTGAAATCCGCGCGGCCATCGAGTCCACCCGGGCTGAGTTTCTCGAGACCGTAAAAACCGGCAGCAACCCCCACCATCACGGGGGACCCAAGCAGGAAACCGTGGTTCACAAGACAGCGAAAACCGGTCGCAACGATCCTTGCTTCTGCGGCAGCGGCAAGAAATTCAAAAAGTGCTGCGGCAAGAATGCGTAAACCCCATTCAGGATCCAAACCGAGATCCTACCCATGACCAACCAAATCTGCTCCAACTGTGGCGCTGCGGCATCGCACGCAAGGCGAGCCACTTGCGAATTCTGCGGCCACGAGATGCCACGACAGGAGAGTCCTACTACTGAATACGACAGCCTGTCCGACCGCATTCAACGGGAGCTGCCCCTGGTGCGCGAAGCACCAGAATTCGCAGCCCTGCAACAACGTGTGCCCCCTACCCCACCGTCCTTTTCCGCCTTTAGGGCAATCGCAGGCATAGGTACGGCCATGAGCATCTTTGTTGGCCTGGTGTTTCTAGCCGTCGCAGCCGGCTTCACATACATCCTCCCCGGAGCCATGAAACTCATTGGACTCGCCCCCTTGCTTGGGGTGGTCATGGTCGGGATCTTCATCCGAACCGCATCGAAGGCCACGAGCACCGTGAGTGGCTACCAGACAGCGCCCCTCGAACGGCGGGTCGTGGGAGTCCTCGATGAACGCACCGAACTCCAAGGCGGTGGCAATTCAATGGCAAGGACCTCCTATTACATTACCTTCCTCGACGAAGAGGGTCGCCGGGAAGAGCTACCAGTTGTAGGCAAGACTGCAGGCGAAGTGACCAGTGGCGATGTGGGCGTTGTTTTTGTACGCGGTGGCTTCGCCCTCGACTTTCAGCGAGTGACTGTCTGATTCAGGCGATGCTTCCTATTGCCTTTGAATGATTGAAATGAGCACGCAACCTTTTCCCAAGACTCAGCCAAGCGCACCTCTTGATTGAACACCCGCAGCACCCTGGTCATTCACCCAACTCTTTCCCTTCTCATGCTTCTCATCATCACTGCCAGCAACGGCAAAAACCTCGACCTGGCACAGCACCTCGCATCCCTAGCGGCTCCTACCATCGAGCGCACCCAACTCCTTGACCTGACAGAGCTCGACTTGCCGCTCTACACGCCCCAAGCCCAAGCAGAGGGCATGCCCCCGGCCCTGGGGCCGCTCGCCAAGCTCTTCCTCGAAGCCAACGCGTTCTTGATCTGCGCCCCCGAATACAACGGCTCCATCCCCCCCAGCTTGACCAATGCCATCGCCTGGTTGTCGGTGGGCTGCGACGACTTCCGCGAAGTGTTCAACACCAAACAAGCGGCCATCGCGACCCACTCAGGGGGCGGAGGTTCGAAACTCCTCGTCGCCCTAAGGCTCATGCTCAGCCACCTGGGCTGCAATGTCATCGGTCGAGAACTCCTGACCACTTCCAACCGCCCCCTCAACGACGCCAGCGCCCTGGCAATCCTGGAGCAGTTAGCGGGGGCCTAGGGCCAGGTCCCAATGTTTCCCACTGGGCATAGCACTCCGCGCAGACCTCAACTCTTCGTCGTATCGGTCATCGCCTTCGTCGCGGCGGAACGCTTGTTCCCCGCGGTCCCTGTCTTGTGTCCCGGGTCCACCCAGGAACGGGGCAGGTCATCGGGACGCAGGATCTTGCGGCGCAGCTTGTTGTAGGCACCAAAGACTTTGCTTTCGAACTGGCCATGCACGAAACTGCCGTCCGCAAGGCGATTTTCTGCGCGTTGCTCCCAGAACCCGCGCCGGCGTCCGCGAGCCAGGCCCCAGTTCAGGGTCGCATAGTGCTGATACATCATGCGCGCTTCGGTGACACTGGGAGGAATGTTGCCGGGCCAGGTTTCTTCTAGGTGGTATTCGCCAATGGATCCCCACTCTGGAATCGTCGTGGGGCCTTCATAGCCCAGCTCAATCGCCTGATCCCACATGACCGTGCCGGGTATCGGGCGGAACGGCCAGACATTCGGGCGCGCATGGGGCGCAGCCATGTGCAAGCGGCGGCACTGGTCGATGGTCGCCATCATGGACGCTTCGCTCTCGCCAGGGAAGCCAATGATGTAAGTGATCGAGCCCTGAATACCACGGCGATCCATCTTGACGGCGGCTTCGATGTTGTCGTCCCCGTGGATAGGCTTGCCGATGTCCTTCATCATGGCATCGGTGCCGGTTTCAGCGCCGATTTCCGCCACATACATGCCGGACTCTGCCATCAAGTCGAGGGTCTCTTCTGAGTAACTCAGAATGGAATGGGTTTCGATAAAAGCATTCCAACCGATCTTGATGTTGCGATCGATCAGCCCCTTGGCAAAGGCGTTGGTGCGCTTTTCCTGGACGCCAAAGTTCGCGTCGTGGAACCGAATCGAATCAAAGCCCCAGCGCTCATAAATGTTCTGGATGTCATCGAGCATGCGCTCTGCCGGAACAGCTTTCCAGCGGCGGTCGGTGACCAAGGGCGAGCAGCAGAAGGTGCAGGGCTCGGGACAGCCGTAACTGCCAAAGTAAGTGATGCCAAAGTAGGGCTTGCCGTAGCCAATCCAAGGGGGCGTGGGCAGGCGCAGCACATCCCGGGCGCTGTCCGCGCGGGCCTGATGCTGGCGATAGGGCTCGATGTCCAACAGGTGCCAGGGCATTTGCGCGATCTGGTCCCAACCCACCACGGGACGCGGGGGGGTCTTGATCACTTGACCGTCGCGCAGGATCGAAAGTCCCGCCACGTTATCGAGGGGCTCCCCCGCATCGATGGCGTGCACCACATCCCGGAAAGTCAATTCTCCCTGGGACATGATCACCGCTTCGTACAAGCCCGTTTCCAACTGCAAGTCCGGGCGCACGCTGGCAAACCAACCACCGATCACCGCGGGCAGACTTGGGTAACGGGCCTTGAGTTTGTTCATGGCCAGCCAACCGTCATTGACCATGTACCCAAGGATCCCCGTGGTGGCCACCAACATGGCACCCTCACTGGCATCGATGAATGCATTGTGACCATCCTCACCGGCGTAAAGAGAACCATCGATGATCACCACCTCGTAGCCATCCTGATCGGGAAAGGCCGCGATGGTCAGCATCTCCAGGGGCAACATGTCCTTGCTGGACTCGAGGCCGAGGCTTTCGTCCACCTGCTTGGGCTGGTAGAGGACAATCTTCTTTTTGCGTTGGATCATGATGAAGGCCTGGGAGAGGTCCAGAGGCAGGGGAAAACCCGATGGGGAAAGGCCTGCCGTCCGTAGGACCTTTCGGAAGTCTACCCGCGATTGCTTGAATCTGTAGCGCCTGGTGCCCCAAGAGAGGGGTCGGAGGCCAGCATGCCACCCACACAAGGCCCCAGGACCAGCCCCTGGGGCTCCCTAGCGGTTCCGAATCTCCGCCCCGAGTACCTCACCCTCCTTGGGTCGGACAACCCAAGCGGGATTGTGCCAAGAGGGGTCGGCCGCCCTCGGGCCGGTCGCACCAATCCGCTGCGGTTCCAATCGCCGCCAGAAGGTTGCTGGCGTCCGCGACGCCCTTGCCTGCGATGTCGAAGGCTGTGCCATGCACCGGGGAGAGGCGCAAGAACGAGAGGCCCGCGATCCAGGTCACCCCCGTTCCATGGGAAAGCAGCTTGAGCGGAATGAACGCCTGGTCGTGGTAAAGGGCCAAGACCCCATCGTAGTCACCCTCGGAGGCTTCAAGGAAAACCGTATCCGGAGAGCGGGGTCCGAGCACATCGATGCCCGCAGCCCGGGCACGTTGCACCCCTGGCTCGAGGATCTCCTGTTCTTCCCTGCCCAAGATTCCCCCTTCCCCGGCGTGGGGATTGAGGCCCGCGAGAGCAATGCGGGGGTGCTCGATCCCGATCCCACGCAAGGCTTCGTCGAACAACTCAAGATGTTGCACAACGCGCTTGGTGGTGATGCTCGCAATGGCTTCGCTCAAGGGCAGGTGGCGCGTCAAGAGCATCACCCGCAGTTTCCCAGAAAGACCAATCATCTCATAGCGCGAGGTCTCGTCCAAGCGCGCCAGTAATTCGGTCTGACCTTCGATCTTTTCGCCAGCGAGGTGCAGCGCTTCCTTACACGCGGGAGCAGTGACCAGGGCAGCCACTTGGTGAGCGCGGGCCAAACGGACTCCTTCGCGCAGGGCGGCTAAAGCTGCGGCGCCGCAGGACTCTTGCGCCTCCCCCATGGTCCAGGAATCAGGCCCAGGGGTTTCCAACCAGCGGTGTCCGGGGCGGTCATCCACGCCCGAGTTCGGCAAAGCAGCGGGGCGCAAAGCCGCAGGTCCGATCACCAACAAACGGACGCGCCGTGCGAGGGCATTGTCTTGCAACGCCTCCAGCACAATTTCCGGCCCAATGCCCGCGGGGTCTCCCACGGTCAGGGCAATCAAGGGAAGAGCGTCGCTCATCGGGTCCACCCCCTCAGGTTTTCCATGTTAGCCATAGGCGCATATTGTAGAACTCAGCCCAGTGGGGTATGGGGCCCAGCAGGCGCCTTCCCCCCTGGAAGTCTCTCAAGGGGCTTTGTGCAACCGAAGAGGCGGCATAGGAAGACCGGGTTGTAGGCAGACCAGGGGAAGCGACCTAAAAGCAATCCCAGTCCCCATGGAAAAAAAAGAGAGTAGAGTCATCATCCTATGATTCCCTTCTTCGCCACCTGCGTTGCACTTGCCTTCACCTTCCAGGCACCTCTCCATTCCCCGACGATGCCAACCTATTTAAAGGGCGAGGTTCAGGTCCAGGGTCGGACCTACCCCTACCTGCTCCTCCCACCATTGGAAATCGTTGAGGGCAAGACCTACCCCCTCGTGCTCTTCCTACACGGGATCGGGGAACGGGGGACGGACAATGAAATTCAAAAGGCACACTTCCCTGCGCGAATGGCCCAGCCGGAATTAGCGCGACGGTATGGCGCCTTCGTGCTGGCCCCCCAATGCCCAGAGGATGACTCATGGGCCAATCTGAACAGCTTGTCTTCCGCCCAGTTCGTCCAAGACACCGAACCCACCCAGGCCATGAAAGGCGCACTTGCCAGCCTGGCGAAAGTCATCCGCAAGCACCCGATCGACCTGAATCGCATGGCCCTCACAGGCTTATCCATGGGCGGTGCAGGCGCTTGGGACTTGGCCCTGCGACGGCCGGACGTATTCACCGCGGTCGCGCCCATCTGTGGCGGCGGAGACCAGCGGACAGCGCACCGACTGGCGGGTCTGCCAGTGCTGGTTTGGCACGGAACCGCTGACGAGCGAGTCCCTGTGGCTCGTTCCCAGGCAATGGTCAAGGCATTGCGCGCATTGGACATCCCTGTTCAATTCACTGAGCTTCCTGGGGTGGGACACAACTCTTGGGATCGGGCCTATGGTCCCGAAGGATGCCTAGAAGAACTCTTTGCTGCTCGACGAAACCCCGCCCAGATCCAAGCGGCTACGGCTGAGCTGCTGGCCAAAGTGCTGCAAGCCGATGAAAAGATCGCCTTCCTGGGGGACTCCATCACCCAGGCCGGAAACAATGACGGCGGGTTCGTGGACCTGATCCGCAAAAGCCTCTCCAAAGTTCGTCCCGATGTACAAATCATCCCCGCGGGCATCAGTGGGCACAAGGTGCCCGACCTTCTCAAGCGTTTCGAAGCGGACGTGATGGACAAGCAAGCGACCCTTGTGTTCATCTACATCGGGATCAACGATGTATGGCACTCGACAAGTGGCGCCGGCACACCCCCCGAGGATTTCGAGAACGGCCTACGGGAACTGATCGGGCGACTCCAAGATGCGGGAATCACCGTGGTCCTCACGACCCCCGGCATAATTGGAGAGAAGGCCCACGGTTCAAACGGCCTCGACACCATGCTGGATCAGTTCTCCGACCTATCCCGTCGCGTGGCCCGAGAGAAAGGCGCAACCCTCTGCGACCTCAGCAAAGCATTCCGCCAGCACCTCCGGCTCTTCAATCCAAAGAACCAAGAGCATTCCATCCTGACCCGCGACGGCGTCCACCTAAACCCCGATGGAGATCGGTTTCTCGCCATCCAAGCAGCGCGCGCCCTTCGCAGGGCAGTACTCGCGCGAAATAAGGACACCTAAGGTGGCAGAAGCCCTCTGGAGGGCTTAGACTCCAGGTCTGTTTCAGTAAATCGTGGCACGCACAGAAGATGAGGAATCCTAATGAAGAAAGGTAATCAGGTAGTCTTAGCAGTCAGTTCGATACTCGCATTGCTCCTTTCAATTCCGTTGGATTGGTTCTCGATCAACGGTCACATGGGCAATGGAATGAGCGCTTCTTTGACATTTCTCGTCAAGTTGCCGATCTGGTTGGTGGTGGTATTGGGAGCAATTGGCGTATTGCTTAGCTTGCTGAACTCCCTAGGTTTGGCTTCCATCCCTAAGTTTGCGTGCCTCGGCTTTCTCCTGGTCGCTACGCTCTACGTTTCCATCGCCTTGGTGGTGCTACCATCACAGGGTGGAGTAAGTTTGGAGGTCGGACCTTTCATTGCATTTTCTGGACTCGTACTCGGGTATTGCCACGTTAAGTCAGGTTCCTGCAATAGCGCACAGCAGTCTTCTCCCGATGAAGCGTCTTGAGACGTAGGCGTGCACTCCACCAAGGCATCAACGGGCCCGTGCCTAGCGCGTAGCTCATCGTCTGCAGGCCACCATGAATATTGCACATCAGCGTCTATCGGCGGGGACCATCCATGTTGCCAATTCGGCGGACGTGGGCGCGTCCCCCTACCCGGATTCATTGACCGTGGTCATGTCCTCCGACGAGGCGCAATTAGCTGCTGAAGAGATCACTTCTTGGCGGGGGTATGCGCAGACACCGTTAGTGGCCCTCGGCGGGCTCGCCAAGACCCTCGGCATCGCGGAACTGCACTACAAGGATGAAGGTGGACGCTTCGGCTTGGGCAGTTTCAAAGCACTCGGTGGTGCTTATGCGGTCGGTCGCGCATTGGCCAAATTCGTAAGCGCTGAAACCAATTCCGAGGTGTCAGCTGCAGATCTACTCAGCGGCGCTTATGCCGAGGTCACCCAGCGCTTCACTGTCACTTGTGCCACGGACGGCAACCACGGGCGTTCCGTCGCATGGGGCGCACAGCGGTTTGGTTGCGGCTGCGTTGTTTATGTACACCAAACGGTGAGTCAGGGACGCATCAGTGCAATCGCTAGCTACGGCGCGCACGTCATTGTTCATCCTGGCCACTACGACGATACAGTGCGCCGCGCGGCTGAGGACGCACAAGCGTCCGGCTGGACGGTCGTGTCGGATACCTCATGGGACGGCTATCTCCAGATCCCCCGCGACGTTATGCATGGCTACTGCCTGATGTGTAGCGAAGCGTTGGCGCAGTTGCCTCAAGCGCCTACACATGTGGTGGTGCCAGGCGGCGTGGGTGGCGTGGCCGCCGCGGTCTGTGCTTCCCTCTGGTGGCATTACGGCGCCGACCGTCCAAAGCTGATCGTCGCAGAGCCCAGTAACGCTGCCTGCTTAATGGAAAGTGCCGCGGCTGGCTTGCGTACCGGCCTGGCGGGTGACATCGAAACCGTGATGGCCGGACTCTCATGCGGTGAGCCATCCCAGCTGGCTTGGGAAATATTGCGGCTAGGGGTACGCGATTTTATGGTGGTAGACGATGCCATGGCGGTAGCTGCTATGGGTACGCTTGCCTTCCCCCATGCTGGCGACACAGCTATCGTTGCAGGCGAATCGGCAGCTTGTGTCATCGCGGCACTAGAACGGGCCAGTGGCACTCCAAGTCTTGCTACGAAGTTAGCGCTCGACGGTACTTCACGGGTTTTGGTCTTCGGAACTGAAGGAGCTACCGACCCAGCGCTTTACACCAAGCTGGTTGGCACTTCACCTGAGAGTGTCCGCGCGGGAACCGCCCAGGCGGACGGCACTGCTCGGTGAGGATCGGACTCCGGGCGTGTGGATCGAATCGGAAACGCGGGGACGCTGAGGTCGGTGATGGACAAGCGAATTCGGTCTCGGAGAAGTGGCCGCCATCGGAGGACTGCGGGCCTTGAAATGGGCAACCTGCAGCCCGCAAGTAGCCGGAGCAAGCAAGTGCAGGCGCCGAGAGACTGGGAGAAGGGTGCAGGGGCTGGCGGACGCCCTTTGGGCGGCTTATACTCGAAAGCGTCAACTCGTATACCGGATAGCAGCCCTCGATACCGTGGGAACGGTGCCCGAGACCCTGGCAAGTCCAGAAGGTAATGAGTCATGCACGAGATCAACTGCCCGCACTGCAAGAAAGCATTCGAGATGAACGAAGCCGGCTACGCGGACATCCTGAAGCAGGTTCGCGACGACGAGTTCCAGAAGGATTTGCATGAGCGACTTGAGATGGCCGAGAAGGACAAGCTGAATGCCATCGAGCTCGCTACGACCAAGGTCACCAGCGATTCGCAGGCTGCTGCCGCAGCCCAGAACGCCGAGATCCAGAGTCTCAATGCCAAGCTCGAAGCCGCTGCCGAGCTAGCCGGTGCGACGCTCGCGAACCAACTGCAGGCCGCCGCCGCTACGAAGGATATGGAGATCCAAGACCTAAAGGCCAAACTCGGTGCGAGCGAGGTCGCCCAGAAGCTCGCGATCACCGAGGCGATCAATGTGATCGAGAAAGAGCGCGATCAATTGAAGAGTGGCCTTAAGCTATCACAGCTGGAAAAGGAAAACTCCGAGAAGTCGCTCAAGGACAAGTACGAAACGCAGATCAAGGATCGCGATGACGAAATTGGGCGCATCAAGGACATGAAGGCTCGCTTGTCGACCAAGATGGTTGGCGAAACTCTCGAACTGCACTGCGAGACCGAGTTCACCCGCATTCGATCGACGGCATTTCCGAGGGCATACTTCGAGAAGGACAACGATGCGCGGGCTGGCAGCAAGGGCGACTACATCTTCCGTGACGAGGATGAGAATGGAACTGAGATCATCTCGGTCATGTTCGAAATGAAGAACGAGAGCGATTGCACTGCCACCAAGCGCAAGAACGAGGACTTCCTCAAGGAGCTCGACAAGGATCGCACCCAGAAGAACTGCGAGTATGCGGTGCTGGTTTCCCTGCTTGAGTCCGACAGTGAGCTCTACAACACCGGAATCGTCGACGTCTCCCACCGCTACCCGAAGATGTACGTCGTGCGACCGCAGTTTTTCCTGCCTATCATCTCGCTGCTACGGAATGGGGCGCTGAACTCGCTCAAGTACAAGACAGAGCTAGCGCGTGTGAAGACGCAAAGCATGGACATCGAGAATTTCGAAGACAACCTCGACACGTTCAAAGCCGCATTCGGGAAAAACTACGAACGCTCCTCCAGGAAATTCCAAACCGCGATCGATGAGATCGACAAGTCGGTCGACCACCTACAGAAGACGAAGGCTGCCCTGCTAAGTACCGAGCGGAACCTTCGACTAGCGAACGACAAGGCGCAGGACGTAACGATCAAGAAGCTGACACGGGGTAACCCAACAATGGCGGCCAAGTTCGCCGATCTCAACAATCCGGACCCTTCCGACAGTGACTGAGTGCGATCGAGCGCGTGCTGCGGGCGATTCGGATGCGGCATCAAGCCCAAGAGGGCAAACAACAGACTTCGCCTGAAGTAAACAACAGGGCCCGACTCCCTAGGAGCCGGGCCCTGTTGTCATGTACAGGCCGAGGCCTGAGCTAGCAGGATCACGGTTGAATCACGACCTTCAGGCCTTTGCGTGTGGGTGGATGGCACAAGCGGGCATCGCAGACCTGGTAGCGCACGGTGCAGTCGATTTCCGCACCACTCTGCGCGCCCTTCACGAGGCACTCGAAAGTCAGGTCGCCTTCGAAGACCCTTACTCTTGGCTCCATCCGGTCTGGATGGGACGCGGGTCTCTGCCAATCACCGATTTGCTCGACGCCCTCGGGTAAAGACAAGGCAAGCCTCATGGGAATGTAGGCCGCGTCATCAGGAACGTAGTCGTAGGTGTGCCAGCCTTTGAAAACTTTGACACTCAGGGTCAAGCGGTGGTGTTCACCCTCGGGGGCGGCGCTGAAGGCCATGGCCACAGGGGATTTCGCGCTGGGCTTCAGGTCGGGTTTGGATGGGGTTTTAGCCGCCCCATCCAGCGTGTTCACGAGCCACTTGTATCCGGCGGTTTCGCAGAAGAACAGTTTGCCCTGATGCTTGGCAAGCCAAGCTTGCCACTCGCTGGCTTCTCCGAAATCCTGATTCGTGTAGCGGATGAGCAAGCGTTGGGCCAAGTCCGACTTCTCGGGATCCCCGAGCGCTTGGATCGCTCGGCTTAGAAAATCGGGGTCTGCGTTGCCCACGGTAAAGCTCCTCAACTCCTGGTCCACACCCAATTCATACCAGCCACCCGTGGGGTGCATGAACGGAAGGTTGCTTCCCAGGTACTGCTCGATCGCCTTGGGATCACCATCCACAAGTTTCCAGGCTTCATCCGAAAAGTAGCCGCGCACCCGGTCAAAACGACCGGGATCTTCCATGGCGGGGTACGTGAGCATCTGCTTATCCATGTCCGAAACCTCTTCACCCCCATCGATCTTGGCCTGGATGGCGATTTTCCGATCCTCTGAATCCTTGCGGTACCCGGCGTAGCGAACGAGCGTTTCCGCGTAGCCGGCTTCGGTGATACCACCCAGGTTTTCAAGCACGGATTCGCGCAGCACGGTACCGGCTACCTTGCGAGCCACCGGCGCCTGACGGTCAAACTTAGCGATGTAATGCAGGGCGTTCACCAGCACCAACTTGGCCTCGGGCGTCATGTACTTGGGCGAGGCCGCAAAGCCCCAATGGAGGAAATTCCCGTGACGCCCGATAGCGACAGCTTCTGGACCCTTGGAGTTCACACCACCGGAAATCCACTCCACATCGGGGGAATCGAAGAAGCCCGCATCCCGTGAAACCACGCCGACCAACTGGCCCTTGCCATCCTTGTAGCCTTCGGTCTGAACGCGCCACATGGGCATCGTTTCGCCTAGCTGTTTACCCTTCGGATGTTGCGCATATCCGTCCGGGGTCGGCAAATCCTCGATGGTCAACTGGACCTTGTTCGGTGAATGAAAAAGTTCGTGTTTCATGCGCAGCCCGTGCGCATAGGAGTCGAGACACATTCACAACCAATCCAGCTTGAGCCCCAGAGGCTCTCCGATCATCGGCGAGTTTTCGGCGATCATGAGGGCCGGTCGATCAAAGTCAGCGGGCAGATACTCAGCCGGACGGTAGTCCATCTCACCAGTCACCGGATCCTTGGCGCGCTCGGCCGCCCGTAGGGGCTTGGGCCTCGAATCGAACAAGGTGACATCTACCTCGTTCGACATGTCTGCGGTGTAGTTGTCACCGTAGACCATGTGGACATGGTTGAAGTGTTCCTTGAGCAAGGCTTCAAAGAGCTCCGCGCGCTCGGCATAGAGCACCATTGTGCGTTCGCTGGCCATGTCCGCAAAGGGCACATGCACGTTGGCCGGATCGTGGCTGACCAAGAGCACGCGCAGATCGCTCTTATTCTCTGCTCCCTGGCACTCCGCAAGTGGCACCACCAGGAGCACCGCCAGAAGGCCCAGCGTCCACCTAAAGATCTGTTTCATCATGGGTGCAGTCTAGCGCAGCTCAACCGATCGGCTGCCATTCTCTGGCATCCCCAGGTCCGGCCTTTCACCAGCTCCCCTGCGGGCCTATTCAAAAGACCCCGCTCCCCTGCGCCGGGGCCCCGCCAACGCAAATCAGTCCAAAATGAAGGGCTCGTGATCTACGTCTGGCAAACCGAACATTCGATCAGGGCCAGCGCGCCGATGACACACGATACAAGAGGGAATCTGACCATAAGCAGTCACGGCACCGTCAGCTTGGACCGTGGCATAGACCCAGCCCTCGTCTGTGTCAGGCGTTTCCTTTGAAGTGTGCAACATCAAGTAGAGCCCCACGAAATCACCCGGCACATACTGCTCGCCATCGCGCTCGGCCGGCTGAACCGTATGGTTCCATTGCCCACTGCCACCGAAGGGCTGCTTCAGTTCAGCCTCCTCCCCATCATGGGGCGAGGGCGCAAAGGCCTCCTTCACGAGGATCTGACTCCATTCATGCTCAAAATCCGGCAAGGATGGGGAGCGGGCCTCTGGGTCGGAGTGCGATTCAGGCATAAGATGGCCTCCCTCGTTGGACTTCGAATAATCCACGCCCGCATAGCTCGCCCCGTCCGAGGCATGAATGAAGTAGAGCTTCTCTGCGTGAGGCCCAGAGGGATCGCTCTCACTGAAGCGAGGCTCCAATGGCGGAATCATGCAAAGGGTCGGACCAAAACGTAGCTGAAAATCTACAGGCCCACCCCAATCCTGATAGCTAGCGGCGACAGCCAAGACATCTCTCTCGAGCCCAAGATGATCCAGCTCAGAAACGTCACTGGTGACTGCACACGAGAAAACGCAGATCAGGGCGAGGAGCACAAAGGCTGAGGAGTGGCACTTCATCATGAGGCATACGCAGTACAAAGCCGGTCGTGAGGACTCCAGCGGGAATATACGAAGGGTACCTGCATCCTAAGGCACCAATGTCCCTGGGGAAAATTCCAAGGGACAGGCACCGCTGAGCTTGGGCCCGATTGGTCCGAGGTGGAAGGAGGGTCTCCATGGGGGTTGTGGGAGGAAACCGGGAGGCCGCAACTCGCCCACTGGTTCAAGGAGAGGCCAAAGTCTGCACCGGGTTCTGATCCCCGGGTGCTAGGCTGCTCCTATGGCCCCGCCGTCTTGCCCCCCCACAGTTCCCTCCCATGGTCGCCAGCACCCCATCAGGGCTGGCCTCCTTTGCCTCGCCGGCGCCCTACTGGGGAGCTGCAGCCCAGAGGTCCTTCCCCCTGCTCGGCCCCATGTGCTGCTGATCAGCATCGACACCCTGCGGGCGGACCATCTTTCCAGCGCGGGCTATCCCTTTGCCACCACGCCGGTCATGGACCAGGTGGCAGCCGAGGGCGTGCGCTTTGAGCGCTGCATTTCCAGCACCTCATGGACCCTCCCCGCCCACATCTCCATGTTCACGGGCTTGCCCATCAGCGCCCATGGGATCGACGACGACCGCCTCTGGCGGCGCCTCGATGGACAGGGGCAACCCATTGCACCGGATCTACGGGGAAGATTCCTTGCGGAGAGCCTGCAAGCTGCGGGCTATGACACCGCGGGTTGGTTCACTTGGAAGTACCTGGATGCGCGTTTTGGTTTTGGCCGGGGATTTAACCGGTGGGAACGCCTGGGCCACAACTTCTACAGTCACCCGGAGGTAGGGCCTGCTTGGATGGCCGCCCGGGACGCGGACGACGCGGATGGCATGCGCGCTTTGTACGCGCAACACCCAGAGCTATTCGGCGTCATTCATTCCACGTCCAAAGTTGTGGATCAAGCCATCGGCTGGTTGGAAGAGCGCGGCGATAAGGAGCAACCCTTCTTCCTGTTCTTGCACCTGTTCGATGTGCACAACCCCTACGTCAGCCCCGAGCCATTCCATTCCCAGTTCGATCCCACCTACGAAGGCGATATCGACGGCACCCGGGTCACGGCACCCGTGTCCCCCGTACACCCGGATATGGATCCCAGGGACCTGCAGAATTTGGTCGCGCGCTATGACGGGGGCATTCGTCATGTGGATGATCAACTCGGACGCTTGGTCGAGAGCCTCAAGCACCTGGGGCTCGACCAGGACACCCTGCTGGTGGTGACCAGCGATCATGGGGAAGAGTTCTTTGAACACGGCGGCAAGACCCACCGGGGTTCGGTCCATCTGGAGAGCATCCAGGTGCCCCTCATCCTGCGTTGGCCCGCGGGGATCGAACAGCCCCGGGTGGTATCCGACACGGTGGGAATCGTGGACCTCGCCCCCACGATCTTGGCTGCCACGGGCAGTGACCATGCTGCCCCCATGGGAGGGCGCAACCTGCTGCCCATGGCCCGGGGAGCTGCGGCTGACCCGCGCGCCTACCTGTCCGAGCTGATCATCTTCGAAGAGGGTCGGCGAGTTCCCCTACGGCGCAGTAGTTGGATCCGGGGCAATGAACAAGTCACCATGGACATGCGCGGTCCAACCGTCGAGAACATGGTGCACTTTGACCTGAGTGTAGCCGGAGGCGGCTTTGGTCCGGGGGTCGCTTTGCCCGAGGGCAGCGCAGGCCGTGAGCAATTCCAAAAGGACTTGGCACACATGCGCGAGGGCTTGCTGCGACTGCGCCAGGGGTCTCCGCGAATGGAAAACGATCTTGCGCCCCTAACCCCCTTCGAACTGCAAGACCTAAGCAGCATGGGTTACGGAGGCGGCGACAACAATTTCCACACGCAGCGCATGGACGATCGGCTCTCCCTCGATGGGGGCGTGTGGCCCGATCAAGAGTGAGGGGTCCTGGCACCATCAATTGCTAGGGCCAGCGCCGCGCACCCGATCCACAGCCGTGGCCCACTCCTGCAGCCGGCGCCCGCGCGCAGCCCTGTCGATCGAAGGCAGAAACTCATCTGCACCGCTCCCCATCCCCGCAGCCTTGCTCGGATCATCGAGCAGCCCCGCCCCCATGGCCGCCAGGGCCGCAGCCCCACGGGCGGTACTCTCCAAATCCTGCGGCCGCCGCACGCGCACCCCTGCCAAGTCCGCTTGCAATTGCATCAAGAGGTCATTGGCCGCCGCCCCCCCATCCACGAGCAACTCGTCAACCGGGAGCCCCGTATCCCGACGCAAGGCCTCGACCAGCTCGGTGCACTGGAACGCGATCCCCTCCAATGCAGCCCGAGCGATGTGCCCACGCCCGGTCCCGCGGGTCAAACCCAAGAGTGCACCGCGCGCCTCCGGATCCCAGTGGGGCGCTCCGAGCCCCGCAAAGGCCGGCACCAGGAATACGCCTCCCGTATCGCCCACGGAGGCCGCCAAGGTCTCGGATTCCGCAGCATCCTTCAAGATCCCGAGTTCGTCACGCAACCACTGAATGGTTGCCCCGCCCATAAACACCGACCCTTCCAAGGCGAAGCACGTGCCCCCCTTGCGGTCGGCGGCCAGGGTGGTCAAGAGCCCATGGGTCGAATCCACCCGCCGCGCTCCCGTGTTGAGCAACAGGAAACAGCCCGTGCCATAGGTGTTCTTCAAACTCCCCTCGTCGAAGCAGCCCTGACCAAAGAGCGCCGCCTGCTGATCCCCGGCAATACCGGTCAAGGGAACCTCTCGGCCACCAGGCAAACGGGCTAAGCCAAAGTCCCCGGCAGAGGGACGGATCTCAGCCAATTCCTCCGGCGCAACCCCGAACAACTCGCCCATCTCGGGGCACCAACCACCCTCTTCGATGCTCATCAGCATGGTGCGTGATGCGTTGGTGGGATCGGTCAGGGCGCCCTCCGGTCCGATCAGGTGCAACGCGATCAGCGTGTCCACCGTGGCAAACAGAAGGTCGCCGTCCGCGCGGGCCTGCGCCACTTGCGGTTGATGCTTCAGCATCCACTCGGCCTTGGTCGCGCTGAAATAAGGATCGAGCACGAGCCCTGTTTTCTTGTGCACGCGCGGCCCGAAGTTTTGCTCTCGCAATTCTTGGCAGCGTCCTGAGGTCCGCCGGTCCTGCCAAACGATCCCCGGCACCAGAGCCTCGCCGCTCGATCGCCGCAGGGCAAACACCGTCTCGCGCTGATTGGTCAAACCCAGGGCAGCGATGGGGCCCGAGTAAGAGTCCAAGACCTGAGCCACTGTGGAATCCACCGCATCCAAAATTTCAGACGCGTGGTGCTCGACCTCCCCGGGCCGGGGGAAGTGCTGGGGGAATTCGGCCGTAATTCGGCGCACCACCCGCAGGTCAGAATCGAAGAGCAGGGTTGTGACCCCGGTGGTACCCGCGTCGATAGCCAAGATATAAGGTTTCTGCACTTCCTGATGCTGAAGGGACAAGGGACTCAAGGCAAGCACGCGCCCGAAGAACTCTGCCTAAACAACGCAACAAGCCCCACCAAGGGCGGGGCTTGTTGATCTGTCCGGGGGGCTAACCCACCGGAAAAGGCTCTTTGCGACTTAGAGCATTCGCTGAGAGATGGTCAGCTGGTTGCTGCCGTAGGTCACTTGGTGCAGGGCCCGGCTCAGGCTGGGAATCATCGAAAAAGTATCGAAGTTCACCGGGGGGTTGCTGTTCATCAGGGCCTGGTGGATACCCAAGTCCAAAACGGAGTTGGGCGCCACGGTCACCGGGGGCACCGCACCTCCGGGATAATGGAAAGAGGCCAACATGCAGTCCAGGTGACTGGAGAGGATCCCTACCTGCACAACACCGGACTGCAGATAGGCCGAATCGATGACGATTTCGAAGTCTCCGCGAATCTCAAGGATCCACTGCCCCTGCAGGGCTGGGTTGCGGCCTAGGTAGAAGTTGGCTCCTTGGTCGCGGAAGTCGAGCACCGCGTTGAGCACCGCCTCTTGGGGGCCCGCAAGGAAAAAGTTCTGGTCAACGCGCAGGGGTGCCGGCGCCACGGGCCCATTGCCCATAACAGGCATTGTGCCCACGCTGTTACCCCCGCCCAGGGGCGCAAGGCCTCTGGCGGTTGGCAAGGTCAGTAGACCCACCGTGATGGCGGCACTGAGAAAAATTGGTTTGGCGAGAAGGTTAAGTTTCATGGGATTGCTCCCTCTAGTTTTTGGTTTTGCCGAACTCGTGGTTCCGGCTCAAGGTTTGAAGTTTCGGACTCTTATGAAGGGGATTGGATTGGGGGCCAGGTGGCTCGCTGGGGGTTACTAGGCGGCCGGGTTGGAAAACAATTCGGGACAACGGCTGACCAGGTCATTGGCAAAGCTGGGTCGCTGAAGGAGGGCTTCCTGAAGCAACGGGGCCTGGGACGCCATATGGGCCATTTCAGCCAAGTGTTGGGGTTGAGAATCGATCAGACCCTTGAAATAGTCCAAGCAGCGATCGTGGTCACCCATCTCTAGGTAGGTCATGGCAATATTGAAGCGCACGACCCAAAACCGCTCATCTTGCTTGAAAAGTCCACTGATCAAGATCCAACGATACCAGCGCAGGGCTTCCCTGTGGTTGCCCTCGCCCTGGTGCAGGCGGCCGATCTGGATGGCTGCGTGGCCACGGTTCGCGGAAAGTAGTGCGGTATCAAACAATTGGGCCCAGCGCTCCCGGGCCAGCAATTTGCGACCTTGTTCCGCATCGAGGTATGCCCGGTAGAATTGGGCTTCCTCGTGGTCGGGAGCCACGCTGAGAGCTTGCTCGAGAAGCCGGCGGGCTTTCTCCAGAGGCTCTTCAATGCGTTCGAGACGGCCGTTGAGCATGGAACGGGCGTTTCCCCAGTCCACCCCATCGCGCCTAACATCACCGCGCCTCCCATCGGACAGGTCGGAATCCAGGTCTGCGATGGGCTCTTCGTCTGCGGAAAGCAGAACCCCATCAACAAATCCACGGCCCTGAACCCGGGTTTGCTCCACGGGCACGGCGGTTTCAAACACGCGCTCCACCACCCGGTCGGGATCGAGAGCGGCCAAGAGATAGGCCTTGCCTAGCTGATAGAAGATCGTGGCCAGGCGGTTTTCCAGGTCGGTGCACAGGTTCGAGGCACCAGTCATCGTGGCCATGTGGGCCATCAGCCGATCGGGGTCGGTCATGTCCCGGTGCATCTTGGCGCAACGGGTGAGGTCATCGAAGAAAGCCGAAGCGTCGGAGTCCGACTCAAGCCGGAGCATCACGCCAGCTGCACGGCCCTCGTCCAACTCGCCATCGGCAAGACTAGATAGGTCCTGCTGCAGGGCTAATTGGGAATCGCTGAGGGGTTGCCCATCGACTCCTGCTTCCCAATCTTCGAACCCCTCGGGGGGTCCTTGGGCACCAAATCCTTCAAAGGAACTCATGATTTATCCTCCTGATCGCTTTCTTCTATGTTGCTCTGTTCTGTATTGCTGCTTTCAGTGACCTTGCGGTTGATCTCCACATCACACCCATTGCCGGACAGGCGGGTTTCCTCGCTCGGTTCACGGGCCGGGCGACAATCGTGGGGCAAGCCGTCAAATGTGCGGCGCATGGCCCGGTGGATTTTCCGCCGTGCGCGGAAGATGACCATCTTCAAATTCTCGAGGCGAATGCCAAGGTCGGCAGCCGCATCGCGATAGCTAGCCCCGCCCACCTCGACCAAGGTAAGAGCCCGTTGCTCGCGCTCGCCCAGCATCTGGAAGAAGGTCATGTAAAGGGTCAGGTAAGTGACGTAGACCTCGGCGCATTTCTCTCGGTCTTCCGCGTGGATAGCACCCTGAACGGGGGTCAGTTGGCCATCGGTGGGTTGATCGGAAAGATCCTCGAAGGGGATCTCTTGGCGGCCGCCGCGACCTTGGGACCGCAAATGCTTCAGAACCGTGTTGCGCACAATCATCGCTGACCACACCCTAAAAGCATCGTCCCGGGTGGAATCGAAGCGGTGGGGATAGCGGTAGACGTTGAAGAAGACCTCTTGCAGCACATCAAGGGGGTCTGCTTGGCTGGAGTAGCGCCGGATTCGGGCTGCGACTTGGATCACCAGGTGGCTGGCGTTGAGTTCGTAGAGCAGGCCGAAGGGGCCCCGGGCACGCTCGCCCTTGAAGGCCTCCATCAGACGGGTGGAAACCGCATCACGCACCTCGTCCAGGGTTCTTTCCTCATCACCCAAGATTTCGGCAATGCGTCGGACTTCTGCGCGGGAGACCTCTTTACCCAGATTCTTGACCCTCTCAAGCAGCCGCTCGCGGCCGTCGGTGCCAGTCAGGGGACTGACGAGTAAGGTGTCCTGGGATTGCATGGCAGAAGAAGAGTTTGGCTGGAGCTCTAGGACCTCTCAAGGGGAGTCGGAAATACCAGAGTTGTCGGGGGGGGGGGAGTCCGACAGCCAGCCTTCATCTTAGCCCCTAAAAAGGGGTTGGTTTCCGGATTGCCCCCTCCCGCCGAAAGGAAAACTAGTCAGGGGCTGCGCCCATGCAGTAAACCGTTGCCCCATAAGGACTTAGGAGATGGTTTTTATTTGGTCAAAAGGGCCTCAGAAGGGCAAGATTGGGCGCATGTCTCAAGCGGAGAACATCCTTGGAATGGCCCTCGACATTGGGTTCGATCTGGCCGGATTGGCGCCTTTTCGGACCCCAAGTAGATCCCAGCAGTACGGCGCCTGGATCGACCAGGGCCGGCACGCCTCCATGGGCTGGATGGAGACGAACCGCCCCCTGATCGAGGACCCGACGCGCTTCATGGCCGAGGGAAAGACCCTGCTGATGGTTGGACTCTCCCATTCCAGGCCGCCCCTGGAGCTCCAGGGGGGAGGTCGGGTGGCGCGCTACGCCGCGGGCCGGGACTATCACAATTGGATGGGCAAGCGCCTCAAGCGGCTGGCGAAGCAAATGGTGGCAGAAGGCCTGATCGAGGGGGCCCGCAGCGCGGTGGACGCGGTTCCATTGATGGAGCGCAGCCACGCGGAGGAAGCAGGGCTGGGCTTTGCCTCCAAGGCCGCCAACTTGCTGCACCCGCGCTTCGGACCATGGTTCTTCCTGGGAGAACTGGTTCTGGAAATCGAGCTGGAACCCACGCCGGCTCAAATGCCTGCGGGTTCCTGCGGAACCTGCACCGCCTGCTTGGACGCCTGCCCCACTGGGGCGTTGGTGAGTCCGGGCGAGCTCGACGCGCGCCTCTGCCTGTCGTGGGCCACCATCGAACAACGGGGCAGCGTGCCCCATGAATTGCGGCGGGACTTAGGGGAATGGGTGTTTGGTTGCGATATCTGCAGCGAAGTTTGCCCCTGGGGTACGGGCCTGCCCTCCACCGAAGACCGCTTTCCCGTGAGGCCCGAAATCGCCGAGTCCAGCTTGGTGGATTGGCTCCGCCTCGATCCCGATCCCGAAGTCTTCAAGGATCAATTTTCGGGTATGGCGGTGCGGCGAGCGGGGCGCGAGGGTTTGTCCGCGAACTCTGCCCTGGTGCTGGGCAACCACCCTCAGGAAGAGGGGCGCGGAGCTCTACAGTCCGCACTCGAACAGGATCCCAGCCCTAAGGTGAGAGAGTCAGCTGCTTGGGCACTGCTGCGCGGACATGGGAAAGACCACGGGGTGCAGGCCGGGGTGGCCAAGGCAATCGCGCGAGAAAGCGACCCAGGCGCACAAGCGGCCATGGAGCGGTCCCTCGAGCTAGAGGGCTAGGGCTTCTCAAATCAAGCCATAGGCACACTTGTTTGCGTCTCATTTTGTCACATATCAAAGAATGGCGACCGGGTCAGGCAAGGTTCCCGCTGATGTGGGTCGACGAATAATCAGACCTCACCACTTCACTCCCACCGCTTTATCCCATGAGCCTCAACAGCTTCTACGACGACCGAAAATTCTGCACAGCCTGCGACAACTATGTCGCCTACCTGTCCGGTCTGGACCGCAGCTACTGCGTGCAATGCGGATCAGAAGTAAGGCTCTTCTCCGCCGATGACTGGGATCGTTTCCAGAACGGCCTCGATAACCGGCCGCGGAATGGACGCAAGGCAAAGAACATGAGGAATGCCGTGGGGTCCGTCGATGCCAAGGGCGAGGTCGACAATGAGCCTCACTTGGATACAGAGGGTGAAGGCCCCGATGATCAGCGCGAATCCGCCTGACCGTAAATTTGGACCACCACGGTGAGCATTCGGCCAGCCGGCACCGCGCGCCTTTAGTTTGGTCAGCGCGCGGAATTTTGCTCTTGTTGCTCTGCAACCCAGGCGAGCACCTTTGCGTCACCCGCTAAGCGCGCCGCCCGCCCCAATCGCAGGAGCCCCCCGGCCACCGCAGCCTTATCCCCCGCCGCCTTCTGAGTATTCACCAGGCGCGTCAAGAGTTCCAGGTTCCAAGGATCGATCAACAGCATGCCTTCGATGGGTCGCAACATCGCACGCTGGCGTTCCAGTTCCTTAAAGGTCTGCTCCATCGAACGGGCCTGATCTTTTTGGCCCAGTTCCGCCAAAATGTGCGCCAGCAAGAAAGCGGGTTCGGGATCCCGCGGGCGCAAGGCTCGCGCGCGCTTCACGGCCACCTGGGCCTTTTGGAGTTCCTCCAGGTCGTACCAGATGGTTGCCCGCAACTGCCAAGCCTCGCCCAAGCTGGGGTCGCTCTGCACGACCTGGGAAAGATCCTCCAAAGCCTCGTCACTGTGTCCCGCGCGCCAATGGGCTACCGCCCGCCCACGCCGGGCCTGAACATCCTCGGGCGCCGCATCCAGCACCCGGTCATAGTGCGCAAGAGCCTCCGTTACACGTCCGACCTGGGCCAAGGAATGCCCTAGGTGCCGCGTGCGTCCCACCAGTTGAGGCGCAACCCGAAGCAGCCGCGTAAGCACCAAGGCACACTGCTCATGCCGCCGCATGCGAAACTGCGCGTGCCCCAACAAGTGCAAACACGCGGGATAGTCCGGCACACTTTGGAGCGCCGGCACGAGAGCCATGACCACCCCCGGAAAGTCATCCTGACGCCACGCTTGTAGGGCCTTCAGGTAAGCCTCTTGCACAGCGGGGTCGATCCCTGCTCCCTCGTTCCAATCCTTGTAGGCATCGGCCTTTGCCCGGGGCAAGTTCTCCATCGAGAGAGCCAAGGCCATACGAGCTCGAATCCCGGCATCCAAGACCGGTACCTGCGGGCTTTGAGCAAGACCTAACTGGGTGAATAGAATCGCCACCAACAAGAACTTCTGCACGCCCCTCATGAGCCCTGCTCCACGCGCACCAGTTGACGCCCATTGTCTTCGCCTGAAACCCGGCCCAAAACCTCGCTGGTCCCCCCGCCGGGCCAAAACACTTTTAAGAACCAGCTGTTTGCGTCCTTGGGCATGGCGAAGTGAATAGCGGAGGGTTGCGACCCCTGAAAGCCGCCTGCGGTGCTGACCAACCTTGTGCTCCGTTGCTCGCCACAGATCAACTCCAAGCGCGCCCCCGGAGCATCCCTGTCCCCTTCGCGGGCAATCAACTGCACCACCAATGCTCTCCCAACCCGCGGAGCCTCGTTCCGCAGGACACGCACACCCCCATCCAACGTCAAGACCACCAAGTCCTGGTCCCCATCACCGTCTAAGTCCCCAGCCACGCCGGCCCGGGACACGAAGTGTTGGCCGGAGATCAACGGCCGCGCACTAAATCCCGTGCCCTCGCCCACATAGAGATGGTCCTGCTGCCCATAGGTGGTGTCGCTGCCGGCTCCATCCGCCTCGGGATAGACGTGCCCATTGAGCACAAAGGCGTCGAGTTCCCCATCCAAGTCCCCATCAAAGAAACCCGTGCCCCAACCAAGGCGAGTCAAACTCGCACCCCCGATTCCGGCCCGACTCGACCGTTCGCGATAAGCTCCTTTCCTGCGCGCCGGTAAATAGAGCGCATTGGGCTCGCCCGAAAAATTCGTCACCAGCAAGGCCGGTCGCCCGTCCCCATTCAAGTCCGCGCAAGCAATCCCCATCCCCGCCTGCTCGCGGCCATTTGCCCCATAGCCGAGCCCCCACTCAAAGGCCTGCTCAAGGAATCCGCCCTCTTCCTGAGCCACCCAAAGATGATTGGGATGGGAGTCATTGGACACATAGAGGTCCAGGCGCCCATCCTGATTGATGTCAAGGGTCACGACCCCCAACCCAAAAGCCGCTGGCGCTTGGCCAAGCCCTGCGCGCGCTGAGGGTTTTCTTGGCTGCGTAGTTTTCTCCCCCTGACCGGTTTCAGTCCCCGGCTCGGAGGTGCTTGGCGCGCTCGCCCCTAGGCCCGCAGGTTCAAAACGCCCATTACCCAGTCCCCGGAAAAGCAGATCTTCCTGGGCCAAAAAGCCCTCTGGCCCCGCCATCACCATCTGCCCCTTCCACTGGGCGCCCGCCTCTCCCCGAGGTTTGTGCACCGCAAAATCAAACTCCAAGTACCGCACAAGGAACAAATCCTGTCGCCCATCCCCATCAAAATCCAAGAACGCTGCGCTCGTATGCCAACCCTCCTGGGGCAACCCCGCCTGCGCTGTCCGCTCCTCAAACCCCGCGCCCTGCAGGTTATGGAACAACCGCACCTGCCCCCACTGGGTCACGACTAAATCACTCCACCCATCCCCGTCCACATCACCCACCGCACAGCCGGTGCCCCATCCGTCGCCTGCCATTTCCCAAGCCTCGCCCCCGCGAACGAATGCCCCATCTTCCGCCCCCAAGAACACTCGCGGCGGTAGCCCCTTCTCCCCCTCCAGCACCCTCTTCGCCGTGGAACCATCCACCACGACCAAGTCCAAATGCCCATCTCGATTCAAGTCGACCAGCGCCAACCCGCCCCCGTTCACTTCCATTATCCAATCGCGACCCGCCGTCCCACAAGTTACCTCGACCCCCGGCAAAACCGCGTTCGTCACATCAACGAACCAATCGCCCGCCCCCCCGCCCGGGAGCAGCCCTCCAATAGCCAACATCAGCAGAAAACCCATAAGCCCCAGCCTACCGCCCTCAAGTTCCTCCCCCACCCCGAAACTTGATTAGGCCCTCTTTCGTCCCAAGATCCCCCCCAAGCTGCGCGGGATGTCTACGAAAGCATGAACCGCATCCCATGCCTCCCGGGCTCACGCCCCATGGGCGGACACAAAGGGGAACGCAGAGATCGAGTGACTTGCAGACTCCAAGGCTCAGGCCCTCCGGCCTCTCTCACTGAAAGTCGAGCTGCAGGCCGTCCGTGAAATTACTCGTCGACCCAGGGTTCACGTCCCTAAACCAGGTGGTGAAGTTCCATGTATCCCCGGGCAGGATCGCAACCGGGGGTGCGGTCGGCAGGGAGTTCATATTCACGACGATCGAGAAGCTCCCCGTAGGGCCGGAGTTCTGTACTTGACTCACGAAACGGCCGATGGGTGAGCCCAGGCAGAGATTCCCTTGAGAACCCCCGGGGCCCACGATGAGTCCCTGGTTCGCACTGACTAGAAAATAGCCAAACTTCCCAGGGGGCAATTGGCTCGCCATGAGGGTCAAGTTCTGATCCGCCACGGCAAGGCTGCCTATGGCTGACATGCTGCCCGGTTGGCCACTGGAGTTTTGGACGGCGGGGGAGCAGTAGTTGGTTCCGAGGGGACCGGGGGCGACAAAGTTATCGGTGAGCACGCTGGTGTTGCCCGCCCAATCAGTGAAGACGCACTCCACGGCCCAAAGCCCGGTGGTTCCGCCGAGAACCGGGTCCGCCGAGAACCGGTACTGCTGGCCTCCTTGGGCCAACACCTCGATGGCTGAGGCGGCGGGGGTCACATTGACGATGACCTGCGCGCCGGTTGAAACGGCCAACAAGCTCCAGGGTCCGCTCGATAGCAGGATGCGTTCGGTGGTTGCTCCGGCCACGAGAGTGATCGTGTCGGTGAAAGAACCCAAGAGATGAAATTCCTGGGTGCTGGCCGTACCGTTTTGCAGCAGCAGTGTTTGACCCGCACCAAGGGTCACTTGAGGCACCGAGAATCCGGACGGCTGCAGGCTGACCAAAGGGCCAGGACCATTCAGCGGCGCCGCAAGTCCACGAGCGCTTACGTAGTTGACTCCATCGTCGATCACCTGATCCTTGATCTTCACATGAAACACCGCGGGCCAGCCGGGGAAGGATGCGTTGGGCAAATCAGTAGCCACCAACACCGGAGGCAACGTATCTGCGGAACCGGTATTCAGGTAAACCTTGCTGCGCCACTGAGCCGAGTTCGACTCGCCCTGGGCGGTGATTAGATCATAGTCCCCATCGTTGTCCAGATCCGCCACAGTGGCGTCCAGAGTCGAATCGGAAACCGCTTGGATCTGGCTAGCAGCGTTGCTCCAATTCAGGTTGCCGTTGTTACGCCAGAGGTACTCGCGACTGCTAAGGGATCCGATCAGAGCGTCATAATCAGAGTCATTGTCATAGTCGATCAACACAACCTCATTGTCATCGCCGGAACCAGACAAGCTGCCCCCCAGAGACCAAGTGGGAGGATTCCCGAGGGGGTTGGTGTTTTCCATGTGACCCTCGTTGAAGCCCGAGAGGCTAACGAAGAATAGGTCGATGTCCGTGTCCCCATCCAAGTCCCCCACTTCCGCTTCGTAGACAGTGGAAGAGTTCCCGGGAAGTGTGCTGGAGACATTGGTGAACACACCCGTGCCGTCGTTCAGCATTAGGTAATGATTCCCGCCGGTGTTCGAGGAGCGGTTGGGTCCAAAGAAATCCAAGTCAAAGTCCCCATCCAGGTCCACAAGCTGAACATCCATCTGGGCTCTCTTGATGGGCGCATTGAGGCTGGCCGCATCTTCCGTGAAGAACCCGTTGCCATCATTGCGGAACATGCGCGGCCGTCCGCCGCTCCCCCCGAGGTAACTGCTGCCGGAATCACTGATGATCAGGTCCAGGTCTCCGTCATCGTCCAAATCACCAAAGTCCGCGCCGCCGCCGTTGTAGACCTCGGTCAAGCCACGGGTCGCGCTCTGCATGTCGAAGAAACCGGGTTGACTCGCCCCACGATTGATGAACAGGTAAGGCACCTGAGTATTGAAGGCATTGACATACAAGAGGTCCGGCCAACCATCGCCATTCACGTCCCCGCTGATCACGTTCTTGCCATTGGCAAGGCGCGTACCGAGACGCGCAACGCTCTCATCGGTGAAGGTTAAGTTCCCGGTGGGAACGAACTGATTGATCAGAAGGCGACACTGACGCTGGGATCCGGCGGAGCTAAACCCGTCTCCCTCGGAAAACATGAGGTCTAAATCCCCATCCAAATCAACGTCTTCCGCCGTCAGGCCCTCGGTCCAGCGATGGGGCCCGGGGAGCAGGTTGTTCTGGTGCACAAACTGCTGGGTCAAGGCGGGGGCCATGACGCAGATGGAGATAACGCAACGGGACAGGGTGTTGGGAATCAGTCGCATGGGGAGGAATAGTCCGTAATGGAGTCAACCCCCGATGGGGTTGAAGTCAAGGCAGGCTGCCGCAGTGATCATCACGGGAACAAACGCACAGCAGCTAGCAACCTGGACGCTCCGAATGGAACGCCTACCCATAAAGGTTAACCCAAGCATGAATACTCTGGGAGCCGTTCCCCCATTCTGGGCGAGAAAGCTTGCCCCCAGAAAAGACCCGGACAATTGAGGCACACATCCGTCCCGTTCTGGGGCTAGGCAAGGTAGGTAGACCCGGGATGAAGAGTACTCTCCCCAGGCCTCGGCCCACCCCTCAGTCCCCATCACCGTGCCCCCTCTCGACCAATTCACCCTGCGCCAGCGATTGGACCGCGCCCGCTTGCTGCTGGTTTTTTCCCCGAACTCCCTGACCCTGGGCCTCGCCGCCCTGGAAAAAGCCCTGCCCCATGTGGACCTGGTCCAGGTACGGCCTAAACGACTGGGTCAAGAAACCTCCGCCTCGGCTCTCGCGCGGGATTGGACGCGAGCGGTACTGGAGCTCACAGCAAGCGCAGGAGAAAACGCTCCTCTAGTAATGGTCAACGATCATGTGGACGTGGCCGCCCTATTGCAGGACGAAGGTTGCGCCGGAGTTCACTTGGGCCAGGACGATTGTCCCGCACAAGATGCCCGAGAATTTCTTGGCGCCGAGCCTTTGATCGGTCTTTCAACCCACACAACCGAACAGGTAGCTGCCGCTTGGGATGAACCCGTGGACTACTTGGGCTTTGGTCCGATCTTCTCAACGTCCACCAAAGACACCGGGCCCGCCCTGGGCCCTGACCGAGCTTGGATTGCAGCCGCCGCAACCACGCGCCCCGTATTCCCCATCGGGGGCATCGATGTGACCTGCGCGGCTACCCTGTCTCAGATAGGAAGGGCAGCAGTGGCTTCGGCGATCATGGAAGCTGAAGACCCGGGTGCTGCGGCAAAAGCCATCAGAGCCTTACTTGACCCGAGCTAGTCAATCCTCGCGCCGGACACCAAACAACAACATGGTGTCCCCATAGCTATAGAAGCGATACTCGGCCTCGATCGCTTCGGCGTACAGGCGCAACATACGCTGGGTTCCGATGAACGAGGCCACCAGCATCAGCAGGCTGGTGCGCGGCAGGTGAAAATTCGTCAAGAGAGCATCCGCCACCCTTGGCCCATGGGGCGGGCGCAGGAAAATGCGCGTCTCCCCAGCCCCCGGCGCCACTAAACCACCAGGCTGAGCACAGGTTTCCAGGACCCGCGCGGCAGTGGTGCCCACGCAAATCACGCGACCACCACGCTGGCGGGTTTCGGAAACCAAATCCGCCGTTCGCTGGGGCAATGAGTAGGTCTCCGCGTGCATCTTGTGCTCCTCTGGATCCTCCACCTGCACCGGCTGAAAGGTGCCCAGGCCCACGTGCAAGGTCACTTCAGCCCGCCGCACCCCACGGGATTCCAGACGCGCCAGTAACTCTGGCGTGAAATGCAAACCCGCGGTGGGCGCCGCCACCGAACCGGTCTTCGTGGCGTAGACCGTCTGATAGCGAATGGCGTCCTGCTCGAGGCGCGGGTCATCCGATGCCCGCTCGATGTAGGGGGGCAAAGGAACTTGACCAAAGGTCTCAAGCAACGCTTCATCCGACCGGGCCTCGGCCTCGGCCCCCTCCATGGCCGCGATCCAGGTGGAAAGCGATTCCCCATTGGCTCCGCTCTCACGCTCCAGAAGCCGCACCCCAAGCCCTTCCCCCACGACCAAAAGGTCGCCAGGCCGCTGTTTCTTTCCCGGTCGGACCAGCACGCGCCAAGCGCCCGAAGGTTCGGCAACCATCTCGAGGAACAGCAACTCCACCCGACCTCCACTGGAACGGCGAGCCATTAACCGTGCGTGTCGAACACGACTGTTATTGACCACCAAGAGATCCCCGTCCTCCAACGAGTCGCCTAGATCACGCACATGGCCATGCTGGGTCTCATCCGACATGACGCGGTGCACCAAGAGGCGCGCTGCATCTCTCGGCTCCACCGCGGTCTGGGCGATCCGATCCGGTGGTAAAAAGAAGTCGTAGTCGGAGGTATTCACGGGCGGGAGAGAATAGTGTCCCTTTCGTGGGAATGCTCGCCCTAACAGAACCCTTCCCTACAGATACTGCCCCCGAATGCCGTTGAAAGGCTCAGGGCCGTTTGGCCCCCCAACTCACACTCACGCCCGGGGGGGCCGTGAGAGTGAATTGAGGCCTTCTGTAAAGAGGTAAGGGTCGTCGGCATCGTTGCCGGCGACCCTTTTTACTCGTCCACACCCGAAGCGGCCCCTCGCCAGCGCGAGGAGGGCAATCTTGTTCACCCGATCCCGACAGTCTCCAGCCGACGCGCCACCGTCTGCTTGTCCCAATTCATCAGGCGCGAAACCGCCGCGGCATTCACCCGGCCGGTTTGGGTGCGGCACTCCTCCGCGGCTGCCCTCAGAGCCAGATTACTGCGCTTATCAATCGGTAATTTGCCCTCCCGGAGAATGCCCAGGGGCTCAAGCAATTCCATGGTCTCTTCCAGATCCAAATCAATCCCATTGGCCTGGATCACCAGGGTTGCCATGGCTTCGCTCAGTTGACGGAGACCTCCCTTCCAGGGCAAACGCCAGAGGCACGCAAGAGCCTCTTTGCTGAGATGCGGCGGATCGCAGGCCTCCTCTTGACCATGCAACTTGAGTAAGCCAGGAATCCAGGCAAAGACCTCCGCGGGGCGCTCCCTCAAGCCGGCCACGTCCACCCGGCAGTGCAAGACCGCGTCGAGCAGGTCTGAATTCCACTTCCAGCGGGTCGGATCGCTGTTGGTGGATAAGATCAGTTTGCGCCCCTCTCCGCCGCGGATCATCTCCAGCAGGAGGGCCTGCCCGGAACTAGACAGGAACTCTGGCTCGGTCAGGAAGATCGGCTCGGCACTGTCCTCGGTGCGCCCGAAATTGCGTCCGTCCATGCGCCGCGCTATCCCCAGCCCGCGTAAGTAAAAACCCCAACGGGAAAGGGTCGCCTTGCCACATCCAGCGGGGCCCACCAACAATATTGGCCCCTTACTGGTGGACGCCTTGACGACCCGCTCAAGCGTGTTGGCGAAACTCGGTATATGGACGGGTAGATACAAGGACCGGTGAAAGCGTTCCCGATGCAAACGGCCAAAGCAAACGGCCTCAAGGGCACGGACCGCAGCGGGGCCATGCTCGGTCACCAGGGACAACAACCCCTCGTCGAGCTCGTTCGGGCGCATTGCCTCTAGGCAGAAGAATCCCATCAGAAGATTTCCACGCTTGAGGGGCAGGGCGAGACCTTCATAGGAGTCCTTGTGAATCGAAAGCTCGGGGTCCGTGCCCTCAAAAGTGCAAATCCCTCCCAGGCGTTGCGCGCGTGCGAGGATCCGCGCCTGCCCCTGCCACTCGCCCTTGAGGGCTAAGGCCTTACCGTCGCTGGCCACGAGCTTGGGCTCGTCGTTTTCCAGAACGTATCCAAACCATCGACGCCGGCCCAGACGCCGGTCGGTGGCTTTCATCAACTCGTGGAAGGGCGCGTGCAGATCCGCATCGGACAAGGTGGTTTCAGTTGATTCCTTCCGCAAAGGCAACTCTTTGCCCATGGACTTTTCGGACGAGGGCAAGAACATGCGCTCGGCCCAAGGGCCAGCGAGGCGTTGCAGACGACTGGCGCAGACGCCGGGCGCCTGGGGCCATTCCAAATGCAACCAGCCGCAGACCTCAAGGTTCTCAGCCACGATCGGTACGACGCTGATGGAACGGGTATCGGGATGCAAAGCCGCAGAGGGTTTAAAGTCCTGCCGATGATCAAAGGCAACCGCACCCTCTTCCATCGCTTCCTGGGCCGGGTCGCCGCCGCGACGCCAAGCGCTGCGGCGTGCTGTTCCCCAAGCTGCAAGATCGGTCTGTACAGCGGGGTCCACGTCGGCAAATTCCAAGTGCGACTGACCATCCCGCAGGGAATGCACGCTGAGCACCAGGGCACCCAATTCGTCCCTGTCCCGTAGAAGCCCGGGGCTTGAACGCATCAAGAATCCGGCTTCCCGCGGTGGTCCTCCAAGGTCAGTGGCCAGATCCCCCTTGCGCTCCCGAAGGGCCACCAGGAACATCGGCACCGGCCATGGGTCGGACTGCATGGGCTTGGCGTCCCCATTCGGTTGCCCGAGTAAGGCCCGGGACCAGGCAGTCAGGCGAGCCACCCCAGGGATACCCCCAGCATTTCGAAGGTGCTGCAGGCAAGCCAACGGTTGCCCTCTTTCCAACTCGGACGCGCCCAGTTCTAGGCGCGCCTGATTCGTGAATGGCCCCCTATGAATGAGCAAGCTTTCCAAAATCTCCCGACCACGATCGCGATTTCCTAGAACACACTCCAGCCGAGCTCGCCAGATAGCCGCACGGTCCTTGTGCATTCCCATGTTGCAGGATTCCTCCACCAGTCGAGTGCCCAATTCCAAGTAGGTCTCCCCCAGTCCTGGTTGATGGATCGAGACCTTAGGGTCCACGGCCCACTGTGCCCAACCCTCATGCCAACTGAGGGCGGGGACTCCCACGAATTGCACTGCGTCTTCGTGTTGCAATCCGCCAACCAAGTGACGCATGAGGTCTTCCGCCGCCTGTAACCTGCGCCCCTCAAGGTGATCCTCCAGCACGCGTCCCATGTTCCGCGGAGGTGACGGAATGTCCAAGAGGTGCACGGTCAAGGAGCGCACCGTGCGTATTCCGCTCAAGATTTCTTGCGCCCTGGCAAAGGCGCTTTCATCCGGCTCGCCGAATGAAGCCAGCAAGTTAGCCCGGTGGTGGCTCACTCGGGACTCTCCGCAACCGGCAAGTTCGGATCGCCCAGTTGTCCCAGGGCGCGAGCCACATCGCGCAGAATAATCTGGGTTTCAAAACGACTGAGGGGAATGTCCGCAACCAGGTCCTCAAAGGCCTCGCCATCGAGCAAGGCTCGGTGCACCACCTCACGCTCCAGAGGCTCCAAGCGGTTGATGAACTCCACCGCTCGCCAACACACTTCCGGCTTCATGCCCAAGTCCATCCAGACCGTATACCAAGCGCCGATGGGCTTGCGGTTCTCGCCCAAAATGTCCTCCACGACCTGGCCAATCATCTCGAGCAGAAACTCCTCGGAATCGGAGTACCTGTCCAGCCCGGCGGACTCGGCAATCGCCACGCAAACCTCGTCATGCACGACCTCGGAGTCCAGCAGCAGGGTGTAATCGTCGATATACGAGCGCACCAAACGGTGCAGATGCAGGGGATCGCCGCTCTGCAGGCGGCGCAAAACTTGGCGCGGGGTGCCCCGCAAGGATAGCCAGCCGGGGACAGACTCCTCGGCCTGGGCGAGATTGGTTGACGATTTTTCGGGCTCGTTGCGATCAGGCCAAGGGGTCATTCAGGGGGGCTTTCGATGGGAAGCGGCACGGGCGAGGTGTCTCGAAGCACCTCTAGACTAGGATTTCCGATTGGGATACGGGGTCCAAGGGCAGGGTCACCCTGTGGATCTTTGCAATATCCTGCCCCTCCAGACCCATGTTCGGCTCACCCACCGGGTCAAGCCTCGGATTCCTAGGACTTCCACCTAGAAGCAGAACGCCGACCTCTTCAAGCACCAGCCTCGACCTTGCGGACCCAAATGCTTATCTTCTGCCCTCGGAGAACTCCACTTGACGAATATTCTAGAAGGTAAGACTGGTTTGGTTTTGGGCGTCGCTAACAAGCGCTCCCTCGCTTGGGGCTGCGCCCGCTCTCTCTCGAACGCAGGCATGCGCGTCGCGCTGACCTATGCCAGTGAGCGTTTGGAAAAAAACGTGCGCGACTTGGCTGAGCAACTTCCAGGCTCAATTTGCGTGCCGTGCGATGTGACCAAGCCGGAGGAAATCGACTCGGCTTTCGAAACCATCGGCAATGAACTCGGGGGCCTCGATGCCCTTGTGCACGCGATCGCCTATGCGAAACGCGAAGAGTTGCAGGGAAACTTTTTCGAAACCACCAAGGAGGGCTACATGCTGGCCCACGAGGTTTCGGCGTACTCCCTGACCGCCGTGGCACGCCGCGCCCTGCCCCTGATGAAAGACAAGGAAGGGTCCATCGTGACCCTGTCCTATCTTGGGGCGGAGCGGGTGATACCCAACTACAACGTGATGGGCATCGCCAAGGCTGCCCTCGAAGCCAGCGTGCGTTACCTTGCTGCTGACCTCGGCCCCCGGGGCATTCGGGTCAACGCCATCAGTGCGGGCCCGATCAAGACTCTTTCCGCCGCAGGAGTGGGCAACTTTTCAGAGCTGTTGGCAAGCATCGAAGGCAAAGCTCCCCTCCGGCGTAATGTCACCTCCGAGGAAGTGGGCGACACCTGCCAATTCCTCTGTGGCCCCCAATCACGGGGCATCACCGGATCGGTGATCTTCGTGGATGCGGGCTTCCACATCATGGGCTAGTCCATGGGCCCCGCGCCCGGGGCCAGCCATCGCCAAGCAGAACAGATGAGCAGCAAAGAGATAAGCACCAGGTCGGGTAAGGCAGGGCGCATCGTCCGTGTGATTTGCGCTTCCCTGTTGCTGTCATTGCTGTTCCTAGAACTAGGCACGCGCATCATCCCCGTGCCCGGCTTGACACAGGAAGATCTCAACCCAAGCCAGGCCGAGGCGGATAGCCAACTGCGCACGATTGGGCACCCCTACTTGGCCTATGTGGCCCGTCCAGACTGGAGTCGCGAAGCCGACGATAAGGATGGTCAGAAGTCCCACGATGCCAATGGCTTCCGGAATCCTGCGCCACCCAAGGAAAAGGCAGCGGGGGTGTTTCGCATCGCGTGCCTTGGGGGATCTAGCACCTATGGCAGCACCCCCACCAGCGACGCCGCCACTTGGCCCGCCCAGTTGGAGACGATCCTCAACCGGAAGGAGGGGCCCAAGGTCGAAGTCCTCAATGGGGGCCTGATGGGCTGGAGCACATTTGAGAGCCTGATCAACTACTCCCTTCGAGTGGCGGATTACCAACCGGATCTGGTGATCGTCTACCACGCGATCAACGACATGCGATGCGCGCTCTACCTTCGCGGCGGGGACCCCCAAGCAGACAACACCCATTGGCGCCTCGGCTGGCCACGTTTGGTGCGCACGCCCGGTGAGTCGTTGCTCGAACTCAGCCAGTCCTACCTGATCTGGCGCAAGTACATGTCAGACTATGGCATCGGCCAAAAGTCTCTCGGCTTCTACGGCATCAAGAACTATCGCGCCGATGACAAGGACCCGTTCTGGCGCGAGACGCCCCCTCCCCAGGGCTTTCAAAATGTCCAACGGAATCTGATTTCCCTGCAGGCTGTGGTCAAGGCACACGGAGCACAGATCATGTTCGGAACCCAGGGCTGCAAACGAACGGACATCCAAGCCCAGTCCAAACATCAGCAGTGGGCGGGACTCGATGAGATCGAAGCCATCACTCGGCAGGTGGCGGAAAAACGGGGAGCCCATCTATGCGAATCTCGGCTGGCCCTAGAGAGTCAAGCTGAAGAGCGCGGAATGGAGGTCATCTTCACCCGCGAAGTGCACCTAACCGACGAGGGTGCGAGGGTTCTTGCCAGTGCTTTCGCCGAGCGCATCTGGGAACTCAATCTGATCCGCAACTAGGCACGGAACAGGAATCCCTAGCGCCCCCGGGGCAAGACAATAGGGCGACCGGAATCGGGAAAGGCTCCGAACCAAAGCCGCGAGCCATAAACCGGGGTGAGAATCTCGGGGCGCAAGACCTCTTCGGGGGAACCTTGAGCCGCAACCCGCCCCCCCGCCAGCAACAACACCCGCGAGGCGTATTGACTGGTCAGGTTTAGGTCATGGGTAACCACCAAAACCGCCGTTCCAGACTGGGCTTGGCGCTGAATCAGATCCAACACCGCTACCTGGTGTTCCGGGTCCAATGCATTGGTGGGTTCATCCAATAAAAGAGTCGGGGCCTTCTGGGCGAGGGCTCGGGCGAGCAACACCCGTTGGCGCTGGCCGCTGGAAAGCTGCCCCATCATGCGATCTTGAAACTGGGATGCATCGGCTTGCTCAAGGGCCTCCTGCACGGCGGCTTCATCCTCTGCGCTTGGGGAACCCCAAGTGGGCACATGGGCATACCGTCCGCCCATCACAAAGCGCAACACGTGCACACCGCTGACCCCATCGAGACTCTGGGGAACCACGGCCATGCGCCGGGCCAGTTCCCTGGGCGCCAAGAGCTCCGTAGCCTCGCCCGCAAGCTGTACAGAACCGCCGTTGGGCTTGAGCCCACCCGAAAGCAAATGCAGCAGGGTCGTTTTGCCCGACCCATTGGCCCCCAACACGAACAGCATTTCACCACCATTCAAGTCCAGACTGACCCCACTGAGCACAGGGGTAGTTGGCTCGTAGGCGAAGGTCAGGTCCTTGGCGTGGACCCTGGGCGCACTGCTGGATCCTTGATCTACCACGACCGCTCCCTGGTTTGAGTCAGCAAGATGAACAGGAAGAACGGTCCTCCCAAGAGCGCCGTCAAGGCTCCCGGAGGCAAGACCGCGCGCCCCATCAACCCTAACTGCAAGAGGTCCAGAGTCGGTAACAACAGGGCACCCACCAAGGCCGAAGCCGGCAGCAGCCTTGCATGACCAGACCCCACCAAGCTGCGCGTGATATGAGGCACCACCAAACCGATAAAACCGATGGCTCCCACAGCCGAGACCGCACAGGCGGTGGCTCCGCTGGCCACGGCGACCACCATCCAGCGCATGGACCGTGTGGACACACCAAGACGCCGAGCATCCGTGTCTCCTCCAGCGAACAAATCCAGGGCAAAAGCTGCCCGCGGAATCACCAGCAGGGCCGGGATCAGGCCCACTAAAATCATTCCCACGTGGTAAGGTTCGCGGTCCCGCAGGGTGCCAAAGTTCCAGGCCAACATGGCTTGGGCCACAGCCCAGTCGTCCAACACCAGCGCTTGGATCGCCACAAAGATCCCCCCTAGGGTCGCGTTCACCGCAACCCCCACCAAGATCAGAGTCGCCGCATCCGATCGGCCTGGTCCCCGGGCAATGCTCAACACCAACGCCACCGTGGCCACGGCGCCCAGGAATGAACAAAACGAAAGGGCGTAGGGCGTCCAGCTGCGCGTGCCCTCCAGGAGCAACTCGGGTCCGTATCCGCCCACGAGTAAGATCGCCAAGGTGGCGCCCAAGGTCGCTCCAGCAGAAACACCTAGCACCCCAGGCGCCGCCAAGGGATTGCGAAACAGTCCCTGCAAGTAAACCCCCGAGATCGCCAAGGCCGCTCCCGCAAGGCTTGCGCAAAGGGCTCGCCAAAGCCGTAACTCATGGATCGCTTGGTCTGCACCGGGCAAGGGGTCTCCCCAGCCCAGCACGCCCCCCACTGCCTGGAGTGCCTCGGCCCAGGTGCTCCTCCCGGTACTGCCGATGGCCACCTGTCCCAAAGTCAGGAGCACAAGCGCCGACAGGCCAAGGAGCCAAATGGGTAGAAGGGATCGCGGACGGGTGGACATGGGTCAGCAGGGTAGAGCCCCGGGGCGAAGGTGTCGAGTCGGCCCCCCGGACTCGGGTCCTTTTCCTTGGCCCAGGGGAGCCCACGCTGCCCAGGGGGGCTCCCCATGGGCTACCCTCCCTCGATCGCCCTCCCTGGGCAAAACCAAGTACCACACCTTCCAGCCATGCTTCACACCCTGTTGCCCGCGTTCTTACTCAGCCTCGCGACCATCGTTCCCTCCACGGAAATCATGACGACACTCGAAGATCCTAAAATCCCCGCTGACACCGAGATCGTCACTCTTCCCTCTGGACTCCAGTATTCCGTGCTCAAGGCCGGAGGCCAGGACGCTTCCCCCACATTGGGCGACAAGGTCCTGGTGCACTACACCGGCTGGACCGTTGACGGCGGCGTCTTTGACTCCTCCCGCCAGCGCGGCACGGCAGCGGAATTCGCCGTGGGACAGCTGATCGCCGGCTGGAACGAGGCCTTGGCCCTGATGCACCCGGGCGATCGCTGGAAGCTAACAATCCCTGCAGACTTGGCCTACGGAGAGCGCGGCTCACCCCCCCGCATCCCCGCCAACGCAATCTTGATCTTCGACATGGAACTGATCGAAGTCACCGAACGCGGCCTGCCCTTCGTACCGTTTAAGGAAGCACCCGAGAACAAGACCTTCAAGACAGGCACCCAATACCAACAACTGCTAGAGGGCAAAGGGGAAGCACCCGCCGACACCTTTGACTACGCCGGGATCCAGTGGGCGATCCACACGGAAGATGGGGAGTTGCTCTTCAACGCTTCCATGCTGGGCCAAGATCTGAGCGGAAAGTGCTCAACGATCCCCTTCGAGTTTTTCCAAGAGGCCCTGCACGTGCTCAAGCCCGGCGGATCCTGCAACCTGCGAGTGCCCAAGGCCGTAGGTGCCCCCTGGCTGAGCAAGCTGCGCATCACCAAGGATTACGAGCACACCATCTGGCAGCTCCACTGCACTGAAGCACGCAGTTACCCCAAGCCCGCATTTGTCCTACCCCCCGAAGAGGAACTAACCACAACGCCCAGCGGCCTGAAGTACAAGATCGTGCGTAAGGGCCAGGGCAAACTGCCCGCCGGACCCCAGTCCAAGGTCACCGTGCACTACTGCGGTTGGTTGACCAACGGCACCCAATTCGACGCCTCCTATGAGCGCGGCGAGCCGATCTCCTTTGGCCTCAATCAGGTCATTGCCGGTTGGACCGAGGGCATGCAAATGGTGGCCGAAGGTGGCGCAGCCATCCTGGTCATCCCCTCCAACCTGGGCTACGGCGACCGCGGGTCGCCCCCCACCATTCCCGGTGGCGCAACGTTGGTCTTCTATGTGGAGACCCTCAGCGTGCAAGACTGATTCGCGCCCATAACCCGAGACGCACAAGCGCTCGGCTGACCAGCCGTGAGAGAACTACAAAAGGAGACTGACACTATGAAAGACCACAAGAAGATGACCGGACAGGCAGTGGATGCCCTCGTTGAGAACTCCATGAAAAAGGGAGCTACTGATGAGCGCAGCTAACTCCAAGCCCGAATTCCTGCTCCCCTCCGAAGAGGAGTTGACCACAACGCCCAGCGGCCTGAAGTACAAGATCGTGCGCAAGGGCGAGGGTAAACTGCCCGCCGGACCCCGGTCCAAGGTCACCGTGCATTACTGCGGCTGGTTGACCAACGGCACCCAATTCGACGCCTCCTATGACCGCGGTGATTCGATCTCCTTTGGCCTCAACCAGGTCATTGCGGGTTGGACCGAGGGCATGCAAATGGTGGCCGAAGGTGGCGCGGCGATCCTCGTGATCCCCTCCGACCTGGGCTACGGCGACCGCGGGTCGCCCCCCGTCATCCCGGGTGGCGCAACGCTGGTCTTCTATGTTGAGACCCTCAAAGTGAAAGACTGATTCGCGCCCATAGCCCAAGAGGCACAAGCGCCCCGTTGACCAGCCGGTCAACGGGGCGCTCTCTTTTGTCAGGGGATCGGGCCTCCCGGAAGAGCTATGCTCCCCCCATGGACGAGATCAAGCCCGAGGATGAATTACGCGTGTACGACTCCTATGTGGCAGGAAGGTTGTCCGCAGGCTTGGCAGCAGGTGTACGCACAGGTTTGTTCGACACCTTGCATGCGAAAGGACCCCTGACCCGCGTCGAGCTAGCCCACGCAACGGGTTTGCACGAGCGCGGCGTACGCGCCTGGCTTTCCGCCATGGTCGCGGGGCAGTTGGTGATCGAGGCCCAACCTGGATCCTATGGGCTCTCTCCTGTGGCAGCACGGGACTGCGTGCGGGACCAACCCGGATCCCTCGCGGGGTTGATCGACATGGAGATCGAAAACTTCCTCTCCCCTGCCCTGATCGTCGAGGGTCTTCAAGAGGGAGGGCCATGCGTCTACGGGAACAGCGATCCTTGGGCTGAGCACGCAACCGATCCTGCCAAGGCCCGCAGCTTCTCAGACGCCATGCACGCAATCAGCATGCGTCCCGCCGAAGCCCTCGCCCAAGCGGCGAACCTCACTGACGCCCGCCGATTGCTCGACGCCGGCGGCGGCTCGGGCACGATTTCCGTCGCTCTCGCCAGGGCCTTCCCAAAACTTCACTGCACGATCCTTGAGATTGCTCCGGTCCTGCCCCACATCGAAGAACGCGCCCAAGAAGAGGGACTCAGCGAACAAATCAGCGCCCTTGAGGGAGACCTCTTCGCCGACAGCTGGCCCGGAGACTTCGATGCGGTTCTCCTTTCTCAAATCTTGCACGACTGGAGCGATGAAGAAGCCGTGCGCCTCGTACGCCGCGCTTTCCAAGCCCTTGCCCCCGGAGGAACCCTGCTCATCCACGAGAAGCTAGTCACTCAGGATGGAGGCCCACTGGCGAATGGGCTGGTTAACCTGGATATGTTGGTTTGGACCGAAGGACGCCAGTGGAGCGCGGATGAATTGGAGTCGCTCTTGAAGGACGCGGGCTTTGAAAGCGTTGATGTGACTGCAACCTACGGATACTGGTCGCTCGTCGCTGGAACCAAGCCCAGTTAGGCCACGGGAAATAGAAAGCGCGAGGGCTGCGGCAGACATGCTCTTGCCTCCACCCCTTAAGAGCCATCACCCCGTCTTATTCCGCCTCCCCTCCCGGCTTCTGAAAGATCAGAAGGTGATTGAAGCCGCGCAGAAAGAAATTCCCCTCCTCCGCGGCCTGGCGATAGCGGACGTCTTCCAGCTTATTGCTCCCACGCACCACGGCAATGTGATCCACTGCGGTGAAACGCCGCTCCAACAAACCCGAGAGCCGAGCAGCAATAGGCACAAAGCCTTTCTTTTTCTTGAATGTGTCGCTCACCAGGATGGCGAGATAACGGCCGTCCCCAAGAACCCGTTCGGCCTCCCGGATCACGCGACCCAGGGCCTCCATGTAGCCCGCTTCAAAGGCATCGAGCTTGCCGATGCAGCGCGGATCCTCCGAGTAATCCAGGTGACTTGACCAAGGCGGGTCCATGAACAAGAAGTCCACCGTTCCGGCCTCAAGGGGCAAATCCCGCGCGTCAGCTTGCTGAATGTCGTCGCGCAGGGGTCTTAAATCAAAACCGCGAGACGCCCTCCCAAGCTCGGTTGCAACATCCAGGGTCGTGCCACCACCGCAGAACGGATCAACCACCAAATCCCCGGGCTTGGTGTACCGCTGGAGCAAATTCCAAAGCAAGTAACTCGGGGTACGCCCCTCATAATCCGGCAATCCATAGGTCTTGTTCCCGTGTTGCTGGGACGGGTGGTGCCAGAGGGTCGTGGATTGCAGCCGGAGGGGCTTGCTTGACTGGCGCTGGTTGCGGCGCGGAGGGTTGGAGGGAGGAGGCATCATGGGTTCGAATGGAAGTGTACGCTGGGCCCATGGCCACAATGCAATTTGAGATTCCCCTGCCTGCAACCTGCAGCGTGCCCACGGTCACCAGCTGGTGGGACGAGGGCGACTCCCAGCGTGCGGCGATTCTTCTGGCCCACGGGGCAGGGGCGGATTGCCTGAGCCCCTTCATGGAAGCCATGGCCAGTGCCCTCGTGGCCCGGGGGCTTGGTGTGCTGCGTTTTCGCTATGCCTATTCCGAGCGCATGGCCCGAGAAGAACGGCGTATGCCGCCTGACCGCACCCCCCGCTTGGAAGAGGTTCATTCCCTGGCACTCGCCCAACTCCAAGATCTCGCCCAAGGTCAACCCTTGGTTCTGGGCGGCAAATCCATGGGCTCACGCATGGGCTCCCACCTAGCAGCCAAGGGCGCAGATGTGCGTGCTCTGTTCCACCTGGGCTTCCCCCTGCACCCCACCAAGAAACCGGGAGTCGAACGTGCTCAGCACTTTCGCTCGATCCCGCAACCCGCCATTTTCTTACAGGGCACCCGAGACCCCCTATGCGATTTGGATCTGCTACGCGGTGTCATCGAAAATCACGGGGGCCCGGTGACCTTGAAAATCATCGAGGGCGCCGGACACGACTTCAAGGTGCGCAAGCGCGACCCGTCCTACCGCCCAGACGAAGAGATCTTGAAGCACCTAGCCGAAACCATAGACGACTGGCTGCGAATCACGATTGGCGCTTAGATGCCCGGTCAGCCAGCAAGGTGCTGGCACTCGCGTTGCTCGCCGTCACAGTCGAACGCGCAGCAATCTTGCGGGGATAAATCAGGTGCGCAGCATTCAGCGGGCTCCGGGACTTCCTGTGAAGCGCGAGGAACAGGTCGCGCACTCCGGGCCTCAACCCCACGGGCACTGTTCAAGAACCCGCCCGCTAGGACGAGTGTCGATGCGCAAATCGCAAGAAACAGAACCAGGGGACGGATAAGGGTTTTCATCAGATGCTGGGGCCAAGGAGCGGCGGAATCACTCCAACTCTCCTGACTTACTCTTCCCATACGGAAGAGTCTCCAACTTCTTAGAGGAAATCGCGCTTCAGCGCCCGGGAATCGGCTCTAAAGCCCTTGGCCTCAAGCACTTGCGGAGCCCCGTTCATGGGCCTGGCAATGCCCCGAGCTGGCAACCGACTCCCTAGCCCTCGGCTAGGTGCTTCTCTGCCCAGTGCACGAGCTTCGCGTGCTGCTGGTGAAAGTCGTGGCTGCCACCGCTAACCGGTGCCTTGAAGAAACACGCCGTTGCCCTCAAGGACCCACCCTCACCAGCGCGCTGGGCGAAGTCCACCAGCCGGATCAAGTCCAAGACCAAGGGCGCGGCAAGAGCCGAATCGCTGCCCGTCCAGGTCATTTGCAGGGTCATGCGGGCTCCTAAAAACCCTTCGAAGTGAACCAGGTCCATGGCGGTTTTCCAATCGCCCAAGGAAGGCACATAGTCGATGCCCACGCCCGTGTGCAACTCATCACCGTCCCCCAAGAGTTCACGCAGGGCACGGTCCTTGTTCTCAATCTTGGTCGCACGGTGTGCACTGTCCGAAAGCACCGCCCCGTCACGGTTGCCCAACATGTTGTAACCCTGCCACGCGTGCACCTTGAGGGCCCGGTGGGTGAACATGGGAGCCAATGCGGTCTTCAGCAGAGTCTCGCCGGTCTTCCCATCGCGACCCGCATGGGCCACGCCCTTTTTCTCGGCTAGCTCCATCAACGCCGGGATCGACGCGGAGCGATTCGGAGTGAAGTTCACCAGCGGTCGCCCGGATGAAAGGGCCGCATAGGCGTAGAGCACGCTTGCGGGCTGGCTCCGGCCACTGTCGAGTTCTTCCTCGAAAGCTGCCAAGGACTGCCAAGCTGGACGCGCCTCCTGTTGGGCTTCGGTGCTGGAAAGGTCCACCACAACCATGCCATCCAGTTTGTTTTCGGCCTCAAAGGAATCCCAATCGGCGATCACCCTGGCGATTTGTTCCCGGGGCAAGAGGGCTCCCAACTCTGCGGATCGCGGATCCAAATCCTGTCCCCCCACTTCGGCGGCGTCCAATATTCCCGGTCGCGTGGCGGCGGAAAAGAGGTCGCCCTCTTCCGCACAGGCCTGCGCCAAGTCACCGGGCAGGACTCCGGCCTGGACCAATTCCCCAACGGAAGCGGAGAGGTCACGGGTCGATACCTCGTGCCCTCCAAAAACCAAATCGTCCTCGGACGCTAGGGGCAGTTCGCAAAAGGGCTCACCATCAGTGACCACACCGGTGGCACCGAGCAAACCACGCCGCAGGCCAAAAACGCCATAGGCCAAACACGTGCTAATGGCGCCGCGAGCGCCAATCAACCAAACGCCCAGGGGCGCGCTACGGGGAGAAACGGTCAAAATAGAAGGGATAGGCGCGGGTTTATTGGTTCTTGAGGTGCTCTAGCCAGTGCTGGACCAGACGGGCATCCCGCGCGGAATCGGGGACTCCCTTCTTTGGCCCCACAGGGGGCAAGGAGCTCGATCCGCCTTCTGCAGGCTGCTGAGGGCCGGGTATTGTGCCTTCTTTGGGGGCGGGAGTCTGCCCCTGGAGTGTGGGTTGGGACGAGGAAGTTCCCGCGCCGGATACCTCACGGCCGTTTTCTACCGAATCACGGCCAAGATCCCCTTGGGCCAGGGCAGAGAAATCCTGGTCCCGGCCGGCGGTCATGGCCATTAGGGCCGCTTCTCCCGCCCGCCGTGCCTGGGCCAGGGCCTCTTGGGCAGCGGGCTCCCCTGCAACCCGTCCCTCAAGACTACTGGCATCTTCGAGCCAGTCGCTCAGCCGTTCCAAGTCCGCCGGGCCCGCCAATTGGGCGTCCATACCGCGGGCTTCTTGAGCCAATCCCAAAGCATCCTCGGCCACGTCTTGAGACAGACGCCCCTCGCTGACCGCGGTCAACACCTGGTCCGCAGCAGCGCTGGCCCCTGCTCGCACCACTTCCATGGTGCCCTGAGCCACGGTGGCTCGGAGAATCTCTGGCCGTATCTCGCTGACCAGGGAAAGCAGCACGCCCCCGACCAAGGGCGCCAACAACAAGGGCCAGGAATCCGGCAGGGCCAAGCGCCAGAGGCGGCGGGGCGGCACGCGCATGAGCACACGCCGAGCGGCAAGTTCTGCGAGGGGTTCGGGGGAGGCCCCCTGGGTTTGGCAAACGGCGCTGAGTTCGGCCATTCCAACCAGTTGACTGAGGTCCTCCGCAACTTGCGTAACGGACCGCCGATGGGCGAGGCCCCAGGTGAGTGCGGCGCAACAGCTCGCAAGACCAGCGCTGATCAGGACGGCTGTGCTGGCGGGAGCGTGCCCGTCACTCACCGCAAGGGCCGTCAAACAAAGATAGACCCCAAAGCCCAATAACAATCCCTCGGCCAGACGTGCAGCAGCGCGGGCCCGTGTCCCATGGCGCAGTGCGCTCAAGAGCGCATTCGTGTGAGCAGTTGCCGAGGGTTCAGAATTCAACGGTCATCACCGGGATCGGGGGCGGCCGTGACCAGGGGCAGACCAACTGGACTGTCCCACCCCATCGAGATACGGCTCTTGGAAAAGATCAAACGCACCTCACTTCCCCGGGGCGGCAGCAGCCACGCGTTGGCCAACCAAGCAGACTGATCCACGCACTCGGGCCGTGCGGTGGTCAAGAGGGTGTGCCCCTCACGAAAGAAACTCACGTTGATCAAGTTCCCATTGACCGCCGCGGCAAAAACCTCGGGAGTATTCTCGCCGCGCTCGATCATCTTGGATCCGAGATAAATCAACGCGTGCCGCCGGAGAGTGCGCCCGCGGAAACGATCTCGCACCAAATCTTCGATGCGGAACAAATAGGTCTCATCCCCCTCGCGCCACCCCACATACAGGAAAAAGCCATCCCCCTCGGGCAGAGTCACCTCATAGGGAAGCACCCCAGCGTCGATTTCATCCTGGCTCGGCAGCGGGTCCATGGGCGCCCAATCCGCATTGGTCCCGGGCTTGGCCCCGAGGGTCAAAAGCGCCGCGTTCAGCATCTCCGGGTCCACATCGGTGAGCAAAAGGGTCTCGTGGGCGGCTCCCTGCGGCCCAGCCAGGAGGTACTCCAATAGGTCGTTGGTCACGCCCACCTCCGCAGGAATTGAAACCCGACCCTGCTCTAACTCCAGGGCAATCCCCTGGGCCTCAAACACATCCCGCAAACCCGCCAGGGGATCAGGGCCATCAGCGGGGTCCTGGGCCCAACCCACCAAGAGCGGCGTCAAACTAGCCAAGGCCAACAGGGAGATGCGCGAAATGAGGTTCATGGCAAAGGACAAACGGGCCGGCAAGGGGTGGGGTTCATGGGCAAATTTGCCCAATTCGTTAGTGGCTCGATCGGAGGGCATCGATATCGACTCCGATGCGCTCCAACTCGGGCTGCAGCAACTTCAAGATGCCCTCCGCAAATTGACGGATTTCATACTGGGCATCCACCGACAGGCGTTGGTCGAGGAAGTGCAGCACGCCTTGCAGGCTGACAGTCCAATAGGCCTGGGTGTAGAGACTTTGGGGAAGCATCATGCGGGCGATCTCCTTGGCTACGCCGCGCTCGATACGATCCTCGTAACGCTCGAAAGAGGCGGTGCACTCGTCGAGCATCGCCTGACGTTCGCCCGCGTGATCGAAATCTGCAGGCAAATCCACAGACGCTTGCTTGTTCCCGTGGGAAGGATTCGAGCGCATCGTACTGGGCACATAGAACTCGGGGGTCCACTGCACATAGCGACCGCTGATCTCGTTCCAGGAACAACCCTTGTCCGTATCGAAGAAGACATCGAACACATCCAGTGACACGGACTGGCCGTTGGCCTCGTACTCACGCCAGCCGGATCCCACCTGGTATTTGAACGCTTGACGGAAGACAAACAGGGGCGCCTTCCAATGGAACGTAAAGAACGAATGGCGGAAAGGTGAAGTATGCCCGTGCTTCCACAGGAACCCGCAGAGCTTGCTGTCCGCATCGGCAAAGGAATCCTTACGCTTGTCGTAAGAAATACGCGCAGCATTGACCACCTTGAGGGACGAATCCTCTTTCATGCGGTCCACGAGAGAGATGAACCCGATGCCGTCATCAAGGGTCTCAATCGCGCCAACGGGGAGGGTAACGGATGTCGTGCTCATGGTTGATTGTCGTGTTGCAATAGGGGAAAGGATTCGGTGCGCAAGAATCCTATTGTACCCGCCTCACGCGAGACCATCAACGGCCCAAACGGCCCCGTTGGGATTGGGAAAGGCCCCGCAGGGCTTGACCCAGGTGCCGCTCGATCACGGCAGGATCCCCAGCCCCAGGGCCCGCCCGCAGCCACCGCACCTGCAAGCTGCTGCGTGGGTTTTGCTCCCCGGCTAGGGCTACCCGAGCAGCGCTCAGGAGCCGAGCAGACGTATTTGTATCCTGGGCTGCGAAGTGGGCCAGCTCGTACAGAAGCCTCGCGTCGAGGCGCCACCACTGCCCCGCAGCAGCCAAGACTGCGGGGGCCTGGCCATTGTTGGCCAAGGCCCGGAAGGCCTCCAGTTCGGGGCGCCAGTTCGAGAGGATCCCCGGCAGGCTTTCCCCACGAAACCGCAGGGTCATGTCGGAATCCGCTTGGGCCATGGGCCGCTCCAGGATGAGTCCCAACCATTCCTGGGGCACGGGCCCGCGACAGGCCAGGGCGCGCAGGAGGTCGAGCAATTCGGATCCCACAAAGGGGTTTGCGGGCATGGCCACCCCATCTCTAAGGCGGGCTTCCAACTCTCGACGCAGAAGCTCCTCCGCGCCTTCGAGATTGCAAAATTGGTCCACCACCGCCAGTCGCAAATCAGGGGAGGCCAGTTGCAACAGGGGAGCCAACGCCTCTAGATCCTTGCACTGGCCAAGGGCTTCGATGGCTGCCACTTGAACCTCTTGTTGCCCGGCGGGATCCACGATCCAACGTACAAAGTCTCCACCCAGGGACACTTCCTTCAGCCGGCCCAAGGCGCGCACCGCTCGCAACTGCAGAACCCGGTCCACCGAGTCGAACAGCTCAACCAAGGTGCTGCGGAAAGGCTCAATCTCTGCTTGCCACCGCACCCCTTGCAAGGCCGCTTCAAAACGCAGACGGAGTGGATTTCCCAGCTCCATGACGCCCAACAGATCGGCGCGGCCGTCCCCACCCCGAGCCAACACGGCCAGCGCCGCCTTGCCTAACTCGTGGCGCGTGGAGGGATGATTCTTGCTGGCGATTTGCAGCCCGCGCCGGGTCAAAGCTCGCGACCCTTCAGGATTCACCCGTGCTAGGGCTTGCAAGAGATCAGTGGCCGTTGCCTCCGCCCGGCGACGGTCTGTGTCCTCGGCTCCGTCGACCACGCCCAAGGCCCGGGCCAACTCCTCTTCTAAGACTTCGCTCACCCCCCCATCTCCGCGAAACCGCCCAAGTAACTCGATCGCACCGCTGGCGTCCGTGGGTTCATCCGTAAGCAACTTCAAGAAGTCCGCCCGGAATGCCGGCAAGGCCCGACCCCGTGGCAAGTCCCGCAAACGCTCCCGGCGAGCTCCAGCAGGTAACCCAGCCCAACGATCCCGAAAGGCTTGCTCTTGGTCCGGATCGAGTTCCACATCGGACAACCAGCGAAAGGCCGCTAAGCGCAGGCTGGGAGCCGAACCCTGCACCAGTTCCAAAAACAAAGTGACCCACTCTTTTGCGTGGGGTCCATTCAGCTGGCCCGAGGCAAAGAGCGCGATATCAAAACGCAAGGCCGCATTCCGATCGGAAAAGAGCCAGGGCTCTAGATCCGCCGCGCGCCAGCGGTACCTGCGCCCGCCCAGGGTTTGCCAAAAAATCAAGGCGCGTTCATCGTCCAGAGCCTGCCCCACCGAGGCCGCCTGCTTGGGAGGCAAGCATAGGGCTGCCCCTTCCAAGAGTAACTCCAGTGAAGCCTCCGCTTCCAAGTCCATGGCCTCGGCCTGTTCGAACAACCCGAGGCCCAGGGTTTTGGCCAAGGTCAAGTCTTCGCGCTCTCCCAAGAGTTGCGCCAACTCCCGGCGCTGCTTCAGTACGCGTCGGTGGTCGATACCAGCACAGAAATCCCCAAGGAGTACGGGCAACAACGGGTCGAGCCCAGCGCTGACGCACAAGCCTTCAATCAGGATCTGATCGGGATGGTCCGAAGCGCGCAGGGCCAGGGCAAGCTCTGGGGACACTCCTCCCAGGGACAAGGGCTCCAGCGCATCGGCCAACTCCACCGCGCCCCATAAAACCGCGTCCCGCTGTTCTCGCCAAGCACCCGGTCCCGCGGTCATCAAGTGCCAATGGGCCACGGCGCGAACCATCGGGTCATCATCATCGACCAGCTCAACCAACACCGTGGGCAGGCCGCAACGGGCGGCGGCGGTGCGCACGAGTGGGTGCACATCCTTGGCTAGGCCAACCATTTCCGCCTGAAAGGTTTCGGATTCGGCGCCTCCCCCACGCACGAGAGCACGAATCGCTCCGGCACGCACATTGGGTTGGGGATGGTCCAAGCAAGCGCGTACCTGATCCAACACCACGTCCAGGACCCCACCGGTTTCGGAGCGCGCAATGGCTTCCAAGGCCACCAATCGTTCGGGCCAGGAATCAGAAACCAGCAGTGCGTCGAGCCGATCCCCTTGCCCTCCGTCACCAAGTGCGAGCCCCCGGATGCGTGCCTCGCGCTCCACCGCGCCGGATTGGGCAAAGGCTCCTAGGGCCAAGGCGCCAAAGAGGGTTGCCACCAGCGACCCTCTGGAAAGTCTGCCCAGGATTCCCCTCACGCACCTTCCCCCCGCATCTGGCGGAAGGCTCCTGGCAAACCGTCGATCAGATCCCCAGCGATCAAGCACTCGGGTCCTAACTTAGCCCGCTGCAAGTCGCCAGCTCGGGCGTGCAATTCGACTCCCGCGCAAACCGCATCCAAGCTGCCGTAGGCATTTGCATCGTCCGTACAGCGGCACAACAGTGCCGCAATGATCCCGCTCAACACATCCCCCGCTCCTGCGGTGGCCATGCCCGCATTCCCCCGTTGGCAAACCCACGAGCCCTCGCCCCGCACGACCACGGTTCTTTGTCCCTTGAGCACCACGGTTGCTTGGGTGATCTCCGCCAAGCGATGCGCGGCTGCCTGCCGGTCTTCGTCGCTGCTACCAAAGTCTTCACCCAGCAGCCCACGCGCTTCACCGGGATGGGGCGTCAAGATCACTTCGCCCTTGGCCTGGGCGACCAAGTCTGGATGGTCCGCCAACACGCCTAGGGCATCCGCGTCCAACAGGAGCGGCGTCGTGTTGTCTTGGTCTTCGAGCAAGCGATGCACCAATTCACGCGTGCTCCCCGAACGTGTCAAACCCGGTCCCACGAGACGCACATTGTGGCGCAGATTGCGCAGGGCGCTGGGGATGCGTCCCGCGAGCAAGTCACGCTTGGTGCTCACATCGAGATGCAATACCTCGGGGCATGCGCTGGCCACGATGGGCAAAGTACCCGGCCAAAGATGCACCACTGTGACCAACCCGGCTCCCGCGCGCTGGGCCGCGCGGGCGGCGAGGATCGCCGCCCCGGGCATCTCAGTCGAACCCGCGATGCACAGCACACGCCCCGCATCCCCCTTGTGGGAGTCCCCGGGAAGGGGTTCGGGGAGATGGGGCTCGGGGAGGGAAGACACGGGGGGATTGGACGAAGATTTCGCCATGGATCCGACTCTAACCCGAGGGAGGCGGTCAGCGAGGGTTATCCTGCCCACGAGCTACTATGAACCCTCCCCGCCCTGCCTCCTGGATCGCCTTCCTCCTGCCCCTGATCCTGCTAGGTGCGGTGGGCTTGGCAGCCGCTATTCTGGCCCTCGGGCCTGATTCGATCCTCACCTGGGTGGGCTACGGGGTCGCCGGTTTGGTGCTGCTGTGGCTCGGGGCCACCACTTTTTGGCCCGCGCGAGCCGATCGGGCCTGCCCGGAATGCGGCCAAGAGAGCCTGGAACGCATGGACGCAAAAACCACCATGGGCCTAGTCTGCACCCTGTGCACCTACCAGGACCCCCAGGCCAGCGGCTGGTTCCTAGCCGAGGAAGAAGAAACGGACCTGGAAGATCTCGTGCGCCAGCAAAGGCAGGCCCTGCGCGATTCCCGACGATGAAACCCGGGCTCTCGTGAGCCATACTGATCCCAGAATGGATTTCCCCAACGAACCCCAAATCCCCATGCGGCTGTGCAACCTGTTTTTGCGGGACAACTCAAGCCAGCAGTGGCTGCAGCTTGCCGAAGTCGACGGCACGCGCGGTTTCCCCATCGTGATCGGCACCAACGAAGCCCACGAGATCCAGCGCGTCCTGACCGGCACGGAACCCCCGCGCCCCATGACCCATCAACTGGCCCTTGAATCGATTCAAGCCCTCGGCGGTCAGGTGGAACGGGTTGCGATCACCGACCTGAAAGACAACACCTTCTACGCCCAACTGATCCTGCGCACCCCGGATGGGACAGAACATGCGATCGAGTCCCGCCCAAGCGATGCCTTGGCCCTGGGCCTGCGCGTCGGCTGCGAGATTCACGTGGCCGAAAGCGTCCTTGAGGCAGTCCGCACGGATCAGAGCGGCCAAGATCCCTTGGACGATCCCAAGGATTTCTAGCTGCACGCTCACCAGAACCGGAATCACCAGATCCCGAGTGAACGCCCCGGCACCATCCACTTGCCATGTGGCACCCTGTGGCGGGGTGCGCCCCCACGGTACCTAGCCGATCTTGCCGCTAGGCTTCTCGCCGCCTTGCTGGGCCTCTTCGGGCTTGGCCTCTTCCTTCGCGCGCTTCCCGCGAATCTCGCGCTCGCCGGTGTCTGATTTACGCTCGCCCTTGAGCGTGCCGTCCTCTTGCAAGGTCCCTTCGTAGTGGGAAGTGCCGTAGGACTCAGACTTGTACATGCCCTTGACAGTCTTGGTTTCCTTGTCGTAGGTCAGGTCGAGCAAGGGGCCGCCGCTACCCATGACGCCCAGGTCTCCGGAGATGGAACCGTCCTCGTGGTGCTGAAAAGTCAGGGTGAACTCGAAGACCACTTCGCCTTCCGAGTACATGGCCATGTCCCACTTGCCCTCGAGGGGTCCGCTAGCTTTGGGACTGCTGGAGGCTTCCACCACCGCAGCCTCTTCGGGCTCGGGTTTTTCCACATAGCGAGGCAAGATCGAATCGGCCATGGCTAGGTTGTAGGCGGTGACCGCGGAGCACACTGCGGATTGAACCAGGTTCTCTTCCACCGCATAGCGCGTGGTGTCGTTCTGGGTGTGCCAAACGAAGCGGTAGTTGCGGGCTTCGCGGCCGGTCAGACCCTTTTCAGCCCAGTAGAAACCCGGAACTCCAAGACGGTTGAAAGACGCATGGTCGCTGGAACCACCACGGGGCATTTTCTCTTGCACGGAGAGCGAGATCTGCAGGTCCGGGAACCGAGCGTTGACCGGAGCAATCGCTTCTTCAAGCATGGGAGCCATGGCCTCGGTGCAGTTCAAACCGCCCTGATAGCCGGTTCCTCCATCATCCACAAAGCAGGCAGAGATGCCGTCCAACTGGTCGGTTTCCTTGAGCCACTCGGCGTAGCGCTTGGACCCAAAGAGGCCTTGTTCTTCGCCACTCCAAAGGCAGACGCGAATGGTGCGCCGGGGTTGGACCCCACTGGCAGCAAGAATTCGCGCAGCTTCGATCATCACCGACGATCCGGTGCCATTGTCCTGACACCCCTGGGATCCAGGACCGTTCCAAGAATCCAGGTGGGCGGAAATGATCACGACCTCATCGGGAAACTCGGTGCCGGGGATCTCGGCGATCACATCAAACACAGGGAAGGGACCTTCGGTGAAAAAGTGCACCAAGTCCGCTTCCAACTCCACGGGCTTGCCTGCGGAAAGTTGCTCGTCGAGAGCATCATAGTCTGTCTTGCGAATGGTGATCGAACGATCCTTGGAGAGGGTGTCCATGGTCAGTTCCATCCAATCACGAACGCCACCGGTGGTCACCTGATCATTGCGACTTGCGCGGATGGTGCCCGCGATGTCCGCCTCCTCGATGGCCTCTTTGATCTCCTTGCGCAGACGAGACTTCTCCAGGCGTGACATTTTCTGATCCTCACTTTCGCCTTCCTCGGCATCTTCGTCTTTGCTGCTGCCGCGACGACGGCGAGAGCTCACGTCCTCCAAAATCCAAGCGCCATCCAAACGATTGCGCACCGCTTCGAATTCTTCGGGGGTAGTGGGGCGCTTGAACACGAAACCGCGCAGGGGTCCGTCCGTACCCGGCGCCCAGGCGCGGGTGGTGAATTCAAAGTCGGCCTCCACCGGCGACACCATGCGCACGCTGGAGGGTCCGCGATCAAAGCGCACGGGAACCTCGCCCCACTTCCAGAGGTGCGCATTCTTCATGCCGTAGGAAGCGAACTTGCCCCGTGCCCAAGTGGATGCGCGCTCGAGTCCAGCAGATCCTGTCAAGCGCGGCCCGATTCCGTGGCACAACTCTTCCAGGGTTGCCCAGACCTGCGTGCGCTCGGTCCCCTCCTCAATCAGAGAGGCAACCGCTTCGGGGGAGCCCTGGGACGAGGCCGCAGGGGTCAGGAAAAAAGCGGGAAGAAGGGTCAGGGCCAGCAGGATAAGGAATCGTTGGATTTGCATGGTTGGTTCGCTCTTGGGGATCGGTCGTCTATGGATGCTAACGCCTATGGGCCCGTAGTGGGGCCCGAGCAACACACCTCGTACGGAGAAGCCTTCACTCGTCCCACCTAAGTGGCTACCTTGACCCGGTGCAGGACTCCCCCACCCCCAACAGAACTCCCTGGCTGGGGCTCTTTCTCCTGCTGTTCTCCTCTGCGAGCCTGCGCCTTTTCCCCATCCAGCACGGCCTGCCGGACAATCATGTGCCAGATACGCATGTGGTGAAGGCTGCTCTAGGTATGGCCCAGGATCGAGATCTGATTCCTCCCGTCGGACGCTGGAGCACCTACCCCAACCTCTTGCCCTATGTGTTGCTCCCATGCTATGCGGGTCAATTTGCGCTGGGGCGTATGAACGGAGAGTGGCGCAATCCCGACGAGTATGCCAAGGCAATCAAGTCGAGCCCCGGGCGCGCGCACCTCTTGGCCCGTATCGTGCTCGCCCTGATCAGCGCCCTCGCCCCGATTTTTGTGGTGCTCGGTCTGCGCGCCGCCGGGTTCGGCTGGGGAGCATGGTGCGGAGGATGGCTCAGCGCGTCATCCCTCTTGCTGGTGCAGCTTGCCACACACGAACGACCATGGGCGCCCCTTGCAACATTCATTGCCCTCAGCATGTGGCCCGCGGCAATCCATGTAAGGACCGGTGCAGCGCGACCCTTGCTGCTCTCCGGACTTGCAGCAGCCCTTGCCTTCAGTACACATCAGGCAGGAGCCTTCGCGATTTTGATCCCGGCCATCGCCTGGGCCAGCACAACCCAGAGTTGGCAAGGAGCCGGCCTCAAGGAACGAATGCGCGTGGGATTCATCTGCGCGGGATTATTCCTGGTGGTGGCCCTCACCATCGGGCACCCCTATTTGATTCGGCACGGAATGACACCCACCGATGCGGTGGCGGCCGGTAGCCAACTAGAAGGATCCCAACACGTTTCCATCGGTGGCCAATCTGTAATCTTTCAGCTTTCTGCCGAGACCCTTCAAAAGCTCAGCAAGGCCTTAGTGGGATATGACCCGTTGCTGTTGATCTTGGCCCTGCTTGGATTTGCCGCAGGTCTCAAGCGTCGTGAGACCCGGCCGGCGACGGGCTTTGCCCTCATCTGGGGCTTGTTCTTTTTGACCAACCAGAACGACCATGTGCGCTATCTGGTTCCCCTGGCCGTGGGATTGGCCTGGCCTGCGGGAATCGCCTGCGAGAGCCTCCTACGTAAACCCCTGCCCCGCACCCTACTGCTGCTGGGGTTCTGCCTGCCCTTGGCTCAGGCCCTGCGCCTCGGTGTCATCCTGCGCCGCCCGGACACCAGGGCCATGGCCCAGGCGGAACTCTTGCAACAGCAGGGGAACGAGCCCATTGCTGAAGGGGTCGGCGGACCCCATTTAGCACTCAGCCGCACGGCTCTCCACCGCCTGGCTCAATTACGCGACCTGCGCACACGCGAACTGTACCGTTTGGTGATCTTGGATGAAGGGATTGAGCCGGAGAGCGGCTATGGCCTCGACGCCCTGCCCCTTGAAGATGTATTCGAATTCGACCCGCGCCACCACGCATCCTGGCCCCGGAAAAAAACTATAGAGCGCCTCGGTAAAGACGCCAACGACCCCATCATGGTGCTGCGCGCCTTCGGCTGCGACACGATTCTGTTGGCGGACCGCACGCCCCTGGACGGGCATCCGCCCATGCTCATGGATCGGCGGGAGGCAACCCAAGAACCGGGGCCGGACCTCAGTTTGCACCCAGAGGGCGTCCGTCCAAGACTCAAACCCCTTGCCCTGCCTCCGCGCCCTTTGGCCAGTTGGAGTCCAGGCAAGAACGTCAGCGACGCACGCCTGCCCCTAGAGCTCGGCTTCCCTCTAACAGAGCTCTGGAAAATCGAACGACCCGGTCCCCTGCTGCAGCTTTATCGGGTCCCGCGCTGAGATCGGTGCCAATGGGCCGCGTGAGTCGCTATGATCCCACCGCGTTCATCGCACGGAGGAGTGGCAGAGTGGCCGAACGCGGCGGTTTTGAAAACCGCTGACTCGAAAGGGTCCGGGGGTTCAAATCCCTCCTCCTCCGCCATCCACTCGCGCCAAGAGCGCCGAGCGCTCACTTGATCTGCGCGTAGCGCCCTTCAAGGACGCGCATACCCGGGGCCACGCCCAAGAGTCGATCCGAGGTGACGAATGCGGGTCCTTTAGCGCCAATGATCGTGGTGGTACGCTGGGCATAAGGCTTGCCGCGGTAGGTTCCCGAATCCACCACCACATAGGCCTTGTCCTGCAACCAACCTTGCATGGAACCGGAGAAGCCCATGTTGTCCATCCACAGGATGTCGTAGCACTTACGCATGGTGTTCCAAGATGTCATGCGGTACTCCTTATAAACCGGCATGCCCGGCTCCGGCTCGTTTTCCACAACGGTGATCAATGCCAGGCCACCGGGGAAAAGGTCACTGCGCTCGATGGCGCTCATGGTAATCGCAGCCTTGCCCGGTTCGGTAATCACCGATCCCTGCAAACGGCTGACGCCCAAGCTTGAAGTAAGCTTGGCCAGTTCGCCCCGGGGCCGGGCGCTATCGGAGCCAGCGTCCCGAGCCACGCGCCGCTCACCCCCAAAGGGTTCAAAGGTGCCGTCGATCATCACGAATCCCTCGTGGGTGTCGACCATGGAAAGGACCTTCATCCTGCCCTTGCCGCCTTCGAACGTAAATGTTCCGCGCTCGATCGCGAGCTTGCCCTGGTTCTCGCCCAAGGTAGCCGTCAAGAGCGTCGCACCGGTCCAGGTGGCAACCGAACGACTGACGCCCTTGCGGTTGTCGCAGGCGAAAGATACGAGGTGCCCAGCCTGGGGATCAAAGGCATAGAAAGTTGTGGAGCGATAGCCACCGGGTAGGACCTCGCCCAGATCCACCACCAAGTGCTCACGCACTCCATGACCGTCGAGGATCCGCTCGACCACCAAGGTCGCAGTCCACTCCATGGCCGAGCCGCCGGGACCGTCATAGGCAACACCTCGGCCAACCCACTGACCCAGCATGGGCTGGAATGCCTTGAGGGACCGGTGGGGACGGGGGCCCTGGGAGGGCACTTGAATAGGATCCTGGGGAGCGGCGAGCAGAACGGCGCAGCAGGCCAATATGAGGGAAGCAGTCATGGGTAGGGTTTTGGGTCAGAGAAGATCGGACCCCCATCTATCGGCCTCGAAGCACCTCACACTTCAGCTACGCACCTCAACCCCTACCCTAGGGGTGAAAAGGGTCCGAAATTGAGGCACAGGAGCAACAGCAACGACCTATCAGGGCCCCTGAAGGCCCCCCAGGGTGCTCACCTATTGCACCAGTTCACGCAGGACCTTGCGGCCTTGAATCAGTTTTTCGAGTTCGGCGTTGTTCCGAGCGCGAGCAGCTGAGAGCACCGCGAGGGCACGGCCCGAGTCCCCTCCAGCAACCAGGCCTTCCACTGTGAGCACAATCATCCAGGGGTCCTCGGGGGTCCGCAAGAGAACCTCGGCAGCCAATTGTCCGGTGCGCACAGCGTCCCCTTGGCCATCCGTCACAAAAACCAACAGACGCTGCAGCTCGGGCACATCGGGGGTGGCGGCAAGCTGCTCCAGCAAAAGTAACTCTGCTTGTCCACCGCGCTCGGTTCGCATCCAGAGGAGAGCCAAGCTATAGGTGGCTCGCCCTTCACTAGGGTCGAGGGCGCGTGCTTCTTGGATCAGAGGCTCGGCCTCGGCGTATTCCCCGGCCGAAACAAGACTGATCCCCAAGTTGACCAGGGCGCGCAGGTGGGTTGGTTCGATCCCGAGCGTCTTACGATAGTGCCCGCGCGCTTCCTCGGGCCTCTTCAGGGCCTCTACCACCACCGCCAAGTTGAACCAAGCGTCGGCAGAGAGCGGATCAGCATCGAGCCCCTTGCGAATGGCAGCCTCAGCAACCACGTCCCTTCCGAGTTGGTGCTCTAGGTGGCCGATTCCAACCCAAGCCTCGGCGGATCGTTCATCGATGACAAGCGCCCGCTCATATGCAGCCCGTGCCTCCTTGAAGGCACCGTCTTCGGTGAGCCAGTCTCCCTCACGCACCAAGGGCAAGGGGTTCAGCGGATCCATCTTCTGGGCCTTGGCCAGACGTTCTCGCCAGGCACCCAGCCCCACCTCACGCTCGATCTCGGCCAACTCTAGCCAATCGGTAGAAGTCGCACCCGCCCCCACGACCGTGGACTTCATCCACTCCAGAGCCTCCTCCGTACGGCCCAATTGCCGCAAGACTTCTCCCCGGGCCGTACGCAACATGGCATCCCCGGGCTCTTCCTCCAAGAGCATCAGGATCGCCTCCTCGGCCTCTTCGAAGCGGTCGGAGCGCACCAATTCCTGGACAACCTGGCTGCGCCCCCAGAACGTGACCTTGTCTTTCGGGTCCGAAAGGGGGCCATCTGACATATTGCCCTCCGCCGCACCGCTGGCATAACCCAGGGCAGCAAGGGTTTCCGCCACTTCCAGGGAGTCCGACCCCGCGTCCACCCTGCGCACATCCATCTCCCCGTCGGACAAGAGTTCTTCCAAGTCATCCCCCATCTCCTCGAGCCGCGCCCCCTCATCCTTGGATCGATCAATCAGTTCTTCGGGATCATTCTTCAAGTCATAGAGTTCCGGACGGGGTGCACGGATCGAACGCCAGCGATCATTCCGCAAACTCCGAAGATCCGACCAGCCATGGTCAAAGAAGCTGGACATACCTTCCGAGTAGGCGCCAGCGCCGGTCTCCAGAGGTTCCCCCCCCATGCACACGGAGCCGTGGGAGCGGCCGTCCATAGGCACGGACGGCGTGCCCAACAATTCCAACACGGTCGGAGCCAAATCCGCTCCGCTGACAACCCCGGACACGACGGTTCCCCCTGTCAGGCTTGGATGGGACAAGATCCAGGGCACGTGGATGGTGGCGTCATACACGAACAAGCCGTGGCTACGCTCTTGGTGTTCCCCAAGGGCTTCACCATGATCCGCTGTGAAAGCGATCAGGGTATTGTCCAACTGACCACGCCGTTTTAAATCCTCCAGCAAGACCCCCAGCATGTGATCGCTGTAGGCGATTTCCGCATCGTAAGGATTGGGCACATCCGAGAAAAATGGCTCGGGGGCCTCGTAGTCCGCGTGGGGATCAAAAAGGTGCAACCACAGGAACCACGGTCCCTCTTGCACCCCATCGAGGAATTTCTGAGCCCTTCGCACCCCATCATCTGCCCGGGTTTCGCGAAACATGAACAAGGGCGCCTGGACCGCCTGGCTCAAATCGTCGTCGTACACATCAAAGCCCCGGGCAAGGCCAAAACGAGAATCCAGCACAAAGGCACTGACCACGGCGCCAGTGGTGTAGCCCTCTGCCGAGAGCAAAGTGGACAAAGTAGGCACGTCCTCTGGGAGACGGTGGGTGCCGTTATTGCGTGCCCCATGGTTGAAAGGCAGCCGGCCCGAGAGGATCGAGGCATGTGACGGCAGGGTGATCGGTGCCACGCTCATGCAGTATTCAAAGCGCACGCCCCCCGCGGCGAGGCCATCGAGCACCGGCGTCACAGCTCCCGTGTACCCATAGGACCCAAGGTGATCCGCCCTGGTGGTGTCCAGGGTAATCAACAACAGATTAGTCTTGGGGGGCAGATGGTCAATGGACTGGCCGCCACAGCTGATAAAACTCGCCGCGCTCAAGACCGCGACACCCAGACCAAACACCATTCTCGGGAGTTTGGTCAACCGCCGGGAGGAAGAATCGCAACCCATCACAGGTCGTGCAGCAATTGAACGGGAAATCATGGGGAATTCGTCGGCCTGCAGACCTCGTCGTCTACGCAGAAGGGATGGGCCATCATGTCTCAAGGAAAGATCCAAGCCAAGCGCATCTCAGAATGAAAAATGCGCTTGCCCTCAGAGTGTCTCAAATGTGAGCCAGTCGATCGAGTCCCAGCCTTGAATCCCTCAAAACTGAGGATCCATGCCTAAACGGACCCCTGAAAGCGCAAACCTCCCCGCATCCCTGTCATTCCCCGGACTCTCTGAGTCCTGCTAAGCCGCCCGGCCTCATCCCGGGGCGATTCGCCCATCTCAGGGGAGCTTCATCTTCCACTGGATCCTAGAAGATCCAGACCATGCCCTCGGACCAGGCTTCGTCGGCGACTTTGGACACAACTACCACGGCCAATTCCAGGCTGGGATCATCGCGCCTCATGGCCGATTCCAGTGGCGCCTGCTCAGGCAAGATGACGCTCATTTCAAGGTCCTGATTCTCGCATACTTCGAATCCAGGACAAGCCCAGCGTTGGTTGCGGGCGCGCAATAGGAGACGGTAACGGCCGGGACGGACCGCAGGCCAAATACCAGGTCCACTTCGCAGCCTGCCCGCGGGGATCGCATAGACCTTGCGCCAAGCAAGGTCTTGGGATTCCACCACATTGGGCAGCCTAACTCGGCGCTGCAATTCAAAGCTCATGCCCGAAAATTCGCCCTCGGGCAACAGGCGGTCGAGAGTGAATTCCACGCGCAAGCCGCGCTCGATGTGGATCTCCACTTCGTGCCGGCCAGCCACAAGGGTGCGAGACGGGCCGTATTCCCCAAAGGCCATACCCACGGGGCCTACGGAGATGCGCCAGTTGCCTGGTTCGAGTGAGGGAGAACGGAAGGCTCCTTCAAACGTGCAGCGCGAACGGGGCAAACGAGCACCGTCCAGTTGAGTCTCGGGGTGCTCGGAGCCTTCAGGCAAGAACCACACGTCTAATGAGCCACTCGGACCCCCGTGTCGCTCCACCAAGTGCCCCTGCACCTGAGCGAACTTGCCGCCGAGGATCTGGACCTCTATGGATTCCCCCTCGGGCACAAAGACTGTTTTTTCGTTGCGCACACCAGCAGCCGTTTCGAGCGCGACAATCCAGGTGCCCGCCTGAACCAGCACCCAAATCCCGGGTTCCACTTCGCGCTCTTGCCCCACTCCGTCTGGCAATGCCGCGCTCATGAAGACACGATCTCCATTGGCGGGGTCGAGGGAGATCACCTTCAGTCGGGTACTGACGGACACCAGCGGGAGCGGGCCCGAATCCGAGTCTACGGCTGTGGTTGCCATAGCCTTTACCCCGCTGGTTTGCGAACCACCAAGGGGTAAGACATCGCCCGGGGGCGCGGCCACCTGCCAGATGAATCCGGACAAGATCAATAGAACAGGGAGGATTAGGGCACGGGAGGATACCATCCTGTAAGGATCGGTCGAATCCTGTGGGGGCCTTAAAAGAGGGCGCTACAGTCGCCCCGGATGCCTCAAATTGAACCACGCCCTTAGGCATCCGAAAGCAGCAGAACGGTCCTTCCTTCCTGTACGTCTGCTTCGGTGACTTGAGCGCTCCCCTTGAGCCCGCCGCAGCTCCAGCGCAACTCTTCCCCCACCACGTCTCCCGCGGCTTCGCCGCCGCTGGGGTAGGGCCAACGGACGCACGCCTCCCCATCAGGCCCGGCTTTGGCGCTAGCCCGGTGCATCAATCGGTGCCCGTCGGGCAAGATCAAGGGCAAGGCAACCTGCAAGACATCACCAGGATTCACCCTGGCGACGAGGTTCGCTCCGGCCACAATCCGGTAAATGCGCGCTCCGGGCTGGGGGTGGGGGTCCTCCGTGTGGACACGGTCGAAGAGCTCGCGAGGTGACTGATGAACGAGCTGTAAATATCCCGGCACGTCGCGCATCTCCAGCAAGCGCTGCACTAGCGCATCATCGGGCATTGTTGTTATGCCCAGGTTTTGGAGCCAGGGCACTAGGTTGCGTTGCCAACGGCTCGTCACCAACAGGTGACTGACCTTGAAATTCGCAAGAGATTCTCGCAGCTCTACATCATCAGTGCTGGCCAAGGCTACCCATGGGGCGCGGAATACGTCACGTCCTAGGTAGGCGCCAAAGTTGCTCGCCAGAGTCCTACGCCGGGCGAGCCATTCAATCCCGTGCCCCAGATCCCACTGGGCGAGCACCGCCCAGTCACTGCCGGGATCAGGTTGCTCACGCAACCAAACACATGCCTCGCGCATGCTGCGATGGGACGAAAGAGTCGCGGACTCCTGGTCCCCCATTGCCCGTCCCTGGGTCCAGCCCGGCGCCCCATGGGGCAGCCAACCGTGAACGGCCAACAGCAAGATAAGCGACGCCATTGAAGCCCACAGGGGCCGACGGGCCACCGGCTTGAGTGACCCAAGAGCGACTCCCGCCAAGATCCCCATCAAGGGTATTAAGGACTCGGTGAAGCGTACCTGCATGAAGGCGGCTAACAACGCCCCAATAAACATGAGGCGCCAAAGAAGCAGTCCCTTCCGCCAGGGAAAAAACAAACCACCCAGGGCCAACAAAAGCCCCGGCCCGGTCCAATTCAAGAGTGCCGCCCCCGGCGCACGGCTCTCCCCTATCACCCCCATGAACTCGTCCCGGGCACTTAGCCACGCCAAGCCCCGCATAAAGCCAGCTTGGGCTTCCCGGGGCACGTCGGCTAGGACCCAACCACCGACCATCAGCACAAGAAGGCCGCGCGACGCCAGGGGGTTCTTGGACCCAAAGGCCAATGGCAAGAAGCTTAGCCCCAAGCCACCCGCCAACAACGCCTGCAACATAGATGGTTCCAGCAAACGATCCGCTGGCCAGGGACTGGTCAGTCCCATGGGCACGAGGAACAAGGCCACGGCGCAAAAGTACAAGAGCGCCGTACGGGCCACCTCTCGGCGGCGAAGAGAATCACGTTCCGCACGCCAACATGTGTGACCAAAAAAGAGCACCCCCATCCCGAGCAAGCCCAGGCATGGCAACCAAACCGAAACCCCAAGGGCCAGCACGCCTGCAGCCAAAAGAGTCCGGACCAAGGGGACGCCAAGGCCGCCTCGCTTGACCAAGCCATCGAGCAGCAGCAGGCTGAGGATGATGAGCCCAGAAGCCAAGGCGTGGTGATCACCCATGCCAAGAAACGAGTAACGCAGGGCAGCGGGAGCGAGAGCCACGATTCCTCCCCCCATGGCGGCCGCGGTCAGCCCCCCCTTGCCCCCCACCAACCACGCGGCCGCAACCGCCGCGACCAAAGCTTGCAACACACCGAAGAGAACTCCGGAGGAGCCCACAAAGACCTCGACGAAAGCGTCCCTCTCGGGCCCCGCCTGCTTGGGTGCAAAGGGCGTTGCAGCAAGCCAAAGCAGCCGGGTGAAACCCGAGGGCCAGGGGATTGGCGCTCCCCGGGGATCTTCCAAGACCCCGCTCAACTTTCCGGCGGTCAGCAGGGGATCACGCCCAGCGATCTGCCCTCCGTCTGCGAGCGCCCGCTCCAGCCGGCGCATGTGATAGTGCCCATCAGGATCAAAGGTCCCAAAGCTCGTACCCTCTGCCACGGCTAGACCCGGCTCTAAGACCGTACGCGTGGTAATGCGCGTCGTGAGAGCAAGAACCGCCACGCCAATCAAAACCAAGGCAAGCCCGCCCCGGGGAAGCGCTCCATTTGACGGGCCCGAGATCAATCCTCTCGCACCCTCAGGAAACGCCGGCATTCCCCGGCCACAATCCCAAGAGCCTCCCGCTGCTCCTCAAAATGCGCCTCTCGATCCAGCATGGGGTGCCAATCCGAGTCATAGACGGTCAGGAAGTCTCGCTCGGGAATCAGGGGCAAACTAAAAATACCCGAGGTGGTCCAAACTCCGAGGTGTGCCCAAGCGCCCATCACTCGCACCCGTTGCTTTGGAGGATCGAACAGGCTCTGTCCGAGGCTGTACCCCGCGCGGTGTTCCGGATTCACACCCAAACACTCCAACAGAGTGCTGGAAACATCCAAGTGACTGGTGGGCCGCGACTCCACACCAACCTCGATACCGGGACCCGACATGAGGAATGGCACGGCAACCTGTGCTGGTGTGAAGTTCGACGTATGGCCCCAATAGCCGTGCTCGCCAAACTCCTCCCCATGGTCGCCGGTGACGATCACAAGGGGCTCGGCCTCGCCTTCGTACTCGTCCAAGGCAGCGAGCAATCGGCCGGCCACCGCATCACTGTGGTGCACCGCGTTGCGATAGGTATTGTGCACCTCTTCGCTCAGTTGTTCCTGTTCAGGGCCCGGGGGAGTCGTGCCCAAATCGATGTAGTTCAGGTTCTCGAGGGCCGGCTGATAGGGACCACCGGGGTTGAAATAGGGCTGGTGGGGCGAATCGAGAAGCACAAAGCAGAAGAAGGGCTGTTCGGAATCCCGTTCCGCAAGCCACTGCTCAAAGGCCTCGGCCACCAGGACATCTTTGACATCCGAGCGTCGAGTACGAGGCCTCCCTTCCCCATCAAGGAACCGGTCGGTCACCTGCCCGGGATCCAGGCTACTCCAGGCAGTCAGCTTGAACTCGGGGAAACTCATGGAAGCGGCCGAGAACACGCGCACCTCATAGCCAGCAGCCACCAGGGCAGTGACTAGCACCGGCGGCACGCCCTGTTCTAAAATGTACTCCCAATAGGAACCGTGCAAGCCATAGAGCATGCCGAGCAAACCGAACCGCGTCGCATTGCCACTGGAAAGATGATCCTCGAAGCTACGGGCGTTCTGGGCGAAAGCATGCAGGTTCGGGGTCAGTTTCGGGCCGAGCGCATCCTGGCGCCAAGAATCCAACACGCAGATCAACACATCTGGATTCCCTTGATCGGGGGGGATCACCGGTTGAATTTGGGGCCACGCAATTTCGGTGTTCGCCGGGCGCAGGTGCTCACCGAGCAAACCCGCACCCACCGGGTCAGCTATTTGGCTAGGGCGAATCTTGAGCCCCGGCAAACCACTGGTCGCAGCCAGCACTTCGGTCTCACCTGTCCATTCTGCAGCACCCCAAACGGCTTTTTCCAAAACGACCAGGGGCATCAGGAAAACCAGAGACACGAAAGCGGGGCGCAGCAACAACCGGGAACGACGACCAACCAAAATGCGCTCGCTCTCACTCTTCACACGCCAGTTCCAAAACAACATCTGCATGAAAGTCGCGGTCAAGAAAACCAAAGCCGCGGTGACCCAAATGTAGGGGCCAAGAACCAGCGCGTCCCCGGAGCCCTCGGTCATCACCAGATTGACGAAGGTCTCGTTCAGGTGATAGCGCATGATCCGGAACACCACCGTGTCGGTGTACAGCAGAATCAGGAAGGCGCCGCCGGCCATGGCCTGCAAGGTGCCGATCCAGCGCCAAGGAATTCGTAGGCGTAGGGCGATGGCGAACAGACTCCCCGGCACGAGCCCAAGGATGAGCACACTGGAGATCAGCGAAAAGGCGGTGTAGATCCGGATCCAGGGGGCCAGGTCCGCTGGCTCTCGAACCAGCCAGAGGCTCCCCACGAGGGCCCCACCCACCACCATCAGGAGCCAGAGCTGGAATGACGCATAGACCAGGGCGGGCCGGGGAGGGACCGCTTTCAGAGGTGCTACGGGCGAGGAAAAGGGGAGGCGGGGCATAGCGGACATCCCATGTTAGTGTGAAAACGGGTCCTGGCCGTGCAAGAAAGGCATTTGAAGGGGCTTAAAGCCCCCGGAACGGATTTCCCCTCGTCGCTAGATTGAGGCTTGCCCCCCGCCGGGGAGCCGGATACCCTTCCCGCCCTGCTTGGAGAGGTGGCAGAGCGGCTGAATGCGCGACATTGCTAATGTCGTGACCTCGTAAGGGGTCCGGGGGTTCGAATCCCCCCCTCTCCGCCAGGGCCTTCCCCTGGTTTCCTGGCAGGCCGGTGCCGCCTTGGCCCCGCCCAGGTGGGCTTTCCGGCCCCGCCAGCCATTTATCTGATTCGTTTTCCTCCCGGACAAAAGGCATCCTCTGCCCCATGGATCATCCCACGAACCAAGATCCCCGGTCGAGCACCTCTGCGCGACGCCTCCCCAAATCCCGAGGGCCTCTTTTATTCGCGCTGCTCCTTGGCCTTGGGGCCTGCACGCCGATTCGCACCCTGACCATCGAATCAAACCCCAGTGGTGCGACGGTTCGACTCGATGAAGCGATGGTTGGGCAAACCCCGCTAGTCTTGCCCTTTGACCACCACGGCTCACGCCGGGTCAGCATCTACCTGGAGGGTTATCAGGTCTGGACAGAAATCACCGAGATCAAAACCCCTTGGTGGGCGTACTTCCCCCTGGATCTGATCAGCGATCACCTGATCCCCTGGCAATTGCATGATGAACACAAGGTCCATGCGGCCATGACCCCCGGCAGTGGAGCCCCTTTGGTTACCGGGTGGGATCAATTCATCGAACACACAAGGAAAGTACACGCCGAAGAGCGCAGCCGGTCGCTGGGCACCGCAGACCCTTTGACGCAAAACAATCAAGACGCCGATCCATCGGTCGACGAACAGTGACCGCAACCCGAGGACGCGCACTGGTCATGGGACTCGGCCTCTTCGGAGGGGGCGCAGGAGCCGCACGGTATCTGGTCCACAAGGGATGGGATGTTCTGGTCACGGATCTGCGCTCGGAAGAAACCCTCGCCGCTGGCGTGGAGCAGCTCGAGGGGATGACCCTCAACATGCGCCTCGGTTGCCACGAGGAAGCGGATTTCCGGGAAGCAGATCTGGTGGTCGCCAACCCTGCAGTGCGCCCCGACAATCGCTTCTTGCAGATTGCGCGGGAAAGCGGCGCGCGCATCACAAGTGAATTGGAACTCTTCCTGGAATCCGTACCAAGCCGTCTGGTTTTGATCACCGGCACTGCGGGCAAGAGCTCCAGCGCCAGCTTCCTGGTCACCCTCCTTGAGGCAAGTGGGCAACAAGCTCACCTGGGGGGCAACATTGGGCGCAGCTTGCTGGGAGCGCTCGCGACCCTTGGCCCCGAGGACATCGTTTGCCTTGAGGTCTCCTCCTATCAACTGGAAGCTCTGGAATTGAAATCCCACCCGCGGGTGGAATTGGTGGCTATTACCAATGTCTCCGGCGACCATCTGGAACGCCATGGGAGCCTGGGGGAATACGCCCGGGCCAAGGGGCGCATCCTGGGCCTAGGCGCGGAGGATGCCACCGCTGTCCTGCCCCGTGACCTTCGGACCCAAGCAGCCTTTGCCACAACACTGAGGACTCTCGACCACCCGGGTTCAGGATCGGATGGGGCTCAGCTCGAGCTCCCTCGGGGCCCAATCTCCATGGAGCACTTACCGCTTCTGCCTGACTTTCAGCGCGCCAACGTACGCCTGGCTATGTTGCTGGGCAGCTGCCTGGGCCTGACCCGCGAGCAATTGGAAGAGGGCCTTGCCCACCTGAAGCCTCCCCCTCACCGGGCCGAAGAACTCGGTCACTTCGGCGGTATCCGGGTGGTCGACAATGGCATTTCCACGACCCCTGAAGCGACCCTCGTGGTGCTCGAAGGAGAACCAGAATGCGTGACTCTTCTTTTGGGAGGCGAACCCAAACAAGGACTGGCCTTTGATCCGTTGATTGAGGCCTGCGCCCGTCGCGGGGATCGCCTGCTGCTTTACGGCAAGGCCGCCGAATCGATCCACGCACTCTGTTCCAAGAACGGGATCGAAGCCCACCGGGCGGACTCCTTTCAGTTGGCGGTCTACGGCGCCCTGGAAAAGACCCCGGCAGGGGGCACCCTGTTGTTTTCCCCAGGATGCGCGAGCTTCGACACCCATAAGAATTTTAAAGACCGCGCCTTGGCATTCCGGCGCCTGCTACCACCGGCCGACTCGTCCGGCATTTAACCCTGACTCGATCATGAAGACCAGCTCCGCCACCATCCAAGCGCTCATGCAGCAAGCTCACCAACGAGCGTTGCAACTGCACGCGGACTCCTTGACCCTTGAGCACCTCTTAGAGGCTACTCTCGCCAACGAAGACTCCGCCGCCTGCCAAGCGGTGACCTTCGCATTTGCCGATCCTGAAACCCTCGGCCAAGAAATCCTCGCCATCGCGAACGGCCTGATGGTAGTGGGCTCCAAGGCGGTGTTGCCCTTCAGCCCTCTGGCCGTGAAGAGCCTGTACCAAGCACGTGAGTCAGCCGCAAGTCGCGGAGCCACGGCGGTGCTTCTGACCGATGTGCTCGAGCACGCCTATGAATACGCACCCGATGAAATCTGCAAGGACTTGTCCCAGGCTGGATTGTCCCTGACTTCGCTGCGCCACGAGGACGAGAGCGGCGATTGCCTGGTGGATAAGGGCCCCCTGTTCCGTCACTTTCACAATGACACACGCCGGTGCTTGTCCCTGGCATGCAAGGTCGCGGCCCAAGAGAAGCTAGAGGCTATTTCCCCGGCGCACTTAATCCTGGGAGCCCTTTCCGCAGCAGACGCGAGAGAACTGGCCGGCTTGCGCCTAAGCGCTGCCCAACAGATATTGCGAGGCCGCAGCGCCGACCTCACCGCTCCCGAGGAACGGCAGCTGCAGCCCGAGGGCAATCTGCAGGCCTTGCTGCAGAGTCTGGGAGACGACGCGGACAGCCTGGACCTCCTGCTGGCCTGCCACCAGCACGGTTCCCCTGAATTACAGGCGGCCCTTGCTCGTCACAAGATCAGCCCGGAACTGCTTCAGAGGGCCCGTGGGGCCTGGCAAGACGAGTCTCCCCAGACTGACGGTTGATCTGGAGTACTCGGCGGCTTATTCCTGGTAGACTCAATTGCTCAGCCACGCCCCAAATCATGACCCTCTGCCAATCCTGCAACAACAACCACGCCACCGTGCATGTGCTCGGCGTGGAGGAGTTCCGTGGGTTCAAGGCTGCGGAGAACAAGGTCAACGTGGAGCACCTGTGCGAAACCTGTGCTGGCGCCAAGGATGTGCCGTTTGCCATGCCCGCCACGAAGCAGCTGCAAAATATCTGGGAGCTGCTCAGCCAGAAGGCCCAGGGCGCGTCCACGGCCCCGAACAAGGCTCCCCTCAAGAGCTGCAACTCCTGCGGCACGGACGTCCAGACCTTTCAACGAACGGGCCGTCTGGGCTGCGAAGAGTGCTACGAAGCCTTCGCCGACGAGCTCTCGGACATCTTCGACCGCATCCACGGAGCCACCGCCCACGCGGGCCGCAGCCCTGGGGAAGACCCCGCGACTTTCGAGCGCCGGGCGCGTGTCGAGGGCCTCGAGCGGGAGCTGGAGGCTGCCATCGAGCAAGAAGCCTACGAGCGGGCCGCAGGAATTCGCGACGAATTGAAGGGTCTTGGGGACTCCGAAGAAGGCGCAACGCCCGCCCCCGAAGCCTCGTGACCCCCGTCCTAGCCCCCAGTTGGGCAAAGAACCTCTCCCTGACCGAGATTTATCCGCCACCCCCAAGTGGGTACTTTTTTCGGCATTCCTAGGGCTCAAGGGCCCTCTAGGGCATCTCGAGTGGACTTTGCATAATGTTTCGCTGCAACCCACGACTACCGCCACCACGAGTTCCTCAGCATGGGCTCAACCGTTTGGCCTTGAACGCCGAAAAACCTAGACCAAGAGCTTCCCACCGACGCTCTGTCCCACTCACCTCCCCTATATAAAAGCAACATGTTCGATCGTTTCACTGACCGCGCCAAAAAGGTGATGAACCTCGCCCGCCAAGAGGCGCAACGGTTCAACCATGAGTACCTGGGCACCGAGCACGTGCTGCTCGGCCTCGTTCAAGAGGGATCAGGCGTCGCTGCCAATGTGCTCAAGAACATGGGCATCGACCTGACCAAAATCCGTATGGAGGTCGAGAAAATCGTGAAGACCGGCCCCAGCATGGTCACCATGGGCCAGCTCCCCTTCACCCCGCGGGCCAAAAAGGTGCTTGAGCTTTCCATGGAGGAAGCGGGCAGCCTGGGTCACAACTACATCGGAACCGAGCACCTGCTGCTCGGTCTGATCAAGGAAAACGAAGGCATCGCCGCACAGGTACTGCTGAACCTCGGCATCAAGTTGCAAGACGTGCGCGATGAGGTACTCGATTTCCTCGGCGCCGAAACCGGCGAAGATGACGACGATGAGATCTCGGTGGACGAGCCCACCGGCGGTGGCGCTGGCAGCCCCGCAGGCAAGAGTAAAACCCCTGCCCTGGACTCCTTCGGCCGCGACCTAACTGAACTCGCCAAGGGTGGACGCCTGGATGTGGTGATCGGACGCGAGCAAGAAATCGAACGCGTGGTCCAGATTCTCTCACGACGCACCAAGAACAACCCTGTGTTGTTGGGCGAGCCCGGCGTGGGCAAGACCGCGATCGTCGAGGGCCTGGCCCAGATGATCATCGACAACACGGTCCCCGAAATTCTGCGCGGCAAGCGCATCGTGGTTCTGGACCTAGCTCTGATGGTTGCGGGCACCAAGTACCGCGGCCAGTTCGAAGAGCGTATCAAGGCCGTGATGACCGAAGTGCGCCGGGTCAAGGACGTGGTGCTCTTCATCGACGAGCTGCACACCCTGGTGGGAGCCGGCGGCGCTGAAGGCGCCATCGACGCCTCCAATGTGCTCAAGCCCGCCCTCTCCCGCGGAGAGATCCAGTGCATCGGCGCCACGACCCTCGACGAATACCGCAAGCACATCGAGAAAGACGGCGCTCTAGAGCGTCGCTTCCAGTCGGTCAACGTGGAACCCCCCACCCCGGACCAAGCCATCGCAATCCTCATGGGTTTGCGAGATCGCTACGAAGCTCACCACAGAGTGTCCTACACCGATGATGCCCTTAAGTTGGCGGTGGAGCTTTCCACCCGTTACATCAATAACCGTTTCCTGCCGGACAAAGCCATCGACGTGATGGACGAGGCTGGTGCCCGAGTGCGCATCAAGGCCATGGTTCCCCCGCCCGACATGCGCGAATTGACCGAGAAGATCGAGCACCTCGAGCGTGAAAAGGACGCTGCGGTGGCCGGTCAGGACTTCGAAAAGGCCGCCAGCCTTCGCGATGATGCTTACCAGCTGAAGCGCAAGAAGGAGGAGACCCAAGCCGAATGGCGCCAGGAGCAATCCGACAAGGAGCAAGTGGGTGAAGTGGACACAGATGTGATCCAAGAAACGGTCTCAAAAATGACCGGCATTCCGCTCACGCGCCTCGAGAAGGCTGAACGCGAGCGCCTCTTGCAAATGGAAGCCGAAATGGGCCAGGTGGTCATCCACCAGGACGCCGCTATCAACGCGATCGCCCGTTCCGTTCGCCGTTCGCGCTCGGGACTCAAGGATCCGCGTCGCCCCATGGGCTCGTTCCTGTTCCTCGGCCCGTCGGGCGTGGGCAAGACGTTCCTTTGCAAGCAACTGGCCAAGTTCATGTTTGGTGACGAAGACGCTGTGACCGTAATGGACATGAGCGAATACATGGAGAAGCACAACGCATCCCGCCTGGTCGGTGCGCCTCCGGGCTATGTGGGCTACGAAGAGGGAGGCCAGCTGACCGAAAAGGTCCGCCGTCGCCCCTACTCCGTGGTGCTGCTCGACGAAATCGAGAAAGCACACCCGGATGTGTTCAACATGCTGCTGCAGATCATGGAAGAAGGTCGCTTGACCGACTCCTTCGGCCGCCATGTGGACTTCCGCAATGTGATCGTGATCATGACTTCCAACCTTGGCTCCGCCCAGATGAAGACCAGCTCGACCCTGGGCTTTGGACGCACGGACAAGTCGGACCTGAGCGAGACCGATCAACGCAAGAAGATCGAGTCCGACGTGATGGTCGAAGTGGAACGCCACTTCCGTCCTGAGTTCCTGAACCGTCTCGACGAGGTCGTGATCTTCAACTCCCTAGTCAAGGAAGACCTGGTGCGGATTGTCGAGCTGCAATTGGACGAAGTGTCCAAGCGTCTTGCCCAGCACGATGTGGACCTGAAGCTGACCCAGAGCGCAAAATCGTTCCTGATCGAAAAGGGATTCCACCCGGATTACGGCGCGCGTCCCCTGCGACGGGCCATCGAGCGGCACGTGGAAGATCCCCTGGCGGAACACCTCCTGCGCGGAGAAGCCGATGCGGAACGCAGCATCTGGGTAGACTTCGCCGAGGGCGCGGATTGCCTGCGCTTCCTGGACGAAGAGCCCGCTGCTCCCAAGAAAAAGAAGACCAAGGCCAAGTAAGCCTCGGCCTCTAAGGACTGATCCAGCGAGGGTCGCCACTACCGGTGGCGACCCTCGCTGTTCATTAGTCGAAGGCCTTTCCGGTGATATGCAGGCTCTTCATCGGAATCGAAAAGACCAAGGCGGTCATCGCCGTGGCAGAAAGACGCGAGTCTGCCCCATAGCCAGAGTTGTCCCTGTTCGGCTGGTAATAGAACGAGCCGTCCGGACATTGGGAAAGCACGAACCACCAGCGATTGGCATCCATCAGGGTCCTGAAGCTCTTGGGTCGAACGTTGGCCGCGAGAGCTCCGTAGACCATACCCATGATTGGCGAAGCATGGGTGTCCGGGAAGGTTTCGGGGTGCATCCCAATCACCCCCGCATGGGAGCGAGCGCGGGAAGCGTAAACCCGATTGGAATAGGGGCTTAGGAAATTCGCGATGCCTGCTGCACCGGTCCTTCCCATGTCCGCCCAGTTCTGATTGCCTGCAACTTCGTCCTTGTACCACAGGTAACCGTTCTTGCCGGTCCCCCGGGCTAGGAAGGCGTAGGCGGCATCGTGTCGCTCACGATCCACCTCAATGCCACAGTGACTCATGAGTGCCAAGGCCAGTGCGCCCTGACCGGTGATCATCGAGATCGGGCCATAACCCTCAAAGCCAGGGTTGTGGCCCCAGCCCCCGTGGGAATCAAGGGGGCCCTTGGGCTGGGATCCGGGATGGGTGTCCTTGGACTCCTTGGCTAACTGAGAGATATCCATGTACTGGGTGCTCATCAAGAAGTCATAGACCTCTTGCAGTTCCGGCAGCAACCATTTTTCCTTAGTGGCCAGGTAGTACTCCCCCATCACGATGGCGGCTCCGGTGTAACGCCAATTGATCAACCACGAGTCATCTTCAGCACTGGTGGTGCGCGCGTGCATGCGGACATTCTTCTCCACTGCGGCTAGGTGCTTCCGGTCGCCGCTGGCCAAGAGCGCTAAGGGTGCATGCACGTCATGGACCGGTGATCCCCAGGACCCATCTTTGCGTTGATTCTCAATCAAATAGCTATAGACATCCCGGCGGACAAGTTCACTCTTGGCACAGTCGGCTGGAAAGGTTTTGGAGAAAACCCCATAGCGCGTCCCAAGGGGTAACTTCACCTTCAGGACTTCCTTGCCGCGCAACAGTCCCACTTCAAGCCGCCCCTTGTTCTTCTTGCCCTTCTTCTGACTTTTCTCCAATGCCGCGGCGAACTCCTGCATGGGTCCTGCCCCACCAAACACATCCATGCCATAGCCATTGCGGTGCTCCACCACAAACAGACGCCCCCCCGCACCGGTGATGCGATCCCCAACACGCACCAAGCCTTCGGCCGGGGAGTCCTTGAGTATCCCCTTGACCAACAGCTGCTTAGGCGAGTCCGCAATCAACTGCACCCGGATCCCGCTGATCCCCAGATTGTAGTACCAGCCATCCATGTCCTTGTCCGGCCCACGGTTCGCACCCTGAGTCCAGGGGCGTCCGTCCGGGTGGTAATGAACCTGGCCGATGGTGGGAGCGCTCAGTTGAAGCGCCAAGAGAACAGCGCCGCAACGCAGGATGGATTTGCTCAGATGAAAATTGCACATGATGGTGGTCTCGGGGGTGATCCCCCAGAGGCAGGAGCAAGGTAGCGCGGAACAGCCAACGGGTCCAGCCCTGCGAATCGGGCAGGCCCATCCGCGTTTGGAGCACCCTTGGGCCGGCCTTTCCACTTCGGGACGGATCCAATCGTCACCCTTGACCAAATTCTGGGTTAGAGTCAGGTCCGGGGTAGGCACTAGACGCCTCGAATCATCATGCAAGCAATCCTCAGCCTCCTCCTCATTGTCCCCCTTGCTCAGGCCCCCGCAGATCCAGCGAGCGATCTGCGCGAACAAGCCGAGACCGCCGTGGAGCGCATCGACAAAGCGTTCAAGAACAAAACCATGGAGCCCTCGCAGAAGGGAAATGCCCTGCGTGCGGAATCCGGAGTGCTTCACGAGTTGGTGATCAAGCGCATCGCCAAGGAGCTCGGGGACAAGAAACCCCTGATCCGTGATGCGGCTGTGGAGAGCCTCGGCACCATGATCCACACCGAATCCCTCAAGGCCCTCTTGAAGCACGGCAAGCGCGACCGCAAGCAGATGGTCAAGCAAGATGAGTACCACGTGGCTTGGATCAAGGCGATCGGGCGGCAACAGGATGAGGAAGCTCTCGATGCTTTGACCAACAAGCTATTCACCTATCCCACGGCCGCCGTAATCCAGGCACGTGTTTTTGCAATCGGAAACATCCGCTCCGTGAAGAGTGTGGACACCCTTATCCAACTGATGACGGTCACCGATGCGCGCAGGGTCAACAACCACATGCCCAACCTGCAGACCGCTCTGATTCGCCTGACCAGCGTGGATCTCGGCGTGAATGCACAGAGTTGGGCTGATTGGTGGCGCACGTCCAAAAAGACCTTTCAGATCCCCAAAGAACCACCTGTGATGAAGAAACAAATGCAGGCCCGCTGGGATCGGTTTTGGGGCTACGAACGCACCTACGATCGCAACGCTAAACGCAGCAAGCGCGGGCAGGATCCGGAAGACGACCCAGATGGCGGCGGGAATTGAAGATCGAACCCCCGGAAGAGGATTTCGACCCGGAACAATTCGATGCAGCTGCACGCGAGACCGCCATCGGTGAGGGCATAGCCCACTTCAACGGGGGCGACTACTATGAAGCCCACGAGTGCTTCGAACGCTGCTGGCTCGCATCCGAAGGCGAAGGCAGCAACTTTTGGAAAGGCCTCGTGCAGGCATCTATCTGCCTCGATCATTTGAGCCGCAACAATCAGGAGGGGGCGCGCAAACTGCACACGGGCATGCGCCGCCTATTGGCTCCCTTCTTCCCTCATCACGAAGGCTTGGACGTGCAACAGTTCTTGTCCGAGATGCAAACCCAACTTCGAGACTCCTCCGCCAAGGCTCCTGCCCTGCGCCGCATGGAACTGTAATCCGGTGCCGGAGTGCACTTCCGAGGATCCTGTGCCAGGCACGCTCTTATTGCTGAGTTGCTTCGAGGGCGGCGCGGATCTCAGCGGGTAAGGCCTGGGCCGTCAGAGGCCGTTGAGCGAGGCTCACGCAAGCTAGCTCGACCTCGGCCTGGGCAAGCATCGCCTCCTCGTCCACCCGTCGAATGGTGTAACCAAAAGTGATCGAGGCCGCCCGCAAACGCTGCACCCAAATCGTGACCACCAGGTGATCCTCGTAATGTGCCGCAGCCCGGTAGCGAATGCTCAAGTTCCTCACGGGCAACCCAATGCCCGCCTTTTCCAGAGCCCCATAGGGATGCCCTAATTCCCGCAGCCACTCCGTTCGCGCCTCTTCGAGATAGGCCACATAAGCCCCATGGTGCACGACCCCCATCTGATCGGTTTCGCCATAACGGACTCGTACATGATGCTGGTAGACCATGGGTGGACTTTACGGTGCCTGGTCATGGGGTACCAGCCCATGCCAGATCCCCGCCCCACCGGAAGCGCCCCACCCGGAGATCTAACGGTTCAGCCCGAGCCACGCGGTGGTCGAGTGCAAGGCGCAGATCCCAGGTTTCACCCTCTCCTCGCTTGCAAGAATAGGTGCCAGGGGGCACCCTATGCTCCTTCCCCACAATGCAAAACAAAGACTCCCAAGGCGACCCGACGGTCGCCACCCTCCTGACCTGGTTCGTGCCGGGGGCGGGACACCTTTATCTAGGGCGGCCCCTGTTTGCCCTCGTGGCCTTCCTATTGGTGGAAGGGGTCTACCTGCTCGGACTCTGGCTGACCGATGGTCGCGCCTTCGAGATTCTGCCAGCGGAGATGCGCAGCCAATTCGCCCCATTCCTGGCACCGGAATTGGGCAATCTCGGGGCCATGCTCTTCCAGAGCTCACGCTTTGGGTTCGGCACAGGCGCCCCCTCGGTCTGGCCGGACACCATGAACTTAGGCATGGCCCTTACGTCGTTCGGCGGCATCCTCAATGTGCTGCTCATGTCCCGGGCACATTTCGACGCCCGTGCCAGCAAGACAGCCCCTGGCTTGAGGCCCGAAGCCGCGGCCCTTGCCTGTTGGGTGCTCCCTGGTCTGGGTCAGATTTTGCAAGGCCGGCGCCTACGGGGAATCTTGATGTTCGTCCTGCTGGTGGGAATCTTCGCCATTGGGACAACCATGGGCGAAGGCGCCAACCTCGATCGGGAGCGGCACTATTTCTACTGGGGTGGCCAATTCATGTTGGGAGTGCCGGCCTTGTTCGCAGAGATGATCCACGGACACGCGCCCCTGGACCATGAGGTGCCCTACCACGATTTGGCAGTGGTGATGGGCTGCGTCGCGGGTCTCTTGAATGTGCTGGTCATGGTCGATGCCTATGGGTGGAGCGAATCCTTGCGCATTGGCCGAAATCCCAGGCATGGCTTGACCGCGGAGGGCACCCCATGAAAGACATCTGGCTGCATCTGTTCTTGTTCCTACTGGCAAGCACCGCCATCGTCGGAGTCACCACCATGTTGGCGGAACCCAATGATGCGATAGCGCGACTGGTCTTTCCCCGCCGCTGGCTGAAGTTCGTACTGACCAGCGGCGCAGTGGCGTTGATGATGATCCTGCTGGGATATACCCTGGCATCGATCTAGGGCTTTCAAGATTCCTCACGTGCGCTGATCCAGAGCCCACCCGGAATGCGCTTGACGCGACCATCGAGTTCCAAGTCCACCAAGCGAGCTGAAGTCTCCAAAAGGGGCTGATTCACCCGAAAACAAAGGTTCTCTGCGCTGATGGCGTCTCCCTCAAGGGCGCGTAGAATCGGATCCGCGTCCCCCACATGCTCGCCCCAATCACCCCCCGCAGGTCGCCCGCCCCGCATGGATTCCAGGTCCGTCAACAATTGACCGGGTGATCCCACTGCATTCGCCCCCTCACGTAACAGACGTAAGGCCCCGAGTCCCAGAGGATGGTCCACGGCCTGGGGTAGGACGAACACCGCCCGCCCCAGATCCGCCGCCCAACGTGCGGTGATCAACGATCCCGAACGGTGGGCCGCTTCGATCACCAAGGTCGCATCGCACAGAGCAGCGATGATTCTGTTGCGCATTGGAAAGTGATGGCGTCGAGGCGAGACCCCAGGTTCAAATTCGCTGAGCAGCAGTCCGTGTTGGGTCATGCGTTCGGTGAGGTCTCCCGTGGGCCAGGGCTGATCTACGCCACAACCGAGTACGCCAATGGTGGTGCCACCTTCGTCCAAGACTGCTTGATGCGCGATGCCATCGACGCCCCGCGCGAGCCCACTGACCACAACACATCCCGCGCGGGCGAGAGCCCCCGCGAAACGCAGGGCTTGGTTGCGCCCATAGGCCGTGGGCGAGCGTGACCCCACCACCGCAATCCGCGGTCCTGCTTGCAGGATCTCCTTTCGACCACGGGTCCAAAAAGTTCGAACCGCCGGGTCCAACCCCAACAGTCCTTCCAATGGAGCGCCCCAGTCATTCCGCGGGCGCTCGTGTCGTTGAATGCTCTGCACAAAAGCACAGACGCACGGGGAGCGCGGTGGTTTCACTCCGAATTTGCGAGAGGGCTCCTGGCCTGCCCCGGTGGAGCACGAAGGCGGTCCTAGGCAGAGGGCTTGCTCGACTTCTCGCTTTTCACAAGCGACAATTCAGGAGCAGGCAGTTGCGGCGCGGGCTCGGACCAAACCGCGTGGAAAATGCCTGGCTGGGCATCTAGGACTCGGTCGGCACAGGCCCTGCACGTGGTGCCATCAGGCAGCAAATTGAGGACCGGGGGCTGGCCGGTACTCTGGGCGCAGGTCATGCAAATGGTCTCAGGTTGGGATGTTCTCACCCCCTCTCTTTCGACCCAGGAACCCCTATTCCTTGAGGGCTGCCCCCCATTGGCCCGGGTCTGACACTCCCAGGTACCCCCAAAGCCTGAATCCAGATCTAAAAACCCTTCATATTAGGTTGGGTTTTCCCTGATTTATACCCCTCAGGCCCCTCTGTGACCTATCGTATGGGTATAGGGCACTGATTTGAAGCACATTGATCAGCGGCCCCCAGCCCCCTCAACTCAATCCGTACTAATAAAGTGCCGATAGACCCAGGGGTCCCCAAACCACCATCCATCTCATCGAGCCATGCTCAAACTCACAAAGCGCACTGAATACGGGCTGATTGCCCTAACCCACCTGGCTCAAATGCCCGGTGAGGTCGTGCCCGCTCGTGAGATTGGAGACAGCTTCCCCATCCCCCGCCGTCTCTTGGCTGAGGTGCTCAAGGACCTTTGTCGCGTCAACCTGATCGACTCGACCCGCGGAGCCCATGGGGGCTATGCCCTCTCGCGTTCGGCGAAGGAAATATCCCTGGCAGAAATTGTCAGTGCCCTAGAGGGCGCCCCCACCGTGAGCGGTTGCGGCGATGGAGATCTCTTGGCCGGCGAAACCCCCTGCGAGGTGCGACCGATTTGTCCAATCCGCTCCCCCCTTGAACGCATCAGGGAAAGGATCTGGCAGATCATGCTGACCACTAGCCTGGCCACTCTAGCACAGCCCAACGAACCCCCTGTTTCCATAGTCAATCACCTGCAGACCAATCACAATCTGCAAGCCAACGAACAACAATCATGAACACCCCCGTCTACCTCGACTTCCAAGCCACCACCCCCGTGGACCCGCGGGTCCTAGAGGCGATTTTGCCGTACTTCACTGAAGTCTTCGGCAACGCCGCCAGCCGCAACCACCCCTTTGGGTGGGATGCGGAAAAGGCGGTGGACAATGCGCGCGCTCAGTGCGCAGCCTTGATCGGCGCCCACGAAAAGGAAATCGTCTTCACCTCCGGCTCCACCGAAGCGATCAACTTGGCCCTCAAGGGTGTCGCTGAGATGTACGGCTCGAAGGGCAAGCACATCATCACCAGCATGTCCGAGCACAAGGCCGTCTTGGATGTGGCCAAGCACTTGGAAAAGGAAGGTTTTGAAGTCACCTACCTCACCCCGGACAAATTGGGCCGTCACAGCGTTGAACAGATCGAAGCCGCCATGCGCGATGACACGATTCTGGTGGCGATCATGTGGGCCAACAACGAAATTGGCACGATCCAATCCATTGCTGAAATCGGCAAACTCTGCAAAGAGCGCAAAGTGCTCTTTATGTGCGATGGCACCCAAGCTGCCGGGAAGATCCCCGTCAACGTGGACGAAGCCGGCGTGGACTTGATGTGCGCCTCGGGGCACAAGATGTACGGACCTAAGGGCGTAGGCTTCCTCTACGTGCGCCGCAAGAATCCGCGGGTGCGCCTGGTGGCCCAAATGGACGGTGGCGGTCACGAGCGCGGCATGCGTTCGGGCACCTTGAACGTCCCGGGAATTGTGGGCCTTGGGGCTGCGGCCGATGTTGCGCTCAAGGACCTAGAGAAGGACGCTAAGCACTCGCTTCAGTTGCGTGAACGCTTCGAAGCGCGCGTCTTCAAAGCCCTCGATCAGGTCTTCATCAACGGCGACAAAGACAACCGCCTGCCCGGTTGCTCGAACCTTTCGTTTGCCTACGTGGAGGGCGAGAGCCTGATCATGGGCATTCCTGAATTGGCGGTTTCCTCAGGCTCCGCCTGCACCTCCGCCAGCCTCGAACCTAGCCACGTGCTGCAAAGCATGGGCGTGGGTGACGAATTGGCCCACTCCTCAATCCGCTTCGGTTTCGGCCGCTTGACCACGGAAGAGGAAACGGATTACGCCGCCGACCAAATCATCCGCGCAGTGATCAAGCTGCGCGAACTTTCACCCCTTTACGAGATGGCCCTAGAGGGCATCGATTTAAGTCAAGTTAACTGGACGGGCCACTAGGCCCTATTGGAAATCAAATTATGGCATACAGCGACAAGGTCCTCGACCACTACAACAACCCGCGCAACGTGGGCTCATTGGATAAAACCAGCAAAGCCGTGGGCACCGGCATCGTCGGCGCTCCCGAGTGCGGCGATGTGATGAAGCTTCAAATCGAAGTGGACGGCGATCGCATTGTGGATGCGAAGTTCAAAACGTTCGGTTGCGGATCGGCAATCGCCTCTTCGTCCCTAGCCACCGAGTGGCTGCGGGGCAAAACCCTGCAAGAGGCCACCGCCATCACCAACACGGAAATCGTGCAAGAGCTCAGCCTGCCCCCGGTCAAGATCCACTGTTCGGTGCTAGCCGAGGATGCGATCAAGGCTGCGGTTTCGGACTTCAAGCGCAAGCACGAAGGGGAGGACGCCTGATATGGCTATCTCCCTTTCAGAACGCGCCGTCAAGGAAGTCGAGCGAATCGTTACCGATCAGTCTCTGCCCGAAGAAACCGGCCTGCGGGTTGGAGTCAAGGGCGGCGGTTGTTCTGGATTTTCCTACACCCTGGGCTTTGACGATCAAAAACGCGCCACGGACCAGATCTCGGTATTCGCCGGAGTGCGCATCCTCTGCGATCCGAAATCGTTCCTGTACCTGAACGGCACCATGATCGACTTTGAAGAGAGCCTGATGGGCCGCGGCTTCAAATTCACCAACCCCAACGCCAGCAAGAGCTGCGGCTGTGGCGAAAGTTTCAGCGTCTAGAACCATTCTTCCCGTGGACACCGGCCTCCACTCCTGCCCCCACTGTGACGCCGAGCTGTGGAGCCCCCTCGCTTGTGAAGAGTGCGGGGCGCTGCTCGAATCCAGTGACCATGGCACGCCCTTTGTAGTCTTTGGCCTCGAGCGCGCTTGGGACATCGACCGCAAGGATCTGCGGCGACGGCTCTTGCGCCTGCAACGCCTGGTGCACCCGGACCACGCCGGGGCTACGGACCAGGCCCAGGAGGCAGCGGCCACCTTGAATCACGCCCACGAGGTCTTGGCGGATCCGTCCCTACGAGCAAACCTATTGCTGCGCTTGCTCGGCGGCCCGGACGAATCCACCGAACGCAAGATGCCCCAGGATTTCCTCATGGAAGTTCTCGAATGGAACGAAACCCTGGATGAAATTACCGAGGACCAGGGTTCCGAGCCGGCCTCGCGAGAAGCGCGCCTGATCCACCTGCAAGACGAGTTGCTCCAACGCAGGGAAGACCTACTGGTCGAAGTGGGCGCCGCACTCATGCCGCTCCCCGAACCCAAGTCCGAATCCCTCGCCCTTCTGCGCCGCCGCCTGAATGCCGCGCGCTACCTCGCTCGTACACTTTGGCGCATCCGCGAAATGCGCCTCACCGAACAGGGCCTTTCCGGCGCCACGAAACCTCCCCTTTGATCTCCCCCCACCACCCCCCAACCAAAAAACAACACCGTGGGTTACATTGAACTCGACGTCGTAAACAACGACGCGCCGCGCGTGGTAATAGGCATTGACCTTGGAACCACCAATTCCCTCGCCGCCATCTGGGAAGACACAGGGCCACGCGTCCTGACTCCCGACGGTATGAGCGCTTCAATTCCAAGCGTGGTGCATGTGCCCGCGGAAGGCAACCCGGTGGTGGGAACAGACGCAAAGGCCCAGGCCATGGTCGATCCCGAGCACACGGTTTTCTCCGTCAAGCGCATGATGGGGCGCGGAGTCGAGGACCTCGACTTGGCCAACAATCCCCTGCCCTATAAGGTGCTGGAGGATGACAGAAAGCTCGCCATGGTCGAGCTGCACGGAAAGCGCATGACGCCCCAAGAGCTCTCCGCTTGGATCTTGGTGGGAGTCCTTGAACACGCTCGCAAGGCCACGGGATCCGAAGTGGCCGCCGCGGTGATCACCGTCCCCGCTTACTTTGATGACGCACAACGCCAAGCCACCCGGGACGCGGCTCGCATCGCTGGCTTGGAAGTCCTGCGCATCGTCAACGAGCCCACCGCCGCCAGCCTGGCCTATGGGTTAGGCCGAACCGACGCCCAAACCGTCGCGGTCTTTGACCTGGGCGGCGGGACCTTTGATGTTTCCCTGCTTTCCATCGAGGAGGGCGTGTTCCAAGTGCTGGCCACCAACGGCGACACTCGCCTCGGGGGTGACGACTTTGACCAAGCCCTGGTGCAACTGGCCCGTGAAGATCTGGCGAACGATGTTTCCCCTGAACTCTTCAACGACCCGGCCTTCCTGCAAGCTGCGCGCCTGTCCGCAGAAAAGTGCAAGCAAGCCCTGAGTTCCGATCCCGAAGCCGAGTTGCACTTGGCCCTGCCGGACCTGAACATCAACTACCGCCGGCGCATCACGCGCCCGGAATTCGAAGCCCTCATCGAACCCCTGGTGCAGCGCACCCTCCAGTCCTGCCGCCGCGCCCTCAGCGATGCGGAACTCACCACCGACCAAATCGACGAAGTGGTGCTTGTGGGCGGATCCACCCGCGTGCCCCTCGTGCGCGCCCAAGTGGAAGCCTTCTTCGGTCGCGCCCCCCACACCGCCCTGAACCCCGACCACGTGGTGGCCCTCGGCGCAGCGGTCCAAGCGCATGTGCTCACTGGCGGCACGCGAGACGTTCTACTGATGGATGTCACGCCCCTTTCCCTCGGCATCGAGACCATGGGAGGCGCTGTGTCTAAGATGATCGAGCGCAACTCGACCATCCCCTGCAGCCACAAGGAAGGTTTCTCCACCTACGCCGAAGGCCAAACGGGCATCGACTTCCACGTGATCCAAGGCGAGCGCGAACTAGCCGCCGACTGCCGCTCCCTCGGACGCTTCAGTCTCAAGGACATCCCCCCCATGCCCGCTGGTATGGCCCGAGTCGGCGTGCGCTTTGCCCTCGATGCCGACGGCGTGCTCACGGTCAGCGCCAAGGAGGAATCCACCGGCGCCAGTGCCTCCATCGAAATCGCACCCATGCACGGCCTAACCGACAACGAAGTCGAAACCATGCTGGACGCGGGATTCGCAAATGCCCAAGAGGACTTCGACAACCGTCGCGTCGTCGACCTGCAAACCGAGATCGGCACCATGCTGACCGCCATCGACCGCAGCAACGAAGCCGCTCAAACGGGCCTCGACCGAGAGTCGCTTCTCGACCTCACCGAAGCAGTCGAAGCTGCGAAGAAAGCCCAGACCACCCACGACCTGCCCCAAATCCAGTCCGCCCGCGACCGGCTTGAGCAGGCATCCCTACCCCTGGCCACGATTTTAATGGACGGAGTAGTGAAGGGTGCAATTACGGGGAAGAGAGTGGACGAGCTATGAGCGTGGGCGGTCCATGAGTACCGCCCAGTCACAGCCCCCTGCCCCCCGTCGCCGGTCCAGGGCGAGAACGTACAAACCCGAGGCCTCCGTGGGTCGACTCGGGCGGTCCCATGATCGGGTCACTGGGGCAGGCCTTGAGTCCCAGGTGTTTTCCATTTCCAGCCTCGGCCCCTTCTTCACGGACCTGGGTAGATTCTTTACGAGCATGCTTCGGAGGAAACAGAACACTTGAGCTCCAACTTCAGCCCGGCCTCAGCAATTGTGCTCTACGATTCCAAGTGTGGTATTTGCGATCGATCGGTCCGTTGGCTGATCGCTCACGACCCACACTCCCGGCTGTTGTTTGCATGCTTGCAAGGAAGCACCGCTAAGGAGCTACGCAACCGACACCCCGCGATCCCCGCCGAAACCGAATCCCTCGTTTTGGTCGAAGGCACAGGACTAGACGAACAAGTTTCCTTGCGCAGCCGGGCGGTTCTCGGGGCACTAGCCCTCCTGCCCTGGCCATGGAGAGCCGGGAGCTGGTTCCGTGTCCTGCCCAGGTTCCTCCTTGATCCCGCCTACAGGCTGTTCGCCTCACGGCGCCATCGCTTCACACCAGCAGGAACATGCGCCCTGCCACACTCCCAAGAAAAACGTTTCTTGCCCTGAGTGCTGCGGGATCGGAATCAAGAGACCTGAAGGCAACGCACCGAACGGTGAAAGATGTGCCTCCCTCGACCAATCGCCCAAGGCCCAGATCCTGGCCCACCCCTAAGAAACTTCAGTTTGCCTGGGCTCGCAGGTATAGTTTTCTTCCATGTCAACCAACACGGAACTCAAACGAGAGCTCGGGCCGGTGATGCTCTGGGGCCTCGGCGTGGGCTATGTCATTTCAGGGATGTACTTTGGCTGGAACCTGGGATTGCCGGAGGCGGGGCCCTATGGGATGTTGCTCGCCACGGTCATGGTCACGATCATGTATGTGACCTTTACGCTGAGTTACTCGGAGTTGGCCTGCGCCATTCCCAAGGCCGGGGGCGTGTTTGTCTATGCGGATCGGGCCCTGGGTCCGAAGTTGGGTTTCTTAGGGGGCGTAGCGCAAATTGTTGAGTTTGTTTTTGCACCGCCAGCAATTGCGGCGGCCATCGGCGCCTACTTGAACATCAAGTTTCCTGATGTGGACACCTGGATGTTTGCTGTGGGTGCCTATGTGCTGTTCACCAGCCTTAACATCTGGGGCGTCAAGCTCTCAGCGATCTTCGAACTGGTCGTGACCGTGCTGGCGGTCATCGAGCTTTTGATCTTCGCGGGGGTCACAGCCCCGCACTTCACGTTTGAAGCCTTCAGCAAGAACCCCTTGCCCAATGGTTGGGGCGGCGCGTTTGCAGCGATCCCTTTTGCAATCTGGTTTTACCTCGCCATCGAAGGCCTGGCCAACGTGGCCGAAGAGACCCACAACCCCCAGCGCAACATCAGCATCGGGTTTGGCTCTGCCATTGGAACCCTGGTGATGCTGGCTTTCTTAACCTTCTTTTGTTCGGTGGGAGTCAACGGGTGGGAGACAGTGGTCTTTGAACCGGGGTCCAGCGAGCCATCGGACTCGCCCTTGCCCCTAGCCATGGCGCACCTCTTAGGCCGAGAATCGTTTCTGTTCACGCTCTTGATCAACGTAGGGCTACTTGGGCTGATTGCCTCGTTCCACGGCATCATTCTGGTAGCGGGCCGGGCGACTTTTGAGTTTGGCCGAGTGGGCTATGCGCCGAAGTTCCTTGGGCGGACACACCCCACCCGCAAAACTCCCGCGGCGGCCTTGATCTTGAACATGCTGGTGGGCTTTGGAGCCCTAATGAGCGGCCGTACGGGGGACATCATCACCATGGCGGTGTTTGGCGCCTTGACCCTCTACTTGGTCTCCATGCTGTCGCTTTTCGCCCTGCGCCGAAAAGAACCGGATTTGGATAGGCCCTATCGCGCACCTTTCTATCCCGTGATCCCGGGAGTGGCCCTGGTCCTTTCCCTCGTGAGCCTCGTGGCTCTGACTTACCACAACCACCAAATCGCCCTGTTGTACGGCGCGATCTTGACCTTAGCCTTTGGCTGGTTCTTCTTGGTAGTACCCAAGGAACGCCGCCAGGGTCTGCACACCCTTGGAGACAACGACAAGTGAGTAACCCCATCGCAACCACCGAAGAGATCATCGAAGAGGTGACCTCCAGTTCCTCCCCCTTCGTCAAGCTGGCCGTGTGCGACATCGACGGTGTCCTACGGGGCAAGTATGTGCACAAGGACAAGTTCCTTTCGGTGCTCAAGGAGGGCCTTGGGTTCTGCGATGTGATCTTTGGATGGGACATGGGGGATCAGTGCTATGACCATGTTCCATTCACCGGCTGGCATACGGGCTATCCCGATGCACAGGCGCGCCTCGACCCCAAGAGCTTCCGGAAAATTCCCTGGGAAAACGAAGTGCCCTTTTTCCTGGGTGACTTTTCCAAGGAGGACAACCCCGCCGGAGCCCCTCCCTGCCCGCGCACGCTTCTGAAGAAAGTCATCGCCCAGGCGAGCGACATGAACCTGCTACCAGCTTTCTCCATGGAGTTTGAGTGGTTCAACTTCTTCGAGACCGCCGAGAGCCTGGAGGAAAAGGGCTTTGTGCGTCCCCAGCCCATCACCCCCGGAATGCACGGGTACTCCATGCTGCGCACGAGCCAGAACTCTGAGTTCTTTGCCACCCTGCACGGGGCCCTGGAGGACTTTGACGTGCCCATCGAGGGCCTGCACACGGAAACGGGCCCCGGAGTCTTGGAAGCGGCGCTCATTTACAGCGACGTCCTGGAAGCAGCCGATCGGGCGGTGCTTTTCAAGTGGGGCGCCAAGTCCATCGCCCACGACTTTGGAATGATGGCCAGCTTTATGGCCAAGTGGAACAGCGAGCTGCCCGGTTGCAGCGGGCACATTCACCAGAGTCTCTGGAGCGCAGACGGAAAAACCAACCTGTTCTTCGATGGGAATGGGCCGGACAACATGAGCGACACCTTCCGCCACTATCTTGCGGGGCAAATGCACTGCCTGCCAGAAATCCTGCCGCTCCTAGCACCCAACATCAACAGCTACAAACGGCTAGTAGAAGGGCACTGGGCCCCCACCACAGTCACCTGGGGCATCAACAATCGCACGGCGGCTTTGCGGGTGATCAGCGGCGGTGAAAAGTCCACGCGCCTGGAAAACCGCGTTGTGGGATCCGACGCGAACCCCTACCTCGCTATGGCCGCTTCCCTGGCCAGTGGGCTCTATGGCATCCGGCACAAGCTGGAGCCGGTGCGGGACAAGGTGATCGGCAACGCGTACGAGGACACCGGCGCCGTTCGTCTGCCCAACACGCTCTCCGCAGCCACCGAGCGCATGGCAGAATCCGCCATCGCCAAAGAACTATTCGACGAAGCCTTCATCGAACACTTTGTGGCCACCCGACGCTGGGAGTGCAAGCAGCACCAGGCTGCGGTCACCGACTGGGAAACCCAGCGTTACTTTGAAATCGTCTAGCATCTGGCCATGACTCCCGTCACTCAGTTCAATTACCCGACCCAGGTGCGCTTCGGCCCCGGATCCATGGGCGAAGTTCCAGAGCACCTGACCGCCCTGGGGATCCAACGCCCTCTTCTGGTCACCGACAAGATCGTCGCCGAATTGCCCCCTGGACAAAAGCTGGCAAGCTGTCTGGAAAACTTGCCCTTGGACAGCGCTGTGTTCTCCGGTATCTGGGGCAACCCGGTGATCAGTCAAGTGCAAGCGGGAGTGGCCGCGTTCAAAGAACACAAAGCCGACGGCATCGTGGCCCTCGGCGGCGGCGCGTCCATGGATGTGGCCAAGATCATTGCGCTCATGGCCCATCACCCGGGTTCCGTGTTGGACTACGAGGACGGGAATCCCAATCAAAAGCCAATTCAAAACCCGATCCCGCCGATCATCGCGATTCCAACCACCGCAGGCACGGGCAGCGAAGTGGGCCGGGCCGCAGTGGTTTCGGAAGACGGCTCCCATCGCAAAGCGATTCTGTTTCATCCGCGTCTCTTGCCCGCGGTGGTGTTGCTCGATCCGGAACTGACCGTGGGTTTGCCCGCAAAGGTCACTGCCGCCACGGGCATGGATGCCTTGAGCCACCTGGGAGAAGCATTCTTGGTCGACAGCTTTCACCCCATGGCGGATGGAGTTTCCCTGGAGGGCCTGGGTTTGATTTCCAAGAGCCTTTTGGATTGTGTCGATTTCGCGAATGCTGGCACGGGAGCCACGCCCGAACACATCGACGCCCGGGGCTTGATGCTGACTGCTTCCATGATGGGCGCCGTGGCCTTTCAAAAAGGTTTGGGTGTGACCCATTCCTGCGCCCATGCCCTCTCGACGGTTTGCGATTTGCACCACGGACTGGCCAACGGGATCATGTTGCCCTTCACCTTCGGCTTCAACCGCAGTGCCTGCGAAGATAAGTTCAAGCGCATGAGCATCGCGGTGGGAGCAGATGGAAGCGCGGATGGCTTTTTCCGCTGGTTGGACGGGCTGCGAGCGCAGATTGGCATTCCCGCAAGCCTGAGGTTGGCCGGTGTTGGACCGGAGCACCTCGACGACTTGATTGCCTTTGCACTCAAAGATTCTTGCCACTTGGAAAACCCAGTGCCGGTTTCTGAAGCTGATTTCCGTGCCCTCTTTCAGTCCGCGCTTCAGGCATGACTCCCCGTCCCCTCAAAATCGGCCTCGGCGCGTGCTTTTTCCACGCGGATCCCGCGCGCCCCATTTTCAAAGGCAAGACCCTGCAATACATGGAGCAGTCCATGGCTCATTGGGTGATGGCCTCCGGGGCAGTGCCCTTGATGTTGCCCCGGCCCAGCGGCCTGGTCGATGTGCGAATGCTGGTGGAGGAAATCGACGGCTTACTGCTACAGGGTGGCTCGGATGTTTCCCCAAAAACCTATGGCATGCAAGCGCACAAACCCGAGTGGGCCGGAGACCGAGAGCGTGACCTCTATGAGATCGAGCTGCTCAACGAATGCTTGCGGGTGGGGAAACCTGTCCTGGGTATTTGCCGCGGCCTGCAATTGATCAATGTCGCCTTCGGCGGGACTCTCTATCAGGATTTGGAAACCCAGTGCCCCGAATCCCAAGTCCATCGGGATTGGAATGTGTACGAGGATCTGCATCACGAGGTAGTGTTTGAGCCTGGCTCACGCCTGCACGAGTTCTATCCGGGGAAATCCGGCGGGCGCGTGAACAGCATTCATCATCAAGCCGTCATGGATCTTGCCGAAGGGCTGGTGATTGAAGCCCGTTCCGTGGACGACGGGATTGTTGAAGCCCTGCACCGTCCCGGACCCAGCTACCTCTACGCGCTGCAATGGCATCCCGAGTTCATTTCTGCGGAAGCTGCGGAGCTCCTGTCTCCAAATCCAATCATGCGCAGTTTCCTTTCCGCTGCTGAAGAAGCCCGCGCCTAAAATCCATGCTGCAAGTCATCAACCCAGCCACCGGCGGTGCGCTCTGTGAGCTAAGAACCGACTCCCCCGAAATGGTGAGCGACAAGTACCAACAAGCACGCCTGGCCCAACCCGCCTGGGCCGCTCTTGAGGTCCAAGAACGCTGCGCTTTTATACGCCGCTTCCAGCAACAACTGATCGAGCGCCAGGAAGAACTCGCAGGCCTTTTGACCTCGGAAACGGGCAAGCCCCTGCAGCAGTCCCTCAACGAACTGAATGGCGTCCAGGGTCGCATCGATTTCTTCCTGAAGAGCACCGCGGACACCATTCAGGCCCTCGATATGCTGCCGTCGGGCAACAATCCCGCCGAGCGCCTGACCTTTGAACCCCTGGGAGTGATCGCAAACATCTCCGCCTGGAATTACCCCTACCTTGTGGGTGCCAATGTCTTCATCCCGGCGCTCCTGACCGGTAATACGGTGCTTTACAAGCCGTCGGAATTCGCCTCCCTCACAGGCAAGGCGATCTTCGACATGTTCACCTCGAGCGGTCTACCGGAGGGTGTCTTGAGCGTCATCATTGGTGAAGGCGAGGTGGGTGCACACCTGCTCCAACAGCCCATCGATGGGGTCTACTTCACCGGGTCTCATGCCACTGGCGTCAAGATCGCCGCGGGCGCCGCCCCAAATTTGATGCGCGTCCAACTGGAACTGGGAGGCAAAGACCCGGTCTATGTGATGGAGGACGCTCCAGTTGCCGCCGCCGCAACCGCCCTTGCGGACGGAGCCTTCTACAACGCAGGCCAAAGCTGCTGCGCAGTGGAGCGAATCTATGTGCGCAACGAGATCATGGACGAGTTCGTAAAGCACTTTGTTATCGCCGCACAAAAACTCGTTGTTGGATCCCCCACCGATCCCACCACCACCCTCGGGCCCCTGACCCGTGCCGCGCAACTCGACGTGCTGGACGCCCAGGTGGCGGATGCTCTGCAAAAGGGCGCCCAGCTCAAGGTCGGCGGGCAAAGGCTCCCTGGTCCCGGGTCGTTCTATCAGCCAACCGTCATGACCCAGGTCAACCACACCATGGACCTGATGACCGAAGAGAGTTTTGGCCCCATCATCGGCATCCAAGGTGTGTCTTCTGACAGCGAAGCACTAGAGCTGATGAACGACAGCCCCTATGGCCTGACCGCGGCGGTTTTTTCTCCCGACCAACAACGGGCCCAAGGCATCCTGGCCCGCGTCAACTCCGGCACCGTCTACTGGAATTGCTGCGACCGGGTCAGTCCGCACCTGCCCTGGACCGGCCGGGGGAACTCAGGCATCGGCAGCACGCTCTCGACCCTTGGGATTCAGGCGTTTGTGCAGCCAAAGAGCTGGCACATGAACGCGGGCCAATAGGGAATCAAGGCTTGATTGGCACTTGGGTAACTCGAAGGGGAGGGGTGAACTAACCCCTCACTCAAACAAGCTGCGGGCAGTCATGGCGGAGGGTACCTCCAAATCAAGCACCTGCAAGAGCGTCGGGGCCACGTCCGCCAGCACGCCGTGGGGCCGAATCGACTGGCCTTTCAGGGACTCGCCGCAAAAGACGATGGGCACGGGGTTCAAGGTGTGGGCTGTGTGAGGTTCGCCGGACTCAGGATCCACAAGCTTTTCCGAGTTGCCATGGTCTGCGGTGATGACCGCCAGGCCGCCTAAGGCGTTCACCGCAGCGGTGACCTCTTGCAGGCAACTATCCACGAACGCCACCGCTTGGCAAGCGGCACCGTAGTCCCCCGTGTGACCCACCATGTCCGCGTTGGCGTAGTTGATGATGAACACGTCGGTTTCAGCGCGGCCAAGTTCCTTCAAGATTGCGTCGGTAACGCCTCGGGCGCTCATTTGGGGCGCCAAGTCATAGGTGGCGACTTTGGGGCTAGGGAGCAGAATGCGGTTTTCGCCTGGCAGCACATCTTCTTTGCCCCCAGAAAAGAAAAAGGTCACGTGGGCGTACTTTTCGGTCTCTGCAATCCGCGCCTGCCGCAGCCCAGCACGGCTGAGCACCTCCGGGAGCATGTCCGACAGATCGTTCGGCGCAAAGGCGATGGGAAAGGGGAAGTCCGCGCGGTATTGGGTGAAGGTGGTGATGGCCGGGCGGCCCGTGCCTCGCCGTTCGAAGTGCTCGAAGTCTTCAAATGCCAAAGCAAGTGAAATCTCGCGCACACGATCCGACCGGTAATTGAACATGATCAGCGGTTCGTCTGAACCGATGCGCGTGCCCTCCGCCGGGCCGATCAAGGTGGGCTCCATAAACTCGTCGGTGATTCCTGCTGCGTAGGATTGTTCCAGTGCATTTAACACCGAATCCCGCTGCTCACCGATTCCAGCGGTGAGTAAGTCGTGAGCCTTTTGCACGCGCTCCCAGCGATTGTCCCGATCCATGGCCCAGTAGCGTCCCACAAGACTGACAATGCGGCCCACACCCACTTCAACGCAGGCCGCCTCAAGGCGCGCCAGATGTTTCACCCCTGAGCGCGGTGCCGTGTCCCGTCCATCAGTCAGGGCGTGGATCAAAACCTTATCGCCAGGCACGCCGACCTTTTTGGCCATGCGCAAGAGAGCCACGATGTGTTTGTCGCTGGCATGCACGGCCCCATCAGAGACCAGCCCCATGAGGTGCAGGTTTTGGTCTCCCCGCCGAGCGTCCTCCATGGCTTTCAGCAACGCGCCATTCTCGAAGAACTCGCCGCTCTCGATGGCCGCGTCGATACGCGTGATGTCCTGATTGATCACCCGCCCAGCGCCAAGGCTCATGTGCCCCACCTCACTGTTGCCCATGATTCCCTCCGGCAGGCCCACTTCCCGCCCGCAGGCATGCAGCAGTCCGTGGGGATACTGACCCAACAACTGCTGAAAGAAAGGCGCAGAGGAGGCGATCGCGTTGAACTCAGGTTCATCGCGCTGCCCCCAACCATCGAGGACAACCAACAGGAGCGGAGGACGTTTCATGCTTAGAATTCCTGGGGAAAAGCACCTGTGGCCCAGGGCTCCCCACATGCACCATACTAAAGGCCCATGGAAAAGAAGAAGCCGACCACCACTCGAATCACGCGAGCTTTCAGGGCTGCAGGCCTCGCGGGCCTGGGCCTGCTGGCCAGTTGCGCCAACTTCAATACCTTCAGCGTCCAAGAGGACGTCACCCTCGGGGTAAGGGCGTATGAGGACGTGCGCAGCAAGGAGCCCCTGGTCACCTCGGGCCCCGCCCTAGAGCATGTCTTGAGGGTCACCGAGCGCCTAGTCCCTGCGGCCCTGGTGGATGCCCCGTCATTTGCCGAGAAATTCCCCTGGGAGACCGTCCTGATCCAAGAGGACAGCACCCTCAACGCCTTCTGCCTCCCCGGGGGCAAGATGGCGGTCTACACGGGCATTTTGGCAGTCACCCAAGACGAGGCGGGCTTGGCAGTGGTCATGGCCCACGAAATCGCCCATGCCACAGCGCGCCACGGCACCCAAGCCATGACGCGCCAATTGGCCTTGAGCGGAGGGCTGGCCATGCTGGGCGTGGTGCTGGAGGAGAACGAGCTGAACCCCGAATACTCCATGGCGATCGCCTCCATTAGCGCCACCCTGCTGACCCTCTCCTATGGGCGAGACGCGGAGCTAGAAGCGGACCGGGTGGGCCTCATCACTATGGCCAGGGCGGGCTATGACCCCCGGGTGGCGGTGGAGTTTTGGCAGCGCATGGAGGCCCAGGGCGGTGGAGCCCCGCCGGAGTGGCTCTCCACGCACCCCTCCCACGGTCACCGCATCGAGCAGATTCGAAGCCTCTTGCCCGAAGCCCTGGCCATCTGGGAAAGCACCCAGGGCCGGGGGGGAAGCTCTACAGAATCGGATTTCTGAAAAGTTGTAAACCCCTTGCAGTCAAGGGGTTACAACGGCGGGGCCGAAGGAGGGCAAGCGAAGTCGGGCTGCGGTTTCTACTTTCCTATGCCCACGGGACCAACCCCGAGGTATTCCGGGTCCCCACGGACCCCCGCCCGAGTACTTCTCCGGGCATTTCCACCAGCACCTACCCCTCCGCTGCCCCGTGAAGGTCGCCTTCGCAACTCCCGAATTCCAGAGCTTGGTGCGCCGCACCAACCTCGCCGAGATCGCTGAACAACTCCCCCGCGCCCTGATGGCTGCGGGTGCGAATGTCCGTGTCTTTTTGCCTCTGACCAAGGACATCGACACCTCGATTCTCACCGGGCTCAAGAACGCGGGCAGCCTGACTCTCCCGGATGGGGACGAAACCGTGCGCGTGCGAGTGATGCGCGGCCAGCTCAACGGCTTGGAGCTCTGCCTGATCGATCATGCCCAGCTCTTCCGCACGCGGCACCCCTACGGAGATGCCCAGGGCCCCTATAGCGACAACTGGCGCCGGTTCGCGATTTTCGCACGGGCCGTTCTGGAAGGCCTTGAACTCATCCGCTTCTCCGCAGATGTGATCCACTGTTTTGATTGGACCACGGGTTTGATTCCGGTCATTCAAAAACTCGAGTACCAAAACCGCGTTGAGAAACACCCTGCCTCCAAGGCTGGCACTTTCTTCGCCGTGCAAAACACCGCTATGCAAGGCAGTTTTGAGCGCGAGATCTTGCCAAAGATCGGAATCCCCCACTCAGAATTCCACGCCATTGGCGGAGTCGAGTTGGGAGGCAAGATCAACTACCTGAAGGCAGGGGCAGAGTACGCCACAATCATCGGCACCAACTCCCCCACAATGGTGGGGTCAGTAACCTCCTTGCCCAACGACAGCACGGTCTACGACACCTTTAGGCGTCGAGAAAAAGAGATCGTTGGCATTACGCCCGGCATCAACTATCGCTCTTGGGACCCGAGCTGCGACCCCCTGCTGGCCCAGGTCTTCGGTCCCGATGACAAGGATCCCACCGCAGGCAAGCGCAGGTGCAAAGTCACCTTGCAAAAAGCCCTCAAACTAGACAACGGTCCCCGGACGCCCCTGATCTGCGTGATCGGCCAGTTCGACAGCGATGGCGGTTTCGACATTGTCTCTGAGGCGCTCACTCCCCTGCTGGAGCGGTCCGTGCAAGTGGTCATGATGGGCCCGGGAAGTCCCGAGGTTCTTGAGCGCCTGCACACCATCGAGCAAACATTCGCCGGCCGTTGCCGAATCATCGAGGGCTACAACGTCAACACTGCCCATGTGTTGCTTGGTGGGTCCGACATCTTGCTGTTACCGTCCCACTTCCACGCTGCGCCAACCTTGCCCGCAATTGGCATGCGCTACGGCGTGGTCCCAGTCACTTTTGCGAACGGCGGACTCGCAGATGTGGTTCGGGATGTGCGCGATCATCCGCTTAATGGCACTGGATTTTCATTCAAGAGCTACGACGCTGACTCTATGCTCGAGGATGGCATCGATGCTGCGCGGCAGCACTACAAGAACACCCCTGACTGGAAACAAGTGGTTCTGCGCTGCCTGGGCGAAGACAACTCTTGGGCTGCTGCAGCCGATCAACAGCTCAAGGCCTACCGCCGCGTTCGTCGGCGTACTCCCCCGAGGAGGAGCTAGCTGCTAATGTCGCCGACCGGTCGTTTCCTAGGTCTCGACATCGGTGGAACCTCGGTCAAGGCCGGCATGGTCGGGCCCGGGGAAAAACGAGTGGGTGCATCTATGCCCCTGCCCACCCAAATCCAGGACGGGCCAGAAGTCTTTCTTGACCGGCTTTGCGACTACGCTCGCTCTTTCGGTCCCTTTGACGCGGTAGGCGTAGGCTGCCCCGGGGTATTTGATCCAGGTACGGGTGCCCTGCGCGCTTCGGCCAACCTCCAAAATCTCGAGGGGCGCATCTTGGGCCAAGAAATTGCGCAACGGCTCAACCTATCCGAGAACCAAGTGCGCGTGGACAACGACGCGAACCTTGCCGCCTATGGGGAACAGTGGCACGGTGCCGGAGCAGGTCGTGACAACATGTGCCTGCTCACCCTGGGCACCGGGATCGGCGGCGGACTGATCCAAGACGGTCGGCTCTTCACCGGCCCCCACGGTATGGCAAGCGAGGTGGGCCACATCGTGATTCTGCCCAAGGAACAGGGAGGGCATCCCTGCGGCTGCGGCAGTGCCGGCTGCCTGGAAACCCTGGCCTCTGCCACCCACGTGAGACGCCGCGCGCGGGAAGCGGGCCTGACCGAGGATACGGTGGAACTCTGCCGCCGTGCCGAGGCGGCGGCGGGACCCGAACGGGAATTGCTGCACCAGGTTGGCCGCGACTTGGGACGGGGCATGTCCTATGTAGTTTCGCTCTTAGACATCACCTTCTTCGTGATCGCAGGGGGCTTCAGCGCGGCCTTGCCCCAGATGATCGAAGGGATCCACGAAACACTTTCTGAGCGGCGCTATGGCACGCCCAAGCCTGATGTGGTTCGTGCGACCCTGGGCCCTGATGCTGGCTGGATGGGGGCCGCTCGCCTAGCGGGGGACGCCCGGTGACCAAGAACTGGATCGACGAACTGCGCACAATAGTCGGGCCCCGCAATGTAATCACCGGCTCTGAATCCCTTGCTTGGGAATCCGACGGATTGTCATTGGTGCGCGGAATGGGCCAAGCCATCGTCTTGCCGTTGGATACGGAAGAAACCGTCCTGGTCATGAAACTATTGGCACGAGAGGGAGTCCCGGTGGTGCCAAGAGGCGCTGGCACTGGCCTCACCGGCGGAGCCACACCAGTCGAAGGAGGCGTGACCGTGGGAACCGCGCGCATGCGCGAGATCTTTTCCATTGATCCAGTCGGACGATTGGCGCATGTGCAGGCGGGAGTAGTGAACTCGGATCTCAGCGTGGCTGCCCGGCCCCATGGTCTGTTCTATGCCCCGGACCCTTCGAGTCAAGCGGCTTGCACCTTGGGAGGCAACGTGGCAAACAACTCGGGCGGGCCCCACTGCTTCATGCACGGATCCACCACCCGCCACGTGCGCGGAGTCAAGTTGGTGGATGCCCAGGGCCAAGTGCTCGACCTCTTGGCCAGCCCGGCGGATCCCGAAGGCCTCGATCTGGTCGGTCTGATCACCGGTAGCGAAGGCATGTTCGGGATGGTCACCGAAGTGCAGCTGAACCTCGAGCCTCTTCCCGAGGAGGTCCAGACCATCATTGCGGTTTTCCCCAGCTTGGATGCGGCCTGCGACTGCGTTTCCGAAGCAATCGCCGCCCACATCGAAGCATCAGCCATCGAGATCCTCGACAAGCTCACCATCGCTGCGGTGGAGGACAGCATTTTTGCTGCGGGCTATCCCCGGGAGGCAGAAGCGCTCTTGCTCGTGGAAGCGGAAGGGGGTGCCTTGGAAGTGCAAGAGACCATCGACTTGGTTTTGCAACTGGCGAAGAAACACGGGGCCATGGAAATCCGCAGCGCTCAAGACAAGGCTGAACGCGCACGGCTTTGGGCCGGCCGCAAGGGAGCCTTCGGGGCCATGGGGCGCGTGGCGCCGGACCTCTATGTTGCCGACGTGGTCGCGCCTCGCACGCGCTTGCGGGAAATCGTCGCCCTTGCGATCAAGATCGCCGAGGAACGCAACCTGCGCTTGGGCAACGTTTTCCATGCAGGGGATGGCAACCTGCACCCGAATATCGCCTACGACCGGCGAGACGAGGACGAGGTCCGTCGCGTACTGGAAGCGGGACAGCTGATCATGGAGGCCTGCATCGAACGGGGCGGATCCTTGACCGGCGAACACGGGGTGGGGGTCGAAAAGATGACCCACATGTGCGACCTATTCGACGACGACGACCTGAACACCATGCACCGGGTACGGGATGCACTTGATCCCAAACGCCGCATGAACCCAACCAAGGTTCTGCCCCTGCGCGCCTGCCGCGAAGTACGCAACGGCGGATTGCCCTTTTCACCCATGGGGAATCTGGGGGCCAAGACATGAGCCAGACCAATGCTTCAGACCGCGCGCACCTCTTGGGCCAGGGCTCGGGATGCGCCCTGGGAGAAGTGCGTGAATTGACTTGTCTCGCACCCAAGGACCACGGCCAACTGGCGGAGGTCCTGGGGGAAGCCCGTCGCAGGAGTTTCTCCGTGCTGCCCATCGGCGCAGGAAGTCAATTGGCCTGGTGTCGTCCCGATGCCATCGATGACCCGGCCAACGCCCCCATCCCGATCAGCCTCATGCACATGGCCGGGGTGCTAGAGCAGATCCCTGGCGAAGGCACGGTCACCGCCCAGGCTGGCACTCCTTGGTGCGACCTAGCCCAAGCCGTTGAGCAATCAGGCGAATGCCTCCCGGCGGACTTGGCCGGAGCAACCACGTCCACCCTGGGGGGCATTTTGGCAGCGGGACGCTCGGGCCCCAACCGATTGCGCCATGGCCCCCTGCGCCATCATGTGCTGGGCATGCAGGTCATGCTGTCTGACGGCACCCTGGCCAAGAGCGGTGGACGATTGGTCAAGAACGTCACCGGGTTCGATCTTCATCGCTTGTACACGGGTTCCCGCGGCACCCTGGCCATCATTCTTGAAGCCAGCTTGCGGCTCAAGGCCCTCCCCGAACGGGAATGGAGTTTTTCCATGCCCGTGGCAGACTGCGCCAGCGGATTTACCAAGGCCTTAGAAATCCAACAGGCCATGCCACGCCTGCACTGGTTGGTGCTGACGCGCACCCAGTCCGGAGTGCGCCTGCAAGGTGGACTCGCGGGGCGTGCAAGCCAAGTGAGGTCGGATCAGGAGAGGGTCCTAAGGGCCCTTGGGGGCACACCCGAATCCTTTGATGGCCAAGCACCCACCGAGCGCAAACGCCTCGGGGAAGAGGGGGCAGAGAATCGCCACGCCTGGGAAATCGGCAGTCCACTCACCCACTGCGCCGAACTCCTAGGCATCCTCGAAGCCCAACTGCCCACCGAGACAAAGCTGTGGGTGGATTGCGGTGCAGGTCGTATTTTGGTGGGTCCGGCGGGAGACGCGACCGTCACGGAAAAGCCCTCTTGGGCGGAAACCATCGGTGCAGAGGCCACATCCCTGCGCCCTCTCTGTGTCCACCGCCACTTGCACGCCCAGTGGACAGGGTCCAATCCAAGCCCCACTCAAACGAATTGGCAACAACGCTTGACGTGCGGACTCGATCCGGCCGGCATCTTCTCCATGACCCTTGATCCCGGGAAGGCACCCGCATGAGCAGCGCGATCCGCTCCTTGCCCCTGGACTACGACCTGACCCTGGACTGCATCCACTGCGGTTTGTGTCTGAACTCCTGTCCTACCTATCGCCAAAGCGGCCGGGAATCAGAGGGCCCCCGCGGCAGAATACATCTGATGCGCGCCCTGGCCGAAGGACGCCTAGAGGCCGATCAGGATTGCGTGGAAGCCCTTGACTCGTGCCTAGTCTGCCGCAATTGCGAAACCGTTTGCCCCGCCGGAGTGCAGTTCGGCGCCCTGATGGAAAGCGCCCGGGACCATCTGCCTGCGCCGGGTCTTCTCGCACGGGGCCTGCGTTGGTTTGGGTTCCGCTTGGTCCTTCCCCACCGCCGGGTGCTTGGGTTCTTGGCAGGAGCCGTGCGCCTGACGCAACTCCTGCGACTGCCCCAGGCCATAGCACCGCTCTTGGGTCAGCGTGGAATTGCTCTGGCCCATCTGCCGGTTTTCCCGGAAGCGAACAAGCGTCGTAATCTGCCCCCCATATGCCCCAGCACGAGCGAACGCACGGAAGCCGTGGGCATGCTGGAAGGTTGCGTGCAGAGGCAACTGTACGGGGATGTCAACCGCGCAACCGTCGCAGTCCTCAATGCTTGCGGTGCCGATGTGCACACGCCACAAGACCACGCATGTTGCGGGGCACTGCACGCGCACAACGGGGACTTGGACGAAGCCCGACGCTTGGCCCAAAAAACCATCCAAGCATTCGAGGACATGGGCGGCGAACCGGACATGCGGATTGTGTTGAACTCGGCCGGTTGTGGAGCCCACATGGCCGAGTACCCAAGGCTCTTCGCTGAGGATCCCCTATGGCTCCCGCGGGCGGATGCCTTTGCGCAACGGGTGATCGATTTCTCCGCCTTTGTGGCCCAAGCCGAACGGGCTGAGCGACTCAAGAAACAACTCGCACCCCTAGCCCCACGCAAGGTTGCCTGGGACGATCCCTGCCATCTTTGTCACGGCCAAGGAATCACCGCCGAGCCTCGGGCCCTGTTGGATTTAATTCCTGGAATCGAGCGGGTGGAGATGCCGGGCGCTGGATCCTGCTGCGGGTCAGCGGGCATCCATGCCCTCTTGTATCCAGCGGAATCCAACCAGTTACTCGACGCCAAACTAGAGGAGTTCACTAGCTCTGAAGCCGATGTATTGATCACCGCGAATCCCGGGTGCCAGATGCAGTGGCATGGGGGTTTCTCAAGAACAGGAAAGGCTACCCGGCCCCAACACTTAGCCGAAATCCTCGCCGCATCCTTGGCTCAAGGACCCCAGGTGGTTTCGAAGGCTAAGCCTCCGAAGAAGGGATAGGGCTGCTATCCAAGTTAGTCCAACGAGACTTGGGGACCAAAGAGATGCTCGGCACCTCATTCATCAATCCCTAAGGAGTCTGGGGCGACTCGTCCCCTTCGGGATTCTGTTCGGAGTCCAGCGTGGGAGGCAACCAAGCCGCGACAAACGGCTCAAGGTCCTCATATCTGGCGCGGGCCCTGGGCGGAAAAGCGAGGTGCAAGATCAGTGCCCTCGGGCCGCTCGTCAAGTCCACCCGCAAGGTGTCGTGAAAGGTGGGCTCCCCGTCGACCCTCTCGAAGTGTCTCAGGTGAACCCAGGGCACCTCGTAGGGGCCCCAAGGAATGCGCCCCCCATCCATGGGCAAGGCCTCGCCCTTGAAATTCAAGCTCTCGATCCCCTTGTAGTTGAGGCCTCGAAAGAGCTTCTTGCGCTGGTCCAAGCTGGTCTTGATCGGGTGCCGTACCAAGAGTGCCCCACTGGGGCCGAATCCTTCGCGCTGCTTCAGGTGCCCCCAAGGTTTGGGCTGCATTTTCCCCATCCTTTTCGGCATATTGGATAGGGCTTCGGCTTCCTGCTCATCAGCCACGAACTCGGGCGTAGCATCCCCCAAGGGCGAGTACCGCAACATGACGCGCCCATCGGGCACGGACTCGCAGCCATCCACTTTCCAGCCCAGGGGAGATCCCACAGGATCGAAGACCTCGTTCAAAAACGGTTCTTCCTCGATGGCTAGCGCCGAGCGAGAGCATTGACCTGAAAAGGTCATGCCCAACAGGGCGAGGCCGCCGAAGAGGGCCAGTACTCCCCCCACACTTTCGCGCGATCGACTCATTGGTCGGAATCTTCCTCGTCAGATATCTCTTCGATCGGCTCAGGCTCTTCTTGTACCAGTGAGTACGCCCCATCCGGTCCAATCGTGAAGGGATCAAAGAAGACCCGCAGCTCCTCGTCGGTGATCTCACCCTTCGATCCCGTGCGCTGAAACTGGACCATGATGACGGGCAGGGCGCCTTCCTCGCTGAGCTCCAACATGAAAGTCGACCCGCTTGATGTATTCGTATCGTAGCTCCCTTCGAAAACACGCCCTTGAATCTCAATCGTGCGCTCCGCCCCACCCGAAGGAGCGGTTTCATCCCAGTGCTCACCCGCCATTTCCATGTCGTTGATCACAAAGAAAAAAGCGGTCACGGGGGAGCCATCATCTCCACCGGGCCCCTGCATAACGAAAACCTCAAAATCCATGAAGGGGATCTTGTTCCCGAGTACCAGGTTCCAGCCTTCGGGCAACTCTTCCACCGGCAAGGCTTCGGCCAGCCTTTCAAGGCTGGCCTCGGGGTTCAGGGCATCCTTAACCCAACCAACCCCCATGAAGCCGATCACTCCGGCAATTACCAGCAGGCCCAAGCAGCCCAAGCCACAGCCCCAAAGCAGTGGATTGCGCTTCTTTTTACCGCCACCTTCCGTCGATCCCCAATCATCAGCCATATCTAATTCCAAGAATGGAAGCCCTGTCCGGACTTCTTACCAAGTTCGCCGCGCGCGACTTTTTCGCGCAGAATATTCGGCGGGCAAAAGCGCTCGCCAAGTGTAGTTTCTAGGTACTCCGCAATGGCCAGACGTACATCAAGCCCCACCAGATCGGTCAGCTTGAGAGGGCCCATGGGGAAACCATAGCCCAAGGTCATAGCGGTGTCGATGTCTTCGGCGCTGGCGACCCCTTCTTCCAGCATGCGCATGGCCTCAAGCCCGATCGCAATGCCCAGTCGACTGGATGCAAAGCCCGGGGCGTCCTTCACATCGATGGGCGTCTTGCCCAATCGCCGGGCAAGGTCCAGAGCGCACTGCACCGCATCCTCAGACGTCCGTTCGCCGCGCACAACCTCGACCAACTTCATGATGTGCACCGGGTTGAAGAAGTGCATGCCCAGGACGCGCTCGGGGTGTTCGGCGGCTTCCGCAATCTTGTCGATGGAAAGGCTTGAGGTGTTGCTGGCCAAGAGCACCTCCTTATCCAAGCCACCCAGTTTCGCAAAGATCGAGTGCTTGAGTTCGATTTTCTCTGGCACCGCTTCCACCACCAGCTGCACGCCTTCGATGGCCTTGCCCAAATCGGTACTGCTGCCGATACACGCGAGGGCCGCGGTGCGGTCCTCTTCGGTGACCTTGCCGCGAGTGACGCCCTTGTCCAGGTTGCCCTGAATAGCGGCCAAACCCCGGGCGGTGGCCTCATCGTTCACATCGAAGAGGCACACCTCGATGCCCGCTTGAGCCAGAACCTGTGCGATTCCATGCCCCATGGTACCAGCGCCCAGAACGGCGGCCTTGTGAATCGAAGTTGCTTGCATGAAAGTCAAAAAGGAAGGTGCAGAGGACTAGGGAACCAGGATGATCTTACCGCGCACGGCTCGATCCTCCAGCAACTGATGGGCTTGGCGCGCTTCGGCCAGGGGCAAAATGCGATCGATCACCGGCCGGTAGACTCCGGCGGAGAGCCTCGCAAGAATCAGGGGCAAAGCACTGCGTGGCCCCATGGTGGAACCGAGCACGGTCTGCTGTTTGATGAATAGGTGCGGCAGTTGCAACTGAACCTCTGGACCTGTGGTGCCCCCGCAGGTGACCAAGCGACCGAGCCGCGCCAGGACACGCATGGAACCGGACCAGGTGGCGGGGCCCACGTGCTCCACCACCACATCTGTGCCCTTGCCGCCAGTAAGCGCCTTGATCTCCTTGGGCCAATTGGGATCGGTGTGGTCCACTGCAGCTTCGGCGCCCAATTCGAGCCCCAATGCGCGACCCTCGGGGCTGCTGGCGCTGGTGAAAACCCGGCAACCCTCATCCCTCGCAATTTGAATTGCGGCGCAACCCACGCCCGATCCGGCACCGAGGATCATCACGGTTTCGCCTTTGCGAATTACCGCGCGCTCCATCAGCATGCCCCATGCGGTCAAGAACGTAAGGGGCGTGGCAGCGGTTGTGATCGGGTCCAGCCCAGCGGGAAGGGGCAGACAGTAGCGGGCGGGCAAGGTCACATATTCCGCGGCGAAACCATCGCAGTGTTCTCCGCGAATCCCATAGTCCGGCGCCAGATTGTCTTGACCCAAGCGCACAAAATCAGAATCCAGAGACGTGGTGAAGCCCGGCTCAAGCAGGACCTGTTGACCCACGGAAAGGTCATTGACTCCAGCCCCTAGGGCCGCCACTTCCCCGGTGCCGTCGCAGCCAGGAATGCGGGGAAACTCCACCGGAAATCCGGGCATACCCCGACGCACCCAGAGATCCAGGTGATTGACCGAAACCGCGAGCACCCGAACCAGGACTTCCCCGGGGCCGGGCTCAGGGCGCTGGACGTCGGCCAGTTGCAAGACCTCGGGGCCTCCGTGCTGGGTGATCTGAACTGCTTGCATAGGACTTGGGGGAATGAAAAGCCTTAGCGCCCTTGGAAATCGGGCTTACGCTTGTTGGTAAAGGCATCCATGCCCTCTCGCGCATCTTCACTAGCGAAGAGGCGTTGCTGCATTTCCCGTTCCAACGCTAACCCCGATTCAAGGGGAACTTCCATACCGCTCTTGACCGCGCGCTTAATCATGCCCACTGCCATAGAAGCGCGATTGGGCGAGGTAAAGGTCTGTGCGTATTCCAGGAGGGACTCCACAAACTCCCCCTCGTTGTCCGCTGGGCGCACTTCGTCCACCAATCCCAGAGACAGAGCCTCGTCAAATCCAAAGGTGCGTCCACTGGCCATCAACTCGATCGCGCGACTGGCACCCACGATGCGTGACAAACGTTGGGTGCCGCCAGTACCGGGCAAGACACCTAGGTGGACTTCAGGCAAGCCGCACTTACCCGAGCCAGCCCGGGCGATGCGCAAGTCGCAGGCCAAGGCGATTTCCAAACCGCCTCCAACACAATGACCACCGAGCCCAGCAATCACCAACTTGGGCGTGTGCTCAAGCCGCAACATGGTCTCGTTGGCATGCAGGCAGAATTGGTATTTGTAAGTGGGAGTGATGCCCTTGAGCACATTGATGTCGGCTCCGGCACAAAAGAACTTTTCTCCCGCGCCCACGAGCACCAGCACTTGCACACCGTCATCAAAGCGAGCCCGCAGAATCGCCTGATCCAAGTCGAGCATCATCTCGTGGCTGTAACCGTTGGCCGGTTCGTTGTGCAGGCAGATCAAGGCCACGCCGGCACCACTGCGGTAGTTCACCAGCCCGTGGGGCATGCTCTGTGCTTCAGTTAGTTCGTCCAATAGGCTCATGATTGACTCGTCCGCGGGGCTGCGCGAAAAGAGCTTAACGGACGGCAGGGCCACAGAGGCCAAGCGCACCAGCCCTCAGGGCAGAATCACAAAGCGGTTCTCAGCGCTCGGGGTCAGCCCCCGGCCCTCTTTCCATTCCCGGGCCAGGGCATTCTCCAGCAAGGTGCGTTGCAGGATCGGATCCGTAACCCGCTCCCGGGCCTGCTGGAACTCGATGTAGGCATCGCCACCATTGGCAAGGAAACTGTTCGTGGTCACCTTGTATTCTTGAGTCGGCACGAGTTTCTGGCCGTCCACCAGCAGAGCCACCACTGTGGGGTAACGGCCGTTACGTTTGACTTGTGCAACAATTCCGCTGAACTCCAATCCAGAGCGTCCGCGGCCTTCTAGAGAACGCGTCAAGAGATCCGTCAACTGACTCCCGGTCATCGTCAAGGTCACCAAATTGTTGTCGAAGGGCAGGATGCGGAACAAATCCCGGCGGGTCACTTCCCCTGCCTCGATACCCGCACGGATCCCACCACGGTTGTGAATCGCCACCTGGGCCCCCGCATGGGCACGCATCAAGTCGGTGATCAGGTTGCCCGATGCCGTGGTGGCATAGGCATCCTTACCCCGGCCTAGGGCCCCATCCAGCCGACCAATAACCTTGTCCATAGCGATGGCACTGCGGCGCAGCATTTCGTCGCAGGCGGCAGCGATAGCCGGCACCCCTTCGCCCTCGGCGGGTTCCCCATAAAGGTTCACCAGCCGAGCCTCACCGCGCAACAGGGATTTCGTTTCTGCATCAAACCACAAGTCCACCCGTCCTATGCTGCGAGCTTTGGAACCCGCCTGCACGATGAGGGTGCGCCCCTCGCGCTCGCCCTTATGGAGCACCGTGTGGGTGTGCCCGCCCACGATCAGCTCCAAGTCCGGGTGGGCCTTGGCCAACTTTTTGTCGTCGTACACACCGCAATGGGTCACCGGCAGCCAAAAGTCCACGTTCACTTCGCGCTCGGCCAACTCTTTTTTGATGCGCGTGAGAGTATCGGCGGGTTCTTCCCACTCAAGATCACGGGTCGACACATGGCTCATCTCCGGCGTCTGGACCGAACACATGCCGACCACGCAGATCGACAGGCCGCCACGCTCGAGCACGGAGTACTCACCGGTCCCAGGGATCGTGCCCCCGGTCTTGGTACGTGCATTTGCAAGGAGAGCCGGCAGGGGCGCGCTCTTCAGCAACTCTTCAAAGTGCGCCACGCCGTGATCGAACTCGTGATTGCCCACGGTGACCAGGTCGTAGCCCATCAACATCATGACCTTCAAGATCCCAAGGCCCTTGTCCAAGCCCCCTTCCGGTGTTCCCTGGTACCAGTCTCCCCCATCCACCACCAAGATCGCCGCGCCCTCTTCGGCGGCCGCGTCCCGGGTGCGCTTGATGTAGGCACCGATGCGGTTCAGGCCACCCGAGGTCGGGGGCGGGTCCTGGTCCTTGACCCAAGTCGCGGGCAGGGGCACCACTTGACCGTGCATATCGTTGGTGTGGAGCACGATCAGGTGCAGCCTCTCGGGAGCTTCAGATGCCCCGTCTTGAGCAGCCTCGCTTGAGGCCGCAATGAGTAAGAACGGGACGAGCAAGGCCCCCATAAGCGGGGCGAATAGTGATCGGATGCGCATGATTCAGAGATGGGACAAGAGAATGGCCTCTAGGGACCAGCAAGCAGGGTACATCAGAAAGCCCACAGCAAGGGGAGGAAGGATTCAGGACCGACCGCTCGAAGGCTCAAAGTTGAAGGTGGCAAGCCCCGACCAAGGCCCCAGGCCACCCCGCTGACCCCAATTAGAGACCCATCAACCCCGCCCAATCCTTCACACCACTGTGCCTGCTGGTGCTGGTGCACGAGGATCTGAATCACGCCTCAGATGCTCCGCCGCTTTTTCGCACCCAGCACCTCGGCGGATTCCGGGCTCCGGAAGAAGCCAAAGCCACCAGCCGGTTGGTTCAGCGGGCGCTTGGGGCTTGCGCTACCGCGCGCGGTTCAAACGCTGAGGAGAACGCCCATCATCTGGGGAAAACCCGGGCAATCCATAGGAACCTCAACCCGCCAGTGAGTTTTTGGGACCTCGCTCTGGAATCACATGCGGACACTTCTCTAGCGTGTGTCCATGCAAGCCTGTGACAAGCCAAACATCACCCCTGAGATCCGTCCCGCCCTGGACAAGGACGACAGGCAAGCTACGCAAACCCTCGCCCCGGACGAAACCCAACTCGCCCCTGATACAGCGCCGATTCCGTCCGCTGCACCCTTCACCACGCCAACCCACGCAGCCCCAACCAATTGGAAAGCCCTGGACCGCGAGCGAAGAAATCTGCCCGCGGACGCTTTCCCCCTGGTCACCTCCCGTGCCTGTCCACCGGGTTGCCCGTCATGTCACAATTCCTTTGGCCGCAGCGTGCGAGCTCGCTCCTTAGAGAGCGTCCTGGAGGAAGCCCGCAAGAGCTTGACCAGCGGCCTGACCCATGTGGTATTGCTTGACGAGATTTTTGACCATGACGCCGCCCAAGCCACCCGCATAACCCAGGGGTTGGCCAAACTAGGGGTCAAGAAAATCAGCCTGGCCCATCCACTTGCTGGGGAACGCACGACCCCTGCCCTGGCCCAGGCCCTTGCCGCCGCAGGCCTCACCCAATGTGAATTGCACGCGGGACCACCCAGGCGCCTACAGGGCTTGCTCGGCGTACACCAGGACAGCCGAGCATTCCAGGCCGCCGCAAAGTCATTAGACGCTGAAGGAATACAGATTCGATTGCGGATATTCCTCGGCTGGCCAGGAGAAGACGCACAGGATCGCCGCGCCACATTCAGCTTGGCCATGGGCCTTCCCTGGAGCCACCTGCGCGTGCAACCCGCCTCCCAATCTGTCCAGATGCCGCACCTGGCAAGCGCTCTCCCAACGGAAAGCCCGCGCAGGATTCGCATCCGCTGCCTCTGCATTGCTCTGATCGGAAACCTGCACCCCAATGCTCGCTTGCGCCATGCTCGACAGGTTATCCAGAAGCTCAAGCTGCGACTCATGCCTCCCCAAGGGGCCTGAGGACACCCAGCCCTCAAGATCCGAGAAGGGCCAGTGCGTAGCAGCCCGCCTGCCCGTGCAAAAGTGACTCTCCGGGGCCCCCAAGGCGCTGCCCTCGTGGGGCATGGTGTATCCTCTGCCATGGCCATCGATCAACATTCCGCTTCGGCGAAGGACTTTCTGCCCACCAGCGCCGAAGAAGCGCGAGCTCGTGGCTGGGATGAGCTCGATGTGATCTTTGTGAGCGGGGATGCCTATGTGGACCACCCCTCCTTCGCGGCTTCCCTCTTGGGGCGTGTCCTAGAGGCCAAAGGCCTGCGGGTCGGCATCCTGGCCCAACCTGATTGGCGCAACGCCGATGCCTTTCGCAGCATGGGCCCGCCGCGCTTGTTCTTTGCCGTCAGCGCAGGGAACATGGACTCGATGATCAATCACTACACCGCCAATCGCAAGCGGCGCAACCAGGATGCCTACTCCCCTGGTGGCGCGATTGAACTGCGCCCGGACCGGGCCACGAATGTCTACACCCAACGCTGCCGAGAAGCATTCCCCGGAATCCCAGTGGTGGCTGGCGGCGTCGAAGCCAGCCTGCGCAGGGTGGCGCACTATGACTGGTGGTCCGACAACGTGCGCCCAAGCATCTTGACATCAAGTAAGGCTGATCTGGTGGGCTACGGTATGGGCGAAGAAGTCATCTGCCAAGTAGCCGACATCCTTGACCAGGGTGGCACCATCAAGGACTGCCGCAAGTTACGCGGGGTGGCCTATTTGCTTGGAGCCAAGGAAGAGCTGCCCGACCACCCTTTCACCGAACACAGTGGGGATGGGCGCACCATGGAACTGCCCAGTTTCGAAGTTATTTGCGAGGACAAGCTGGCCTTCGCGATGGCAACTCGGAGAGTGCACCTAGAAACCAACCCCCACAACGCTCGACGCATTGTCCAGCCCCATGGGGACAGGCGGGTGGTGATCAATCCCCCGGCCCTCCCCTTCAGCGAAACCCAGCTCGATAAGATCTACGACCTCCCCTACCAGCGCCGACCCCATCCCACGTACAAGGAGGAAATCCCTGCCTTCACCATGATCCGCGATTCGATCACGATCATGCGTGGTTGCTTTGGGGGCTGCACCTTTTGCTCGATCACCCTGCACCAGGGGCGCACGATCCAGAGCCGTTCCAAGGAGTCGATCATGGCCGAGGTGGAACAGACCGCACAGGCTCACGACTTCAAGGGCACGATCTCTGATCTGGGCGGTCCCACTGCCAACATGTACCGCATGCATTGCACGAAGCCCGAGGTCGAGAAAATCTGCCGCCGACTCTCCTGCGTGCACCCCACCATTTGCAAGCTGCTTTCCACCGACCACGGCCCCACCCGGGAGCTCATGAGTGAAGCGCGCGAAACCGAAGGGGTCAAGCGGGTGCACATTGCCTCTGGTATCCGGACGGATCTGGCACAGAGAGACCCGGCCTACCTGGATGATCTTGCGGCGCGCCACGTGGGCGGGCACCTGAAGGTGGCACCAGAACACGCATCATCCAAGGTGCTCAAGCTGATGAAGAAGCCCGACCCCGGAGACTTTGACAGCTTTGCCGATCGCTTCGCAGAAGCCAGCGCGCGGGCGGGAAAAGAACAGTACCTGGTGCCTTACTTCATCGCCGGACACCCGGGTACGGGTCCCGAAGAAATGATCGAGTTGGCCGAGTTCCTTAAGGGTCGAGGTTACAAGCCGCGCCAAGTGCAGGAGTTCATCCCCGCACCCATGGACATCGCCACCTGCATGCATTACGCGGGACTCGACCCCATGACCCTCAAGCCGGTCAAGACCGTGCGACGCCTGCGGGATCGGCGCATACAAAAGGCCATGATGCAATTCTTTGAACCAAGCAATTGGTTCCTCGTGCACGAAGCCCTCCTCGCTGCTGGCCGCGAAGATCTCATCGGCAAGGGCCCCAAGTGTCTGATACCCGCCCAGCCCCCGGCGGAAGCCATCGCTGCGCGGAAGGCTAGAAAGGCCAAACGGGATGGCAAGGGCCCGCCCAGCCAGAAAAGCTCCGCTGGCAGTGACCGTCAAAAAAGCAACCGCCGCAAATAGCGCCGGTTGCCATGAGTCATAAGCGATCGGGAGGATCGACGGCGGTGCAACTTGCACCTGCCAGAGGATTCAAACCCGTCGCGCTGATGGAGGAGTAACTCCCCCACCCACCGATCACTCGGTGAAGGCTTCTTCGGAGAGATGCTCGCGCTTCTTCTCCACGTCCTTCCACTCTTCCGCCTCGTCGAGGGCGTCTTTCTTGTCGGTGATCAACGGCCAGAGGCCCGCCAGCTTGGCGTTGATTTCCACGTACTCAGCCCACTGCTCGGGTACTTCGGTCTCTTCGAAGATCGCTTCGGTGGGACACTCGGGAACGCAAGCACCGCAGTCGATGCACTCGTCCGGGTTGATGACGAGGAAGTTCTCCCCTTCGGCAAAGCAATCCACCGGACAAACATCTACACAGTCAGTGTACTTGCATTTAATACAGGGTTCGGCGACGACGTAAGCCATGGTTTCTACTCTTCTGGTCTCTAGGGGAAAATGGGGGGAGAATCGGGTTTCTCCGGCGCAGGAGTCTAGCGCAAGGGCGACTGGTGGGCAAACACGACCCAGAACAAAATCAACACCAGGAATTGTTGATTACTTCGCCTAGGCCGCCGGCTCCGGGCACGATGTACCCAGCCTCCGTGAGGCCCCGTTCCTGTGCCCAGAGGGTCCCAGGAACCTCTAGGAGCACATGCTCGGGAGAGAGCCCCCGGTCCACGCGGCCGGCAAAGACTTTCACCTCTTGCTTCAGGTCCCGGGCGCTGGCCAGGAATTCGGGGGTCGCGATCAGGGGCATGGCGAGGATTTGAGACGGCGTCCCATGGTTCTCGACCAGCCAATTCACCGCCGTACGCAGGGTGCCCCCGGTGGCTCCCATGGGATCGGGAATCACAAGGGTCACCCCATCGAGGGAGCCCCCCACCTTGGCGGCACGTAAATCCACGCCGCTCACACGACCGGCCGAGTCAGCGACCCGAGCCATATCCAAGTGGTCAAGGCGCAAGCAATCCAGGGGCAACACTAAGGTCAGGAGTTCGAACAGGGTCTGGGCGGGCACGATGCCACCGCGCATGATGTCCAGCACCACGACACGCTGGGATGGATCTAGGTGCTCTCCTCGCAGCACCCCCGCATCCGGTTGGGAGACCGCCATACGCGTAGGGCGTTCAGATTGGACCGTGGGCAGGGTCATGCCAAAAGCCTCGGCGCCCAGATGTTGGTAGGCCGCGCGCAAAATTGCCATCACTTCTGGATGGGGAGTATCCGCGCATGAAAGGCGCGCCAAGAGAGTGCTGCTCAGGGCATCGTCTTGGATGTGTACGTTTTCGCCATAGGCGTGCTGCAGGCCATGCTGGGAAATGTCGAAGGGCGTAGTGGAAGAACCACCCATGGGTCAAGCTTCCCCTGCCACTTGGACACCATTGGCGAGAGCCTTGACCAGGCGCGCCACTTGAGCCACCGGAGTCGCACAAAGAGCAATCCGAACACCCCCGTCGAGGGGCACCACAAAGACTCCATTCTCGCGACAAACGGCGGCCGTCTTGCGCGCGTTGGGAGTGAATACGGTGACGAAGAAGCCACCCTCATAGCGCGGGAAATCCAAACCAGCGCTGCGGGCGGCACCATTGAAAGCCGCGACGCGCTCGCTCAAAAGCCGCACCAGCCGCGCACGATCCAAATCCGCTTGGCTGCGCAGGTCAGGGTCTTGTAACAGATTAGCGATTGCCAAGAGACCCAAGTGATTGCAGTTGGACCAAGTGCCCCGAGATGAATGCTGCAGGGCACAGCGGACGCGTTCGCGCTGGTCGGCATCTTGGACCACGGCAATCAAGGCCCCTACGCGTGCACCGTATTGGGCATAGGCCTTGGACGCGGACCAGGCCACTAAGAAGGTGATTTGGGGAACCAGTCCCTTGACCGCAGCAACCCAGGCGGCGCCTTCAGGCGCGGCGTAGCGGGCATAGGCCAGATCGAGACAAAAGGCCACCGGGCCCAGCTTCGACACTTCGTTCAGGATCTCCACCACGCGCTGCCACTCGAAGGCATCGAGGGAATAACCGGTGGGGTTGTGGCAGGGGAAGTTGAGCAGCAACAGGACGCGCCCCTGAGAATCCATCTGCTTGCGCAGACCCGCCTCCAACGCCGTCAAATTAAAGCGTCGCTCCTCATCGAACATGCGGAACGTGCCGACCTTGCGGCGCGTGTGATCGGCGATGATGCGGTAGGGACTCCAAAAGAAGTCACTCGTCAAAAGCGCTTGGCCCGGCTCAAGGAAGTTGACGATCGAATGGTGCAGAGCACCGGTTCCCCCGGCGGTGGCGTTAGCGACCGACTTCACCCCAAGTTCACGGTCACCGGCGAATGCATCCGCAATCACACCCTCGAGAAATTCCTTATTCCCGGCGATCGGCGCATAGGCTGCGGCGCGGGCGGGATCGACACTTGTGAAAGCCTCGAACACGCTGGGCATTACGCACAGGGAACTATCGTCTTCCACCAGAACTCCCAAGGTGGCATTGAGAATATCTTCCCCTTCTGCCGCCCGGCGCATGGCTTCTCCGTGAAGAGCAAAGATAGGATCGTCACCAAGCCGGTTAGAGGCAGCGGCGATCAAGTGGGAATCGTTTTGGCTGGAGGTCAAGGCAGTCATCTCTAAAGCAGGCGGACTAGTCTAAAAGCAGGCTGACTCCACAGTCTACACAGATGCGGGGAGGATCGGGGCACACGCCCCGACGAGAAGGCCAGGCGCCTGTCAGAAGGGGCTCAAGACCCGTAGGAGAGCGTCCTCTTCACCGACGCTGCGTCCCAGGGGGGGCACGGTCCAGCTATCGTAGAATCGAATCCCCACCAGGTGCAGATAGCGGTCGAGGTAGACCGCCGCATTTGGTCGGCTGCGCGTGAAGTCCAAGCTGATACCCACGATTTGGTGCACTTCAGCAGCAAAGGGGTCCTGGGAAAGGGCCTCTAACCCGAGACGAATGGCCGCCTGACAGCGTTCGAACCGTGAGAGCCTGCCGTCGCTGCCCAGCAGGACTCCAAAGGCCCCATCGGCAGGGGCCAACTCTCGCATCTTGATCAATGTCCCAGCCGCTTTCTTGCGCCCCGCTGTCCGGAGAGCCAGGGTCGTGGCCTGGCTCTTGTCGAGGGATGCAAGCTGAGTGCCCGAGGCAAAATCCTCCGCGGAATGATGGGCACTCGTGACCCACTGACTCCAGGCGCTACCCGCTTCACGCTCGCCCATCACGAAGGCCTGGGCCAAGCGCACCGCTTCGGTGTTGGGCACGAAAAGCCGCTGAGTGGGGCCTTCCTGAAAGACCTCTAGGTCCACCAGAATTGCGCGCATACGAACAGCCGCCAGATCCAACCGGGCGGTCACAAGCTGCAACACCCCAGGCTCCTCGAGGCGACCGAGCCCATGGGTGTGGGTGTCCAACATAGCGAAGGCCGAACGCAGCTCTCGGGCCTCCACGCGCCCCTCCTCCAACAACCAAGTGCGCACCTGCCGACGGGAATCCCCCATCACGCGCACCAGGGTCAGAGCATTCTCTGGATTGAGCACCACGCTGAACGGGTCGATGGTCAATTGTTCCAAGACAAAGGCCGAGGGATCCGCTTCGGGGTCAGCCAGGTCCGATTGAAAGGCCAAAACCAATCGGTCCAAACCCATACGCCGGTCCTCCACCTGGGCCATGGCCCGTTCCACATCAAATCGGGGTAGAAGATCCGCAAGGGCCAAGCGCACCCCAGCATCAGCCGGACTAGGCTTGCGCCAGAACTTCTCCACGTGGCGCAATTCAGCCCGGGCACCAAATGCCGGTTGACCGTCCAGGTTGGCAACCCAGGGGTAATCACCTCCGCCCAGGGAAAGGCCGGCCAACAGGATGACGGTGGAAGCTAGACTCGGAAAAACGCTCACGAACACTAGCCTACCCGGTAATCCGGGCAAGTCAGGTACGAGCTTTGTGCTCCCCGAAAAAGACCCTCAGCCAAAGGGGCCCGCGACCCCTTCCTCTTGGTCGTCGGGACGCTTGAGGGAATTCTCCCCAGTGGCTCCCGCAGTCAATTTGTCGATGCGCACGGGGGCCGCTTTGGGCAGATGGACGGGAGGATAGCTCGAAGGCGCGCTGTGCCCGGGAGGGGTGGGAACCTGAAAGTTCCACCCAAGAGTGGTGTTGACCGGGTCCGCTGCAGAATCCAGAGGGGCAGCCTCTTCCGGGTTGATGCTGGCGGGAGAGACTTCCTCCTCGAAACGACCCGCGGAAGCCTTGGGCTCCTGGGGCGCGCTGGTTCCCTCACGCCAAGCCTTACGCGCCTCCCAAAAGGGCGGGCGGCGGCTCGGGTCCCCGTCAATGGGAACGGGCTGCTCATAGGCAGTGGGCTCCACGTAGACCGTAGAGGGCAAAGGATTCCCATCCGACTCTGCGCACAACTCTGCGGGTTGCAGATCCACGGCGTCCGGAGTCTGGTCCTCGGTTGCCTCACCGCTGGCCCAATCCACCGGCTCCAAATCCACCGGCTCCAGGTCCACGGGCTTCTCCTCAGCCTGCCGGACCGGGTCCTTCGATACCAAGCTATCAGGTTCGATCCTTTGCTGCACGGCATTCATAACCATACGCATGGACTCTTGTGCCTTGACCTGGGCGGCGGAAGGCTCGCGCTCAACCTCCGGCCTCTCTCGCAACTCGATAGGGATCTCGCCCTGAGACTCGGACATTACCGTCCCCTCGGGGGAAGTTCCCACGGGGGGGTCGGGGTGCAGGCGACGGGCTAGAAAGCGCGTGCGGGTCAAGAGCGTATAGGGCAACCCCGTTGTCCGGGCAAGGGTTCGCGCATCCAGGTTGGCCAAATCCCACAGACCCATAACCTGAGCCGAAGCCAGCACGTCGATCACTTCCTGGTCGAGACCATCCACAGCGCCTGGCTCCAAGGTCGTCACCGGCTCGGAGATTGGCGCGCACTCCACGGGTGGCTCCGCAAGGGGCTCGGGCTCTGCCTCGTGAATCACAATCTCTACTCGGGTGGCCGGCGTCGGTGCAGCCAACATGCGTTCTTTGGCCAAAGCGTCCCGTTGATCCAACCCGGTTTGAACCTCGGTCTGCAGAGCGTCACGTTCCAAGAACTCAGGCACCTCTTCCGTATCTAAGGCGGGTGCTTCTTCGCCTGGGGCCAATCGCTGACGCAAGCTCCCGGCCTCCCGGGCAAACCGGCGGGCGGTGGAAGCGGAAATACCCACCAACTTGGCGAGTTCCTCAGCTGGTAAACCTTCGACGGCTCGCAGAGAATCACAACCACCCTTACGTAGGCGCTTGAGGGTCGAGGGACCGTCCGCATGCAGGGTGCAGAGCAGGGCTAGGGCTTCCATGGTGATCGGTAGTTGGTTCTTTGTTAGTGGTTATCGCAGGCGGTCAAGGCTGGCTTGTGGGAGGGCGCGTCCATGCCCGCCTGTAACAGGCTGGCAAGATCCGATTCCGGACCAAACATCAGGGCCACCTCGGCGGCCAGGGCGGCAAAGTCTTGGGTTGCGCGGCAAGAAGCATCCAAAGCCTGCACGGGCAACCCCACCGCCGGAGCTTCGCGCAGACGAACGCTGGTGCGGATCACCGTATTGAACATGGCCGGGCCAAAGCGCGCATGCAAAGCCACGAGCAATTCCCGGGCGAGGCGCATGCGACGATCAAAGAGGGTTCCCACTACCCGCACCTCGTAGGTCCGGCCTTGGTTCTCACCCACCTCGTTCAAAACCCGCATGGCTTGCAGAGCACCCTGCAAAGAAAAGGCCCCGGTCTCGACGATCAAGAAGGCGGCAGTGCAGGCAAAAAGTGCATTTGCGCAGAGCACTCCCTCGGCCCGTGGCGGGCAATCCACCACGACCCAGTCATAGCGATCACGCACCGCATCCAAAGAAACCTTCAGGCGCTGCTCTGGGTGAAGCAGGCGTTCGGCGGCCTCTTCGAATTCCACCAGCCGCGGCCGGGAAGGAACTAAATCGATGCCGAGCGGTCCGCTTTGGATTGCCTGCTCGATGTAGGCTTCCTCCAGCAAGACTTCGGCCAAGGTGGGCTCGTCCATGGGCGCACAACCCAAGGCCATGGTGGCGTGGGCTTGGGGATCCATATCCACCAACAAAACGCGCTCTCCTTGCTGGGCCAAAGCGCCTGCCAAGTTGACTGCTGTGGTCGTCTTGCCGCAACCGCCCTTTTGATTCACTAGGGCCAACACCTGCAACGGTCTACCGGGGTGCCGGCCGCGCTTGGGGATGCTGGTTGGGGAAGTCATGGGATGAGCTATGGGAGCCGCGGAGACCGCGGTTCACGCTATTCTGATTATGCCCCCAATGCCTGAACCAATCCAGACAAACATAGGTGACCGGAGGGGCGGATTTGAAACCCGCAAGTCGCACCGGCACGCACGCCGGCAGGCCACTCAGCGCAGGGCTTTGCGGGCGCGCTGGAAAAAGGGCTGTGATCCCCGGGCCAAATCCAGGCCGCTCCAGGTCACCACGGTTTGCAGGGCCTTTGCAGCAGGCGAATCGGGCCAGGATACCGTCACAGGGCTGCGCTGCTGCACGCTCTGGGTGATAGCGGGATCCGCGGGCACCCAACCAATGTACTCGGGCTCGCGGCTCAAAAAGCGGATCGAGGCCCCCCGGAAACGCCCCCAGGCAGCCTTGGCCAAGCCCTCGTCCTCTGCCCGATTGATCACAACCCCGACCGAAATGCTCGGATTCACGGTGACCGCGCGCTTGTAGATGGCGTAGGCGTCGCTGAGAGCGGTGAGCTCTGGATTCGTGACCAAGATGAGGGTGGAGGTGGCGGCCAGATGGGCCAGGGTGGAGTACCCAAGCCCAGCTCCGTGATCGATCACGATCAAATCGAAATCCTCCTCGAGCGGGGTCAAGGCCTTGAACAGTCGGTCGAGCTGGCGTCGGGTGGGGTTGATCAGGGTCTGACGCCCCACGCCTCCCGAGAGCAAGCTCAACCCATGGGGTCCCTTCACCAGCGCGTTGCGGGCGGAAACATCCCCATCCAAGACATGCCCTAGATCATGGACCGGAGTCATCCCCAGGAGCAAATGCGCATTGGCCATGCCCGCGTCAAAATCCACCAAGAGGACGCGTTCGCCCATGCGCGCCCGCTGAATCGCCAGGTTCGATGCCACGACGCTCTTGCCCGTGCCGCCCTTGCCGCTGGCGATACACACCACCCGCGCGCCAGTTTGAGGTGAGCCCCCTCGGCGTGCGCGATCCGACGAACTCTGGCCATCCACCGCGCCGCCGGAGCGACGCCGGGACAAGAGGCGCGAAAGTGGAAGCCGATTCAACATAAGGGCTGACAAGAGTCCCGTGCGGAAGCCCCAAAATCAAGGCTCGGTCTGGGAGAATCAGGGAATGTCCCTGCAAACCGATGGCTGGGTCGAAACCAACCGGGGCTCGCAAGAGCGACTCGGATCAATGGAATTTGACTTCTTCGCCGATGCGATGAAGCTTCATCACATTGGTGCTGCGGGCCACACCCGGAGGCACCCCGGCCACAATCAAGATCTCCTCCCCGGGGGCGCAAATTCCGCGCAACTCCAGGGCCTCGGAGGCCATGTGGATCATGTCTTCCAGACTGGCCTCGCGGCGAAAAAGAACCGGCCGCACGTGGGCCAGGCTGGTCATTCGGGCCACCACATGGGGATTCGAGGACAGCCCGATGATCTCGGCGTTGGGCCGGTAGCGTGAAATCAAGCGTACGGTGTTGCCCGTCTCGGTAAAGGCCACGATGCGCTTCAGGCCAAGAGCATTAGCCGTGTGCACAGCCGCCATGGCGATGGCGTTGAAGAAGGTCGCCTGGTTCGGATTGAGCTTGAGCCGCGGGCGGTGCGTGTAGCGCTCGGACTGTTCCACCGCCAGGGCAATTTGCCCCATCTGCCTCACAGCCTCTACCGGATATTCACCCACCGCCGTTTCGGCCGAGAGCATGACCCCGTCAGTGCCATCCAGCACTGCATTGGCCACATCCGTGACCTCAGCCCGGGTCGGACGACTGGACTCGATCATGGACTCCAACATTTCTGTGGCCGTGATTGTGAACTTGCCTGCTCTTACTGCCGCCGCCAGCACAGACTTTTGCACCAGGGGCAAATCCGCGAGTTCTAACTCCACGCCCAAGTCTCCCCGGGCGACCATGATGCCGTCCGCCTCTTCCAGCAATTCCTCAAGATTATCCACAGCGACGCGGCGCTCGACCTTGGCAATAATCGCGGCATTAGGGATCAGGGAACGCACTTCACGCAACTCCGATCCATGTGCAGCGAAGCTCACGCCCACCATCTCTACATCGAGGTCCCGGGCGAATTTGAGCCACTCACGGTCCCGCTGGGTGGGCAGATCGTAATCCACGGTGGAGTCGGGCATATGAACGCCCTTTCGGTTGCCCAGGGCCCCTCCACGCACAACGCGGCCGACAACGGTTTCGCCAAAGCCGTCTTCGACGACGACCTCCACCTGTCCATCATTGAGGAACACCCGGTGACCGGGCTTCAGGCTCTCGGAGATCCCAGGCACATCGATCTGGACCTCGCCTGGCAGGGCTTTGCCGGAACCCGAACGCATGCGAATGACCTCTCGTTCCACCAACTGGATCCGTCCCCCGGTAAAGGTTCCGGTTCGCATCTTGGGGCCCGGAAGGTCCACCAGGATGCCGATGGGAGTGCAGCGTTCCTGGGCCGCGGCGCGCACCTTGTTGATCCGCCGGCGGGCGTCGGCCTCGTCACCATGACTGAAGTTGATCCGGGCCACGGACAGGCCCGCGTCGATGAGTTCACCAATGCGGTCCTCAGAGGCCGGGCCGATGGTGACGATGATTTTGGTGTAGGGCAAGGTCCGGGCACCAGTTCCCGCTGGGCTGCCGGGGCTGCCGGAGCTGGCGGGTGTTTGGCGAGACTTGGACGTGGACATGGACGTGGACTGGGGCATGGGCACTCGTGGGGGCCGGGAAGGGCTCCCTAGGCTGTTCAGGGTACCACCTAGAGGCCCTGAAGCGTCCCCCCAAGCCTAGGGCCGGAGAGGAAATCGGATTCTTCCGATTCTACCCCCCGTTTTCCAAAACCTTGGTAGATATGAGATTGTGAAGGGGCGCTCCCCTGACCAATCCTTCCATCTCCTCTCTTTTTTCATGCCCCCCTGCCTCCTATGGGTATCAGAGCAGAAACATCCAGCCGCGGATCCGTCCCGGCAGCAACTACCGCATTCCTACTAGCACTCGTCTTGGCCCTCGTGGTCTATGCAATCTAGCTAGCTGAGCGATCATCGGCGAAGTGATCGCTCTCGCGGGGCCTTTCCAGGCTCCCGGGGCTCCTGCCTACACTCTGAGCGCCCGTTGCAGGGCTTGCCCGTAGGCCTTTTCACCCCATTTGGATCAATGTGGGCACTTCCTGGTAGGCCGGAAAACGCCCCAGAGCCTTCTTGGAGAACACCAGGCGTCCCTCGATCGTAACCTCGAAAACCCCTCCGGTACTCTCCACGGAGGCAAGCTCGATATCACCAAAAACACCCTTCAATTCAGCGGCCAGACCGGCCACTTGGGGGAGGTAGTTTCATGTTGTGCAGTATTCAATGCTGACTTTCATGGGGGCAGCATAGCGCATGGGTGGCACAGGAGAGGCCCAGGTCCCACCTAGAACGCGTATGAAACGGGTATTTTCCGGTGGCAATTCCCTGCGAGCTCGAAGATCGGGGGCCTCGCTGCGTAAACTCCCGGGCCTCGGCTTTTCCGAGGAGGCAGCCCCGGGTCCCTTCCGTGACCCGCCCCCCAGCCCCGCAAGATCACCCACCCGTGCCCAAGGCACGGGTCACACCCCACTCATATGAAGAACTTCACCCTGACTCTGCTCGGCCTCGGCGCCGCGCCCCTTCTGCTCTCGGCCCTTCCTACCCGTGACACCATCTCCTTCGCCCCGGCGGATGGCACCAGCGTCACCTCGACCTACACCATGAGCACCGAGATGACCCTCGATGACATGCAGGTGCTGATGAACGGGGAAGAGAACCCAATGATGCCCAGCATCGAAATGGACATGGTCAGCGCCATGGAAATCCAGGTCAGCGACACCTATATCTCCATGGCCGATGGCCAACCCACGCGCCTCAAGCGCACCTACGACACGGTCCAGACCAATCTCACCGGTGAGACCGCTATGGAAATGATGGGCGAGGCCCAAAACGAGTCGATCCTTGGGAGCGGCACATCCGCTCTCGAAGGGGAAACCGTACTCTTCTCACTGAAGGACGGTGAGTACTCCAAGGCATGGCCCGAAGGGGCAGAGGCCGACGATGATTTGCTCGAGGGCTTGCTCGAAGACATTAGCCTGCGAGGAATGCTCCCCACCGGCGAGGTTGCCGAAGGCGAGTCCTGGGACATCGAACTCGACATCCTGCTCGACGTCATGGCTCCCGGGGGAGACCTCTCCATGGAAATGGAGATGGACGGCCAAGAGGGCAGCATGGGTATGGGGCCTGATGCGGACATGATGAGCGATGTTCGCAAGTTACTCAGCGGCAACCTCAGCGGTTCCTTCACCGGCAAGCTCAGCGGCTACCGTGAAGTGGACGGGGCGAAATTGGCGGTCATCGAAATCGAATTCGAAATCGACTGCGCGACCGATATGATCGAGACCATTCGCGAGCAAATGCAAGAGAGCCTGCCCCCGGACGCGGGCGTCACCATGGACGTCAGCACCGCGGATGTTAGCTACATCATGGAAGGCGAGGGCGAGCTTCTGTGGAACGCCAGTGCCGGCCACATCGCCGGGATGACTTTCGAAGCCGAAGTGGCTATGGGCATGGAGACGACCATGGGCATCGACGCGGGCGGCCAGCAGATGGACATGGAAATGAACATGGAAATGTCCGGCGCTACGACCCTCTCGGTCACAGCCAAGTGAGCTTGAGCTGAACTCTCAGCAACCCAAACTTTGCTGGCCCCCGGAAGCTTCGTGCTCCCGGGGGCCGCTTCTTTTGGGCCCCTAGCGCCTGAATAAGGCATAATTCAGGCTGACCCATGACTCCCGACCGCCTCTTACCCCAGCGCCCGTTCCCCGCCTACGCGTTCCTGCCGGGCCGAGACCCCCATCCCACCCGGGATCCAGCGGGGCACTCGGCCGGCAACGAGGATCATCCTGCGCCGCAGGATCTGCCAAGGCCCCACGAATGGCCTTCGAGTCCCGATTACCTCTACGGGATTGACCTCTATAACTACGGCTATCTTTGGGAAGCCCACGAAGCCTGGGAAGGACTTTGGCACTTGGCCAAGAACGATCCCGATTCCCAGCGGGCGGATTTCTTGCAAGGCTTGATCCAGTGCGCCGCCGCAACTCTCAAGGTGCGCATGGGACAACCACGAGGGGTCGTAGCCCTGGCAGGAATGGGCACCGAACGCTTAGCGCGAGTGGCTACCCAAAGGAACGGGGACTACATGAATCTCGATGTGACGAGCTTTGTGGAGGCCTTTCGGACCTTCGCAGCTTCACAGCCAGAGGACATTCAAGCACGGCCCATGATCGTGTTAGATCACTAAGCGCTGGCCCCTGAAAGGTCAGCCCAGGAACTCTTCGTAGATCTCGGCGGAAAAACCCACCAAGACCTTTTTGCCCAAGCGCACAGTGGGCGCGCGGAGATTGCCCGTAGGCCCCAGCATGGCCTTGGCGATTTCCGCAGCGGTCGGCTTGTCCTTGGGCAAGTCGATGGTCACGACCTTCTTCCCCTTGGCTACCACGAGTTTCGTCGCGTCCTTCAACACGCCCTTGAGATCCTTGGCGCCGATCTTGTCTTTAGCTGCATTCACCGTCTCACGGATGGTGATGGGCCGACCGTCCATCCAGTCGTCGGCCCGGGTGCAACTCGTTCAGCCCTTGCGGTGGTAATAGAAATCAATGCGCTTCGCCATGGGGACTAGGATGAGGACCTAGGCCTCCGGACGCAAGAGGCCAGCCCCCTAGGAACGAACCTGGCGGAGAAGCCCGTCCACCAAAGCCGAAACCAGGGGCAACTGGTCTCCCACCGACTGTTCCTCCCCAGGAGGCACATGCAAGAAGAGGGCTTGGATGCCCAGCTCCGCTCCCCGTTGCAGCCCATGGGAATAGGTCCTCTCGCACACATAAGCCCCCGCATCCCGGGATTGCCGGACCTTCATGGCTCCTGCGGCCCGCAATGCGTCCTCGAGGGCATCCAGGTCAAGGGATGTCTCCCGGTCCGGTCCCGCCAACCCGAGAGAAGAAACCGTGACCCCCTCGTTATCTTCCCTCTCCCCCACTATTGCCCCGCCAGCCCTCTGCTCTAGGCGAAATCCAGGCCCCGGGTGCACCCCGAGACTCAAGATCGCAAGGGGCGGCTGCCCGAGGGCCTCGAGCTCCCGATCCAGGCCCTCGGCCGCCCCGCGAAAGGTCACGGGCAACTCGCACCCATGGCAATCGGGTCGCTGGCCCAGCAGGCGGGCCAACTCCCCAGAAGGGTTGTGCTCGACCCCGGCAAAGGGTCCGAATCCTGTGATCAGTAGCTGGGCTTGCATGGACCACAGACTACTGCCTCGGGAGCATGGACGGGAGTACAGCCCGCCCGTTACTCTCTGCCAAGGCAATTCCCTCCCTGAACCGGCGAGAAACGAGAAGACAATGAAAAACAAGGTCCTGATCGGAAATGGCCAAGGCTTTTGGGGCGACTCAATCCTGGGTCCCATCCGACTGCTCCGCGAGGGGCCCCTCGACTACCTGACCCTCGATTATCTCGCGGAGGTCACCATGTCGATCATGCAGAAGCTGCGCCAGCGGGACCCCAACGCGGGCTATGCCACAGACTTCGTGACCCTCATTGACAGGGTCTTGCCCGAGTTACTGGAAAAGGGCACCCGGGTGATCGCCAACGCGGGAGGCGTCAACCCCCATGCCTGCAAGGATGCCCTCCTAGAAGTCTGCCGCAAGCACGGAGCCACCGGCGTGAAGATCGCAGTGGTGGACGGAGACGACATCCTCTCGGACCTCGACCGCATGATCGACGGCGGGGAAGAGTTCAATAATCTGGACACGGGTGCGCCGATTGGCGACGTGCGTAGCCGGATCACCAGCGCCAACGTGTACCTCGGGGCCTTTCCCATCGCCGAGGCACTGGCCGGCGGCGCGCAAATCGTGGTCACTGGCCGCGGGACTGACCCGGGACTTGTGCTTGGCCCCCTGATCCATGAATTCAACTGGGGCCCCGAAGACTGGCACAAACTCGCCGCGGGAACCGTCGCTGGGCACATCGTGGAATGCGGCGCCCAATGCAGCGGAGGCAACTTCACCGACTGGCGTACGATCCCGAATCTATCGATGGTCGGCTATCCGGTTTTGGAAGTCGAACCCAGCGGCGATTTCTGCGTCACCAAACACGAGGGCACAGGCGGCCTGGTCAGCGTGGAAACCGTGACCCACCAATTGGCCTATGAGATGGGCAACCCAGAGAGCTACCTAACCCCCGATGTGATCGCAGACTTCACGAGCTTCCGCCTCAAGGCAGACGGAGAAAACCGCGTGCTGGTGCAAGACACCCGGGGCCTCCCCCCTACGGACACCTTCAAGGTCTCCATGAGTTACTCCGACGGCTGGAAGAGCGTCGGCCAATTGACCATTAGCGGCCCGGACGCCTTGGCCAAGGCGCGCCTCTGCGCCAAGATCGTTTGGGATCGCTTGGCCTATGACGGCTGCGAGTACTCAGAGGAACAACGGCTCGAAGAATATGTGGGTGCCGGCGAGTGCCACGCGGGCTTGCCCGGGGGCACCTCGGACTCTCCTTCAGAAGTGGTCCTGCGCCTGGGGGTCAAGGGCCCCGACCGCGCCAAGGTCGCGCGTTTCGGGCCAGAACTCGTACCTCTGGTGACCAGCGGCCCGCCGGGGGTCACCGGTTTCGCCGGCGGCCGTCCCAAAGCCCAAGAGATCATTGGCTACTGGCCCGCCCTGATGAGCAAGCACCTGATCCAACCCACCGTCACCGTCGTCGAAAGCTAAGCCCATGCCCACAGTTCCCCTCCATCGCATTGCCCAAGCACGCTCCGGCGACAAGGGCGAAGGTTCCAACGTGGGCATCCTTGCCCGCTCTGAAGCTGCCTACACCTTCTTGGCCGAGACTCTGACCGAAGCGCGGGTCCAAGACTTCCTGAAAGAGATCAACTTTGGCGGCGTGACGCGCTACCTTGCCCCCAACATGCGCGTTTTGAATTTCTTGCTAGAGGACAGTTTGGGGGGTGGCGGATCCGCTTCCCTCAAGACCGACGCCCAGGGCAAAACCCACGGCATTGGGCTCTTGCGCCTTGAAATGGATGTTCCCAGCGCAGTGCTTGATGCAACTCCCCCCCCGCCCGCCTGAACCATGGATCTGATCCTAGAACTGCACGAGAAAGCACGACGCAAGAACGCCACCATCGTGCTGCCCGAAGCGGCAGACGAACGCGTCATGCAAGCCGCCGCCCGCTTGGCCGGCGAAGGTCTGGCTAAGCCTGTACTTGTAGAAGCCCGGGGCATGGGCTCCGTACCCCCGGGGGTGGAAACCGTACGACCCGCTTCCGACCCACGCCTGGATTCTTTCGCCAACGACCTGTTTCAACGTCGAAAGGCCAAGGGCATGACCATCGAAGACGCCCGTGAGCGCATGCTGGATCCCCTTTGGTTCGGTGCAGCCATGGTGGCCTCTGGCGCTTGTGACGGGGGCGTTTCCGGATCCATCGCATCCACTGCTAATGTATTGAGGGCGGGTCTTGGAACCATCGGCTTGACTCCGGGCCTCAAGACTGTCTCCAGCAGTTTCTTGATGGTCCGGGGGGACGAGGTCTACACCTTCGCGGACTGCGGAGTGGTCCCCGATCCCACAGCCGAACAGTTGGTGGACATCGCCTTGGCCTCGGCCGAAGGACATCGCCGCTTAGCGGGCACTGCACCGCGGGTGGCCATGCTGTCGTTTTCCACTTTGGGATCAGCCCAGCACCCATTGGTGGACAAAATGAGCGAGGCCACAGAGTTGCTGCGCAAGAAAGCGCCCCAGTTGACCGTGGACGGAGAATTGCAATTGGACGCAGCCATCGTGCCCGCGGTGGCCGAGATCAAGGCCCCGCGCTCGTCCCTCGGTGGCCGCGCCAACGTATTGATCTTCCCGGATCTCAACGCAGGCAACATCGCCTACAAGATGGCCCAACGCTTGGGGGGCTTCACCGCCATCGGTCCCCTGGTCCAAGGTTTCCGCCGACCGTTCCTAGATCTTTCCCGGGGATGTACCGCCACGGACATCGTGCACGTGGCCTGCATCGCCGCACTACTCGGAGACTAGCCCGTGACCGCTCGCCGCTCACCCCTGCCAGACCCCCTCTGGAGTCTCGACCTGCACGGCGCCACCCCTGAGCGCGCCATCCAATTGGTGCAACAGGAAATCGCCCTGCGCTACCCCCGCGGCCACAGCCCGGGCCGGATCATCACCGGTCGAGGCAACCACTCGGTGGTCGGCAAATCCCCCGTTCTGGTGGCGGTCAAGCGTTTCCTCCACAGCCCCGAGGCCAGGGCCCTAGGAGTCAAAAACGTGCAGCCCGACAAGGGCGGGGGCGCCTTCATGGTGACCCTATACGCCCCAGGCGAGGCACCAACCTAAGCCAACCGCAGGCACCAACCTGCCCACGAGGGCCCGGGGGCAGTACCCTGTCCCCACCATGGGAATGCGCAAGGTCTACATCGCCTACACCGGAGGCACAGTCGGAATGCAACCGACCGAACGGGGCAGTGCCCCGGCTCCCGGACAATTGGGAGCATTGCTCGCCTCCCTGCCCCAATTCCAGGCGGCGGAGATGCCCGAGATCACCCTGAAAGAGTACAACCCACTACTCGACAGCGCCAACATGACCCCCGCGGACTGGGTGACCATCGGCGAAGACCTCAAGGCCAGACAAGAGGACCACGATGGGTTCATGGTGTTGCATGGCACGGACACCATGGCCTACACAGCCAGCGCCCTTTCCTTCCTCATGGAAGGACTTGAAAAGCCGGTAATCCTGACCGGATCGCAAATCCCCCTTTGCGAAACCCGCAGCGATGCCCTCGAAAACCTGACCACGGGGCTGTTGTTAATCGAACGGTACGCGCATCGCATGTCCGAGGTTTGCATCTGTTTCGGAGGTCGCCTGCTGCGGGGCAACCGCGCCAGCAAGACTGACTCGGAGGGATTCGACGCCTTTGAATCCCCGAACCATCCACTCCTGGGCACGATCGGAATCGACTTCGAGTTGAATTGGCGTATGCTACGCCGGCCCCAAACGAGCGGCCTGCCCCTTCGGGTGCGCAAGTTGGGGGACGCGTCTGTGGGCGCCTGCCGCTTGTACCCAGGCATGCCCGCGCGCACGCTGGCCGCATTCCTCGATGGCGTATCCGGTTGCGTCCTTGAGTGCTATGGCGCCGGCAACGCACCCAATCGAGACGCGGAGTTCATGAAGGTGCTGCGTGATGCGTGCGACAGTGGCACGGTGATCGTCGCCGTTCCCCAGCCCCTGCGGGGCAGCGCGGCCCTTTCGCTCTATGCCACGGGCCGCACTCTGCTGGAGGCAGGAGTCGTCAGCGGGTTTGACATGACCGCCGAGGCAGCCTTGACCAAGCTTTCATACCTGTTCGCTTGCACCTCCGACCCCGCCGAAGTGCGCCACATGATGCAACAGAACCTGCGCGGCGAGCTCACGCCCCTCACCAGCGAAAATGACTGAAGCCCCTCAAGAACCGCGTTTGGCGATCGTTCTCGAAGGAGGCGGTGCGCGCGCTGCCTGGCAAGTGGGTGCCCTACGCGGGCTCCTGCGTGAGCTGCCTGAATTGGCGCCGCGTATTTTGGTGGGCATCAGCGCCGGCGCGATCAACGCATCCAGCCTCGCGAATTCGACCAAGCCCTGGCCCCTCGCAGTGGACGACCTGGCAGACCTTTGGCGAGGCTTGACTGTCGAACGGGTCTTTGAATCTCACCCCACCAGCCTCTTGCGCCGGATCCTGCGAGTAGGGCTACGCATGACCCTTGGCGTGGGCGCCAAGCGCGATCCGATCCTGGGCATGGTCAACACCGACCCATTGCGCGCCACCCTGAACTCAGGGTTGGGCACAAGTTCGGGCGGGCGCATGGATGGCGTGCGCGCCAACATAGCCAGCGGGCGGCTAGATTCCCTGGCGCTCTTGACCACACGCTACAACACGGGCCAAACCATTTGCTTTTTTGAGGGGGGCGAGATTCATGGCTGGAACCGCCCCAACCGCCGGGGTGTTTCCAGCGACCTGACAGTGGAACATGTGATGGCGTCTGCGGCCTTGCCCCTTTTCTTTCCGCCAATCAAACTCGACCAAGATTGGTACGGAGACGGGGGCGTACGCTTGATCGCGCCCCTTGCACCGGCGGTGCATTTGGGCGCCACCAAGATCTTGGCCCTCTCCACCCGTTATGCCCGCACGGAAGAGGAAGCGGACCAGGTGGTATCCCATGGCCCCCCCAGTCCCGCCCTCATCGCAGGCAACCTGTTCAACGCGATCTTTTTGGATTCCCTGGACCAAGACGCGGCGAATCTGCAACGTTTGAATCGCCTGATTGCCAACCAGTCCGATCCGCAAGAGGGCCTGCGCACCATCGACCTTTCCCTGATGCGCCCGTCCGTGGACCTGGGGCGCTTGGCCTCGCGCTTCGAACCAGAGTTACCCTGGCTCTTCCGCCGGCTGTTGCGCAACCTCGGCACCAAGGGCGCTGACAGCCAAGATTTCTTGTCCACCGTCCTGTTTGATCCGGGCTATGTGGGGTTGCTGATGGAGCTCGGCGAGAAGGACGGCCGGGAGCATGCCCACCAGGTGGCCCAAGAACTCGGGCTCTGAAATTCCCCGGCCAAACAAACCAACAGCCCCCACCGATCCAGCAGTCCAGCCTTCCCTGATGGGCACCCGGGCCCTATTCTGACCCCAGCCCCCAAATCCATGACCAAGACCCTCTGCAAAAACTGCCGCCACCTGAAGACGGCACCCTACCAAGCCGCCCACACCGGCTGCTGGCATCCGGACCTCATGCAGACCACCCAAAAGGATGCCTGGCTGGATCAACAGCAGGTGCCTGGCAACCACCACCAGATCAACCTGAACGGGGACTGCGCCGAATTTAAAGAGCTGGCCAAGAAGGCAACCTTCTGGCAGCGCCTCGTAGCTTTCGGGACCTAAATCCGGCCGCCCTTAGCGCGCGGGGCTAAGATCCAATTCAAAGTCCCGGCGCAACAGGTTGCACTCGCCGCTCTCACCGATGCAAACCGGGTAGAGCACAAAACCTTTAAGTACTGGCGGCGACGGAACGCCTTCCCCCGGGGGACCTGGCTCAGGCGCAACGAGCTCGAAATCCAGGCGCGGGGCTTGGACACTGCCATCGCCCTCTACCTGCAGTTCTAACCACGAACTCCTTGCGCGCCAGCCCTCGGGCAAATCGATCCAAATCCCCAGCGGACCGCCTGCTGGTTCGATGCTCACGTTCTTTTTCGGCAGGAGAGTCAAGTGTACCCGGGAGGTTCCCGCAGCCACGCGCACATTAGGACCCGCAAAACCCGTGTGGGGAGCCACGGCCCAATCCAGGGACACTTGCTCCTCTTGGTCAGAGGGAATTTGCCCCCGGGGATCTGGGTTGTCTTGAATTTCGGGCACGGGCAAGTCATAGCCACCCTTGGCACGCTCAGTCCCCGAAAGGGCCACGCGCCAAACCCGAGGGATCACGCCCCGCTCGATCAAATCCTTTCGTGCCAAAGGAACCCAGTCATAGAACGGATAGGGCTTGTCCAGGCGCGGCCCCCACTGCTGGATCCGCCTGCGCCAAATGTACTGGCCCGGATCGAGGGCCAAGGCCCGGCTCCAAGAGTGAAGCGCGGCTTGGAAGCGCCCAGCCACAGAGGCCTCTTCGTCAAGCAACATTCGCTGGGCCACCCCCGCCCGAAAGTGGTCCCGGGCGCTGGCTTGGTCCCGTTGGGCCCATTTCACCAGGAACCGCATGGCCTCCGGGCGCAAGGGAAGCGCATCCCCGTCCAAGCCCTCGGGATCAAACAACAGGATCGCTATGGCGCTTTCGGGCTCAAGCACCTGCGCCTTCGCCTGGGCATCCGAGCCAACCCAACGGGCAAGCTGCGGCCCAAAGCGTGCGGGCTGCTCCAACTCCTCGGCCACGCCGGCCATACGGCCCATGACCTCAAGCAAGCCCCCTTCCCCGGAGATCCGCTTGGGATGCAAGCTGTCTTCCAAGACCAGCCCACCAGGCTGCACCGCGACGATCTTAGGTACCACTTTGACCCCAAGCTGATTGAATGGATCCCAAGCCACCGGCCAATCGATCTGTTGCCACTTGAGCCAAAGGGCCGCACGCTCGGGGTGCTGTTCCTGCACCACGCCGATCACGCGCAACTTGCCCGCGGCCACCAGTTCCTTTGTCGCCTCATGCCACACGGGCACGTGCTTGCGGCAGCCAGCTCACCAGGAGGCAAAATTGACCAGCAGGATCGGCCGGGGATCATGGGCCTCACCACGCAAGCGCACCGTGCCCTCCCCACTCACCAAGGGCAATTCTAAGTCCGGTAAAAGTTGCCCCTCACCGGTTCCCAGCTCGCCGCCCTGGTGAGCATGCAGGGGCCCACGACACAAACTCAACAATAGGACGAAGGCTAGAAGGTGCAAGGGCATGGCTTGAGTTTAGCCAAGGAGAGAGTGACCTGCCACTTAGCACATGCCCGAATGGACCCGCGGGGCAAAGGAAAGCCCCTCCAGCACGGTCGCCTCAAGGCGGGTGAGTTCGTCCAACCGCGAATTCGCTGCAACGCCAAAAAAGTCCGCTGCCAGTCCAAGAAAAACGGCCCGATGCTGAGCCTCACTGGCGCACAGGCCCCCAAACATCGCGCGCAGTTTCACATCGGGATGGAAACTGGACAACAAATGCAAGCGCTCCAAGCTGCGCCCTTCGATCAAGTGTGCAATCAACAGCCGATCCAACAACATTGAGGTACGCCCCTCGGCTGATCCCCGGTGCAAGCCATCTGCGTAGGGGCTCGGCATCTGCTCCCCCAGTTGGCCTCCCCGTCGGGTGAGTTCCTCGAAGACCAACCCAAAGTGCTGCATCTCCTCGATCACTATGGGCGTGATCGCTTCCACTAGAGTCGGGTACTCGGGGTTCTTGGCAATCAGAACCTGCCCCATAGCAGCGGCTTTCAGCTCGCAATGGGCATGATCACTGAGCAGTTCCAACTCATAGGGTGCAATGCGCTCGACCCACTCCACAGGGGTGGCCCAACCCAGGTCGAGCCCCACCTAGCTTTCCTCGACTTTCCCTGCGGGACGCCAAAGTACGTCGCCCTCACCCGCAGCATGATTCACATAGCGCGCCAGCACGAACAACAGGTCCGAGAGCCGGTTGAGGTAAAGCAGCACTTGGGGATTGGACTGGGCTGCCTCTTCGGGATCCCCAAAAAGGGTCACCACCGAACGCTCGGCACGGCGGCAAACCGTGCGCGCCAGATGCAACCATGCGGCACCCTTGGTCCCGCCGGGCAAGATGAATGAAGTCAGATCCGGCAAGTCGCTGTTGGCGCCGTCGATCCAACCCTCTAGGCGTTTCACATAAGCCTCGCCCATGCGCGCCTCACCCTTGGGATCCCCCGGGCGGCACAAATCCGAACCCACATCGAACAGATCGTTTTGCACCTGGGCCAAACGCTCGTTCCATTGTTCATCAAGGCCTTCTGCGATCACCAAGCCCAGGACACTCGAACACTCATCCACATCCCCATAGGCCGCCACCCGAGCGCTGTCCTTAGACACGCGCGTCCCGTTCCCAAGAGCCGTAAAACCGTCGTCGCCCGTTTTTGTGTAGATGCAGCTGAGAAAAACCATGGGTGCAGTTTAGGCCGGCACAGGGGGGGCGAGTCCTAGCTCTCCTCGCCCTCATTCCGGCGAGCCTTGAGTTCCTTGCGGCGCTGGCCCTTTTCGTGGATCACGAGGCCGAGATCCGTGGGGGTCATGTTGGATCCCAGATTTTTCAAGATCAAGTGCCAGGCCTTGGCGTCTCGGTTCTGCAGGGGAGCCCGCAACATGACCCGCTCGATCATCTGGGTCACCAAATCCGAGGCTTCCGCTGAGCGCATGATCTTTTCCGCGAAGATTTCTTTCATGCGGCCCGCAAGAAACAGTCGGCCCTCTTGGTCCAAGCGTTTGGAACCCCGCTCCCGTTCCCGGTGGCCTTCGGTGACGAACAGATCGGACAACACCACGGTCACCGCCATAGCCAAGTTCAAAGAGGTGTGGGATGCGCTTGTGCGAATGTGAACCAACTCGGCACACTGCTCCACTTCAGCCCGATTCAGTCCTGTTTCCTCGGTGCCAAAGACCAGGGCCAAGCACTCGTCAGGGGAAGTGGCCACCTCTTCCAAGTCCGGTGCAGCCTTGCGCCAGTCCCGTCGGTCGCGCAAATCTCGCGGTCTGGCTGTGAAGCCCACCACGTGATGGGTGTCGGTTAGCGCCTCGGCAAGGGTGTCATGCACGACGATTGCAAGCCGTGCTTCGTCAGCCCCATGGGACATCTGTTGAAATTCCGGGTGCACGAGACAACTCGGCCGCTTGGGAGCGACCAAGTGCAATTCGCAAGGACCAAAATTCTGACAAGCGCGCAGGGCCATGCCCACATTGCGCGGGCCCTCTGGGCGGCAAAGGATGATTCGTTTCACGGTATTCTGGGGGTTCTCTACTCTGCAGGCGGCAAGGCGTGAATGAATGCGTGGGTTTCCGGGGGCGCGGAGGCCAAGGGACCGAAAACCGGCTGGGGAGCGAGGCTCGTCAATTGGACACCACCATCGGACTCGGCCCCGGCAGACCAATGGGGAGGCAGCAAGAGGCGCACCGCGGACGGACTACCCAGTTGCTTTCCCGCGCTCTCGGTTTCCCAGGGAGCCAACCAGCGGCCGTCGATGCGAATGGCCAGGGCGCACTCGCGCTTGGGAGGCAAGGCCAACTGAATCACGGCGGCACCGGAGCCCTTGGCATAAATCGCCTCGGGACTGATCTGGGTCACGTCAATTTCTACACCCGCCGCCCATTCCAAGGGGAAGGGCTCGCGCATGCGCGCCGGATGGCGCACCATCCACACCTCGTAGTCTCCGCCCGGGGGCAGCTCCAGCCGGGCCCAACCGCTGGCCTGGGTCAGGGTCGGGTGGGGAGCATCGCCGACCCAGGGAGTGGGATCGGTGGTCACGGGCAGGGCGGGGATGCCAGCGGACCAAGGGCCCTCGGGCAGGGGCAATTCCCCAGAAACATGCAGCACCCAATTCTGAGAGCGCGCACCCCCGATCATGTCCACTTGCCCAG
>JAPKBR010000026.1 GCA_028823345.1 Planctomycetota bacterium
CTCTCGTTTCCAGGCTGCTCCTCGGGGCGCCTTTCTGCGCCCTGATGTGAACCCAGGCTCTGCTGATGCGCTGGTGGCCTTGCAGAACCTCGCCGACGCTGGGGCCACTTCCGTCGCGCTGGCCTATGACCTTTGCTTCAATCCCGATCCCGGCCAAGGTCGCGCATGGCAACCCCTGCGGGCTCTTGGCAGCATCGGAGGAGATGCAAGTTGGCTTGTGGCTTGTGCCCAAGCGAGGGCTTTGGGTTTAGAGGTCCAACTTTGGCCGACCTTGCTTGCGGCCCATTCTGGCGTGGCCTCTAGTCGCTTGGTGCGCGTGTTCGATGGGCAAAGGGATGAGCTCTACGCTCAATTGGCCGCCAGCACGACCCACGGGGCTTTGATGGCTGGCATTGCGGATGCCTCGGTGCTGTCCATTGGTCATGACCTCGGGCAGTCCATCGTGACTCGTTTTGATGCGGAAGAACCCGATCCAAGCGAATGGCAAAAAGAGGCTCAGCGCATCAGGAACGCCGGCTGGTCCCGCTCCATCCAGGCTGCTCGGGCAGCTTTTGGAGGGGGCGTCGTTTTGGCCAGCGAAGATGTGCGCCGTTTCGATTCCGTGGCCCTTTGGTCCAAGGTCGATGCCCTCGCGGGAGGCCTGTTTCCGATTCTTGAGGGCACCGATCAAGGTCAAATTCCCCTGTGGCGTCTGAAGGAGTTGTTCGTGGAACATCTCGCTCCTGCCAAGGCCCGTGCAGATGAGTTGGGCTTGCCACTCTGGATAGCTCCATCGGGCTTTGCCGCGACCCTCTTTGCCGCCCGGGGCCCAGGAGCCGACGCGCCGATGCCTGGGGGGGAAGAAGCCCTTAACCCCGAGCGCCAGGCTCAGTTGCTGGAGGCTCTGGGGCACGGTGCACGCGCTCACGGAGCGGGCCTATTGGTGTGGAAGCTGACCACAGGGGAGCGCGATTTACTCGGCCGTGGGCTTGGTGGAGATCGTGCCCGCGAGCTCTTACGAGGCGTGCTGGCGAGATAGGGTGGTATCCGGCATTGGTGTGCGATCTGCCCGCCATGACGCCCAAGGAACCTAGACCTAGCGCCGCTTGAAAAGCGTGACCGTTGGGCGCCATCCAAAGGACCAGGTCTGCTGGGATTCTCCATATTCCGCGAGCTGATCGCGCAGATCCACTGACTCTGGCAGGGCAGACTCCATCAACCAGATGCGCGGGTACTGTTCGAGATGGTTTGGCTCTCGCAGGTGAATCCCATCGGTCTCCATGCGCGCGTCGGTCGGTGTGCCCGATTGCTCCACATACCGATCCCAGGGGCGTCCCGTGGGGAAACAGGGGGGCTGATACTCCACGCAAATTACCCCATCCCCTGGTTGCCATTGATCTTGAATCAGAGTCACTGCACCCGGGTAATCCTCGGTCCCCCGTGACCTCAGGTTGAGCAAGCTCAGCATCAACGCCGCAGCCACGCACATGGCGAGAGTCCGGCGTGTCCGAGGGCCCTGGACGCAACTCCCCGCAAGCACCGCCATGGGTGCCACGGAGGGCAAAATGTAGTGCCACGTGAACCCCGAACGGGGCATGAGTTGGGCCAGAGCAAAGGCCCAAATAGGAACGATCCAAGCCATGCTCGCCAAGACAAGAGTGCTGCTTGGGTGTGAGTTTTTGCCGCCGCCCCTTGTCACGGCAGCGCGAGCCGCCATCCCCAAAATCACAAGGCTCGCCAAGAGGAACAGCCCTCGGCCCAGGTCCCCCCCGAGCCGAAGGTTGAGGGAAAACAGGTGGGCGTATCCCTCCAGCAACCCCAAGATCCCGAGATCGTCCCCACCCGGTAGAAGTCCGTGTCCGAGTTGTTCGATGAAGCCGGTTCCATACCAAGGCAGGGCGGCGGCGATGGCTGCGCCCAGGGGCAGGGCCATGCGCCTCACGAATGATCTAAGGCGAGCGGCTTTCCAGGCTGCCAGCAAGCAGGCGAGTCCCAGCCACAGGATGTAGTGCACGGCAAAATAGTGCAGGCCCAGTGCGCCCCACACCGCGAGGCTTCCGATCACGGCAGCTGTTTTGTTGGGCCCGCGCAAGAGCTGCAGACTGGCCCAAGTGGCCCCGGTGATGCAGGCCGCGAGGGGCGCGTACATGCGCGCCATGGATCCTTGGTCCAGGTGCAGGCTGCTGAGGGCCACGAGAGCTATGGCAAAGCGACACGCGGTCTTGCCATAGGGTCGCGCCAAGAGTCCAACGAATGTGAATTCGAGGGCCGATGCGATCAGCGCGGGGATGCGTAGGGCAAAGTCGCTCTTGCCGAAAAGGTCTTGGGCAAGGCTGATCAGGGCAAAGGAAAGGGGCGGGTGGTTGTCCGCCCGGACGCTTTGCAGGAGCTCAGAGAAGGTGGCGCGGCTGGCGTGAAAGTCCGAGTGGAACTCGTCGAGCACTAGGCCTTTTTGGGTGGCAAAGTAAGCGCGCAGGGTGAGGCCAAGAAGGACCGTGAGCAGGATGATCGGATCCCTACCGAGCATGGCGGAGGGCAGCTTGGAACCTGTGGAGTTGCCCGTCAAAGTGCGATTTTCTTCGGATCCTAGCTCTCCTTTTGGCTGCGATTCGCTCATTTCACGTCCTTTCCACAGTGAACATCAAAACGGCACAACCAATTGACGGTGTGACCGCAAGCGAGGATACCCCATGACCACCTCCAAGGCCAAACGCGGTCCCAAGAAGCAAGGGGTGGCTGGGGTAAAGGTCCTGGGCATTTGTTCTCGTCAGAGCGCACGAAGCCTCCTCCATTGGCGTATCTTTGGGTGGCGCGGGGTCAACTTGCCGGGTACAAGATGAGTGGTCGAGGAACACGATGAACGGTCAAAAACCAACACCCAAGGGGGCCACTACCCTCATGGGGGGGGTAGGACCCGCAAAAGCCCGCCTGCTCGCGTCGGTGGGTCTCCACACCCTGGAAGACCTCTGCCTCCTCACGCCAACTTCCTTGACCCGCTGGCCCGCGCCTCTCACCAGCGGCCCGTTGCCGGAGGAGGGCCTCACTCGGGTTTCCGGTTCCGTCCTCTCGGTCAAGCTGGTGCGCATGCGAGGCAAGCAGAGTCGTGTGACTCTGGTTCTCGATGCGGGGGGCTGGGAGGCGCAGGCTAGTTTTTGGAATCAACCTTGGGTTCGTGAGCGTTGCGTGGTGGGGGACCAGATCGAGCTCTGCGGAGAAGCGCGGGCCACAACGAAGGGGCCGGAACTCCTCGGCCCCAAGATTGGCACCGAGCGCGACCCGCTCCCCGCACCGGGTGCATTGGTCGGCAACTATCCCTCCCCCAAGGGCATGTCCGGTCATGTGCTCGCGGGTCTTTGCAAGGAAGCCGTGCAATTGGTCGGGCAACAGATTCGCGAGCCATTGCCGGAGCACTTACTTGCGGCGGGAGACCTGCCGGACTTGCCGACCGCTGTCCAGGCGGCCCACGACCCGCGCTCCGGGGTGGCCTTCGAGGCAGCTCGGCGGCGTTTGGCCTTGATCCCGTTGCTCGCCTTGCAGGCGCAACTCGCGGCGCGGCGGGCGGGGTCCGACAAAGGGGGCGGGCGGCCCGTGTCCATCGGGCCAGACTTGGACCGGGAACTGCAAGCGCGCTTGCCCTTTCAGCTAACGCCGGATCAGAGTCAGGCGTGGAAGGTCTTGGCCAGAGACCTTGGGCGGCGTTCTCCCATGCGACGGATTCTCCAGGGGGATGTGGGCACGGGAAAGACCGCCCTGGCGGCGCTTTGCTCCTTTGCTGTTGTGGAGGGCGGGGGCCAAGTGGCGTTCTTAGTGCCGACCGAAGTTTTGGCGGAGCAGCATCACATGGGCTTGGCGCCCTTGCTCGATGCGGTGGGTATTGGCTACGCGCTCTTGACTGGGCGTGTGCGCGGGGAAGAGCGCCGGAATATCCTTCGGCGTCTAGCGAATGGGGAAGTGAGCGTTCTCTTTGGGACCCATGCGATTTTTCAGAAAGGCGTGGAGTTCTCTCGGTTGGATCTGGTGATCATTGACGAGCAACAGCGCTTTGGAGTGGGTCAGCGGTCGGCTCTGATGGAAAAGGGCAAGGGGGCGCACCTCTTACTGATGACTGCCACGCCGATCCCACGAACTCTTGCCTTGACCGTTTATGGGGACCTTGAGGTTGTGACCTTGCGGAATGGGCCGCCGGGTCGCGGAGATGTTCACACCCGCTGGGTTCGCGGGCAAAAGACCCGTTCGATCATTCCCTGGTTGGCCAAGCGCATGGAGGCCGGTGAACAGGTCTATTGGGTTTGCCCGCGCATTGGCAAGGACGGTGACGATACGCCCGGAGCAGCGCAGGCGCGCTTTGACAAACTCTGTGAGGATGAGCGCGTGAACAGCTTTGGTGTGGAATTGGTTCACGGTAAGGTTCCGGCAGAGGAACGCTCTTGGCGTCTAGAGCGATTCCGGAGGGGCGACATCGGTTTACTGGTGGCGACCACGGTGATTGAGGTGGGCGTCGATGTGGCCTCGGCCACTGTGATGGTGATTGAACAGGCAGATCGGTTGGGCCTGGCTCAGTTGCATCAGCTTCGTGGCCGGGTGGGGCGTGGCCCGCTGGAATCGTGGTGCTTGCTCGTGGGGGCGGCAGCGGCGGAGGAGCGCTTTACCATGTTGCTCCAGACCCGCGATGGCTTCGAAATTGCCGAGGAGGATTTGCGGCGGCGTGGCATGGGGGACTTGGCCGGTCTGCGTCAGGCGGGCAACAACCTTGAAGGGCTGAGCACTCTTGAGCAAGACCTGGACCTTCTCTTGCTGGCGCGGGAGGCCTGCCAGAGTGATCCGCGATTGGTGCGCGAGTTGGCCCATGGCCCTCGGCCTTTGCTGGCCCCTTGATCCGATTAGGAGGAGGGCCCGTGCCCTCTGGATCAGGCTAGGTTTCGGCTGGGGGAGCCCCTCAGGGGGCGGGCCCCTCCAAAAAACACCCGCCCAGACTTCTTACCTTTCCAGCATCTGGCGCGGAATCCTGGGGGCGGGGCACGTTTGGAGTCCCCGGAGACGGTTTTTTGTGCTCTTCAAGCCCCTCGGGCCCCACCCACTCCTGCTGTCCCCGGTATCCTGCGGGGCTACCGTGGGTAACACGGTGACCCTATGCATCTCGTCCCCACAATCATCCTCATGTTGGCCATCTTGGGCAGCTCTGCTTCCGCCCAGATCGACCTACCCAATAAGGGAGGCCGGAAGGCTCTGCCCGGCCGTCCCGCTGTCCAGCCCGTGGGAGCGGATCGGACCAGCGGCCCTGCCAAGGAGAGCGAGAAGCCTGCTCTGGTCTGCACGATTTGTGGCCTAGAAAAAACCGGTGAAGCCATCCAATGGAACAGCGTGACCGGTTTGCAGGAGGCCTATTGCAAGCGTTGTCAGGCCGAGCAGTTGCACCGTATACCCGATCGTTCCAAGGCGCCCGGGAAGGTCGAGGGGAGCTTGGACTTGCCAGGACGCCGGGGACCCGGGGGCAGTTCCGACGGGAAGGAAAACGAAAAGGCCCCAGGTTTCCAGTCCACCCAAAGGGAGAATCTGCGCGGTGCCGCCCATGTGGTTTTTGCCGAGGTCGGACGGCGCCGGCGTACCGATGATCCCTTGCTCGACCAGGCCCTTGAGAGCTTGCTCGGTATGGGTCCGGACGGCCGCGAAGCATGTATTGGGGCTCTCGCCAGTGAGCACGGCCCCACGGCCCTTGTGGCCGGGCGTTACTTCCTGGTTTCGAACGATGGCCGTGACCGGGACCTGGTGGTTGAGCGTATTTCCGCCCGAGCCCCGGGTTCGGTGGGGGGCGTTCTTTTGCGCATGCTGTACCACGTGGATCCGGTGCGGGCGAATCCTGAATTGCTCGCCAAACTGATCAACCATCCTCAAAACAGTGTGCGCGCCGCGGCTCACAATATATTGAAGGAGTCCCCCAAGGCCGAGTGGATCCCCTTCTTGGAGCCGGCCTTGCACTCAGAAAGTGCTGATGCCCGTTGGCGAGCGGTGGATCTGGTCGCATCTACCGCCGACGCCGCGGCGGTACCGTTACTGTTCGAGCATCTTCACGATCCGCGAGCCAAAGTCGCTATCCGCGCGGTGGAGTTCCTGGCGCGTTTTCCCGGTGAGCAGATTGAGGTTGAGCTCATGCGCCGCGCCTTTGGAGAGCGTTGGATCCTTCGGCCGTCAGCCTATGCGGTGTTGGCTTTGGTTGAGCGGGAAGACTCGCGCCAAACGCCCCTTCTGGGGCCTGGTCATGTGGACGCCCTGTTGCGCGGCATGAACGTCAAGGACCCGTTCGTTGCCGGCGCCTGTGCTGTGGCCCTGGCGGGGATCGGGTTTCGCTCTGAGGGTCAAGCGGATATTGATTGGCTCGACTCGATCGTGCCCAGCCAGTTGGTTTCGCTGATTGCCGGACAGACTTACTTCAAGGATCGTGAGGCACTTGTGGATGTGGCCGTGCGCCGCCTGCAACTAATCACCGCCAAGAGCACTGGATTGGCTGCCGGGACTTGGGTTGAGTGGTGGACTGAAAACCGGCGCGGCTTCCGGGCATCCCGGGCGGTTATGCCAATTCAGCCCTCGGATGCCCTACGTTTGCGCGTGGATTGTGTGGATCGCGAGCGAGCTCAGAGATTCAGTTTGCTCGGTCCCGCTTGGATTGACCGTGGACCACTCGAGGGCGCCATGGAAGCGATCTACCTGTCCCCCGAGGATGCGCGGGAGATGATGCAACTACTCTCGGGAAGCGGCGTCTTTGGCAGTCAACGGCTGCCCGGTGTTTGGGGGGCTGAGTTGGAACGCGGGCGCAGCATGAGCGTGCTTGTGGACCAGCATGTCAAAACCTTTGTCTTCGGTCCGGGTTCGGCAAGTCCGTGGTTTGAGCGCACATTCGCTTCCTTGGATGCCTTGCAGGAACGCTATCACTGGCAGCGGTTTTCGCTGGAGGCCTTGCACGGGGACCGTTTGGGCTTGGTTCGAGCAGAGGCCGAGGCCTTTGCCCAGGAGACCAGTGGCGTGGGCCGGGCGAAGCGCACGGCCCAGTTGGTCTTGGCTTGGATGGCTGAGAGAAAACCGATCGACCGGGCCTTAGGCCTGCGTGAACTCGAAATATTGAGTGAAACGCCCGGGGTCCTGGGGGAAGAGGATGTGCCGGCCTTCTTTGAGCTGTTGCGTGGCGAGAGCTTCTGGAATCAACGGGCGCGGCGCCTCACTAGGTTGACTCGCTTTTGCGCGGGATTGACCGATGGTCACAAGCGAGGCCCTTTGCAAGCCGGTTTGGGCGAAGACTTGATCGAACTCTTGCATGCAAAGTTCGACGTGGAAGCTGCAGTGCCGATCGCTGCCTTGATTCGTTTGGGCGGCCCAAGCGCCGAGCGAGCAGCGGCCATTGACGAGCGCCCTTTGATGCGCGGGATTGCGGCGGGCCTCTTGGCCCAGCGGGGTGAAGCGATAGACGTGGACTTGTTGCTGATTCTATTGGACGACGCTCATGTGGCTGTTGAGGTGGCCGCGGTGCGCGCTGCTGGTCTGATGGGGATCCAAGAGGCTGCGGAGGGCATCGCCATTCGCGCGGGGACTGGAGTTCCTGTGGTGCGGGCTCAAGCCCTGCGTTCCCTCGGGCAGATTGGAGGCCTGAGGGCTCGGGATGTGTTGCTCACGAGCTTGACCGAGCCGGGTGGGCTTTTCCGTTTACCTGCCGCCGATGGCCTTGTGGCCCTGGCCGACCCGCGCACCTCGGAGATCTTTTTTTCCATGCTTCGTACGGGGGTCGACCTGGACATGATCGATGCGGGCAGCCGCGGACTCTTGGCCCTGGGCTCGGCGGCCCATCCGACCTTGATGGAGGGTTTGCATTCCGGTTCGGTGGAAGCACGCAAGGGCGCCGCCCTGATTTTGGCGCGCCAGGGCGTTCCGGAAGCGGCGCCCGTTCTGATTCGCCTGAACGTGGAGATGCCTCAGGACCTGAGCATCCTGCGCGAACTGCGCGTTTTATCCTGTATGGACTTCAGCGGCGAACCCGATTCCACCGCTGCTTGGTGGACCTGGTGGGACACGGTGCGTCGGGGGGACGCCCTCTCTTGGTTCCGCGCAGCTTGCGAGGCCCGCGGCATGTCGGCTCCTCCGGCGGTGGAATTTGAAATCCAGCAGGCCAACAGCACGGCACCCGCGTTTCTGTTGACCGTTCTGCGTCGGGAAGAGACGTGGTTGGCAGAGCGCGCTCGCCGAGAGCTTGAAACACTGATGGGAGGCGAACTCGACCCGCTCCCTAACAAAACCAAGGATCGTGAACTGTGGATTCAGACACTGGAACAAACTCTGCTTCGAGGCGATTGATCACGCCCCGGCGCGCGCTCATTGCCCTTGCGGTCCTGTTCCTAGGAGCAGGGGCCTTGGGTGTGTTTATTCGCGATGGTCAGGGGCGTTCCGTTGCCGAAGAGTTCGTGCAGGATTTTGCAGAACAGCGCGGTATGCGTTTGGTGGGGGAGCGCTGGCCCGAAATCTTTCAGGCGGCGAAGAAGGAGAACCTAGACCCCAGTTTGGTCGCGGGGGTCATGTGGTCCGAGAGTCGCGGGGTTAGTGGTCGCACGTCTTCCGCCGGAGCCTTGGGTCTGATGCAGTTGGTGCAGTCCGCTGCGGGGGACGCGGCCCGGCGTTTGGGTGTTGAAGCCCCCGAGGCCGATGCCCTTTTGCATGACGATGTGGTGAATCTGGCCCTCGGTTGCAATCATCTCGCTTGGATTCGGGACTCCACCCCGGAGTGGAATGTTGAAGCCATCTTGGTGGCCTACAACACCGGCCGTGGCCGACTGCTCGAATGGTGCGAGGAAGCGGGGTCCTTTGAGCTGTGGGTCGCCAGTCAGGAGACTCGCCACGCTGCTGGCAGGCCCCTGAGCCCGGCCCTGATCTATGCCCGAGAGACTCTGCGGGTGCGGGCCCTCTTCCGTGAGCGATTTGCCGCTCAAGAGCCCTAAATCAGAGCACTTCTACAAGGGTCTTTCATACTGGGGCTAGGTCAGGGCGTAGCCCAACTCTTACCCTGTGCGGCTTCCCCAACGAATCCCCGTCCCCCATGCCCGAGCCCGACTCCATCTCTCCCATGCCCGATGTGACCAGTTCCCAAGTGAACACTGATGTGTCCCCCGAGGAAATCAAGGACGCGAGTTCTTGGGTATCCGAATTGCAGGCCTCCCTTGGAGAAGTCCTGGTGGGACAAGAGGCCCTCGGTCGCGACCTGACCATCGCTCTGCTCACTGGCGGCCATGTGCTGCTGGAGGGTGTCCCGGGCTTGGCCAAGTCCCTTGCGGTGTCTTGTCTTGCGGACGCAGTGCAAGCAACTTTCTCGCGTCTGCAGTTTACCCCGGACCTCTTGCCTTCGGACCTTGTGGGCACCGAGGTCTATGACGCGCGGGAACACACTTTCAGCGTGCGCAAAGGACCGATCTTCGCCAACTTTGTGTTGGCGGATGAGATCAACCGCGCACCCGCCAAGGTCCAGTCGGCACTGCTCGAGGCCATGCAAGAGCGCCATGTGTCCATCGGCGGCGACACCATGAAATTGCCCCACCCCTTTTTGGTCTTGGCCACGCAAAACCCAATCGAACAGGACGGCACTTACCCCTTGCCGGAGGCGCAGCTCGATCGTTTTGCGCTGAAGACCGTGGTGGGTTATCCCTCCGCCGCGGAGGAACTGGAGATCATGGACCGCATGTCACGCACCGCGCCGAAGACCCATGTGCGTCAAGTCGTGAGTCTAGATGTGATCGAGAAGAGTCGCTCGATCGTCGATCGCATTCACCTGGATGATCGCCTGGGCCGTTACATCGTTGATCTGGTCCAAGCCACCCGTGATCCCGCATCCGTGGGCCTGGGGGAGTTGGCGCCCTACTTGCAGTATGGCGCGAGCCCGCGAGCCTCGATTTGGCTGGCCCTTACTTCCCGCGCGAATGCGTTCATGGAGCATCGCGGGTATGTGACTCCAGCGGATGTGAAAGCCATCGCTCCCGCGGTCCTGCGTCACCGCTTGCTCACCACCTATGAGGCCGAGGCTGAAGGTGTTACATCGGACGACTTGGTCGCGCGTTTTCTTGAGACCGTGCCCGTCCCCTGAACATTGCCTGTCCCGTCACGCAGTCGAAAGGGCCCCCAAGATGTCCACCGGGGCAGCCTAGCGCCGGAGTTTGCCGCTCGTGTGCGCCAGGTGCAACTGCGCACCCATCGCTTGGTCAACACCGCCTTGACCGGTGGCTATCGCAGCGTTTTTCGCGGCCAGGGCATCGAGTTTGAAGAGGTACGCCCCTATGTACCCGGCGACGATGTGCGTGGGATCGACTGGAAGGTGACCGCGCGCACGGGTGAGCCGCACATCAAGAGTTATCGGGAAGAGCGCGAATTGAGCGTGCACTGTTTAGTGGACCAGGGCATGGGTATGGGGTTTGGAACTCGCCGCTGGTCCAAGCGCGAAGCTGCGGCCCAGTTGGTTGGGCTTTTTGCCAATGTCGCGGCGCGCAATCAGGATCGCGTGGGACTGACTCTCTTTGGTTCCGAGCCCGGCTTGCACTTGGATCCGCGCAAAACCTCGCGTCACATCCAGCGCTTGATTCGCGAGGTCATGGTGGCTGAACCCCATGACGAGCCAGGAAACCTAAAGCGTGTGCTTGAGGGATCTATGCGCGCCCTTCACCGACGTTCCCTGGTTTTGATTTTTTCGGACTTTGCTGATGCGGGTGGTCGCAGTTGGGTGCAGGCCATGCGCGCCTTGGCTATGCGCCATGATGTGATTGGCGTGCGTTTGGTGGACCCTTTTGAAAAGAGCCTGCCCAAGGTCGGGCGTTTCGCCCTCAAGGATCTGCAAGGAGGCGCTTGGAACTGGATTGATGCGCGGGACGAGGGCGTGCGTGCGGCCTGGGAGCAGGCGGCCTTGCAAAGGGAGGCAGCGGTGAACGGCGCCCTACGGGAATCCCGGGTGGCGCGTATTGATGTGCCCTTGGACGAGGACTTAGCCGCACCTATTCTGCGATTTTTCCGGTTGCGCATGATGCGTGGGGGCCGAGCGAGATGAGTCTGCTGGCCTTAGCCCTCTGCCTGCAACAGGCAACCCTGCACGCGGATCCAGCCCAGGCCCAGGTGGGCCAGCCGGTGACCTGGACGCTGGTGGTGGATCACGATGTGGACGAGTCCGTGGAACTCGAAAGCCTCGCTGGCTTGGCCGACGACAGTTGGGTTTTGCTTTCTGGACCGGATGTTGCGCGTACCCGCGATGGGGAACGGGCGAGCACCCGCATCCAATGGTCTTACTTTTCCCTGGAAGCTGGAGACCGATCCCTGCCCTCTGTTGAGGTTTCTCTGACCAGCGGCCTGTCGGTGGAAGCCTTGGCGGGTCACTTGGAAGTGATAGGAGATTTGGGGCCTGACGAGGATGCCCCACGGCCGGTTGGCGGGCCCTTGGTGCCACCCGAGGGCAGCGAAGTTTCCGGTCCGAGTGCTTGGTACCTCCTGCCGATCCCTTTGATCCTGTTCTTCGTGCTACTGCGACGTATGGGTCGTAAAGGGGTGCCGGTACCTGTCTTGCTGCCGCCGGTTGACCTGGTGGAGTTGCTCGCAACGGACCCAGCTCACGGGGACTTTGCTGCAGCGCTTTCCTTGCGCATCCGCGAGGCCTTTGATGCAGAACAAGGTGCTGCCCGCGCGGCCCTCTTGGATTCCGATTGGATTCAGGATGTGCGGGCCCGGGGTGGTATCGAGTCTGCCCTTACGGAAGAGGCCGAGCAGCTCTTGGCCTGGGCTGATACTGTGGAGTTCGGCCGGGCACAGCCCTCAAAGTTTGCCCTGACCGATGCACTCACGCGTACCCAGGCAATTCTGGCTGGCAGCCAAGAAGAGGGAGCCAAGGCATGATCGCTCTGGTGTTGCAGGAATCGGGCCGGACCTTGGCCCAGAGCCAAGTGGAGTTCATGGGCGTTTCCCTTGCGGACCCCTGGTTCTTGCCCCTTTTGCTTTTATTGCCCTTGGTCGCATGGTTGGCTCGGGAACGGAGGCGCGCGGTTCCCGCTCGGGCACCGATGATTGCCCAAGACTTGCCGCGCACCTGGCGTGTGCGCTTTGCTTGGTTGCCCCTTGGGTGCGAAGTGGCGGCCTTGGCCTGTGCATTGTTTGCCTTGGCGCGGCCCTTGGATGGCAAAGTCCACCTAACCAGCGAAAATGAGGGCGTCGACATCGTGCTCTTGCTCGACCGCTCGACTTCCATGGAGCAAGGCCAGGAGGGCTCGGGGGAGCGGCGCTTTGACATTGCCAAGCGGGCTGTGGAGGACTTTGCGGTGCGTCGTATGACCGATCGTGAGGGAGCCGCGGACAATATCTGTCTGGTGGGTTTTGCCATGTTCACCGAGCTGCTCTGTCCCTTCACCTTGGATGCAAAAGCAATCTCGGGTGTCTTGAAGGACTTGGATGTGGAGCAGCGCCGGGATTTGGACGGTACCAGCATTGGGCTGGCGGTGTCCGAGGCCGTGCGCCTCTTGGAACTCAGCCAGGCTAAGTCCAAGGTAGTCGTTATTTTGACCGATGGTGAGGACACCACCGGATTGATTGATCCCCTGGACTCGGCGCGCTTGGCGGCCGAAAAAGGGGTGCGTATCTACGCTGTCTTTGCGGGGCCGCGTACGGTGACTCGCTATGACCCGCTGACGAGTCGGCGTGTGTCGATCCCAGTGCGTGTCAAGCTCTTACCGGCCCTTGCTAAGGTCACAGGCGCGCGTTTTTTCCACGCCCAGGATGAACAGGAATTGGAGGAGGCATACGCGGAGATCGAGCGCCTCGAGCGCACTCCGCGAATCGAGCAGGCCCAGGCTGAGCACTTCGACCTCTATCGCGTATGGGTTCTTGCGGCCTTGCTGCTGTTCAGTTGCGCACAACTTTCGCGTCACACCTGGGCCAGGAGGACGCCGTGATTGCCTTGCTTGGTTTTGAAATCCTGCGGCCCATGGACCTTTCCTGGTTGGCAGTGGCTCTGGTTGTGTTGCTCCTGGGGCGCGTGGCGTTTACCCGGACCCAGGCCGAGGTGCTCTTGATGGTCGATCCTCAGAGGGCGCATGTTTTCTTCGGTGGGCGCTCCGTTTTGACCGGACGAATCCGGCTGTACTGCGCGGCCCTAGCCCTCCTGTTTGGCTCGCTTGCCCTTTCGGGCCCCGTGCGTGGATTCACTCTGCGCGAGGTCCAACGCCAGGGAGTCGATTTGGTGTTTTGCTTGGATGCCAGCAAGTCCATGCTGGTGGAGGACATGGGGCTCAGCCGTCTCGACGAGGCCAAGCGCCAGATCAAATCGGTATTCCCCAGTCTGGTGGGAGACCGGGTTGCCCTGATTTCCTTTTCAGGGGAAGCCCGACGCATCGCTCCCTTGACCCGGGACTTGCGAACCCTGGGCTGGTTTCTGGACGGAGTGGATCCGGGAGATCACGCCCTCGGAGGTACGGACTTGGCGGCGGCCTTGACCGATGCCCTGGATTTCTTTGACGGGCGCACGGGCGCACACGAAGCGATTGTGTTGATCACCGACGGCGAGGATCACGGAGCCCGCGGCCTCGAAATTGCGGCGGAGGCAGCGCGCCTCGGGATTGCCGTGCATGTGCTTGGTGTAGGGACGCGAGCCGGCGGAAAAATCCCCCTGCCCAACGGTGGCTGGGTGCGTGGCCCTGACGGCAAGGAAGTCGTCTCGCGCTTGGCTCCCGAAACCCTTGAGGATTTAGCGCACATCACGGGCGGGACCTATGTGGGTGTCGAAGGCGCGGTGCTGGGTCTGGAACGCCTGTACCGTGAGGGGATCTCTACCCTTGACGGCCAAGTCTACGATCAGGGCATGGAACGCATTCCCCATGACCGTTTTCAATGGCCGTTAGTGCTGGGCATTCTTTGCATGGGTGCGTCCATGCTGTTGAACGAGCGCCGACCGGCAAAGACCGAGGTGAATGGATGAAACAGGACATCTTGCAGAACAAGCTGACGAACTTTGGTGCACCGCTGGTGGTCTGCGCGACTCTCTTGGTGGTCGCGTGGGGTCAAACCCCTGAAGAGGCCCCTGCCCAGGAACCTGTCCAGCTGATCATCCAGCCCTGGGAAGATTCTTATCTGGTGGGTTTCGAACAGGCTTGTGCTGCCCTCAAGGATGGGCGCGGTCAAGAGGCGGCGGCTCTTGCACGGCGGTTGGCCGAGGAAGACAGCGCGGCCCTTCGCCGTCGATCTTGGCAGGCCCGCACTCAAGGGGTCAGCGAACGATTGCTGTTTCAGCCCGCGAGTCCCTTACTCGGTTGGGTGAATCCCGGCCGTTCCGTTGGACAGCAGTCCGTGGCACGTCACCTTGAGGGCCTAGCTCATTACAAAGGCGGCGCGTTAGAGCAGGCGGAAGTCGCTTGGCAGGCGGCCAGTGGCTTGGCTACCGGGCGCGGATCCTTGGCGGCCTGTGACGGCTTGGGCCTCTTGGATCTGGAATTGGCCGAAGATCACTTTGCCGAGATCCCCGAGGTCCAGGGCAAGACGAACAATGCTCTAGCGCCGAACTTCACTGCTCCGGCCCCCACGGGTGAGGGCGGAGAGGAAGCCCCCGACCCCCTAGGTCTTGCTCGCGAGGCCTACCTGGCCGCCCGCGAGCATCTGATCGAGCGCCTTCGGGCAGATTGGCGCGACAAGGATGTCCGAGCCAACGTGGAGTTGATTCAAAAGCGTTTACATCGTTTGGACGAGATCGAAGAAGAGCGTAAGCAAGAGGATGGGCAGGAGCGTTCGGACGATCAATCCGATGAAAGCGAAGCCGAGGACTCCAACGATTCCTCGGAAGAGGGTTCCGAGAATTCGGAAGACGAACCCCAGGAGTCCAACGAGGAAAAGGAGAGCGAGGGGGATCCCGAGGGGGAGGGCGAGCCCGAGGAGGGCGAAGAAGACCCCGCTGATCCTGAAGAGCAAACCGAAGAAGGTGAAGGGGAAGAGGAGGCCGAACCGGAAGAACGGCTCCTGACCCGCGAAGAACAACAGCGCTTGCTGGATCAACTCCGGCGACACAACGAAAAGGGTGAAGAGTTGCGCGAGCAGCTCGCCCGCATGCGCGGCCGATCTACGGACAAAGATTGGTAAGGCTTCCAGTGAATTCCATCCAACACACCATGCAACCGCATACCTCCCCGCCAAAACAGAACAGGTCACATGCCATGTGCACCTGGACCCGTTGGGTCCAGCTCGGCACCGTATTGCTTTGTCTTCTGTCGACGGCTCAAGTTTCCGCCGCCCCCCAGGTGCCGGTGCGCGTGCGCGCCCAGCTTTCCACTGGGGTAGCTAAACTCGGCGCCAGTATTCAATTGGTGGTCACTGCGGAAGGGGACCGGGCCGCCCGATTGGAACCCCTAGCTCCGGTGGACGGCCTGCGCATATCCGAGCCCAGCAGTCCCATGCGCTCGGAGTTCCGCCGTCAGGTAGCAGGTCGATTTGTGCAACGGATCACCCTGCGCTGGACCATTCAGGTTGAGGCCCTGCGCGAAGGTAAGTTCGAGATTCCCAATGTGCGCGTGATCTCCAATGGCCGAGGTGTTCTGGGCCAGGTGACTCCCTCATCCTTGACCGTGGTGCGGGACATCCAAGGGGCCGACATGGGTTTCTTGGAGGCCTTAGAGGTGCCCATGAAAGTCTACGAGGGACAGCCCTTCACCGTGCTTCTACGGGCAGGCTGGGCCACAGACCTGCAAGTGGCTTCGGCGGGTTTGGTTTTGCCCTGGTGGGGCCGGTTGCCGGGGACCTTGGAACTGACCACTGGTAAGGAAAACCTGGGACTCAAGCTGGTCACCATCGCGCTCAACCGTTCTAGTCGAGTGGATGTGGTGGGGCCCGCTGAAAGGAGTCGCGGTGGGGATCTTTTCCAGGTGGTGGAACTCAAGCGCCGGTTCTTGCCCACGCGTCCCGGGACCTTGGATTTTGCCCAGAGCATTTTTGAGTTCGGCGAACTTGTGGGCAACGCTGGGCCCTTTGGTCGGCGCAAGACCCGGGACTTTTATGCCGTGCTGCCGCGCTTCGAGGTGCGTGTGCTCCGGGTTCCCGAAGAAAATCGACCCTTTGCTTGGACCGGCGCGGTGGGTTCCTTGACTGTCGAGCGAGAGACCGACAAGCGGGATGTGGATCAGGGAGCTTCGATCCACTTGACCGTACGCTGGCTAGGGGATGGCAATCTTGAGTTCTTCGATCTCCCCGACTTGTCCCGACTGGACGCCTTCCGTGGATTTCGGATTCTGGGGGTTGAGGACACCCCGGGGGTTTTGGAGCGCAAGGTGATTTGGGAGCTGGTCCCGATTGATGCGAATCTTGAAGAGATTCCATCGATTCCCCTTTGGGCTTTCAATCCCGAGGGCGAGGCCTATGAGTTGCTTGAGAGCGACCCCGTTCCCATTCGCGTGCGGGCCGTGGAAGGGGGGCTTGATCCGGCCCTGGGCGGCCCCATGCTTGACAGTCCGGATGTGCTGGGCATTGACCCCCGTGCGCGCCCGGAGTTAGACCCCATAGGTCCTTCTGGATCGAACCTTCTGTTGGGTTATTTGTTGCTGCCTCTGGCTTGGTTCGGGGGTCGCACCTTGGTTCGTCGTCGGGGAGACCCCGGAGGTTATTCCGCGCGCCGCAGGCGGGCTGCTCCACGGCACTTGGCCCGCGCCCTGCGTCAGGCCGACAATGCGTCGGACCAGCGGCAGGCCCTGGCAATCTTTCTAGGCGCATGCTCGGGGGAAAGCGTCCAATCCTGGATTGGCCGTGCACCTGGCCTCGTGCAGAGTGCAGCGGGGCAAGAACTCGAAGCCCTGTTGAGCGCACTGGACGCTTCGATTCACGGGGGCAATAACGAGCCCCTAGACAAGTCCATGATTGAGCGGGTCGCCCGCGGGGCGGGTATCTGAATGCTGATGATCTTATTGCTTCTTCTACCGGTCTTTGGCTTCGCCGAAGCCCCGCCCCAGGGCCCTGAGTTGGATCTTGCGAGCAGCCTTTATCGTCAAGGGGACTTGGCCTCGGCCCAGACTCTGTGGTTGGAGGCTTTGGAGGAGCTCGCGCCTGCCCAAGAGCGTTCGCGGCTCTGCGCCAACCTGGGCACCGCCGCCTATCGCGACGGACGGACGGAAGAATCCGTCGCTTGGTTCAGCGCGGCCTTGGCCTTGAACCCGCGCAACTCCGATTTGTTGCATGACTTGGAATTGACCCGCGCCCAGGCGGGCATGCCCGGTTTGGATTCCGGTTCACTACTCGATGCCGTCGGCTTCATGCTCACCGAATGGACTCCCGCGGAGGCTGGATGGATCGGGTTGGCGGGCTTGGCGCTGCTCGCCCTGTGTGCGGTTTTGGAAGCCTTGCGGGGAGGTCGCCGGCTGGCTCAGTTGCTTGTCCTAGCGATTTTGCTGCAACCTGTATTCCTCGGGCCCTTGATGGTCCGTAGCTGGAATAGTTCCGGTGACCCGTACATGGTGATCGAAACCGGCGGGATTTTGGCCCGGGCGGAGCCCCGGCCCGATTCCTCCCGCCAGGCCCACTTGCCCGTGGGCAGCGTCTATGACCGCATGGACTCCTGGCCTGGCTGGGTTTTGCTGCGTGGGGCCGGGGGCGAGCGCCATTGGGTGCCCGATGATTCCACATTCCGGCTTACCCGCTGATTGCTGCTTGTGTTGAACCTCTCCGGGGGTGATCCTAGACATGATGACCGTGCGCCTTCTGATCCTCAGCCTGCTACTGGGTGCCTGTTCTCCTCGGCCAGGGGAACATCGCTTGGGGAATGGTGTGTTGTTGGTCACGGTGGACGGTTGGCGTCAGGACCATCTGGGTGCGTTTGGCGCTCCCTTTGCGACCACCCCTTGGCTTTCCGCGGAAGCCCCCGATGCGATTTTTTTCACCAACGCTTGGGCCCATGACGGAGATCCGGTGGTGTCCCACGCGTCGATCTTGTCGGGCAGCGAGTCCATGTTCTGCTTGGTGCCCGAGATCGCGCTCGATGATGGCTCCCTGATCAAACCGGTCTACACGACTGCCATGCCCGACCGACTGCCGCGATTGGCCCGGCGGTTCCTGGCGGGTGGCTGGGCCACCGCCGCTTTCCTGGACAATCCGCGCCTGAGTTCTCTGCGCGGGCTCACCACGGGTTTTCACGATGTGATTCCCTTGGATGATTCCCCTTTCACGGGGGCCAATGCGCTTGGCCATGGCATCGAGGCGACCCACGAGCGTCTGATCGGTTGGCTCGACCAGTTGCCCGCGGGGAGGGACTGGTTTGCATGGGTGCATGTGGGAGACTTGACTCGAATTTTTGACGCCAAGGACTTGCCCATGGACGAGGCCTTCCTGCGCGGCCCGGAAGATGACTGGACACCGCCCACGGGAATCCGTTGGCCGTCATTTCACTCGGTGGCAACTCAAAATCAGTCCGACCCTGCGCGCACCCTAGGCCAGGGATTGGCGGCTTATGACACGGCTCTTGCTCAATTGGATACGAGCCTCGGTGCAATGATTCAGGACGTGCGCAGGCGCATGGACCCGGAGGAAACCACCATTGCCCTTGCGGGTTCCACGGGTTTGTCCTTCGGGGAGGCCGGAGGGTATTTTGCCTCCACCGGCTTATCGTCCCATGACTTGGCGGTGCCTCTAGTCCTTTGGCCTCGAAAAGCCTCTGGGATAGGCGTCGGGTGCACCATGGAAAGCCTTGTGGGCCTAGCGGATTTGGGTCCTACCCTGCTTGAGATTCACGGCAGCGATCCCCCGGGCCCTGAAGGAATGACGGGCCTTTCCCTCGCGGCCCATCTGCGTAACCCCGGGAGACCTGCTCCCCGTGCCGGCCCCGAACAGCGCGAAGAAATCTATCCCTGGGATCAGCTGGATGGAGGCTTTGGAGGGCAAGTCCCGGTGCTCTTGACCAGCAGCCTAATGGGTGGTAGCGGTTTCGTCAGCGACACCATGTTTCTCATGAAGGCCGGATCCAAGCCCTCGCTACTGAGGGCCTTGACGGGAATATCGGGACGTCAGCCCGACGCAGCCACTTGGGTTTTCGTGGAGGAGCGGGCCAGCGGGCGCACCTGGAGCGCCGCTCGATCGGACATGGTTGGAGTTCCAGAGGGCATGCCGGAGCGTTTCGAAAATTATTTTGGTCCAGAAAGTAAGGTGGGCGCACTCTTAGAGCAGCGCCGGACTAAACTGCACACCCTAGAGACTCGCTCGCCCGCTCGCCTCGAGATAAGAGTCCTCCAAGAACCGTGAAGATCCTATTCGTAGCCAATGGTTTCCCCCCAGATGGGCAGTGGGGCACCGAGTTTTACACCCACCAAGCGGCTACCGGACTTGCGGCCCAAGGGCATAGTGTGAGCGTGCTTTGTCCCCAACGTGAGGGACATGGGGAGCGCTTTAGTGTCAAGACGACGACGCGCTATGGCTTGACCTTGCATGAGGTTTCGAATCCCCCGACCCACGCCAAGCTATTCCGGGACAGTTACCTCAGCGAAGGGGTCGAGCGTTGCTTCGATGAACTTCTTCGGGAACACAAGCCCGACGTGGTGCACTTCACGCACTTCTTGTGGGGACTATCTGCCCGATTGCCGGTCCTAGCGCGAGACAGCGGCGCTAAAGTCCTGGCAACCTTGACGGACTTTGGCATTAGCTGTCACCGGGGCCAGTTTCTAGACGCACACCTCGATCCCTGCGACGGGGGCAACCCTGAAAAGTGTGCCCGCTGTGTGCGCACCCTGGGCAAATACGATGGACCTCAACCTTGGCGTGGGGTCAAGCAGGCGCTGGCCTCAGCAATGGCCAAGGTTGGCGGCATGGGCTTGGTGCCAACGGCAGATGATCTGAAGATGCGCGGTGAAGTCTTGCGGGCTGCGATCGACGCCACCGATGTTTTTATTGCGCCCACTGAAGCAATCGCATCACGCCTGCGCGGCGAGGTGATTCCTGCCGAGAAGCTCGAGGTGCTTTGCTATGGAATTGACGAGCGCCCCTTCAACGATGCTCCCAGCTCCCATGGGGGTGACACCTTGCGCTTTGGATTCCTTGGTCAGTTCCAACCCCACAAGGGTCTCGACACGATTTTCCGAGCGGTTCGACGGCTGGAAGATGATGCGACTTACCGGGATCGTAAATGGTCCGTGCGCGTGCACGGAACGCGGGTGGGGGGACGCCATGCGCGCTTCATCGCCCGCACCTGGGATCCACGCCTGGCAACCCGCTTTGAATTCCAAGGCCCCTTCGAACCCATGCAGGCACCCTGGGCCATGGCCGACTTGGACGCGGTGATCGTTCCCAGCTGTTGGACCGAGAACGCGCCCTTGACCGTGCTGCAAGCAATGGCCATGGGCCTGCCCATGATCGTTTCTGACGTTCCCGGTATTCGGGAAGTGGTGCCCCCCGGAACGCCCATGATCAGCCCCGGGGATGGGGTCGCCCTGTCCGTGGCCATGGGTAGGATGATCCGTGAAGGGGTTCGACGAGAGCTTCAGCCAGGGGTTCTGCCGGTTTCCTACGGGGATCACATCAAGGCCCTCCTGGGGCAGTATAGGCACCTTCTGGAGCACCGGCCGGGCCTGCGGTTGGTCTCAGGGGACTAGAAATTCCCTGTTGGGGGCTACAGGAGCCATTGATTTCTCAGGCCCAGGGGGCCGTTTGGTCGATGGGGGAATGTGCTTCTTCCCCGTCGAATCGGCTTTTTAGGCCAAAGTTGGAGCCCCGCAACAGGGGGTATTGAGGTCCACACCGAGGCTCTCGCACGAGCCCTCGTCGAGTCCGGTATGGAAGTCGGTGCCTTGGCCTGGGCAGATGAAAAGAGCTCCACTCGCATCGCACGCCATGGGGGTGTAACCATCACCCGACAGCCCCGGCTGATGAGCGGTCCCGATGCCTTGGACGGAGGGCCCGCGAGCGACGCGGCTTTGGAGTTGTGGCTCGACACTCTGCAACCGGAGTTGGTGCATGTGCATCATCTTTCGGGTTGGGGTGCGCGAGCCTTAGACATCTTGCAATCCCGTGGCCTTCCCGTGGTGGTCACCTTGCACGACGACTGGTTGATCTGTCCCCGGGGACAGCGCTGGCATGTTTCCAACAAGCTCTGTTCTGCGCCGGACCCTGAGACTTGCGCCAAGTGCTTAGGGGAGTCCCACGGAACTCCGGAATGGGCTATGCAGCCACTAGTGCAACGCCTCTTGCATGCCAACAAAGCCTTGCAAGGGGTGGACAGGATCATGGCTCCATCCGGCACTTTGCTGGAGGCCCACCAGCGCGCGGGACTGGAGTGCGCCGGGGTCCATGCCCTGGGGCGCATCATGCCGCTCGGGATTGATGCGCAGCAACTCGCGGCAGAAACCGATCGGCTACGGAAACAACGACCCGACGATGGGCTTGTGCGCTTGGGTGTACTGGGCAGCGTGCAACCATCCAAGGGTGTCTTGCCCTTGGCCAAAGCGGTGGTGGCAGCAGGGCGTGATGATCTGGTGCTTGAGATTCACGGGCCCAGGCGAGCCTATCACGGGGATTCCAGTGCGGTAGATGGGGTGGAAGCCCTGGCACGAGAGCACGATTGCATTCGCTTGCACCCTAGCTTTTCTCCGGAACGCCGGGCTGAAGTCCTGGCTATGCTTGACGGGGTGGTGGTGCCATCACTCTGGGAAGAGGGTTTTGGTTTGGGCGCCCGGGAAGCCCGCGCGTGCGGCCTGCCCGTAATGGCCTCACGCATCGGTGGTTTGGCGCAGTTGGATTCAGATCCGGGGGTGACCCTTGTGGAGCCCGGGGATCATGGGGCTTGGGTAGAGGCCATCCAAAAAGTTCAAAAGGGCCTGATTCAGCCCCAAGCGGCGATCAAGAGCACTTTGGAGATGACAGATGAAGTGGCTCTGGTCTATGCCGCCGTGCTGCTGGAGCGTAAGAATCGAGCTGCCTAGGAATCCTGCAAGAATCCCTGTAATTGGCCCGCGAGGGTGTCCCAACTGAACTGTTGGCGTACCCACTTGGCGGCCTGAATACTCCGCTCGAAACCGATTTCTGGGGCGGCCACATGATCGAGGACCGCTTTGCCAAAGGCCTGGCCGGGTTTGGTGAGTTGCAACCAGTCCTTGGCTCGGGGCAAGCCTTCTGCCGCGCGCTCGGTTGCGATGATTGGGCAACCAGTAGCCAGAGCCTCTACCATTTTTTGGCGCGCACCCCCTGCGATAGGGATCGGCGCCAAGAGGGCACTGGCCCGTTGCAAGTAGGGCAGGGGATCGGGCACATAGCCGATCCAATTTACACCCACGGGTTTTTCTCGCTCTAGCTGTGGTGCTTCTCCGGCACCGACCACATCGAGGATGAGTTCAGGGTGTTCGGCGTGAATGCGCGGCCAGTGCTCCCGGAACAACTCAGCGAGGGCGCGGCGGTTCGGCTCGTACCCTAAGCTGCCAAAGAACAAGAGGCGCCGTGGATCGCGGCCTGCTTCGGGCACGACGAAGCGGCGGGGATCGACCCCCGCAGGAAGGACTTGGGTTCGTGTGTCGGGGTGACGACCGAGGAACCGTGCGCGGTCCTCTTGGCTGGCGAACACATGGGTTCGCGCGCGCAGGGCCAGCATGCGTTCCAAGCGTTCCACCCGCACTCGCTCATGCCATGGATGTTTTAGGTCTCGGGCGAGTTCGACCTCTAGCTTGTGGTGGTGCGCGAGGATCGGCGGGGCTTCCCGGGGAACTGCCCGCAGGAGCCATGGCTCGTCCAAAAAGAGGGCCGACGCATGGGCGCAACCGTCGGGGCCTTGGAGCCAACTCTTGAGGGCTAGGGAATGGAACCAGCGTTCGGGCCGAGCGGCGAGCGGCGCGACTCCCGGCGGCAGGGGGCTACGGGGGAAGATGTGGACAGCTTGGAAAGCGTCGGCGGCCACGGGCAAGTCGCGATGGGGGCCTGGGTCCTCCACTGCACAGAGGGTGACCGGGGCTTGCCGGGCCAGGGCGCTGAGCAACTCCAGGGTGCGGCGGCGCCCACCGTCGAGGGCGGGCCAGGGGGGGACGGCGCAGAGGGCAAGGATGTGCACTGGAGTAGGGTAGTGTTCTTGGCTTCAGAAGCTCGAGGTGGGGTCAGGGACTTGCAGAAATTGAGTGCTCTAGGCGCAGTTCGGGGCTCAGGGCACGGTGGGGGGATCTGCGCAAAGTGCGTGGGGGTGGCTTTGGACCGTCGATGAGATCGAGCTCTGCTTAGGTGGTATGCACCCCTCCCAAATCCCCTCCTCAGGGGTAAGCCCTTCGATCATTGGTGGCGTGCTGATAGGTGGTGCCCTTCAGACCGAATGGCTCCTTCACCACTTTGGGAGTCGTGGGTCCCTAGCCATTGGGCGCATGAGGCCTACGATTCACACTCGACCCGTGATAGAATAGGGGCTTATCCGCTTCCCAAGAGACCTCCGGAATCAACCATGCCCAAGATCACCTTCCTCTCCACCGGAGAGATCAAAGAAGTCCCGGACGGGACATCCTTACTCGAATACTCCCAGAGCACCCAAGCGGGCATCCCCTTTGGTTGCACCGTGGGAAGCTGCAGCACCTGCACGGTCGTGGTCACCGAGGGGGCCGATACCTTGGACCCGGCCTCGGATGATGAACTCGATACCCTTGAGGGCTGCGAGGACATTGCCAACATCCGCCTCGCTTGTTGCCTGACAATCCACGGGGATGTGAGTCTGCACCCCGTCGATGAGAAGCCACTTTCGACGAATTGATCATCTGCGATGGCGTGATCCTGCACCCCGTCGATGAGAATCCATCTGCCCTGTTCAAGGTCGCCCCGGCTTACCTATCCGGGGAATTCACGAGAGCTGGGGTAGACGCAATGTACGTGTGTCTGCCTTGCGTTTAGCTGGGGGCAATCCAGGCGTGAGGGCTTCGAGCACCCGTTCCGCCGTGGCTCGGTAGGCGGTCAGCTTGCCCCCCAGGATGGTCAACACGGTGGGGTGATTTGCGTCGTCGATGGGCAACAGTACCTCCCGGGAGCGCTTGAACGCGCGGCCCGAACCGCCTTCTAACACCCGTAGCCCAGCCCAATTGGCAATGGGCTGGTCGTCCCCGTTGGGGAAGTGCCGCCGATAGATCGCCAACAGGTAGGCGATTTCCTCGGGACTTGGGGTGATCTTGTCCGGGTTCCCCTCATAGGGCCGTTCTGTCGTGCCCAGCAGGGTGTGCCCCTTCCAAGGGATGGCGAACACGGCGCGGCGGTCCTGTTGGGCTTCCACATAGTAGGCGCCGCGGGTCAAGGGTCCTGGAAGTTCCAGATGGGTGCCCGCCACCAATGCCACGGGAGGGCAAGGAGCGGCAGGGTGCATGCGGCGAGCGACCGTCGGTGCCCATGGTCCGGCGGCGTTGACCAGAATGCGGGCACGGACTTTTTCGGGTACCCCATTGCGGGAAAGCTCCACCTGCCAGTGGTCCCCCACGCGTTCTGCTCGAATGAGCTCGGTGCCCAACATTTTCTCTGCGCCTAACTCCACCGCCGACGCCAACACCGCGCGGGTCAAGAGCGCGTCATCCGTGGCTCCGTCTTGGTAGCGGAGCACTCCCCGCAAATCTTGGGTCCGCAGGCCATCCAGTGCTTCCCACTCACTTCGAGGTAAGCTCACATAGCGGCTGTCCTGGCGAAAGCCCGCCAAGAGGGAGTACAGGCTCAAGCCCGCACGCATGGTCCAAGTGCCCCGGCGCATATCCCCATACACGGGGATGTGGAAGTCAATTAGCCGCACGAGATGGGGGGCGATGCCCAAGAGAATCTTGCGCTCGCGCAGGGACTCGTGCACCAGCCGCAATTCCATGGTCTCCAAGTACCGCAGGCCCCCGTGGATCAATTTGCTTGAACGGCTTGAGGTTCCCGCAGCCGGTTCGCCTTTCTCTACAACTAAGACTCCATGGCCCGCAGCAGCCAAAGCCTGCGCGACGCCGGCACCGCCAATGCCGGATCCCACCACCAGCACGTCAAAATCCGCTCCTTTCGCCTCAGCTTGCACTGCCGCAGCCTACGCCATCCGGTCCGGCCCCCCCCCAGGTCTTTTCGGTGGAAAAAACCATGCGGGGGTGTGCGCTCGCGCAAGGGAGGATTTACCCTCTCTTTCATGACCACCCCTTCCTCCACTACTTGCCTGATTTATAATCCGAATTGTTCCAAGAGCCGTACGGCTTTGAGCTTGTTGAAAGAGCGCGGCCAGCAGTTCGAGGTGCGGGACTATTTGCAGCAGCCCCTGTCGGCGGAGGAGTTGTGGCAGTTGCGTGAGCAGTTGGATTTGCCCGTTCGTGATTGGGTGCGCGGGGCGAATTTGGAATTGGACGAGGCGGGTTTGATTCAGGCCTTGGTGGGTGACCCAGGGCTCTTGCAGCGGCCGATCGTTGTGCACGGCCAGCGCGCCATCGTTGCCCGGCCGCCCATTTTGCTGACCGAGTTCTTGGACGGATCCGTGGATGAGTGATTCCCCGGGGGAAGGCTAGGCCCTTGGCCGTTTCGATCCATCGGGCTTGGTGCAGTGAAGCACCCCCGGCGGGTTCAATCCCGTTGGACCAACGCGGCCCAGTCCTGGCTTAGGGCGTAGGGTGGTAGGCCCAGGGACACGGGTGCTCCGCCGGTGATGGGGGCGGCGACCGGATGCGAGGTTCCATTCCGCGGGTCGAACCAAGTCAGGTGAAAGACGCCTGGTGCTAGGCTCAAGTCGAGGGTCGGGGCGAGGTCAGACACGGGCATGTAGAATGCGTATACCTCACCGGGTTGGGCGAAGACCTCACCGCCTCCGTAGGCCTGCCGTTCGTCGGAGAGCAGGCTGTCCTGGGGCTGCATTTCCCAAAAGGGCAGGCCTTCCAGGAATTCCCGGGCGTAGCGCATTTGGTCCCACATGGCTTCGCGGGTTCGGAAGTCCTCGGTGCGCAGGTCTCCGCCGAGGGGCAGCCCGTGGTAGCCAAAATACCACTCCAATTGACCACCGGAGAGATACACATCCCACAGGTGCAGCTTGCGCATGGAGTTCACGTTGTTGTCGGTCAAGCCCGTGGTTTGTTCATCGAAGTCAATCACCCAGCGGTGTCCGGCTGCTGCGGAATCCGTGCGCCAGCGTTCGACGATGTTGCCCGAGTGATCTGGGGAACCTTGCAGAGACGTGGCTTGGAAGTGCGGGTTGCCGAGGGCGCTGGTGTAGGGCCCATAGTCGCCGTTGGGTCCAATCCCATGGGTGTGGAATGCGACAGGTTGTTCGTAAGGCAAGATGCTTTGGATCCAGTCTGCGAATTGGTCGAGTTGCGCGAGTTGGTGGTTGGATTCCTCGCCTAGATTCCACTTGATCGCCGGGTGGTGTCCAAAGCGTGCCACGAGTTCGCGGTAAAAGATCTTGCGCTCGGATCCCAGGAGACCGTTGTCGAGCCAGTGCTCGTTATTCCACTCGGTTTCGCCTAACACAAGGTGCAAAGCAATGCCCCGGCGCATGGCATGGGCAAAGACCTGGTTCCATTGGTGGAGTTTCGAGAGGTCGTAGTGCAGCTTGTCCGATGCGGTATCCATGGGGCCCAGGAATGGCCAGGTGTCGCGCCCGTCACCCCCCAGGTTCATGGGCAGGAAATAAGCGGAGTTGACCCCGCGACTGGCGAGGTAATCGAGGGCTCCCACTAGCCCGCGGGAGTCAGCGCCAGTGGTGCTGGAGGTGAACAACGGGCTGGTGTCATCCCCAAGCCCCGCGCTGCCAAAGTCCTGCACATGGGGCAGGAACTGATGCAGCCCCTCGGGCAGGCCGCTTGTGCCCGCGCCACCGGGCTCATCCCAGGTACCGTCAAAGCCCTCGAAGCCAAAGAGGTTTTCAGGACTGTCTGTGCCGCCCTTCAGGAAATAGGGTCCGTCCCGGAATTTGAGGTAGTGCTCGCCTACATATTCAAGAGCGCCGTACTTCAAGAAACCGGGTGCCTCGGGATCCCGCGGGCCCACGGGCAAGATGCCGGTGATTCCCTCCAGCATTCCCGCCTGTCCGGCAGTGGGGTCGAGACTTGCGGCCACGTCAGATCCTTCTCGGAAGTGCACGGTGTATTCCCAATTGCCTTCTTCAAAGAAAGCCGCCCGCACTTGCCAAGCATGGCCAGCGCTGCCGCCGGATCCATCGCCAGCGAAGAAACCTTCCGTGCGCATGATGGCACCTGATGGCGCGTTGAAGTCAATCCAAAGCCGCCGATCCAGGAAGGGGTTGGGTGTTTCGTCTGCTTCGCTGAAGAGAGGTCCCACAAAGGTCAAAGTGACTGGTTGCCACTTACGCAGGGTGCCGGTGACGCTGCGTCCATCAGGGGAGTCGATCGTTGCGGAGAAAGGTCCTTCCGTATCGATGGACTCGTCGGGCCCAAGGGCGCTGATGCGCAGGAAATAGGTCACCCCTTCACCTAGGCTGGAGAGGGTGACCGTATGCTCGGTGGCGAGGGACTCGCCACTGGATTGGCTTGCGTCTAGGTCTTGGTCCGTGCCCCAGTCCAATCGCCCGTGGCTGGGAGCACTCGTGACCCAATGGACCGAGATGGTGCGCAGGGCAGGTTGTTCTACGGCCCACTCGAGGATTTCCGCGTGGCCGAAGTTGCCGGGGTCCGGGATTTCGAAATCGGGGTCGCCTCCGCCGCCGCCTCCACCACTAGCATCCCACTCGCTTAGGCCGCCCTCTTGCTCGTGGTCCCTGCCGCCCGTGCCACCGCCACCGCCGCCACCGCCTGGATCGTCCACATCCAGGGCATCGTGTACCTGGTCACGACTGGCACCCACGACAGCCGAGTTGTCTCCTCCAGTGTTGCTCCCTCCCGATCCGCTCCCCGAACCTGAACCGCCCGAAGATTCGGAGCCACCGCTGCAGCCCAGCAGCAGGAGCATAATTCCGACGCTACAGGTGAAATGTGGGGAAGGGGGGATTTGGAGGGGCCGTGCCAAGCCATCTAATGTACTCAAGGAATCGAGCTCCTGCCCACTTTTTTATCGTGCCCGATGCCTTGCAAGTTCCTAACGCGCCTTTCAAAATACACCCCCTCGACCCTATAGCGAGTGATTACCCCTCAAAGCTAGATCTTGCCTGGGCCTGCTGGTCCCTACACCTTGAGGTTCTGTGATGGGGGACTACACTCTGCGCCCAGAACCTCAGTGTGTTCTGGCCCCAAACCTCCCAAACTTCCCATGTCTGAATTGCACAACGTCGTCATCATTGGCTCCGGTCCCGCCGGTTACACAGCTGCCATTTACACCGCCCGCGCCAACCTTAAGCCTGTCCTCTTCCAGGGCATGCAGCCCGGCGGCCAGCTGACCATCACCACTGACGTGGAGAATTTCCCCGGTTATCCCGATGGAATCATGGGTCCGGAGATGATGGAAGACCTGCGCAAGCAGGCCGAGCGGTTCGGCACGGATGTTCGTTTTGACGAGGTCACGGAAGTGGACTTTTCCAAACGCCCCTTCACGATCAAATCACAATTTGGCGAGATCCAAGCCCAGTCGGTGATTGTCTCCACTGGCGCCACCGCCAAGTTGATCGGCCTCGATTCAGAGATGCGTTTGATGGGGCATGGCGTCAGCGCCTGCGCCACCTGTGACGCGGCGTTTTTCCCGGACAAGGAAGTGGTCGTGGTTGGCGGCGGTGACTCTGCTATGGAAGAGGCCAACTACCTGACCCGTTTTGCCTCCAAGGTCACCATCGTTCATCGCCGAGAAGGTCTGCGCGCATCCAAGATTATGGAGGACCGCGCCCGGGCCAACACGAAAATCGAGTGGGCCTTGAACAACACGGTGGAGGAAATTCATGCGGGGGAAAACGGCAAGGTCAAGGGGATCACCCTTCGCAGCACCACGGATGATTCGGAGCAGGAGTTCGGGTGCGAAGGTCTCTTCGTCGCCATCGGTCACTCGCCGAACACCAAGATCTTTACCGACAAGCTCGAGCTGGATGCAAAAGGCTATGTGGCCGTCACCCCAGGTGGCACTGCTACCTCCGTCGAGGGTGTTTTTGCTTGCGGCGATGTGATGGACGCGATTTACCGACAGGCAATTACTGCTGCTGGTACTGGTTGCATGGCAGCGATCGATTGCGAGCGTTGGTTGGAAGAGCAGGACCTTTAGAAGCCGACGAAACGCTGGTGCACCCATGAAGTCTGAGGAAAATCCAGAGCCCCAGGAAGAGTACATCCTGGGGGTCGATCCCGTTGAGTTGCAGCGCCTGTGGACCCAGCACGAGGTGTGGGCCGAGGACATGCGCAGGCTAGTCCGACGGGCCGGTTTGGGCCCGGGGATGAGGGTTCTGGATCTGGGCTCGGGGCCTGGAACCACGTCCTTTGAACTCGCCTCAATCGTCGAACCCCAGGGCCATGTGATCGCCTGCGACGAGAGCCAGGCATGCATTCAAGACTTGCTGCAGGAGGCAAAGAAGAGGGGCATCACCTGCGTCGAAGCCCACGTCCGGCGCGCGGAAGACCTGGGCATTGAGAAAGGCAGTTTGGATGCGGTCTACGGCCGTTGGATTCTCTCCTGGTTGCCCGATGTCCCGCTTGTGTTCGAGCAGGTCTCTCGCGCCTTGCGCCCTGGTGGCGCTTACATCTTGCAGGAATACGTCGATTGGAGGGCCGTTAGGCTGCTGCCCCGCAGCCAAGCGTTCGACACCGCCATCGACGCCTGCATGGCCAGTTGGGTCCGCGGCGGAGGCACGATTGACATCGCCGAGAAGGTGCCCGCCCTCGCCCGCGAGGCAGGCCTGGACGTGGAGTCCTTCACTATCAACGCCCGCACCGGATGCCCCGGGTCACCCGTATGGGGTTGGGTTGGTGATTTCCTGACAAGCTATCTTGCGCGCCTTGTGCGCCATGGTCACTTTGCCCGCGACGATTACGAGTCCTTCCTCACCGAATGGAAAAGGCACTCTTTACGACCTGAATCAATCCTCATGGCCCCCGTGGTGGCGGATGTGGTTCTGCGTAAGAGCGGGGCTTGAGGGCGGGGCTTATTTCCGTCGGGCCCCTGCCCCTTTAGGGTGCCCGTTGGATGACCGTTGCACCCCAAGCCATGAAATCCAAGTAGTCCTGTTTTCGCCCGGAACGAGCAATGGGCGCACGGCACCGGAGAGCCAGAGGTGGATGTGGAATTGCGCGTGAAAGCAGGGTCCGACTCGGTCCTCTTGGGTTTCTAACGACAGACCCCTCTGGGGGAGAAGAAGCTTCATAGAGCCGCAATCATCGCCTAGGAGCAGGATTGTGGCTTCCATCTGGAAGTTGGCAGCCTTCCTTTCCTATCCTAAGGTCAGATGCGTATAGGTTTATTTGTTCATGGGCTTCCGCCCCGGGCGACCCACGGGGTCGAAACCCACACCCAGGCTTTCGCCGAGGCTCTCGCGCGTGCGGGGTTTGCGGTGGAGGTCTTTGCACCCTGCAACTCCCCTGGTCGAGCTCAATACTCCCAGCGGCGCGAGGTGCGAGCCGAGGGGTATGGGGTCACGTGGGTGCAGGTGGAAGGGACCATGGATCCGCGCCACATGGCCCGGGCGGTGGGAGCGTTCTTGGATCGCGAACGGCCGGATGTGGTGCATCTACAGCACATGATTCAGTTGGGCGCGGCGGCCATTGAAGAAGTCGAGCGGCGCGGGATTCCTCTGGTCTATACGGCCCATGATTTCTTTCCAGTCCACGAAACCTTGACCCTCATGCGGCCGGACTTGGTGCCCTTTGAGTGCGGGGACCTTGAGATGCAGGCGCGGGTTCTTCAGGCCCAGGGATTTCTCGACAAGTTGAATCACCTAGGCGATCACCACGGAACCGTGTTGTTGGACCAGCCTGGGTTTGAAAACCAGATTGGCGAGGCTTCGGCAGTGACCTTACGCGCGATTCTCGATGGCCAACGGGATGGTGGGCTGGCGGAGGCGCGGGAACAAGTTCGTCTACGCGCCCAGCACATGCGTGACACATTTGCCAAGATCGACAAGCGTTTGGCTACATCCCAGGTGCTGGCTAGGCGCTTGAGCGGTGCCCTGGGGCGGGCAGTGGAATTCCGAGCCAGTGGAATCCCAATGGATCACCTGAGCGATCTACCCGCGGCTCGGTCCCATGGAGGACCCTTGCGTATTGGGTTCATTGGCGGGTTGCTCAAGCACAAGGGCGTGCATACTTTGCTTGAGGCTTTTGGTCCATTGGAGGGCGAGGCGGAATTGCACATCCACGGGGCTTCCCATGATCGCGCCTATGGGCGCATCCTGCGCGCACGGGCGGCCGAGGTGGGGGCCCAGATGCACGGAGAATACAGCCGCGACCAGTTGCCTCAGATCCTGGGTGGTCTGGATCTGGTGGTGGTGCCGTCCCTTTGGATGGAGAACGCGCCCTATGTGATTCGCGAAGCCTTTGCCGCCCGTCGGCCGGTGTTGGTTTCGGACACAGAAGCCCTCAGGGAGAGCGTTCGAGACGGGGAAGATGGCTTGCTGTTTACTCAGGGTGACCCGAAGGCCCTAAGAGTTGCCCTGCGACGTTTGATCGATGAGGAGGGACTCTTTGAACGATTGGTGATGGGTATCACGTCGCCCCTATCGATTGACGAAGAAGCCAAAGCCTATGGACAGACTTACAGTGAGTTGCTGGAGAAGGCGCGTGAGAACAAGGCCTTGCCGCTCATGCCCGCCAGCGTGGAACCCTTTGCCGAGCGGTTTGCTGCCTTGAATGCCCTGCCCACGCGGGACATTTTTGAGCGCGTGCAGCGTGGCCTAGAGAAACTTGGGGAATGCATGGGTGTGGCAGAACAGCCCGCCGACCTCTTGACCCAAGCGGTGGCTTCAGGGTCTCCTACTCGAGATCTGTTGCTCGATCACGATCGCGCATTGGAGTGGCTGCGCAAAAGCTTGGCGAACATGGAGCTCGCTCGGGATGAAATGGAGAAGCGCGCGGGCTGGTTCCAGGAGCAACTTGCAAGCGCTGAAAAACGCGCCCAGTGGCTTGGCGGTCAGGTGGATCAGGGAGCCCAGACCACCGGCGTGGAGCGGGACTGGTTGAAGGAGTCCAAAGATGATTTGGAGCAGGAACGCGACTGGTTGCGCGAGCAACAGGCAGAGAGCGAGAAAGCTAACTCTTGGCTCCGGGAATCTTTGGATCAGGCCGAGCAAGAGGGGCAGAGATTGCGTGCCTGGGCTGAGGACTCCATTCAAAAGGCCACAGAGGAAGCGGAAAAAGCAAAGGCTGCTGCCAAGGATGCTGCAGAAGAGGCCCAAAAGTCCCAGGAGTGGACCGCCGAATCTCGCCAGCAGACTGCCGAAGAGGCCGAATGGCTCAAGGAGACCGCTGAAGAACTACGCCGTGAAAACCGCTGGTTGCAGGAAAAGGCAGATGATGGAGAGGCTGCCATTACATCCGCCCAGGCTTCTGCCGCAGAAGCCACCCGCGCCCTAGCCGCCCTGGCAAAAGAGAGGGAATGGATGCGCGGGGTTTTGGAAACACGTCAACAGGAGCTGCGCTGGGTACGCGAGCGTTTGACCGGAGACACGGTGCCCGAGGGCGAAGATCCCGCCAAGGATCCCGCGGCAATTTTTGAGGCTCACGAGGCTTTGGAACGGGAATTGGTGGCCATGCATTCCCACGAACATTGGTTGTATTCGGAGCTGGCCAGCATCGCTGGCATTTTGGAGAGCAAGAGGTCTGAAGCTAAGACCCTGGCTGCGGATCAATTGCCCGCAGCCCTCGCGAGTATGCGCGCCGCCGCAGCGCGCTCCATGGGTGAGCTCACTTGGCGACGGCAAGAGATGCTGGCGGCTCGGGAGGGTTCCGACCGTTTGCTGGCGCGCCTGGCCTCGCCCGAATTGGCAGACCGCATTCGTTCCTGGGAGTTGAGTCCGGAACCTTCGGCACCCTTGCCGCCTCTGATTGATCCCGAATTGGCTGGGCCGGGGCCCGAGGAGTCCAAGCGGGTTGAATCCAAGCTGGACGACCCCGAGGGCCTGCCTTGGTCCGACCCCGATGGAATTCTCAACGATGAGGAGGACGAATCATGAATCAACGCGTTGCAGTGGTCATTCCCGCCTTAGACGACCGGGATCTGTTGGCCAAAAACTTGCCCCTCTTGATCGAAGAGCTCGAAGCTCGCGCCTGCGACGACGAGTTGACCGTGGTGGATGACACAGGCCAAGATCTCTTGGCTGCTTGGATTGCTGAGCGCTTTCCAGGGAAGGTGCGCGTGATCGTGCGCGGGGACTGTGGTGGCTTTGCCAAAGCCCTGGTGACTGGTGCCCGGCTCGGCACGGCGGAGTTGCTGCTCTGCCTCAATCCCGACGTGCGCGTGCGACCTGGATTTTTGAGTCCCCTGGTGGAAGCCATGGCCGATCCAAATGTGCATTCGGTTTCCCCCCGCGTGTTGCTCAACGGCGACCCCAACAATGCCGAGACTCACCAGCGCATGTTGGTGGATGGTGGGCGCCTGATCAGTCAACCCTTGACTCCCGACCCCGATTGCAGCGAGCCCCTGCCGATTCCCTTTCCCCTGGGCGGCGCCATGATGGTACGCCGGGAAGAGTTTTTGGCCGAGGGCGGTTTTGATCCCCTCTTGGCTCCCTTCTACTTCGAAGACACCGACCTGGGCCTGACCGCCTGGCGGCGTGGCCGCAAGGTCTTGGAAATCCCCGCCAGCGTGGTGGAACACCATCACCGGGGAACGATCGGCCGCGTGGTGCCCGACAATATCGTGCGCGCTGCAATCGAGCGCAACCGCCTCTTGGTTCATTGGAAACATCTGGATTCCAAGGCCGCAGCCCACGAACACTACCTCAGCCTCTACCGCGATGCCCTTGACGCAGGCATCGGCGAACGCCGCGAAGAGCTCATCTGGATGGCTCTGGCCTTGGAAGAACTGGAAGCCGCCACCGCTTCGCGGATCGGCTTAGGTTCCATGCAGCGCTCCTTGGATGCGGCCCTCGTGGCCGCTGATCCGAGTCGGTGACACGGAGCCAAACGGGAACATGGCCGGTCAGGCCCTAATCGGCACTAGGGCCGGCCCTACAGCGCTATTGGTGTGGTGCTAGGTTCAACCCAGCAACCCGATCCAGCACCCCGCGCAGAGTCTCCACATGCCGCTGCGCACGGAATTCTGCTGCGACCTTGGCTTGGCCTGCTTGGCCCAGTCGGGTGGCAAGCGCAGGGTCTTCCGTCAGGCGTCCGATGGCTTGGACCAGGGCCGGGATGTCGTGGGGGGGGACCAAGATGCCGGTGGTTTCATCTTCGAGCCATTGGCGCACACCGCCCACGTCGCAGGCGATCATGGCACGGGCATGGGCCATGGCTTCAATTCCTACGATGCCGAAAGGTTCGGCCCATAGGCTGGGCATGATTGAGGCGCGCACGTGGGTCAGGATCGCGCGCATGGCGGGCGGGGCGATCCAGCCGGTGAAGAGGATGCGGTCACTGATTCCGTGGCCCTGGGCGTCGGCCTTGAGGGAATCCAAGAGGGGGCCCTCGCCAGCCAAAATGAGGGCGCAGTCCGGCACCCGGGCCATGGCTTCGAGCAGGAATTCGACGCCTTTTTCAGGGACCAAACGGGCGGCGCAAAGGAACACCGGGCGCGGGGCTTGGGCTTTGAAAAACTCCGCCAGGTCTGGGGGCAAAGAGGCGCTGGGGTCGGGCTCTTCCTGGGTGAAGTAGGGGCAGACGGTGATCTCGCGGGGTCGTGCTCCGGCCGCCTCAAGTTCTTCGCGCATGTACTCGGAGGCCACCAGGATGTGTCGCGCGGAACCCATTTGACCCAGCTCGCGCACCCGGCCCAGAATCCGGCGCGCTCCGGCCCAGCCCCGGGGAAGATCCAGGCAGCCTCCGTCGAGAGCCCGTGGCACACAGGCCATGGGCGCGGGGGAGGTACAGATCGATCCATCCTTGCGGCGCTTGTTGAGGCCCGGGCAAAAGAAGGTGTGGTCTTGGACAAAGCGCACCAGGGGAGCACGTTGGGCCAAGAGGCGCGCCACCCAGGGGGCGACCCCCGAGACCAGCAGAATCACATCCACGGATAGGTCTGCTAGGGCAGCGGCCCCATCGGGGTAATCCTTGCTGGCTGCAAAGAAGTTTCCGAGGGGCGCGAACTCCATTCGTTCGGCCCCAGGGGGTAGGGGCGCGTCGCCCCCTGCGCTGAGGATGACCAACTGGTCTCCGGCCAAGCAGAGTTGCTCGGCCAGATCCAGGGCATAGCGTTCGCTGCCACCGATGGGCTCGAAACGCCCGACCGCCAACGCGATGCGCATCAGCCGATGGTCATCAGGAATTCGGCGTTGCCCGAGGTCTTGCGCATCTTGGCGATGAGCATCTCCATGGCTTCCACCGGGTCGAGTTCGTTCAGGACCTTGCGCAACATCCAGACGCGCTCGATCTCCTCTTCGGTGAAGAGCAGCTCTTCCTTACGGGTACCGGAGCGGTTGATGTCGATGGCTGGGAAGATCCGGCGATCGGAGAGGCGCCGGTCCAGCACGATCTCCGAGTTACCCGTGCCTTTGAATTCCTCAAAGATCACTTCGTCCATCTTGGATCCCGTCTCGATCAGGGCCGTGCCCAGGATCGTCAAGGAACCCCCGTGTTCGATATTGCGGGCCGCGCCAAAGAAGCGCTTGGGGAACTGCAGGGCAGTGGCCTCAAGACCACCGGAGAGCAGTTTGCCGTTGCTGGGGGCTTCGGTGTTGCAAGCCCGGGCGAGGCGTGTGATCGAGTCCAAAAGGATGACCACTTCCTGGCCTGCTTCGACCATGCACTTGGCCTTTTCGATCACCATCTCGGCCACTTGAATGTGGCGCGTGGCGGGTTCGTCGAAGGTGGAGGAAACCACCTCGACGTTTTCGCCGATGACGCTGCGTTGGAAGTCGGTGACTTCCTCGGGGCGTTCATCCACAAGCAAAATGATCAATTGACAGTCGGGGGCGTTGGCCACAATCGACTTGGCCAGCATTTGCAGGATGACGGTCTTGCCTGTGCGCGGGGGAGCAACGATCAGGCCCCGTTGGCCACGACCGATGGGTGCCACCAGGTCGGTGATGCGCATTTCCAGGGGGTTCTCTGGGGCGCCTTCCAGGATGAAGCGTGTTTCCGGGTAGAGGGGCACGAGCTCCTTGAAGCCTGCGCGACCGAGGGACTCCTCTGGCTCGTCTCCGTCGATGGTGTTGACCTTATCCAGGCAGAAGTATTTCTCCCCTCGGTCCACCGGGCGTAAAACCCCTTCGAGGGTCATGCCCTTGGCCAGGCTGCAGGCCTCGGCAATGGAATGGGGCACGAACACGTCTTCTTCAGAAGGCATGTAGTCCGTGTGGTGGGTGCGCAGGAACACGTACTTTTGGTCCCACACGTCGACCACACCACTGACATGAATCGGCGTGTGATTGTTCATGCGGTGCCGGGTGATTTCCCAGATGGCCTCGCGGCGGTTGTGCCCTTGGAAGTCCTCGATCTGGAGTTCCTCTGCCAGCTCATGCATCTCGTTCAAGTGCATGGCGAGCAATTCACCGTGCTCGACGGCCTCGGGCTCCGCGCCTCTCTTGAGTTCAGGAAGGCTCTCAATCAGCTCCTCTTTTTCGTCGGTGGAGAGATCCCTGGGCAATGCCTCGTATTCAATGCGCAGGGTGGTGTCCTTCAGAGGACCCTTTGCGCCCTGGAAGCCCTTGCCCTTCTTGCGGCGGAACCCCTGCTTTTGCTTGTTCTTGAATGGGCCTTTGTTGGGGCCGTGGTTGCGCTTTCTTCTGGTTGCGGTCATGGGGAAGTGGGGGGTGTGTGCTGTGCGATGTCTGCCAAGAGTCGTCGCACTTGTTGTTTGAGTTCGGGGAGGGTGCCGTCGGCGCGCAGGGTCCAGTGGGCGGCCGCTTGCTTTGCGCTCAGAGGGAGCTGAGCGGCCTCGCGCCGGGCAACTTCGCCCGGGTTCCAGCCGCGGTTGTGCTGGGCACGCCGTTCTCGCTCCTCTTCAGGGACCTCGATGAAAATCAGATGATCGCAGGCCTCCACTAGATGATGCTGCTGGTCGTTCTCTAGGAGAAGAGGAACATCGAGCACGATGGTGGGGACGCCGCGGGACCTGGCCCGCTTGAGGTCGGCTGATATTCTGGCACGAATTGCCGGGTGGGTCCAGCCCTCAAGTTGCTCACGGGCGTTCTTGTCCGCAAAAACCACTTTTCCCAGGGCTGCGCGGTGGATTTGTCCCCCGGAGTCCAGGACCTCTGGGCCAAAGGCGTCGACCACCCGGGCGATGAGGTCCGGGTCCCGTAAAACCTCGTGGGCCAACTGGTCGGCGGAGATGATCAGGCCATCTGGTTCGGCCAAGAAGGCGGCCACGGTGGATTTTCCCGAGGCCACGCCGCCCAGGAGGCCATAGACCAGGGATCGTTGGGGGGGAGGATTCAAGACAAGGGAAACCGAGGGGCGGGATGGGGCTAGGGAGGGGTAGAGGAGGCTGCTAGGGCCCCTTCTGGGGCCAGTTGGCACCGCAGTAGAGTAGAAAGGGGCCCACCCTTTGCCAACCTGCGGCTTCTTTACCTTGCCTCTAGACCCCCTTATCGGTTATCTAGTGCCCCCCCCACACGGGACTTGCCCTTCGGCGAGCTCCGTCCTTCACCTCCCCCCAGAACCCCAAGCCCCGCCTCCCTACAGGATCGTTCGCGATCCGGAGGCTCGACGCATGATGCAGCGATCTAACAGCGGCACGGCCCGCGTAAGCGCCATTTGGATGATCCTCGTGTTTGTCCTTTTCCTCGGAGCCACCATGATGGCTTACTCCACCAGTGGTGCCCGGACCAAGGCGATTGAACTTCAAGAGACTGCGGAAGCGGCAACTGAAGTGGCCAACCAGGGCCGCGCCGAAGCTCTTGACGCCAGTCGTCGCCTGTCCGAGATCCTCGGCTGGTACGACCGCGACAACGCTTCATCCCGTTCGGACGTGGCTCTTGCTGATTCCGGCTTGAGTGAGTTCAAGAATGCCTTTGGCGGCATGTCCGCCGCAGAGAAAACCTGGGAAGAGTCCTGGCCCCAAGCGGCCAGCTCCTATCAGCAGACCCTGAACAGCATTCGCACCCTCGAGGGTCAGGTTGCCGATTTGCGCAACCAGGTCAGCGCTGCGAACTCGGCCACCTCTTCGGTGACCAGCACCAAGGACAAGTCGATCCGCGAGTTGGAGCAACAACTCGCCGACGCTCAGTCCAACGCCCAAGGCGAGCGCAACGATCTGGAGCGTCAGCTTTCCGCTGCACGCAACCAGTTCACCTCCGCCGACGCAAGCTGGAAGGCTTCCCAAGCGGAATTGGCCGACGAGAAGCGCGGCCGCGTGATGGACGGCCAAGCCGCCCGGACCCGCCACGGCGCCTTGACCCGCACCATTTCCGAACAATCTGGCTTGAGCAAGGAAAAGCAGGGCCATGACGGCGAGATTCTGGCCACTTCCGCCAGCCTCAACATTGCCTACCTGAACCTCGGTGCTAGCGATCGCGTGAGCCGTGGCATGCGCTTCGAAGTCACTAGCGGCAAGCCTGGTTCCACCACCCACAAGGGCACGGTGGAAGTGATTGACGTGGAAGCCAACCGCGCGGTTTGCAAGATCATCAGCCTGATGGACCCCTACGATCCGATCGTCGAGCGCGATTTGGTCTCCAACCCGCTGTTCGTCCCCGGTGGCGAGCGCAACGCCATCATGGCGGGCCGTTTCTCCGGCAGCTGGAACGAGGCTGAGCTGCGCACCCTGATGGGCGAAATTGGCCTCAACGTTCAAAGCAAGATGGACAAGTCCACTGCCTTCCTGATCGTGGGCGACCCGCTTTACAACGACCCGGAAACCGGTGAACCCCTTGAGGAGCCCATGGCTATCTCCGAGCTCAGCGTCTACAAGGATGCTGAAGCTGCCGGATTGACCATCGTGTCCATCGAGGACATCCGCAGGTTCTTCGTTAAGTGATCTTCAGGCGGAGGGCTTTTCCTTGCGGAAGACCCTTCTTGCCTTGATCCTTTGCAGCGGCCGGGCTTCTTTCTAAGGGGTCCGGCCGCGAACTTTTGAACTGCCATGGCGACCCTCCCGAATCCAGACGATGAGCACGAGATAGAAGCTTCGCGCATGACGCTTGGGGAACACCTCGAGGAACTGCGGAGCCGACTGTTCAAGAGCGTGATTGCTTTGGTGATCGTGTTCTCGGTGGTCTACACCTGGCGCTTCGAAGTATTCACCATGATTCAGGGGCCGCACCAGAATGCAATGGTCATGCTCAATGAAGCTCGGGCCGAACACTACGAAGGGATCATCCAGGAGCGTCAGGCCGCCGGGGAAGAGGTAGACCCCGGGGTTTGGTTTAGTGAGGGCTACCCAGAGGTGATGGTCCTCAACGATGAACACCGTAACGACGATCGCCTCGTGCACTTTTCCGCTGACCAGGGGTTCTTGCTGCGGCTCCGGATCTGTTTTTGGGTGTCGATGTTCATCTCCGGGCCATTCCTGTTGTTGCAGATGTGGGGCTTCATCGCGGCGGGCCTTTACCGCAACGAAAAGTCGGTGGTCCATAGCTATCTGCCGGCTTCGCTGATCCTGTTTCTGGGGGGTGTGCTGTTTGGGTACTTCGTGATGGTGCCCTACGCCCTGTATTTCCTGGGTCTAGATGACCTCAACTTGGAAACCCTCGGGGTTGGCAGCCAAACCGCAGGGAGTTATCTGGAGTTTCTCAAGGCCTTGGCCTTGGCTATGGGCGCGGTCTTCCAGTTGCCGGTGATCATGCTGGCGCTGACCAAGTTGGATCTGGTGGATGCAAAGTTATGGCCCACTTACCGCCGACACACGGTGATTGGAGCCCTGGTGATTGCTGCGGTTTTGACGCCTCCGGACCCGATCACTCAGATGCTAATGGCGGTTCCCATCGTGATTCTCTACGAGGCGGGTGTGATCTTGACTCGCATTGCCGCCCGCAAGGCAGCAGCCGCAGAACAAGGCTTGGCATGAGCGCTAAGACCGTGGCGATCTGTGCGGTGGGAGACGAGCTTTTGGTGGGCAAGCATCCGGACCTGAACTCACCGTTTCTTGCCCGGGTTCTGATGGATATGGGGCATGAAGTCGCTCAGGTTGCGGTGGTGTCCGACGACGAGGCCTTGATCGCCGAGAGCATCCAGCGCTTGGCCCAAAACGCGCAACTGGTGTTTGTGACCGGTGGCCTGGGTCCGACCTTGGACGACGTAACCCGCCATGGTGTGGCCCGGGCCTTGGGTCGCGAGTTGGTTTCTTCTCCGGAAGCCCTAGGGCAGATCGAAGCTTGGTACGCATCCAGCGAGCGCGAAATGCCCGCCTCGAATTCTCGTCAGGCATTGATTCCAGAAGGGGCGACCGTCCTCTTCAACCCAAGCGGAACCGCACCTGGCTTTGAGGCAAGCCTGGGGGACGCAAGGGTGTTGGCTTTGCCCGGTCCGCCAGTGGAGCTGCGCGCCATGTGGGCGCAGGTGATCGAGCCTCTCTTGTTGGCTACGGCACCGGCGTCCGGCGTGCGCAAGAGCCACGCCCTGCACTTGCAGGGCTTGTCTGAGAGTGTCTTTTCGGACCAGTGCGGGGATTGGGTCGGCCGCGACGAGAATCCCCTGCTGGGGGTCACTGCGGCCCGTGGGGTGCTCAGCGTTCGTTGTCTGGCCCGCGGGACGGATGAGGTACAGGTGCAAGAACTCTTGGCTGCTCGTGTGGAGCAGCTCCGCGAGCGCTTCGCGGACTGGATTTTCAGCGAGGAGAGTGCGGATCCCGCCGAAGTTCTCCTGCGTCTTTTAGAGCAAAGGGCAGAGACGATTACCTTGGCCGAGTCCTGCACCGGTGGCTTGTTGTCTGCGGCTCTGACAGGGGTGCCTGGGGCCAGCGCGGTTTTGTCCGAAGCCCACACGGTTTACTCCGCAGAGGCCAAACAGGAGGTGCTGGGGGTGCCCCAGGAATTGCTGCGCGTTCATGGGGCCGTGAGCGAACAGGTGGTGGGAGCCATGGCCCGCGGGGCGGCAGAGAGGGCCGGGGCGGACTTGGCCTTGGCCACGAGCGGGATCGCAGGCCCTGGGGGCGGGAGCCCCGACAAACCCGTTGGTTTGGTGACCTTTGGGGTTTACTACAAGGGCCAGGTGTGGACCATGAAGCGCAATTGGGCCCCCCGGGCGAGCCGTGCCATGATCCTGACTTGGGCCACCAGCCACGCCCTAGTGCTGGGGATCCGGGCCCTTACGGGGCGTCTGTAGGGCGCTCAAGGCTCGAGGGGCTCTTGGGGTTGGGATCTGGGGAGGAAATTTGGGGGCGGCCCTCGCGCCGGGCGGCTCGTATCGCTATTCTCTCCGGCGCATTACCCCGTGGTGTAATTGGCAACACAACTGGTTTTGGTCCAGTCATTTCAGGTTCGAGTCCTGGCGGGGTAACCACAATCAACGGCCTTCCCTGTCCAGGATAATTCCTGATCGCGGGGCGGGCTGTTTTTTTGTGACCAGCACGGAGTCGGCGGATCGCACTGGGGATCGCACGGGGGCCAGAGGGGGCGGTGGAGGCATGCGGGGAAAGCCAGTGGAACGAGGCTCTCTGTTGGGTTGTGCTCAGTTTTGGGCCTCTGGTCTGGTGCCAGCTGTGAAGCCGACGATCCCTGGGAGCTCATCCGCAACCCGGGAGGGGGGGCTGTCCAAATGCCAGGGATCGGGCGGGAAGGAGAGTATCTTTTCGGTCGTCAGGGGGTCTAGCGAGCGCATGCTGTGCTCAAGCCCATCCAGACCATGAAGATTATGCCTCTCCCGATCCAAGTCCCCGGTTTCCTGAGCGTTTGCGCGTTCCTTGTGTTTTCCGTCAGCGCCCAGGCCCAGGAGCTCGCCCAAGTTCGGTTCGAGGGCAGCGTGGGTCCGGGTAAGCCAGGCATGCTGGTGGTCAGGGTTGAGGGCATGGTGCAGCAGGAGGCGCGCAAGGTAGAGCTCGAATTATTCCTGGCCCCCAAGACCCGTGGTGGGGCGGCGGCGGGTTTGATTGCAGCGCGCTTGAGTAAGGCGGGTTTTGATGTGATTCACCCCGGGGGGGCGGGCAGCGCCAGCGGTGGAACTTTCATGATCGAGGATGCCCTGCGTTTAGAGATTCTCGCGCCAGCAGGCTTGAACACTTCCCTGGGAAGTCCATCCAGTGCCCCCGCTTACTTTGGAGTGGTTGCCAAACTGGAGCAGAAGGAGGCCTTTGAAATTCAGCTCTCCACCGTCTTCCGCTTGCCCGTGGAGCGCGGCACCGAGCAAATCGATTTCATGGCAACCGTGGAAGGTCCCGTCCATCCGACCCAGATAGTCGAGTCCCTCTCAACCCAGGCCTTGAAGCATGGCCTCCGTTCAGAGCGTCCGAACTCGGTCTATTGGCGTCCCCTTGCGACGGTCAAGAGCAACACTTGCTTGGGATTCTGTTCGACTTGGAACGGCCGTCCCGGCTGGGGCGCGGTGCTTGGGCTCGTGGATCACCGCTGATGGGGCAGAGTGGCATGTCTAAGTCAGCTTCTGTATCTGTCTGAACGACTTGGGTTGGGGGCCATGCATGCCGATTTCTGAGATGTGCACCAACGCCGCGTAGTAGCGGTGTTCCATTCCCTCCTAACGGGGTTGCCGTTCAGCAGCCGCAGAGTAGCGGAGCGAAACGGAGGGCTGTCTGCAGCGGATGGTCATGCAGGTCACAATGCAGCGTTGATCTTATGGGCGAGCTCAAAATCAAGAGAGGAAATGCCGCCCACATCGTGTGTGGTCAAAGCGATGGTAACTCGATTGAATACATTCTCCCAGTTCGGATGATGGTCCATCTCTTGTGCGAATAGGGCTACTTTGGTCATGAAGCCAAAAGCCTGCACGAAATTGTCAAAGACGAACTCTCTGTGCAACTTCGCATTCTCAAGAGTCCAGCACTCTGCGGCGCCTTCGTTGAGGGCAGTAAGGCTCTCTTCAATTTGGTCAGGGTTTAGTTTGATTCGCATAGCATTTCTTTCAGCAGTCCCTCTTTCCAATCACATCCACGGCAGGCCTGGAATGAGCAGAAGTGGTCCGGCCAAGGGAGCCAAGAACCGCATTGTTTTGGTTGTCCCGGATGGCTGTCGAAGTCTGGTCTGGGTTTAGGGTTTCTGAGGGGAGAGGGAAATGGTGGAGGGGGGCTTGGCGGGCAAAGGGATTGGCAGAGCTGTAGCCGCCGTCCAATCAGAGAAGTGAGCGAGCAGGTGGCCGTGATTTCCCCTACGCAGCCCGTCGAGTCAGGCGCAGGAGGCGCATCGACCAAGCAGCAGCAGATCGTGGCGCTTGACCGCAAAACCCCTGGGAGCCAGACCTTCGAAGGAGCCCGGGCAGCCGGGGATGTCGTACAAGCGGTCGCAGCTTTCGCAGAGGAAGTGGTGGTGGTGAGCGAGTCCCGATAGCTCGTAGCGGGGGGACTGACCTACAAACTCGACCGCCACGACTCGGCCAGCTTCGAGTACACCCTTCAAGGTTCGGTAGACCGTGGTGAGGCTGATTTTGCCCCCGTCCGCAACCGATTCAGTATGGATCTCCCGGGGACTCAGGGGGCGCTTGGCCTGTTCAAGGACGGCTAGGATCGTGCGCCGTTGGTGTGTCATGCGGATCATGCAATCTATGGTACATGATGATTTTCCTATTGCAAATGCAAATGCATTAGCGTTAAGGTGTCCCCCCGTGAGCACTCTTGAGCACCCCCCAATGCTGAATCACCCCATGAACCCTCCCAATCACCCCCAAGTGCTGAATCGCCCCCAATTGCTGGGCGCGTACCTGGTAGGGCTCCTTCTTGCTGGCTGTGCTAGCCCCCAAGGCAGGCAGACAGCGCAGTCGGCGCAACCCGATGCGCAGGTAAGCGTCGAGGGCGGCGGGGGCTGGTTGGAGCCTTGGCCGGATCATCACGAGAGCCAGCACGATTCCCCTTACGTGCACTCCTTTGGTCTTGAGCCGGCCTTTCTGGATCGCGACCTTTTCCTCGACTTCCGGACCTCGAGAGGACCGGAAGCCGATGAGATCGAACTAGCCCTGGAGCTCGAATGGGCCCTGACGCGCAGGATTGGATTGGTGCTCGAAGCCCCCTACGAACACCTGTCTTTGGGTGACGGTCAATCGCCGTCTGGTCTGGGAGATATGGCGGTTGCGTTACGCTTGCTGCTGGTCGATTCGCCGGACTTTTTGCTCTCCAGCAACCTCGAGCTCGCTTTGCCCAGCGGCTCCGAGAGTAGGGGGCTTGGGAGCGGTGAAGTCGGGGGTGCCCCCTCGTTCTCTGCTTGGTTCAACCTGGGGAACAGACTACAAGCGAGCATGCAGGTCGGCACCGAACATGGATTTGAGAGCGAGGAGTTGGAGCTCTTCTACGCAGGCGCCCTGGCCTACTCGCTCCCCGCCGACGGAGAGGAGAGCTCTGAATTCCACGATCACAGCACGGACCATGCCCCGCCTGGGCTCACCAGCGTGATGTTGGAGTTCACGGGCCGCACCGTTCTCCACGGAGAACTTGATGGACGTGACACAGCCGAAGTGCTGCTCGGTCTCAGCCACAGTGTGACCCAAAGCTGGGGCGTGCGCGGCGCGTACCAAGTGGCGATCGGTGACGAAAAGGACTTCGACAGGGCCGTGCTAGTGGGCCTGGTCTACCACTTCTAGGCATCCACCGAACGCGCCTCGCCCCCTAGCGCTGATGGACCCACTCGTCGGTGGTGTAGCGCGCTCCCAATTCCGCGGCGCGTTCCCGTTCCTCCGGACTTGGAACTCCGGGGACCAAGCGCAGGCCTAGGTGTTGGCGCATGTGATCTAAGAGCAAGGGCGCGAAGGACTGGGCCGTGTGGGATTCGGTTGCTTGCTCGAAGGTTGCGATGTTGCCTTCGAGGGGGGTGCTGGTGACTTTGATTGAGCCGTGGTGCAGGACGCGGCCGCCCTTGCGGCGTTGGGCCGAGCCGACTCCCTTGCGACCATTCCATTCCACATCTAAGGGGGTGGAATGGTGGAAGCACATGCCGCTTGCGGGATCGTCGGATGTCAGGGAGCCTTCGCCTCGCAAGCGCGCTGGCAGGCCGATCTGGCGTAGGGCCAAGATGACGGCTCCGTGGATGCGCGCGTAACTTGGGCCCACCGGTCCCCGGTAGAGGGGGTGGGTCTGGGGACAGCAGAGGGAAAAAGTCAGTTCCCCCTCGTGGTGAATCGCGCCACCTCCGGTCAAGCGGCGCACGGTGCTGCTGGCGGAGCCGATGCCGCTCACCTCGCTGGTTTTTTGGAACCAGCCCAGGCTGAGGGCGTCGGGAGACCAGGTGTAAAGGCGCAGGGTTGGTTGATCGCCTTCCAAGAGGAGAGCTTCATCCAAACCCATGTTGAACTCTGGGGTGGTGCCCCAGGTGGTGATCAAGCGCCAGCTGTCTTGCACGGGGCTCGCCAATCTAGTGGGGCGCGGAGATGTGCCCTTCGTAGGTCGCCGCGTCCATCATGTGATCGATGTTGGGTGCGGTGGCTTTGATGCGCACCATCCAGCCCTTGCCCCAGGTGTCTTCTGCCAAGACTTGCAGGTGGTCTTCGATCACGGGGTTGATCTCGATGATCTCGCCACTGATCGGGGCTTGCAGGTCAGAGACTGCTTTGACGGATTCGATTTCGCCAAAGGTCTCTCCGGCTTCCACGAGCCGGCCCACTTCGGGCAGGTCGCAGTACACGAGGTCTCCCTCGTTTCCGTTGCAAAGTTCGTCGACGGCGAAGTCGGTGATGCCAACGATGACGGAGTCCCCGTCAATCTTGGCCCATTCGTGGGAGGTGGCGTAGCGTCGGTCGTCGGGTCGCATGATGAGTTCTCTTGGAATTATCGTTTACGGGAATAGAAAGGAAGGTCGGTCACGGTCAGGTCCTGGCGCTTGCCGCGCAGGTCCATTTGGACTTTTGTACCCGCTTCGCTGAAAGCAAGGGGGACATAGGCCGTGCCGATGTTTTTGGAAAGGGTGGGGGAAACAGCACCGGAACAGATCTTACCGATCTCGGTGTCCCCGTCCATGACTGGGTAGCCCTCGCGCGGGGCGCGCTTGCCATCGGTGATGACACCCACCAGCTTGCGAGTCGGGTTGGCCTTGATCTTGGTCAGGGCCTCGCGGCCGATCCAATCGCCCTTGTCTTCGTGGAAAGACACCCCAAAGGAAAGGCCAGCTTCGATGGGGTTGCGGGTTTCGTTGATCTCGTGGCCATAGAGGGACATGCCCGCTTCGAGGCGCAGGGTGTCCCGGGCCCCGAGGCCGATGGGCTTCAGGCCATGCTCGGCGCCGGATTCCATCAGGGCATTCCAGACCCGTTCGGACTCGTTGCTGTCGAAATAAATCTCATATCCGTCTTCGCCGGTGTAGCCCGTGCGACTGACGCGCACATTCGGCATGCCGCAGAGGGTCCCGAAGCCCGACTTGTAGTAGCCGATGGTCGAGACGTCGAGATCTTCTACCACCGCTTGCAGGGTGGCCACGGACCCTTGCCCCTGGAGCGCCAACATGGCTAATTCCTGGGTTTGGTCCTCCAGGGTCACGTCGGCCCCGGCGAGGTGTTTCTTCAGCCAAGCCACATCGCGCTCGGTGTTCGAGGCGTTGACAACGAGGAACACATCTTCTTCGCCTTTGTAAACCAAGATGTCGTCGAGTGCTCCGCCGTCTTCTTGGCAAAAGAGGCCATAGCGGATGGAGTTCACCGGGATGCGGTTCACATAGGTGGTCACGATGCGGTCGAGGGCGCTGACGCGATCGGGCCCGGTGACGCGCAGGCGTCCCATGTGGGAAAGGTCAAACAGGCCGACCTTTTCGCGCACGCACTGGACTTCTTCCAAGATCGGGCCGTATTGCACGGGCATGTGCCAACCGCCGAATTCCACCATGCGCGCACCGAGGCGTTCATGGACTGCGTGTAGAGGTGTTTGAAGCATGGGTACAGGGGGGAGAGGCAGCCCCTGGTTGGGGATGCACCGGGGCGGTTGAGCTGAGTTCCGCGCACCTGTTCGCACATGCGTCCAGTGGGCCGTTGAGATCCGGGTCCTGGGTGCCTGAGAGTTTCACCGCGCATCGCGGCTTGCCCCTTCGGCGCCAACCTCGTGTGGGCTGGGCTCTCCCCGGATCAGCGGGTCGGGGATTCTAGCCTCTGGAGCCGCTGGGGTGGCTCGCCGGAGTGCTCATTTCGTCTCAACTTGGGGCTTGGGGTACTCCAGATGCAAGTTGTGTGCCTCGGTCTGGGACCTGTGTGGGGCTTTCAGCCGCTCTGCCGCTCCCGGGCCACTGGGGGGGGTAGCGTTGTTTGGAGGCCGCACAAGCCATGAATACCGCGCAAAAAACAACACTCACATTCTCTTTCCTTCTCAGCTTGACCGCAGGGGCTAGCGCCCAGGTCAACACTCCCTTTGAACCCAGCCTGCGCTGGGAGCACGCCCCAGCCAGTAACGAGGCCTGGATTCCAAAGGATGTCCACTTCTGTGCCGACAACAACCTGATCTGGGCTGGCGCTGAGGGGCAAAATCCCCAATGGATGGTGCTCGATGTCCCTCGGGACCAAGCTGGGCCCGCCCGTTTCCGGGACAGCCTCACTCCCGCAACAGCTCTCCTCGGTTGCACGATTGCTCCGGCCAAGAGCACCGTGGTATTTGGTCTCACCCAAGAGTCCGCCCCGAACATCTACCAGCGAGCCACCCGCATTACCCGTTACTCGCCCCTCAGCGCGGCTCGCGATGACAACTTCACCACCGATTGGGACCATACGATTGCTCCCTTGATCAACTCGGCAGCCCAGATGGCTACGGACGAGACTGGCAGCTTGGTGGTGGTCGCAGCGTTTGAGAGCTCATCGAGTTCCGTGCACCTGGAATTGCTCGATGGCAGCAACGGTGCGCTTTTGAGCAGTCAGGATTTTCCGGGCCTTGCGCTTTCCAGCTTGCAGGTCAGCAATGATGGTTCGATCATCGTGCTTGCGGCGGGTTTGGATCTCTACATCCTCAATGGAAGCGGTCAAGTGCTGCACCAGCAGGCTTTGAATTCAGCTCCCAGCGCCACCGCAGTGGCGGGTGACGGCAGCCGAGTGGCAGTTGGTTCCACGGGTCAGTTAGTGGTCTTGACCGCCGGCTCCAATGGTTGGGGCGTGCTGATCACCTTGACCCGTTCCCAGACCGATGTGGTCACCGCCTTGGATCTGTCCCAAGACGGCGAGACCCTGGCGGTCGCTTGGTGGCGCTACACCACTGGCACGTGGGCACGGTATGAGCTGCGCCAGAACGCGGTGCTTGTTGCCCAACACGAACAGTCGGGAGGCATCGGTGCTCGCCAGAACATGCCCAGCATCGCTCGCATCACGCCGAACGGAAGGCGCGCAGCGTATGGTGCCTGGGGGGATGGAGTTTCTCCTGAGGTGATCCTGCTCGAAGCCGGCTTGCCCCAACCCGTGTGGGAAATCGATGTCTCCGGCAGTGTCACTGGATTGGACTTGGACGAGAGCGGGACTCGCATCGTGGTGGCCCACAAGGATGTTCACATGGGCACCTTTGGAAGCACCGGAGGCGTCCAGCTCTTCGACACCGGAGAAGGGGATCTGCGCCAGAACAACCCCATGGCCATCGGCGGAATCGCTTCCTTCTCCACCAAGCATCAGAATTCCCTCATCTCGCTCTTGTTGGTGGGGCAGCGCGCCCCCGCCGTGGCCCTGCCGGGAGTCGGTGGCCTGTTGCACTTGGACCGCTCGACCTTGGCGGTTCTGCCCGCAGCATCGGACATCGACGGCATTGCCGACCATCAATTCACCATCCCTTCTGATGTGGCTTTGATTGGAACCTCCCTTTCCCTGCAGTCGGCCTTCCGCTTAGCGGGAGCCACCGAGCTTGGGGAGTGGGTACTGGACCCCCTCATTTTCTAGGCGCGAGCCGGAGGATCAAAATGGAGAATTCCCGCCTGCGGGGCTCAGCTCGCGCGCGGCGGGCTGGGCTCTGCAGGCACCTTTGTGGACCTTGCTAGCCAGCCGGGGGACCGCTAGGTGGGGTTCCTGTAGCTTCTCTGGGACCGGCTGAGTTTGGGTTTCAGGTAAGGCGGCTGGGGACCCGAAAGAGGAGGGCAGGGGAGAACTCTTTTCTCCCTCTCGCTCTAGCGCTGGAAAGCCCCTTGTCTCAAGAACCCCAAAACGATCCGCTCCTGAGCGGCCAGGCCTATGTTGATGACGCTGTGCAAGCGATCACCGGCGGTCCAGATCACGAACTTGATGCGGACGGATTGCGCTCCATGATGGAGACAGCGGCGTCTGATTTTGACCGCCGCACGGCCCACGCGTTTGGCTCGGCCTTGCTCGACCACTTGAGCGAAGATCCGGCGAACATGCGCCTTTTGGAAGCGCTTGTGATTTTAGGATTGGCCCATCCCGAAGTGCTCCAAGACGCCCGCATTTCCTTGGCGGTGGAAGGCCGTCGCTTGGCGGTGCTGCTCGAGCGATCGGGAGATGTGGAAAGGGCCCAGGCTTTGTTGGAGTTCCTGGCAGGGCACATGCCTCTTGACCGCACGGTGGACCAAGAGCTCGCGGGTCTCATGCGTCGCAATGGGAACACGGATTCATTGGTTGAGCGCTACTTGCGGCGGGCCGACGATGCGGTCGAAGCTGGCCGGATCAGCGAAGCGATTCCCTGGTTGCAAGAAGTTCTCTTGTTGGACCGCACCCGGCGAGATGTGGCGCGCATGATTCGTGACTTGCGTTATGGGGAGGTTGAGCGCGAGCGCAGGAAGCGTCGCGGAGTGAAGGTCCTGGTGGGACTTTGCAGTTTGTGTTTCCTTGTTGCTATGGGCGTCGCTTGGAATGCGGACGCCGCTCGACGTTATGGTGACCTACCGGTTTCCTCGGACGTAGATCTCAACATGATGGCGGCGCGGTTGGAGGGGCTTGAGTCCCTCAGTTCAGTTCGACCCATCTGGAGTGGGTCGATCAAAGTGCGCACGGAACAAGATCGTATCCACTGGCAGTTACGCGAAGTGCAGCGTGTTCAGCGGGCGGAGCAGGTGGCCATTCAGTTGGCCGAGCAAGTACGCTTGGCCCAAGCCGAAGCGGCCCGTGTACGTGGCTTGACCCATGCGGAACGGGGAGACTTCAAGGCGGCCCTGATTGCCTTCCGAGAGGCTATTGATCGGGCGCCCGAGGAGTGGGAGCATTTGCCCCAGCTGCAAGTAGACCACGATGCACTTGTGGAACATCTAAGCGCGGGGTCGGACCAGTGAGCATTCTCGGACGCATTTTTCGTGGCCAGCGTCATCGCAGCGCCGCGCGCTTGGTGGCTCTGGATCCATCAGCGGAGAACTACTTGGCCTTGGCCCGTGAGTCCGTGGTCAGCGGAGAACATAATCGGGTGGAGGCAATCTGTCACGAGGCCCTGGATTTGCATCCGGGACACTCGGAATTAGTCCAGATGGCACGTCGGGCAGCGCGCATGCGACTGGATGCGCGGGTGCGTGACCTGGAAGCGGACTTGCTGGTGGGCGCTCGGCCCGCCCTTTGGAGCGAGCTTTTTGATGCGCACATGGAAGCCGGGCGTTTTGCCAGGGCGAGCGACGTAGCTCGCCGTTGGGGTAAGGCTGGCGGCGGTGGCGAAGCTCTGCACTTGGAATCCTGCGGGGCTCTTGGCGCGTTCTTTGGCGGTGGCGTCCGTGAGGACGGCCAGTTGGCCTGGGATTTGGGGCAGCGTGCAGCGCAAGCCATGCCCAGGGACCCGCGGCCTTTGGAGTCCTTGATCGCCCTGAGCGGCCGAGTGGGTGCCCACGCAGAGCGGCGGACCCTTTTGGCACGGCTCTTGGAATTGCGTCCGGGCCAGCCCGAACTGGAGGCTGCTTTCCGAGAGTCCTCTCAACAGAGCGACTCCGCGCCTGGATTTGTCCAGGCCCTAGCGGACAGCACGCGCCGTGGCGCCTTGGATCAAGAACCCCGCGGAGTCCAAAGCGGAGAGCAGACCAAGCCGACGCGGGGCCGTTCCGTGCGCGGTTTGCTCAAGAACATTGCTCGACGGGAAGGGGTGCACTGCGCAACCTATCAACAGGGAGGCACGGCTTTGGTCCAGGGACTCTCGGGTCCGGTTGCGGATCGCACCGCACGTGCTATTCGTGAAAGCGTTCGCAAGACCCGCGAGCTCACCACTCGCGTGGGCCTGGGTCCCATGACTTCTCTCACCGTGGAAGGGGCCCATGGCACCCTGGTGATGAGCTCGGGAACGCTCGGCATGGGAGCTGCCTGGTGCGAAGGGGATCCTCCCGAAGAATTGGTTAGGGATTTGGGTCGTCTAGCGGAACAGACCGGAGGCAAGGTATGAAGCAAGTTCTGAAGCCACTGGCCCAGGTGCCCGGTTTGCGTCAAGCCCTCGTGATTGGGCAGGACGGCCTTTTGATTCACTCTTTGGCGGGTGCCGCCGGAGGGATCGGTCCAGTGCAGCACGATGTAATCTGCGCTCTGGTCCTCGGTTGGGTGCGCGACTTGGAAACCGCCTTCGGGCCTCTTTCCTGGGAAGCCCCCGAGCGGCTGGTCCTTCAGGGCGGCAAGGCCACCCTGGTGGTTTGCCGTGGGCCTCAGGTTTTCCTTGCCGTTTGGCTCGAACCAGGGGCCCTTGCAGATGACCTGCGAGTGCCCATGCAAGCGGCTCTTGGCCGCATAGCTCGCCTTCTGCGCGGACTCGGAGAGGGCATGTCAGCCCTTGAGTCCAGCAGTGATTCCGAAACTTTCCCAGAGCCTATTGCCCCATTGCCGACGGAGTTCGCGGCTCGGAGCACATCACAAGAACACGACTCCGTGCGGCCGACCCTTGGCCTCGCGGGCAACCAACCTCGAAAAGAAGGAGCCTGATATGGTCCAGATTAACTTTGCTCAGAAAAGCGTGACGGTCAAGATCGTCTACTACGGTCCCGGTATGTCGGGTAAGACCACCAACCTTGAAGTGATTCATCAGCGTGCACCGGACAAGAGTCGTGGCGAGCTGACCAGTATTTCTACGGATGGGGATCGCACCTTGTTCTTTGACTTCATGCCCTTGGATCTGGGCACGGTGGCGGGCATGCGCACTCAATTCCAGATCTATACGGTTCCAGGTCAGGTCTACTACAACAGTACACGCAAGTTAGTGCTGCAAGGGGTGGACGGCGTGATCTTCGTGGCTGACTCCTCGGCCTCGATGGTGGAAGAGAACCTCGAATCCATGGCCAACCTCGTGGAGAACCTCGCTGACTACGGCAAGGATATCTCTGAGATGCCTATGGTCATTCAGTACAACAAGCGCGATCTGCCCGATGCGCTGACCGTGGAAGAGCTCAACGCGAGCTTGAACCCCAGCGGTGCACCCACCATCGAAGGGGTGGCGAGTTCGGGCCAGGGGGTTTTTCCCACGCTCAAGACCCTCGCGGCATTGGTGCTTGACACGGTGCACAGGGCGAGCGGTGCGGCCAGCGCGCCGTTAGTTACGGAAAGTGCCGTGCCTACGCCGAAGCCCAGTCGTCCCAGTGTTTCTACAGCGAATTCAATGGGTGCGCCGGTCGAATCTCCAGTGCTCTCCAAGGCTCCGACCATGGAACCTGTCTCTGGTCCCCAGTCCATAGTGAGTGAGTCCCCTGTGAGGGAAGCACCTCCGTTGGATTCGGGGTCGGGTGATTCGCCCATGCCGAATCCCCTGCGCATGAGCCCCGGTGGTCCAGTGCCCGAGCCCGCAAGCAGCAGTCCACGGATTGCAGCAGAGCACACGGAGGGCGGTGAGTACGAGAAATCCCCGAGCATGCCCTCCCCGAGCATGCCCATGGGCATGGCGCCCAAACCTCTCGCCGCCGCCGAGCAGGAAATGTCGGCTCCCATGGGCCAAGTGCCCGTGGAGCGAGAGGCGATGGGTTCCGCCCAAGAGGGACAGCCCAGTATGCAGCAGCCCAGTATGCAGCAGCCCAGTATGCAGCAGCCCAGTATGCAGCAGCCCAGTA
>JAPKBR010000093.1 GCA_028823345.1 Planctomycetota bacterium
CCGAATCTGGTGGAGAAGAAGGGACTTGAACCCTCGACTTCCGCGTTGCGAACGCGACGCTCTACCAACTGAGCTACTTCCCCGAGTTTCGTGTGGGGGGATCATAGGCCGAGTCAGAGAAAAAGGCCAACGCTGGAGGGGCAAAATCGGGGGGTGTGAGCTCTTGGGCGGGATGCCGGGCCGCATGGGGGGGATTGGAGCAGACCCTCAGCAAGAGAGGCCCTATCCTTGGGGCATGTTATTCGGTGCTTTGATCCTCTTGGGCGGCTTGGTCGCTACGCCCTCGAATCCTATTGCCTGCGGGCCGATTGCTCTTGAGTGGCAGTCCGCAGGAGACGTCTGGCTGCCTTCGGGCCATTCACTCGACTTGGGCACAGGTGAAATCCTGGCTGAGGGTGCGTCTCGAACGGGCTTGGTTCAGCGCAGGGACCTGCTGGACGGGGTTGCCCCTTTGATGCACTTGGCTGGTGATGAAACCGGCCAGCCCCTGGGGATGATTCGGCGTGAGAGTTCCAAGAGGCGGGGCAAGCGCATGTTCACGGCGGGGGCCGAGTACCTCTTTGAGGGCAAGGACGATTCCTGGGGTTACGTTCGCGTGCTTGGGGTTTGGGAAGACGGGATTTCTTTGGAGCTGGCCCGTGCAGGGGCTGGGGTGACCGAGCTGGTGCGGGATCCGATTCGAGCGGTCGCCCTTCTAGACGAGAACAAGATCCAGTTGACTTGGGATGCGACCGAGGGCGCGAGTTACTTGATCGAAGGCCGCGCCGCGGGGCGCGATCAGGAGTTTACCAGCCTGGATGAAGTTCGAGGGGGAAGCTGGGCCGGTTCCATAGGGGGGCCGGGCTTGATGGAGTACCGCGTGACAAGCCTCGGTGGTGAGGGCCTTGGGGCGCGGGTTCGAGTGGTGCGGCAGGTGCGCTCTCTGGATATGCCCGGGGTGCTACCCGCGGGGGCTCGCTGGAATCTTCTAACCGGCGCAATCGACGGAGAGACCCATCATGTGGAGGTGACTCAGAATCGGGGTCAGAACCTGATCTTTGCTTTGGCCGAGGGCATGCGCGTGGGCACTGCGGCCAAGCAGATCAGCAAACGATCCGGACCCGCCCCACCCATTTCATCTTCCTGGCGGCCCGCAGTCCCTTGGCTTCAGAACGTGGTTCAGGCCAACCGCCAGCACGTGCTACCCACGGGGGCTTCCATCTGCTTGCTCACCCCAGAGGGGATTCCCGTGCGGATTCAATCCGGGGCGGGTCCCGATGGGTCCCTTTTGTTTTGGCGTCAAATGGACTTGTCCGGAACCGGCATTTTTCCGAGCGCGCCTAAAGGGCCAACTGTGGAATCAAAGGGCCACCTGATGGGTTTTCAGTTCGAATCCCTGTCAGCAACGGTGCCCGCTGGTGATCGCGTGCGTTTGGTCTTGGAAGAGGTCGACAGAGAAGGGCACTGGGCGCCACTGATGGTGGGCGCCGCGGGGCAGCGGACCCTGGAATTCACGCGAGAGGTGGGTAACGATGCCTTACCCATAGTGCGTTTGCGAGCGCGGCAGGAATACGAGGGGGGCCCACGGTCTGCAGCCTCTGAACCGTTCAGCGTGTTGCTGGTGGATCGTGAAGACTCTTCAGAGCTTGAGCGCTTGGTTCAACGGGGTCTGGATGCATTGCAGGACGAGGCCTACGGCCAGCGCTTGCAAGCGCGCACGTTGCTGTTGGCCCTAGGGTCCGATGCGTTGCCAGCCTTGGAGGCGGCCTTGATTGCTTCCGCAAGCGGCACAGAAGCGCACTCGTCCGTGCGCGACCTGTTGCTCTCGGGAGGGTTTGGCGCGGGCGGCCAACGCTTGGTGCTTTTGTCTGCTGCGATGGAAGAGGGATTGGAAGGGCAGTTGCCCCGGGGGCTCGATGCCAGCCATGCCTTGGACCGCGCACGGGCGGTGCTTGGCTTGGCGGGTCGGTCGAGGTCGGCGGATTGGCTGCGTCTCGCGGCCCAAGCGGAATCGGATCCAGCGGTGCTTTCCTTGATTGACTTGATGCTTGATGACCCAGAGCCGCCGCTCGTGTTGGATCAACCCAGCGACGCGCTAGTGCTGCTGCCCCCCGATCGGCGTCCTCTGCGCGAACCCCAAAATTGGGTGCAGGAGTTGCAGTTGGGTGCGCCCCAAGAACTGGCATCATTAATTCGCGGAACTGTGGATGCTGGGCGCGGGGACCGGGCCATGGCGCTCTTGTCGGTGGCACATTTCTTGGAGCAGGCCGAAAATCCACCCGATGCGGGCACCCTGGAATCCGCCGAACTGGCCCTGCGCATGTTGGAACGGGTGCGGCCGGCCCTTGAGCCGGAGTTCCAGTCCAACAGGATCTCTTCACAGGCTTTGCTCGACATTGTGGGCACGCTGTTAGATGGCGAAGGATATTTGATGCGGGCCCAGCGGGAGTTGGCTGCCTTGCAGCTCGATTCCTGGCCCTTGCCCGATGGGGTGCGTGAGCAAATCGTGGTCCCCCCCGATGACGAGGGTGCCCTACGTGGAATCTTGATCGAACTCACCCGCAAAAAAGCAGCCTATGTGGACATCTTGATTCCTGAGGGTAGGCATCTGCTGTCAGAGGGCGTCAGTTCACAAACCATGGGGGTCAGCGGCATGCGTCTCAAGGGCGTGGAGGGCACGGTCTTGGTGGGCACTCTGCGTGTGGACGGTTGCCGGGACGTTGTGCTGGAGGATCTGACCATCGAGGGAGAACGTACCAGCGCGCTTTGGGCCCTGGACACCGAGCTGCTCATGCGCCGGGTCATGCTGAGCGGGACCCAGCGAGCGGTGCAAGCCACGGGCGCATCCCTGGTGATGGACCAGTGCCGCGTCGGTGACTTGGATATGGTCAGCAATTCCCAGCTGATTTGGCTGGCCCAGGGCA
>JAPKBR010000064.1 GCA_028823345.1 Planctomycetota bacterium
AGGAGTCCGACGAGACCGAGGACGAGACCGAGGACGAGTACGAAGAAGAAGAAGAAGAAGAAGAAGAGGAAGAAGAGGAAGAAGAGGAAGAAGAGGAAGAAGAGGAAGAAGAGGAAGAGGAGGAAGAGGAGGAAGAGGAAGCCTCCCTCGAAGAGGATGGTTCAGACCCCGAGCCCTCCAAGGATGTGCCCGCGGCCGTCGTGCTCAAGCCCCGCAAGGGCAAAGCCAAGGCCACGCCGGTCTCCCCGGCCCAGGACCTCTCGCCCGATGAATTGCTCGCAGCCTCCGGTGATCTCTTCCTCAAGGAGGGCCGGGTGGCCGTTTCCCTCCTTCAGCGCCGTTTTGACCTGGATTTCCAGGCAGCCTGCGAGGTTCTTGACAGACTTCAGGAGGCAGGGCTCATCGGAACCTACAAGGGTGGGCAGCAGCGTGATATTCTGCTGACCCAAGAGGAGTGGCAGTCAAAGGTGGCTGCCTCCTGACGCGCCCCGTTGATGGGCATTGGCCCCGATCCCACACCCCCCCTTGTCTAACAGTCCCACCCGCGCAGAGGTTGTTTCCCTCGTGCACCTAGGTTGCGCGCGGAATCTGATCGACTCCGAGTTGATTCTTGCCCGTCTGGCCGAGCAAAGCCTGCTGGTCTCCGGGGATCCGGACATGGCCGGCACTGTGGTCTTGAACACTTGTTCGTTCATTGGGCCCGCACGGGAGGAATCCTATGGGGCTCTTCGCGGTTTGCTCAAGCGTAAGCAAGAGGGCAGTTTGGATCACGTGGTCGTGGCCGGTTGCCTCGTGCAACGTTACAAGCGCCGCTTGAGCGAAGATTTTCCAGACGTGGACTTGTGGTCGGAGATTTCTGACTACCGCGGCATGGCGAAGGCCGTGCGTTCCATGGTCGACGGGAAGCAATTCACCAGCTACTTGGACAGCCCCGGATTGCGGCCGGCGGAACGGGAGGGTGCACGCATGTTGGCGACTCCCGGGTCCTATGCCTACCTGCGCATCAGTCACGGCTGTGACCACACCTGCGGCTTCTGTGCGATTCCTTCGATCCGTGGCCCCCATCGCAGCAAGCGGCCGAGCGATTTGGTCGCCGAAGCCAGTGAGCTGATCGACGCGGGAGTCAAAGAGCTTGTGCTCGTTGCCGAGGATTCCACTGCCTGGGGTCGTGACATGGACCTGGAACTTCCGCATCTGATTGAATCCCTGGCCGAGCTAGATGGGGATCATCGACTGCGCGTGATGTACGCCTATCCCAACCGTTTCCCCTGGGAGCTCACTAAGCTTCTGCGGGATCACCCGCGGGTTGAGCCCTACCTCGACATCCCAATGCAGCACGCAGCCACCAACGTGTTGCGCGCCATGGGACGAGCGGGCAATGGGGACCAAGTGCGACGGATCTTGGACCGCTTGATGGAAGAGGTTCCGGGTATCACCCTGCGCACAACCCTGCTGTTGGGCTACCCGGGCGAAACCGACGCTGACGTGGAAGAATTGCTGCAGATGGTCAAGCACTATGAATTCACCCGATTGGGTGCATTCACCTACTCCGACGAGGAGGGCACGCCGGCCTTTGGGCGAAGTGGTGCGGTTCCCCCGGATGAGGCTGACGCTCGTTTGGCCGCGGTCTTGGCGGTACGCGACAAGAACCTCGCCAAGGTCCAGGGCGAGTTCGTGGGCCAGACCGTCGAAGTCTTGATTGACGAAGATCCCGACCATGAGGGCGAGGCTCTAGGACGAACTTCCATGGATGCCCCTGAGGTAGATCCCAGGGTCTTGGTGCGGGGCGAGGTCCAAGTGGGACAGCGAGTGCAGGTGGCCATCGACGGGGTTCTCGATAGTTTTGATTTGACCGGGAGCGCGATTTGAAAGGAGTCTTTCGCTACTGGCCCAACCGCATCACTGCCATGCGATTCGCTGGCTCGATCGTCCTCTTTGGGATTTTGCATACCTTGGCAGATGTGCCCCTGGAGTCGATCGCTGACCACCGCGGTGTGGTACAGGCAGCCTTCTGGTTGTTTGTGATCACCGCCGCCACCGACTACCTAGATGGTTATCTCGCCCGTCGCGATCACCATGTGACTGCCTTTGGCCGCATTGCGGATCCTTTCACCGACAAGGTCCTGATTCTGGGCGCCATGATTTTCGCTGCAGTCAGTCCTTGGATGCGCGAGTTGCTGCCTGCCTGGATAGTGGTCATCATTCTGGCTCGCGAGTTCCTTGTGACAGGTATTCGCGGCTATGTGGAGAGCGTCGGCGAGGAGTTTCCCGCGGACGGCTTGGGCAAGATCAAGATGATCGTGCAGTGCATTGCCGTGGGTGGGGTGCTTTGGATTCATGCCTTCCCCTGGCCCGATGCTTGGCGTGAGGCCTGGGTCTTTGTGACCCAGATTCTGGTGTGGATTACCCTGTTGGCAACTGTCGGTTCCGGGGCAACCTATGTGCTCAAGGCCCGCAAGATCTTGGGCGGAATCAACTGATGGACCGTTTACGCTTGGGCTTGATCACCGCGGGCTTTCTGGGCTGCGCGCCGGTGGCGCCGGGGACCTTTGGCACCCTAGCCGGAGTCCTCATCGCCTGGGCCTTGCGCTCGACCCAGCCCTTCTTGGCGGTGCTTCTGGGCATCTGCGTGGTGCTTTATCTCGTGGGTCGTGCGCTTGCGCCCTGGGCGGAAAAAGAGCACGGAAAGGATCCTGGCTGCTTTGTTCTGGATGAAGTCATCGGCTACCTGATTTGCGTGGCCTGGGTTGCTCCCCCCAGCTGGTTCGCCATGGGCGTGGCCTTTGTGCTCTTCCGCTTCTTTGACATTCTCAAGCCCTGGCCCGTGCGCTGGTTTGAGCAGCTTGGTGGGGGCGACGGCATCCTGCTCGATGATGTGGCTGCGGGCCTCTACGGCTTGGGGGTGATGGCTCTCTTGCGGTACCTCCTTCCAGGGATGGACCTTTGGGTCCACAATGGAGTCCTATGAGCCGATCCCGATCCCAAACCTCAATTCCTGGCATGGGAATGGCTGCGCGTTTCGCCCTAGCCATGACGGGATTTTTGGTGATCGCCATGGTGCTTGCGGGGCTCGTGCTATTGCCCAAGACCCAAGAGGTCGTGGACCGCTGTGTGGACGGGGCATTGCGGGTTGCGGTGCGTGCGCAAACCGAAGTGAATCAAGGTCAGGGCACGTTGCAGCCGATCCCTGGGTCCAAGATGAGCCGCTCCAAGGGTGTCTTGCGCTATGACACGGAAATGCCCGCGGGGTCTTTTTCCGGTCGCAAAGCCGCGGTCTATGAATATGAGTCGGAGGGCGGGGTCAGTATCGTGGCTCCGGCGATCCTTGAAAGCCCGCGGGAAGACCTCACCGGCTTGATCATCATCGTGGGCGCGCTCGTGGTGTGCATGGCCGGCCTGATTGCGGTGGGAGTGGCGGCGCAGACCTCAAAACCCTTGGCCCTTCTTGTGGACGATGTCCATGCCCTGGGCCGTCGCGGGTTGCGGCATACGGTGCATGAGAGTGGCCCCAAGGAGGTTTTCCTCTTGGCTCGAGCCATCAAGAACATGGCGGCCGAGTTGGACTCGGCTCAGGACGCGCAGCTGGAATTAGGCGTGCGCGAGCGGGAGCAAGAGGTCGGCCGTGAAGTTAGTGCCGCTCTGCGTCCCTCCAGCACTCCAGAGGCGGATGGTTGGTCCTTCAGCGAGGCCCTGATCGAAGGCACCGAGATCGCCGGTTCCTTTCACACATACGTGGAACAAGAGGACCGTATCCTGACCGTGCTTTGCGACACGGGTGATGGGGTTCCGGGAGCCCTTGTGGGAGCCACCGCCCGAGCATTCTTGCGCTCGGCACTTCAAGAACAGGCTAGTCTGAGCGAGGCCTTGGCCAGCGCCAATCGTGAGCTGCACCGGGACATTCGTAGGGGGCTTGGGGTGACGGCGGTTTGCGTCGACTTGCAACCCAGTACGGGCCAGTTCAAGATCATCTGCGCGGGCCACCGCATCGCGCCCCTTTTCTGGGGCGGCGAAGAGGGCAAGCTCTCACGCCTCCAGCCCGAGGGCATCGCCCTTGGATTCGATGCGGGCCCCGTTTTTGAGCGTCGGCTCGAAGTGCGCGAAGGGGTTTTGAGTCCGGGTAGCGCCTTGGTCCTGGCCAGCACCGGCTTGGTGGAACAGCTCGATGAGGACGGGGAAGAGTGGGGCGAAGAGGCTTACCAAAGGACCATCAATGCCTATCTGCGTCGGGGCGTCGAGGGGGCAGCCCGCGGCGTCATCAATACCTGTGAAAAACGTATGGGCGACCGCGAATTGGATGAACCCGACGACCCCATCCCGAACGCTACCCTACTCATCATCGCCAAGGAGAACTGACCCCGTGCAAATCACCGAATTTCAACGCCTGATCGAAGAACTCTATTTGAAAAAGGACACTGCCCGTGGCCTCGAGGGCACGCATATGTGGTTCTGCGAAGAAGTGGGCGAGTTGACGCGCGCTTTGCGAAGGGGCCAGACCGAAGAGCTCGAAGGGGAGTTCGCCGACGTACTCGCTTGGCTGGCCAGTATGGCCTCGATGGTGGGAATTGACCTTGAAGCCGCCGCTCGCAAGAAATATGCGGAGGGCTGCCCCCGTTGTAGCTCCACACCCTGTGCGTGCGGGTGAAGCAAGGGGAATTGCTCGGAGGAGCCAGTCACGGTGTCCTTGCCTGTGTGGCTTTGAAGCGTCCCGTGCGCGAAGAGTTCACCTATGGGGTGCCTCATGCCATGGCGGAGAACCTACAGGTAGGAATGCGCGTAGCCGTGCATTTTTCGGGCCGCAGAGAGGTAGGTATCGTGACCGCCCTTCCCCAGTCCACCGATGTTCCCGCGTCGCGCCTCAAGAACATTTCCGCTGTCCTGGATGAGGGACCGGTTCTCGACGAAGACCTGATGGAACTGACTCGCTGGATGGGGCACTACTATGGGTGCTCCTGGGGCGAGGCCTTGGCAGCGGTCTTGCCCGCCGCCCTCAAGCGTGAAGGGGGCCGCCGGCAGGTTGTACGCCTTAGCCCTGCAGAAGGAATTGGCCAAGAGGAGCTCGCCAGCCTCGAAGACAAGCATGTGGGCCAGTACCGCGTTCTGCGGACGCTCTTGAACGCAAGCGGCCCCCTCGAGCGCAACGAGTTGGTGCGCAAACTCAACATCTCCACGTCACCAATTCAGACACTGCTCAAGAAGGAGTGGATTGTGGCTGAACGGATCGATGCGGTGACCGAAGCATTGAGTGGCGCGCCCGCAGAAAACCGACCGCCACCCGAATGCTTGATGCCCCAGCAAGTTGCCGCCATTGGGGCGATTTCCAAACCCCTTGAAGCTAAGGAGTTCGAGACGTTTCTCCTGCGCGGAGTGACGGGTAGCGGCAAGACCGAGGTCTATTTGGAGGTGATCAAAAAGTGCCTGGAGTTAGGTCGTGGTGCCATTGTACTGGTGCCCGAAATTGCTCTGACGCCCCAGACTGTCGGCTGGTTCCGCGGCCGTTTCGGGCAGGTGGCTGTGTTGCACAGTCGCATGACCGATGCCCAACGTCATGACGCTTGGAAGGCGGTGCGTAAGGGTGAGGTGCGAGTGGTGGTGGGCGCCCGTTCCGCGCTCTTTGCCCCCATGCCCGACCTGGGTGTGGTGGTGGTTGATGAAGAGCACGAGCCCTCGTTCAAGCAGGGATCGACTCCGCGCTATCACGGCCGCGACCTTGCTGTGGTCAGGGCCAAGAGAGCCAACGCCGTTTGCATTCTTGGGTCCGCGACACCATCCCTTGAGTCATGGCTGAACGCCAAGAATGGGCGCTACACCCTGCTTGAGATGTACGAGCGAGCCCAGGGAGGGGCCCTCCCCAGCGTGGAGGTGATTGATCTCAATAGCGTCAAGGTCAACGGGCCTTTCTCCGACCCGCTTGCCCTCGCAATCCGCGAAACCATCCAGCGCGGAGAGCAGGTGATTCTGTTTCAGAATCGGCGGGGCTTCGCGCCTGTCCTTTGGTGCGCTCAATGCAAAGCGGTCGTTAAGTGCGACCAATGCGATTCTTCCATGGTGTTTCACCGCAAGCTGCAGCGCATCGTTTGTCACGGATGTTGCGCAGAGCGACGCCCTCCCAAGCAGTGTCCCACTTGCAAGGCGCCTGGGTTGCGTTTTCTGGGAGAAGGGTCCGAACAGGTAGAGCAGGCCGTGAAATCTCTTTGCCCTGATGCTCGTGTTGCGCGCATGGATTCGGACAGCATGAATAGTCAAGAGGACTACGAGCGGGTTCTGGGCCAATTTGGTGCGGGCGAAGTCGACATCCTGGTGGGAACCCAAATGATCGCCAAGGGCTTGGATTTTCCAGGGGTCACTTTGGTGGGAATCGTGAGTGCGGATTCTTCTCTGCACTTGGCGGACTTCCGCGCATCGGAACGCACCTTTCAACTTCTTTGTCAAGTTGCGGGAAGAGCCGGACGGGGAGAACTCCCGGGCAGGATTCTCGTTCAAACCCACGCCCCCGAGCACCCGGCTATCGTGCACGCGGCGACCCATGACTATCGGGCCTTTGTGGAATACGAGCTTCCCCTGCGCGACGAGCTCGACTATCCGCCCTATGGCCGGATCATCTTGGTGGTACTAGAGGACGAGGATGAGGCCTTGGTGGAAAAGACCGCCAATCATCTCGGCGAAGTCCTCGAACATCACCTAGCCGACGATGAGGTCCAGATTCTTGGTCCTGCACCAGCACCGATTGCGCTCTTGCGGAACCGTCACCGTCGAAATTTCCTGCTCAAGACTGGCCCGAGCAGCGAACTCCTCGACAAGACACGCAACCTCTTGCAGTCCTTTGTGGAACGGCACCATCGGCCGCGGATCACCGTAGACGTGGACCCGGTCTCGATGCTTTAGACCTTTGAACGCTGGTCCAGAACCAGTTCGCGGAAGCGCATGAACAGGTGGGTCGAATCCAAGGGGCCCGGCGCGGCTTCCGGGTGATACTGCACGCTGAAGACCGGCAACTGGCGGTGGCGCATCCCCGCTACCGTGTTGTCGTTCAGGTTGATGTGGGTCAACTCCAACTCCTTCGGCATGGACTCCAGTTCCACTGCATAGGAGTGATTTTGCGAGCTAATTTCTACCCTACCCGTGGTTTCGTCGCGCACCGGATGGTTGGCTCCGTGGTGACCGAAGGGCATTTTGAATGTTTTGGCTCCAAAGACAATCGAAAGGATCTGATGTCCCAAGCAGATGCCAAAGACGGGCTTCTTGGACACGAGCACGCTGGCGGATTCGATAACGCTCTTGGCAGCCGAGGGGTCTCCCGGTCCATTGGACAGGAAGATGCAGTCCGGATCGAGGGCCAAGATCTCGTCCGCGCTGGTGGATGAGGGCACCACTGTCACATCGAAGCCCACATGCACCAAGCTGCGCAAGATGTTGCGCTTGATGCCGGTGTCGATGGCGACCACTTTCAATCGCTCGTCGTGGACCATGGGCATTTCGGTTGGGTAGCTCCCCTCATAGCCTTCGTTCCAAGTGTAGGGCTTCTTGCACGAGACCTCTGCCGCCAGGTCTCGGCCAGCTGTGCCCGGAACCTGCTTGGCCTTTTGCACAAGGGATTTGGGATCGCTGTCCTCGGTGGAAACGATGCAGCGCAGGGATCCATGTTCGCGCACCATGTGCGTGATGCGGCGCGTGTCCACCCCTTCGATGGCCACGATGCCCTGTTCCATGAGCCAGTCGGGCAGGGTCATCTGGGATCGGTGATTGGACGGGGTTCTGCAAACCTCCCGCATCACAAATGCCTCGGGCCAAGCACGTGCAGACTCCGAGTCCTCGGGGCAGATGCCATAGTTGCCGATCATCGGGTAGGTCATGCAAACCGCCTGCCCCGCATAGGAGGGATCAGTCAGAATTTCCTGATAGCCCGTCATGGCGGTGTTGAATACCAGCTCACCACCCTTTTCGCCTTCGGCGCCAACGCTCAGGCCCTCAAATACTTCGCCGTTCTCAAGGGCCAGCCATGCTTGCTTGGATTCGCTCATTTGTGATCGGGGGTTTTTATTCGGTTGATCGTCGCTGCGGCATAACCCGCACCAAAGCCATTATCGATGTTGACCACCGTGACCCCGGCAGCACAGGAGTTCAGCATACCGAGTAGGGCGGCGACTCCGCCGAACGCAGCGCCATATCCAACGGATGTGGGCACGGCGATCACGGGTTGGTCCACCAAACCGCCCACCACGCTGGGCAGGGCGCCCTCCATGCCTGCCACCACAACCAGGGCGCGGGCTTCCCGTAGGCGGTCCACATGACCCATTAGGCGGTGCAAACCGGCGACCCCCACGTCCGCTAAGTGTTCTGTCCGGGCGCCCATCAGGCGCGCTGTGTGGAGCGCCTCTTGGGCTACGCTGCGGTCGCTGGTCCCTGCGCTGACCACCAACACGAGGCCCTCGCCCTCGCGGGGCTCGCGGTCTACCCAGACCAGGTTGGCGTCCTCTTCATATTGGGCGTCGCTGACCGTGTCCAAGACCTCCCGGGCGCCCTCGGCGCTGATCCGGGTGATCAACACCCGCGGATGGTGAGTCAGCATGGCCTCGGTCAACTCCGCCAACTGCGCGGGGGTCTTGCCCGCCCCAAAAATCACCTCGGGCTGCCCACAGCGAGCTCCCCGCTGCAAATCCAACTTGGTGTGTCCTAGATCCTGGGTCGGCCAGTGGATCAAGGAATGCATCGCATCCGTAACAGAGGTCCCTCCGTCACGTACCAAAGTCAGCAAGGCTTCAAGGTCCGTCTTTTCCACTGGCGGGGATTGTACCGGCAAGGGCTGCTGGAGGGGCGATGGAGTCAGCGCGGCGAGGCATCCAAATTCAGATCCCCAGCTTGCCCCGTTTCAAACAGCTGCCAACCCAGGCCCGCGATCATCACCGCATTGTCGGTGCAACGGTCCGGGGGAGGGAAATGGACATGGATGCCCTCGGGTTCGCTCGCCTGGGCGAAGACCTCTCGGAGGCGCTGGTTGCAGCCCACGCCCCCGGCCACCAGAACCTGGGTCAGGTTGTGTTCCTTGGCAGCTTTCAGGGTCATTTTGACCAGGGCATCCACAACGGCTTCCTGGAAAGAGGCCGCGACGTTGGCCCGCTCGACAATGTCTTCAGGCGCGGGAGTCGGCGCTAGGGCGTCTCCGCCCCGGAGGTGGTAGAGCACCGCGGTCTTGAGTCCGCTAAAGGAAAATCCCAAGCCTCCGCGCTTGGGTCGATAGCGCGGAAAGGCGATCGCTTTGGGATCACCCTCCAGGGCAAGCTTTGAGATCGAAGGACCTCCAGGGTAGGAGAGCCCCAACATGTGCGCGACCTTGTCAAAGGCTTCTCCCGCTGCATCATCCAAGGTGCTCGCCAGGGGCGTCATGGAAAGTGCTCCTTCCGCTAGGTAAAGCGCTGTATGCCCACCCGACACAACCAGTGCGATGGCGGGGTAGGGGTCGTGGGCTAAGTCCATGGTGGCGGCGTACACATGGGCCTTGATGTGGTCGACCCCCACTAGGGGCAAGTCGGTGGCCAGGGCCAAACCCTTGGCTGCGCCGACTCCAACCAACAGTGACCCGATCAAGCCCGGCCGGTTGGTGACTGCAATGCCAGCCAGGTCCGTGAGCTCCACTTGCGCTTCGCTCAAGCAACGGTCGAGTACCGGCAGGATTTGTTCCAAGTGGCTACGGCTGGCAATCTCGGGCACCACGCCGCCCCACTTGGCGTGCTCGTCAATTTGGCTGTGGACCACGCTGGCCACTTCACGACGACCAGATTCTACGACCGCTGCTGCAGTTTCGTCACAGGACGATTCGATCCCCAGGATAAGATTCGACATGGAATTAGTTATTGAGGTCCAGGTCCTTGCCCAGAAGGATATCAAGGGCCGTTTCGAGGGCCCGATCCACGGGTGCGGGGGGCAGGAGTTCAAGTCCCGATTTTGCCTCCCATTGCCGGATTAGAGCCTCTTCTTGGGCGTTTGGTTGATGGGAACCTAGATAGTTGCTGATGCTTCTGCGTTCCTGCGCATCAATCAGGAGGGCTACATCCGGCTGAATACCGGTGGTTTTTCCTTCGGCCAGCGTGCGCTCGAAATTGCGGCCGCTGGGGCTGTAGTAGTACGCGCTAGTCACTTTTGCCCGGGCTCCCCAGGGCTCAAAGCGCCGAATGGTTTGCACTACGCCCTTGCCGTAGGTTTCCATTCCCACCAACACCGCACGCCGGTGATCCTGCAGGGCCGATGCCAAAACCTCGGAGGCGCTGGCCGACAACTGGTTGACCAGAACGACCAGTGGCAGGTCCCCATGGGTGACCCCGCTGGGTGTTGCTCGTGTCACGTTCTTCGTTCCATTGCCTTGGGTTTCGACGATCACCCCGTCGGCTAGGAACATCTGGGCAATCCCAACCGCCGCGTCCAAGACTCCTCCACGGTTGTCCCGCAAGTCCAAGACAAGTCCGGCAAGTGGCGCTTCGCTTTCAAGTTGGCCTAAGGCATGGACTAACTCGCCCGCTGTCTCGCGCGAGAAAGAGTTGACCGAAATCCACGCCACGGGGGGCGTAGCCGAAACCATTCGGATATGCCGCAAGCTAGGGTCCACTAAGATTCCCGCGTCCACCAGCACATCCCGTTCTTTCCCATCCAAATCGACCACGCTAAGGGTCACCGCTTCACCGGATTCGGGGGCTAGGGTTTCGCGGAACTTTTGATCGTCCCAGTCTCTGGGGTCTTCGCCGTTGAGCGCCAGCACTCCATCGCCGACCCTTAGGCCGGCTGCTCGGGCGGGGGAGTTTGGCAGGGTGAAGAGCACGTGCCGTTGTCCGTCAAGTGTGTGAAATAGGGCGCCAATCCCCTCATAGCGCCCGCCCGTCTCCCGTTCGAGCTGCACAGCCTCCACCGGTGGGTAAAAGCGCGAATAGGGATCTAGGCTCTCCAACATGCCCTCAAGGGCCGCATCCAGCAGTTCTTGGTCGTCCACCTGGCGTACAAACGCGTCCCGGGCGTAGGAGCTAACCAGCTCATAGCGGGCGAGATCTTGGCGCTTACCCCGTTGGAGTACCGCTTGCACCAGGGTCAGCAGGAGTACTCCCGTGGCAAGGCCAAGTACCCAGCCGCCAAGAAGAGTCGGTCGCTGGCTCAAGAGACCGGCGCGCTCAGTTCTTCCAGAGCTTGGGCCAATTGCTCGTCATTCGGCGCACAACCGTGCCAAGCTGAGGTGTCTTCCATATAGGAAACGCCCTTGCCGATGGTGGTGACAGCAATGATCGCGGAGGGTTGCTCTGCCACTTCCTTGGCGGCGCAAAGGGCTTGGTCAACGGCAACCACATCGTGACCGTCCACGGTGACCGCGTGCCAACCGAATGCTTTGTACTTGGCTTCCAAGTCGCGCACATTCATCACTTCCCGCATGGGGCCGTCGATTTGGATGTTGTTGAAGTCCACCATTACGGTCAGGTTGCCAAGGCCCCAGTGAGCCGCGCTGGTAGCGGCCTCCCAGATCTGGCCTTCTTGGCTTTCCCCGTCGCTAGAGGTGCAATAGACCCGCGAGTCCCAACCATTCAAGCGCGCACCCAAGGCCATGCCCTGGGCCACGGAAAGGCCCGTCCCCAAACTACCCGTGGAGAAATCAATCCCCAAGTCCAGGTTGCGGTTGGGATGGCCCTGCAAAGGGGAGCCCATCTTGCGGAAGGTCAGAAGGGCATCCTTTGAAATCAAACCCTTCTGGGCCAAGAGGGCATAGTACCCGGCGCAGGTGTGCCCGTTGCCAAGCACGAATCGATCGCGATCGTCGGCGAGGCGATTCTCCGCAGTCAGGTTCAGGTGCTCAAGGAACAATGTGGTCATGAAATCGGCCATGCCCAATGGGCCGCCGGGGTGACCACAGGCTGCGGCGTGAACCATGCGTACGACGTCCAGGCGCACTTCTCGGGCCACTTTGCGGATGTTCGTTGCCTTTTCTCTTGATAGGGTCATAACTAGCGCTTCTTGCGTTTAATGAGGTTTTCGGCGCGGTCTGCCAGGGAGGCACCGTCGAGGCCGTAGTGTCGAATCAAGTCTGGGGCCGGGCCGCTTTGGCCAAAGGAATCGTCCATGCCTACAAGGTCCATGGGTACCGGGTGATGGCGAACCACCGCTTGGGCAACCGCGTCGCCGAAGCCTCCGCGGATTTGATGTTCTTCGGCGGTCAAGATAGCTCCGCAGCGTTCGGCCGAATCCACGATTAGGTCCACATCGATCGGGTCGATGCACGCGAGGTTGACAACTCTCGCTTCAATGTTGCGACTTGCAAGAATGTCCGCAGCGATCAGGGCTTCGGCCAACTCGACACCGCATGCGGCAATACAAACATCGGAGCCTTCCCGCAGGAGCGACCCACGTCCGAGCTCAAGGCGATAATCATCGCCAAAGATGACCGGGGTCGACGCACGGGAAAGGCGCACATAAACCGGTCCGGGGGTTTCATAGGCAAGGCGCACGGCCTCGGCCGTTTCCACGGAGTCGGCCGGAACAATGACTTTCATGTTGGGCAGCACGCGCATTAGCGTGATGTCCTCCAGCATTTGGTGGGACTTGCCGTCTTCGCCCACGGTCAGGCCCGCGTGGCTTGCGCAAATCTTGACGTTCATGCTGGGGACGCAGATCGTCTGGCGGATGGGCTCCCAAGCCTTGCCCGTGGCGAACATGGCAAAGGAACTGGCGAACACGGTGCGCCCGCTGCAGGCCAAACCCGCGGCGGTGCCCATCATGTTGGACTCGGCAACTCCGCAGTTGAAAAATCGATCCGGGTGTGCCTTGCGGAACACTGCGGTCTTGGTAGAACCGGAAAGATCCGCATCCAGGACGATTACGTCCTGATGCTGATTTCCAAGTTCGAGGAGGGCCTTGCCGTAGGCGGCTCGCGTGGCAATAAACTTGTCAGCGCCATCACTAAGAGGCGCGAGCTGATGCATGGTCAACACAGGTGCTCTGGGTTCTCTGGGGGGAGATGGCATGGGGATCACGAAAGGGGATGTGACCTCCAGCCGGAGTGGAATGGCCCCGCCGGGACCGTTGTGAAAACAGTTTGTACAAGGGATTCCCCTCCGGGACAACGATCGAGACTGGGGAAGGGCGCACAAGTGGTGGGCAGCGGCCTGGAGACCCCCCCCAGGCGCTCCAAGCCTCACTGTCCCATCCCAGGGACAGAGAGCGTCCTCAAGGGGGTTGCCCGATCCACATGGGCCCCCCTCAGGCGCTCTCGGGTTAGGATTTGGGGCCCCGGGGCGGTTGGCATGCCATTCGCACTTGGCTACCCCGTGAGCAAATCCCGCCCTAAGGAGGGCCCCATGCAGAAATCCACTCAATTGATCATCCTCGGACTCATCCTCGTTGGGGGCGCCCAAGCCCAGAGCAAGGGAGTCTCCCTCAAGAAGGTCCGCACGATCTTCACTAAGGCCGATGCCAACCAGGACGGCTTGCTGAACCGGGCGGAAGCCACGGCTGTAGGCATCCCTCAGCGGGACATGGTTCGCGTAGATGCGGACAAGAGCGGCGACCTTTCGGGGGAAGAGTTCGTCTTCTACTACAGCCAGCTCTTGACCCGTGCTGGGCGTGCTCCGGCGAAGGACCTCGAAGTGGAGGCCAAGCGCATCACCGATGCGAGGCGTGCCGCTAAGGCCAAGGCCAAGGAGCGCATCGATCAGGCGCGTGCCGACAAGCAGGCCAAGGACCAAGGGCGTGTCGATCAGGCGCGGACTGACAGTAAGG